>QBVC01000013.1 GCA_003058495.1 gamma proteobacterium symbiont of Ctena orbiculata | reverse complement strand
TGTCGGGATAGGCGTTGAGCATTACCCCCCGGGGAAGTGGCTGTTGCTTGGCATTCTGTCCGTCACTCATGGCGCACCTTGACATAACCCATTGTTTTGTTGTTGTTTCTGGAGTGAAACGAACGGCTGTTAATTATATCGATTCAGCACCTGTTTACAACGTTTATCTGCAATAGATCGCTACCCATGTTGGCGGCAGCCTGGAGGTGAGATTGAGTGCCTATTTGCTGTTGTGTGAACCGGCATCGACGAGAAAGTCCTACTGTTCAGGATGGTTATGCGGTCGAACTCTGCGCTGCCCGGCAGTAAAAATCATTCTCCGCCCGGGACGGTTCCCGGGATAAGCGGAATCGGGCTGAAGACGGTTGACCGGCCTGGGGCTTGCGGGTAGAATTCCCGCTCTTTACCTCGCCCGGATGTCGGCGGGGTTTTACGCTATATTTTCGGGGATTCAAGCAATGTATGCGGTAATTCAAACCGGCGGCAAGCAGTATCGCGTTTCTGAAGGCGATACCATCAAGGTCGAGATGCTGACTGCGGATGAGGGTTCATCCGTCGAGTTGGACAAAGTGTTGATGATCACCAACGGTGATGATGTCAAGGTCGGTACCCCCTATGTGGATGGTGGCAAGGTTACCGCTACGGTGAAATCCCATGGTCGGGGCAAGAAGGTCAAGATCATCAAGTTCCGCCGCCGTAAACACCATATGAAACACCAGGGGCATCGGCAGTGGTACACCGAATTGCAAGTGACCGGCATCAGCGGCTGAGGAGAGAGACAGATGGCACATAAAAAGGCAGGCGGCAGTACACGTAACGGTCGCGATTCAGAATCCAAGCGCTTGGGCGTCAAGGTCTACGGCGGTGAGACGGTCAAGGCGGGAAACATCATCGTGCGTCAGCGCGGCACCCAATTCCACAACGGCGTCAACGTCGGCGTGGGCAAGGACCACACCCTGTTCGCGAAGGCCGACGGCAAGGTCCGGTTCGAGGTGAAAGGGCCCCGTAACCGTAGATACGTGAGTGTCGTTTCCGACTAGGCGCGGTGTTAACCCAGTCCTGAAAAGCCTCGTCTCGGGACGGGGCTTTTTACGTTTTAGCGCCCTATATAACACAAAGTACGCCAAGCAGCGCAAAGAGCAGAGCGTAATGGTGCATCAATGAACATTGCGTACATAGCGCTTCTTGGCGTGCTTTGCGTTATATTCCAACCAACCCAGATCAACCATTCGCGATGAAATTTGTAGACGAAGCCAGGATCAAAGTGGCCGCCGGTGACGGAGGGAATGGCTGTGCCAGTTTTCGCCGCGAGAAGTATATTCCCAAGGGCGGGCCCGATGGGGGGGATGGCGGCAACGGCGGGAGTGTCTACCTGGTGGCGGACAGCGGTCTGAACACCCTGGTCGATTTCCGCACCCGGCGGATGCACAAGGCGGAACGCGGACAGAACGGCATGGGTCGTGAAAGGAGCGGACGCAAAGGGCGGGACCTCCTGGTCAGGGTACCGGTGGGGACCCGGGTCCTGGAGGATGAGACGGGAGAGCTGTTGGGCGAGTTGCTCGAGCATAGGCAGCGGCTGCTGGTGGCGCAAGGGGGCGAGCGGGGGATCGGCAATGTCCATTTCAAGAGCAGCACCAATCGCACCCCCAGGCAGTTCACCAACGGTACCCCGGGCGAGCGTCGTGAGCTGCTTCTGGAACTGATCCTGTTGGCGGACGTGGGGCTGCTGGGTATGCCGAACGCCGGTAAATCGAGCCTGATCAGCCATATCTCCAGCGCCAGACCGAAGATCGCCGACTACCCCTTCACCACCCTCTATCCCAATCTGGGCGTGGTGAGCCTGGGGCGCGATCGCAGCTTTGTGGTGGCCGATATTCCCGGCGTGATCGAGGGGGCCGCAGAGGGAGCCGGCCTGGGACTGCAATTCCTCAAGCACCTGTCGCGCACACGGCTGCTGCTGCACCTGGTGGATATCGCCCCCCTGGACAGCGCTGTCGATACGGCCGCGGAGGTGAAGAAAATCGAACAGGAGTTGGTGCGCTATTCGGCGGAGCTTGCGGGGAAAGAGCGCTGGCTGGTGCTGAACAAGAAGGATCTGCTGCCACAGGAGGCGTTCGATGAAAGGCGCAGGGCGTTGCTGCAAGCACTGAAATGGGAGGGTGCCGTGTATGGGATCTCCGCGGTCACCGGAGAGGGGTTGGACGGCCTGACCGGCGATCTGATGGGGCGCTTGGAAGCGATCTGGCAGGCCGAAAGGTCGCTTGACGAAAAGACGGAGGAGGAACCCTGGGATCCCCTGCGCGGCTGAGAAATAGGCGTGAATCGTGTAACTTGGGGTGATCAATACCAGGGTGTCAGAACAATGATTTCCAGGGAAAAGATAGCGACATCAAAACGCTGGGTCATCAAGATCGGCAGCGCGCTGCTTACCGCGGAAGGCAAAGGGCTCTCCCATGAGGTGCTCTCCGTGTGGGTCGAACAGCTGGCGGCGTTGCGCCATGCCGGGCACGAAATCGTGCTGGTCTCCTCCGGCGCCGTTGCCGAGGGCATGAGTCGCATGGGTTGGAGCAAGCGCCCCCATAACCTGAATGAGTTGCAGGCGGCGGCGGCGATCGGACAGATGGGGCTGGTGCATGCCTGGGAGGCCTGCTTCCAGGACTATGCACTGCATACGGCGCAGATTCTGCTGACCCGTGACGACCTCGATGATCGTTCCCGCTACCTGAATGCCCGCAGCACCCTGCGCACCCTGCTCGAACTGGGCGTGGTGCCGGTGGTGAACGAAAACGATACCGTAACCACTGACGAGCTCCGATTTGGCGACAACGACACCCTGGCGGCCCTGGTGGCGAATCTGATCGAGGCCGATCTGCTGGTCCTGCTGACCGACCAGGAGGGCCTGTTCGACGCCGATCCCCGTTTCGATCCCGCTGCCAGCCTGATCCGGGAGACCCGGGTCGACAATCCCCAACTCGACGCCGTGGCCGGTGGCAGTGTCGGCGGGCTCGGTCTCGGCGGCATGGTGACCAAGGTACGCGCCGCCAGGCTTGCGGCGCGCTCCGGCACCGGGACCGTGATCGCCTCCGGGCTCCGCGACCGGGTCGTGGAGGAGATCAGCAGGGGAGAGACCGTGGGCACCCTGCTGGTACCGGTCCAGGAGCCCCAGGCGGCGAGAAAGCGCTGGCTCGCCGGCCAGCTCCAGGCCCGCGGCCGCCTCACCCTGGATGATGGTGCGGTGCGTGTGCTGCGCGAGCAGGGGAGCAGCCTGCTGGCGGTCGGCGTCTACCACGTGGAGGGAGATTTCGCCCGCGGCGAGCTGGTGGTCTGCATCGATCGCCAGGGCACCGAGATTGCCAGGGGTCTGGTCAACTACGATACCCAGGAGACCCTGCGCATCATGGGAAAACCCAGCAGCCGGATTGAGGAGCTCCTGGGATATGTCGATGAGGAGGAGCTGATCCACCGGGACAATCTCGTCCTGTTGTAACCAAGGCCACTGGGACGATACGGGTCCCTCTGTTCCCGCTTTATCGCTCTGTCCGGCCCGTGCATGAAGCGAACCCGTTAACGCGAAACCATAGAGGCGAGACTTCTCATCGGTTTCCACGGCCCTCATGACCTCAATCTCGTCACAGGGCATGGCGGGTATCGGGAGGTTGCGGCCGGTTCACTGCACGCAGTCGCAGACCGGGTCGATCTCTATCCGCGTGCCGCCGCTGGCGGCAAAGATGGCGACCTGGTTGTGTATTTCAGCAGTGACCGCTGGGTTGATGGTCGGCAGCACCGTGGAGGCATGGTTGCCTTCGGTGAGGCGCACGATGCCGGTCAGGGTCTCACCGGGCGCCGCCAGCCGGGTGGCGGAGATGGGTTCCGCGTCGAGCAGGAGGGATAGCCTCTCCGTGGCGCCGTTGGGGATTACGATATCGCCCAGGAGTTCGATGACATGCAGCGGGTGCGAGGCGGTGGTCGTCTGTGCGAAGTTGAGATCGTCGACAGGGTCGAGGATGGTCTGCCAATCACGCAGCCACTGATCGAAGTCGGCGGTGCCGAACACCACGCCTTGGCGGGCCAGCTGATCCAGCAGGGGTCTGCCGAAGGTAAGGGATTCAGGGTCCGTGAGCAGGTCGCTCCAGCTGCCGCCGGGGCTGATCAGGGTGGCCGTGGTGATGCTGTCGTTTATGCCCAGGAGCAGGGGTCCCTGGATGGCGCCCCAGGAGAGTCCCGCATAGTGGATCCGTGCGGCATCCAGATCGGGGAGCCCGTCACCGTCCAGGTCCATCGCCGGGATGGTCGTGACCAGCTGGATGAGGTCGGCAGAGCTTTGGCGAAGGGTATCGCGGCCGTTCAACGGATTGTTGATCAATTGTCCGGGTAACTGGATGCCGTTGTCGATGAGACCGTCAGCGCCGGCGATCCCGGTAGCATTATTGAATTGATCAAGATAGAAATGGCGTTCATTGGCGCCGAATCTGTTCAACGATGATGGATTGCCGGGACCCTGATAGAACGGATTGGCCGGATCGGTAACACCATGCAGCGGCTGATCGATGGATAGGATGGCGAAGCCCTCGGCGGCCATCCTGTCGGCAAGCAGCGTTGCCCGGGTGCGATTGCCGCCCAATCCGTCCACGAATATGACCACCGGCCAACCATCAACCGGTTGGGTATGGCCACTGTCCCGGTTGGGCAGGGTGGCCAACAGCGGAATCGTCAGGGTTTCGGTCGGTACGGGATCCGGATTCATGCGGTCTGGATAGGTGCCCTGCGCTGTCAGCCAGACACTTTGGTAAGGGTCGAACCGGGACTGGTAGTAGGCCGTTTCCACCGTGCCGGTGTAGATATCGGCGATTCCCGACAGTGTTTCATCGTAATCCCTGGTGGTGAGACCGGAGTGGAGCAGATGGCTCGAGAGTGGTTGGGCAGAGCGCGCAACCGCTTCGATGACATCGCTGATGGACTGGGTTGAAACGCTCCATGCCGCGACGATCGATTCAGGATGTAGACTCAACAGTTCACTGCCCTTGTCGAGCACCGCGGCGACAGAGTCAGACAAGACCCTGTCCAGGTTAGGGTCGCCCGTGCTGCGTTGCATCGACCAGGCATCGATGAGCTGCTGGAACTGGTCGTCCGCGGTTATTGCCAGGCCGTCGGTCGACCTGATCCCCGACAGGAGATAGAACATATAGGTGGTGTTTTGCCTCAGCGGCCGTAAGGGAACGATATTCACCAGGCTTGCATCGGGGTGATCGCCGCTACCGATTTCTATGTCGTAGGCCACCCCGGGGATCAGCAGGGTATCGCTCGACCCGTCGAGCACCAGGAGGTTGGCGGAGGGGGAGGGGGCCGAGGGGTCTGCGGCCACCAGGGATTCGGCATCGACAACCCCGCTGAACGGGATCCGTATCGAAGCCGTGGTGGAAAATCCATTCAGTGTGTTCAGAAAGACCAGGTTTCCCTCGATGGGCGGGGGGAGTTCTCCGTCGCTGACGGGAACACTCAGGGTGCTGTCACCGC
Source organism: gamma proteobacterium symbiont of Ctena orbiculata (assembly GCA_003058495.1). GTDB lineage: Bacteria > Pseudomonadota > Gammaproteobacteria > Chromatiales > Chromatiaceae > Thiodiazotropha. The sequence goes on along the minus strand of QBVC01000013.1, from coordinate 129,789 downwards.
TGCCCGGGTCCCGGAGCCATAGGTCATTCGGGTAGGGCGCCAGGTCTCTGTTTGCCGAGACGGAGGAGAGTTCGAAGCGCGCTACAAAGGTCGACTCAGCGGGGGTGCCCTCCCCGCCGTTGTCCTGACAACCCGGCAATAGATAGGCGGCCAGGATCAGCAGGTACCTGGGCTGCATCTAACACCTCTCCGCGTGGTGAACAGTCAAATATTCACGAGCACAAACACCGGCTCCCTCTTCAATCCTGATGCGATCAGATGACCGGCGGAACTTGACCATGATTGTCACCCGATTGCATCAACTGCTGCAAAATGGATTTTATATTCCAATAGCGTTTAATTTTTACTGTGTGCCTGGTCACACAAATGGGTTTTACCAGTGCTATCACTACGATCACAATGCAGGGGGTTGGGTTTGAGTGGGTATGGACCTGGCCCTCTCAAAAAAAGGGAAACAGCTGTAAAAAATCAAGGAGTGGGATAGATGGAAATTGCCATTCGCCAAGATCAGGGAAGTCACCATTTGCCTTGTAATAGACTGTTCATGGGCCTGTTGATGCTGGCGAACGCGGCCCTGCCTCTCAGCCTCTCTGCAGCCGCCTGGCTACCCCGGGAGATGGCCGTGTTCGAGCTGGTCAATCAGCAGCGGGCCGTCAACAATCTGGACCCGCTGCGGTGGGATGACCGGTTGCACCAATCGGCGCGGCGACACTCCCGGTCGATGGCGGAGAACAATTTCTTCAGCCACACCAACCTGACGGGCTCAGATGGCGAGAGCTTTGACGATCGCGTCACGGGTGCCGGTTACGACTGGAGGATCGGGGGTGAGAACATTGCCGGGGGCTATGGACGCAGCTACCCGCCAGCCGTCCCGATGGAGCCCCTTGATGCGGCCCGCCATGTCCTGTACGGAACCATCGATCTCGCTGAGATCGACGACTTTTTCAGCAACCCGGTCTCCAGTTGGGATGATGTGGGTGTCGGCGTTACGGGGAGCGAGTGGGATGCCTGGCAAAGCCACAAGATGGGTGAGGACGAGGGTCAGGGCGGCTGGATGGGCAGCCAGGGCCATCGCGACAACATTCTCAATGGCCTGTTCGACGATATTGGCGTTGGTTATGTCTGGGAGCCGGATGATATTGCCAATATCCTGCTTGATGACGGCAGTTTCGTCGATTTTCCCTTGCATACATACTGGACCCAGGTCTTCGCCTCCGGCGATAGCCCGGCACCGGTTCCCCTGCCCGGTGCCGTCTGGTTACTGCTCTCGGGCCTGCTGAGCCTGATCCTTGCGGGTCGACCGGGGGGCGGGATCTCCAGGCCGGCCTCAGGGGCGGATTTTGCCGCGGCCTAGAGACAAAAAAACCGGCCAGCGGCCGGTTTTTTTAATTCGCTTTCCCTGGTCGCTCACATCGCCTTGATCTGAACATTGAGGCGGCTCTTATGGCGGGCGGCCTTGTTCTTGTGGATCAGGCCTTTGCTGACGGCGCTGTCGATCGCCGGTACGGCCTCTTTGTAGGCCTCGACGGCGCCCTCTTTCGATCCTGCAGCAATCTGTTTGACGACACGCTTGATATAGGTGCGCATCTCGCTGCGCTGGGCCTGGTTGCGGCCGCGCCGCTTGTCGGCTTGACGTGCGCGCTTACGTGCTTGGGCTGAGTTGGCCAAGGTTCTCTCCTGGGATGAAACTAGCTTTTCAAAGGGGGCGAATTCTCCCTAATTATCCACACCGTGTCAACCGCTTTGATCCGGCCCGCTTCTGCTGGTATGGTCGCTCTGCGGGCGTATCCGCCTATGCCGGCTGAGATCCGAGGGATTTGCACCCCGGGTGGGCGCTTCGTTCTTAGTGACTCTGACAGAGAAGGACTCTACCCTGGCCTCTTTTTTTCGTGCCTTTACCGCAGTCGGCAGCCATACCCTGCTGTCACGCATCCTCGGGTTCGTGCGCGACCTGGTGTTTGCCCATTGGTTTGGCGCCAACGCGGCCACCGACGCCTTCTTCGTCGCCTTCAAAATCCCCAACTTCCTGCGCAGGCTGTTTGCCGAAGGCTCGTTTTCGGTCGCCTTCGTGCCCATATTGACCGAGTACCGGACCAAACGGAACAAGGTGGAGCTGCAGAGATTCACCGATCATATGGCGGGTTCCCTGGGACTGGTGGTGATGCTGGTCTCCATCGTCGGGGTTATCGCGGCGCCGATCCTGGTGATGATCTTCGCCCCGGGATTCTGGAATGAGAGCGAAGGCAAGTATGAGCTGACCGCGGAGATGCTCACCCTGACCTTCCCCTATCTCTTCTTCATCACCATGACCGCCTTCGCCGGCAGTATTCTCAATACCTACAACCGCTTCTGGGTGCCCGCCTTTACCCCGGTGCTGCTGAATCTCTCCCTCATCGGTTGTGCCGTCTGGCTCTCACCGCAGATGGAGAGGCCGATCATGGCGCTGGCCTGGGGGGTGCTGATCGCCGGCATGGCGCAGTTTCTCTTCCAGCTGCCGTTTCTCTGGCGGGTAAGGCTGTTCCCGAGACCCAGGCTGGGTTTCCGCGATCCGGGCGTGGTGCGGGTCATGCGCCTGATGGTCCCGGCGCTGTTCGGTGTATCGGTCAGCCAGATCAATCTGCTGCTCGATACCCTGATCGCCTCCTTCCTGGTGAGCGGCAGCATCTCCTGGCTCTACTACTCCGATCGCCTGATGGAGTTTCCGGTGGGCGTGCTGGGGGTGGCGTTGGGCACGGTGATCCTGCCCAATCTCTCGCGCCGGCATGCCGAGAACTCGCCCCAGGCCTTTTCCCGCACCCTCGACTGGGCATTGCGCCTGAATATCCTGTTCGGCGTTCCCGCCGCCGTGGGGCTGTTTCTATTGGCCGGCCCGATGCTGGCCACGCTCTTCTTTTCCGACGCCTTCGATCAGCATGACGTGGAGATGGCGACCAGGAGCCTGATGGCCTATGCCCCGGGTCTGATGGGCATCATGCTGATCAAGGTCCTGGCTCCCGGCTTCTACGGCCGCCAGGACACCAAGACGCCGGTGAGGATCGGTATCATCGCCATGACGGTGAACATGGTGTTGAACATCATCCTGGTCTTTCCCCTTGCCCATGCCGGTCTGGCCTTGGCGACCACAATCTCTTCAGGGTTGAATGCCTATCTGCTCTACCGTGCATTGATCAAGGGGCATATCTATACCCCGTCGGCGGGCTGGGGGATACTGCTGTCACGAACGCTGCTCGCCTCGCTGGCCATGGGTGCCTTTATCTGGTGGGGGGCGGGTGATATTGCCGGTTGGCTTGCGGATTCCGCGATGTCGAGGGCATGGCGGCTGGGCGGGCTGATTGCTGCGGCAATTCTGCTCTACTTCCTGACCCTGTTTCTGCTCGGCGTTCGCCCGGGTCAATTTCGCGGCGGCAACAAATAGCGCTTGCTTCCATGGCACGTCTCTACGCAAGAAAAACGTTTGGGTTGTCAGTCTAAAAGCTCACCTTGGATGCGCCCCGTGAAGATGGCGAGGCGAATCTAGCTGCCCCTCTCCCGCGTATAGATCAGTAACGAGATGCCGAGGGCATTGAGTAGGAATCCGGCTGGAGAGGAGCAAGCCGCTGCAATTGGCATCTTCCCGGCAGGCATCCTGGCTTCACGCCCGTGGTTGACGGTGATGCGGCCTCAGAGACATTTGTGATTTTAAAAAAGAGAATGGTGGCTCGGGGATACGCCTTCGATCCGCCGCAAAAGAGACCCGTGTGCAGATGACTGGGTGCGTGTTGTCTGCCGGAACTGTCGGGGCCTGCCGGCGCTGGCTGTTCCGGCAGGCGTTTTTTCCCGGCGCGCGCAAGCCGGCTCCTGGGCGCTGGGAGACGAATATTCGGGGGATGCCCTATTTTACCGCAGGCCCTATAATTGACCGCTCGAGTTTGAGCGGTCTTGCAATGAAACTGGTTCGTGGACTACACAATCTGAAACCCGATCGACAGGGCTGTGTGGCGACCATCGGTAACTTCGATGGCGTGCACCTGGGGCATCAATCGGTCTTTCGCCATCTCATGGAGAAGGGCGAGGCGTTGAATCTGCCGACCACCGTGGTCACCTTCGAACCCCAGCCCCGGGAGTTTTTTCAGCCCGATTCCGCCCCGGCCCGGCTCACCCGGCTGCGGGAGAAGCTGCAGGCGATCGGGGAGTCCGGGGTGCAGCGGGTGGTGGTGCTGGAGTTCAACAAGCGCCTGGCCGCCATGCCCGCCGAGACCTTTGTCAGGGAGTTGCTGATGGAGGGGTTGGGGACCCGCTTTCTCTCGGTGGGTGACGATTTCCGTTTCGGCCGGGGGCGCAAGGGCGATTTCGATCTGCTGCGGCGGATGGGGGGCGAGTTCGGTTTCGAGGTCGAGAACATGAACACCTACAAGCTGGATGCTGACCGCGTCAGCAGCACCCGCATCCGGGAGCTTCTCACCCTCGGCGATCTGACCGCGGCGGCCCAGTGTCTGGGTCGTCCCTACAGGATATGCGGACGGGTGATCCATGGCCACAAGCGGGGGCGAACCATCGGCTTCCCCACCATGAATGTCAACATGCATCGCCTGGTCAGTCCGTTGCATGGGGTCTACGCGGTGAAAGTGGACGGCCTGGATCCGCACGGGCTGCCCGGTGTCGCCAATATCGGCAACCGGCCCATGGTCGAAGGGGATCACCGCTACCTGTTGGAAGTGCATCTTTTCAATTTCGAGCGGGAGGTCTACGGAAAACATGTCTCCGTGGAGTTCGTGCGGAAGTTGAGGGACGAGCAGTGCTTCGACTCCTTTGAGGTGCTCAGGCAGCAGATTGCGCGGGATGCGGAGCAGGCCCGCGAGATTCTGGGTGTTACCGAGGCAGGCCGTGAATAGTCTTGCATCTTTTTAAGTCCGCAAATGAACGCAAATAAACGCAAATAGTACTTATTGTTCTCCTGTCTGGTATTGCATTGGCCCTGTCATTCGGTTTTTTTGTGCAACCCTGACCCAGGAGATGCAGGGGTAGAATCCGTTGTGCCCTCTCCATCTCCACCAATGAATCCCTATTTGCGTTCATTTGCGGACTAAATAATAATTTGCGCCGATTTGCGGCTTGATTGTTCAGGATCGCCCACCAAGTCACTGACTCAATCGCTAAGTGTTGTGGGTAGTCAGTAATGGAATTATATTGAGTATTTTTGCGCCAGGCGCAATTTTAAGTTTCAATACTCTATTTTTTCGCACCCACAACAGGCAGCCGTCAGTGAGCGATTACAAGCATACCCTCAATCTCCCGCAAACCGATTTCCCTATGCGCGGCAATCTGGCTCAACGCGAGCCTGAGATGCTGAAACGGTGGCAGCAGAACGATCTCTATAAAAGGATTCGCGAAGTCAGTGCGGGCAGGCCCGGTTTTATCCTTCACGACGGTCCGCCCTATGCCAACGGCGAGATCCACATCGGCCATGCGGTGAACAAGATCCTCAAGGACGTGATCGTGAAGAGCCGCACCCTGGACGGTTATGACGCCCCCTACGTGCCGGGTTGGGACTGCCATGGCCTGCCCATCGAGCTGCAGGTGGAGAAGAAGATAGGAAAACCGGGGAAGAAGGTGACCACGGGACAGTTCCGCAAGGCCTGTCGTGAATATGCCGCCAAACAGGTGGAGGGTCAGCGGGAGGACTTCAAGCGCCTGGGTGTGTTCGGCGATTGGGACAATCCCTATCTGACCATGGACCACCAATTCGAGGCCGACATCATCCGTTCCCTCGGCAGGATTGTCGCCAACAACCATGTGCAGAAGGGCTACAAGCCGGTGCACTGGTGCACCGACTGCGGCTCCGCCCTGGCCGAGGCGGAGGTGGAGTATCAGGACAAGGACTCCTTCGCCATCGATGTGCGCTTCTACGTCATCGACGAGGCCGACCTGGAGGGACGCTGTCACCATGCCCCGGAGGGGTGCGGCGAGGGCCCGGTCTCGCTGGTGATCTGGACCACCACCCCCTGGACCCTGCCGGCCAACCAGGCGGTGGCGTTGAATCCCTCCCTCGAATATTCGGTGGTGGAGTTCGCCGGCCGGCATGGCAAGGAACGGATGGTGGTCGCCGAGGCGATGCTCAAGGATGTCATGGATCGCTTCAACATCGAGCACTACCATGTGGTGGGCTATGCCAAGGGCGAGGCGTTCGAGGGGGTGAAGCTGCAGCACCCCTTCTACGACCGCCAGGTGCCGGTGATCCTTGGCGAGCATGTCACCCTCGAGGCGGGTACCGGCGCGGTGCATACCGCCCCCGGTCATGGCCTGGAAGACTATATGGTGGGGGTCCGCTACGACCTGCCGGTGGACAACCCGGTGGGCGGCAACGGCTGCTTCGTGGAGGGGACGGAGCTGTTCGCCGGCCAGCATGTATTGGCGGCCAACGAGAAGGTGATCGAGGTGTTGAAGCAGCGCGGCGCCCTGGTGCACGAGGAGCGGCTGCGTCACAGCTACCCCCACTGCTGGCGCCACAAGACCCCGATCATCTTTCGCGCCACCCCGCAGTGGTTTGTCAGCATGGATCAGAACGGCCTGCGCGACAACGCCCTGGGCGAGATCGAAAAGGTGGCGTGGATGCCGGACTGGGGAGAGGCCCGCATCAAGGGCATGGTCGAGAACCGGCCCGACTGGTGCATCTCCAGGCAGCGCACCTGGGGCGTGCCGATCACCCTGTTCATCCATAAGCAGAGCGGGGAGCTCCATCCCCAGACCCCGGCGTTGATCGAGCGGGTGGCAAAGATGGTGGAGCAGGAGGGCTTCGAGGCCTGGTTCAATCTCGATCCTGAGACCCTGCTGGGTGAGCAGGCCGGGGCCTATGAAAAGGTCACCGACACCCTGGATGTCTGGTTCGACTCCGGAGTGTCGCACCACTGCGTGCTCGATGCCCGCGAGGGCCTGCGCTTCCCCGCCGATCTCTATCTCGAGGGATCCGACCAGCACCGCGGCTGGTTTCAATCCTCGCTCATGAGTTCGGTGGCGATGAACGGCTGCGCCCCCTACAAAGGGGTGCTGACCCACGGCTTCACCGTGGATGCCGAGGGGCGCAAGATGTCCAAGTCCCTGGGCAATGTGGTGGCGCCGCAGAAGGTGCTCAAGACCTTGGGCGCCGATATCATCCGTCTCTGGGTGGCGGCAACCGACTATCGCAACGAGATGAGCGTCTCCGACGAGATCCTCAAGCGCACCGCCGACGCCTACCGGCGTATCCGCAACACCGCGCGTTTCCTGCTCTCCAACCTGAACGGCTTCGATCCCGCCAGCAACAGGGTTGATCCCGGTGAGATGATCGAACTCGATCGCTGGGTGGTGGACCGTACCCTGCAGCTGCAGGAGGAGATCGTCGCCGCCTATGCCAACTACCAGTTCCACCTCATCTACCAGAAGATTCACAATTTCTGCGTCAACGAGCTGGGCGGTTTCTATCTCGACATCATCAAGGACCGGCAATACACCACCCAGGCCGACAGCCTGCCGCGGCGCTCCTGCCAGACCGCCATGTACCACATCATCGAGGCGATGGTGCGCTGGCTGGCGCCGATCCTCAGCTTCACCGCGGACGAGATCTGGCGATCGATGCCGGGTGAACGCAGTGAGAGCGTCTTTCTTGAACAGTGGTATCAAGGCCTCTTCGCGCTGGATGAGAATGCGTCATTCAACCGCGGATTCTGGCAGCGTGTGATCGGCGTGCGTGAGTCGGTGGGCAAGGCGATGGAGGCATTTCGCTCCAGCGGCAACTCCTCGCTGGATGCCGATTTGGCGCTCTACTGCAGTGAGGACCTGAAGGCGCAGCTGGCGCGGCTCGGCGACGAGCTGCGTTTCGCATTGATCACTTCGGATGTGAAGCTTTATGACCTGGCACAGGGGTCGGCGGATGCGGTGGATACGGATGATCCGGGTTTGCAGGTGGCGGTAATGGCCTCTCCGCACGGCAAGTGTGTGCGCTGTTGGCATCATCGCGAAGACGTGGGCGACAACCCGGATCACCCGGAGCTCTGCGGTCGCTGCGTCGAAAACGTGGAGGGCGATGGAGAGCCCCGTCAATTTGTCTGATTGTCGTCGCAGGAGAGGGTAGATGTTCCGCGGGCCCCGGCGCACCCCGTTCGCCCCGCTGATTACGGATATGTCCGACAACTCCCGCTGGTACAGCGCGATGGAGTGGATCGGGTTTGCCGGGTTGACCCTGTTCTGCTTCTTTTCGCTGCTGGGCACTGCCGGCGCCAGCCTCGGATTGGCCTTGATGCTGCTGGCGTTGCTGCTCTCACCCGAAGCATGGCGGCGACTCCCGCGGCACTCACTATTCTGGGCCGCGGTGCTGAGTATCGCCTATCTGCTGGCAAGCCGCTACATCCTGACTGCCGGTCTGGCCGGGGACATGGATATTCGCAATAACCAAACCAGGGACTGGGTGCAGATCTTCCTGTTTCCGGTGACAGGCTGGTGGATCAGTCGCCATCCAGGCCGTTATCTATATGGGTTGGGATTGATGCTTGGCGGATTTACCCTGGGCATTCTCCATTCGCTGTGGGAGATGGATCTGAGCGGCCTGCTCGGAGGGATTCGTACCGGCATGCATTTCGGTAAGCCGGTGATATTCGGATTTGTTTGCGCGGTAGCGATTCTGGCCATGTTCACCCTGTCTGCCTTCTGGCTCAATCCGAGACTCGAGTTCTCCCGAACCCGGCGCGCGCTCAGTCTCGGGGCCACACTGCTTATGCTGCTTTTCTATGCCCAAGGCCTGGTTTTCAGCCAGTCCAGAGGGGTCTGGCTGGCTCTGCTGGTTACCCTTCCGGTAGTCTCGGCCATCCTGTGGCATGGCTTGAAGGCGGGCCAGGTGGTAGACAAGAGAAGATGGGGATGGGCGGGGCTGGTTGCGATTATGCTTGTCGCCTCCGCAGTGGCGTTCAACTGGAAGATCATAACGGAGCGGGTGGCGTACGAAAATGAGGTTTTCGGGGTCGTTCTGAGCGAAGGCCTGGACGAGGCGCCGCTGGACTCGTCCACCTACCGCCTGCATCTGTGGCGCTTCGGCATCAGGAGGTGGCTCGAGCGGCCGCTATTCGGCTGGGGGCCCGGTATGACGGAGTCCCTGGTTGAAACAGAGAATACCGAAGCGCTGAAGCATGACGGTAAAGAGAGCTTTGATCATCTGCACAACGCCTACCTGGAACTGTTGTTGCAGCTGGGACTGGTTGGAATGTGCTTCGTCTCGTGGCTGGCCGCGTTGATGGTTGTCTGTCTGGTAAGGCATTTTCGCCGGCGCGATGTTTCGGTCTACTGGTTCTCCTTCCTGATGGGTAATTTTGTTTTGATAGCGGTCTACAGCCTGACGGATTTCAGGCATTTGCACTGGAACTGGCGCTTCTATTGGTTGATTCTTGCAGGGATAGTATTCGCACAGTGTATCGTGATGCCGCAGAAGAGGGGCGGAGAACAGAGCCCGGAATGAGCAAGCGAATGCCGCTTCAGGGCCGGCCTGCCGTCGAGCGGGATTTATCGGGGAGGATGGATCAACTCGGAATCGACATTCGCGGCGGCTGAATCAATACTCCTTAGCTGTTTCCGTACTCAAGATCTTTTCCTGGACGGCTTAAAGAGGGCCTTGATGCGTTTTTCGATCCGATGGCCGTAGTTGCCGATTGCATTGCAACCGATATAGGGTTCATGACTGTCGGCGGAAGGGTCCTGGCAGCTAAAAGACCAGTCGAAGTGGTGCCGCCATTTGTCGCTCTGTTTCGAGGCGATTGAAAAAGTGTATACCGAGGCGGCCTTGTCGTTGTTGAAGCTCTGGTATACAAGGGCCATATCGTTGTCTTCGAACAGGCGCTTGATCGCCAACGGCGTCAAGCGCCAATAATCGCCGTAGTCCGAGTGGTATTGCTGGGTGAAAGGCAGAATCAGGATGACGATGTCCTTGCTCATTCCGCATAGGTTGGAGAATGCGGTATGGATGTCGTAAATATGCTCCAGCGTAGTGTGGTTGAAAACCACGTCAAACCTCGCTTTCATCGCTTCGGGGAGTTCACTTTCAAGATCGAGGAAAATCTCGTTTTCCATGCCCTGAAAGCCCCGGGCCTCCTCCTTGTAATTCGTGATCAGGTACTCGGAGGCATTGGTGAAGTAGTCACGATAGCGGTGTCCTTCCTTGTCGATGTCCTTCCAGCCGCTTACATTGACCACACTACCCGTGAAGAGATTCGCGTATTTGCTCAATTCACTGTTGGACCAGAGTCTGGGTAGTCGGTGAACCCTATCGATGAAAATGGCCATGTTTCTTCGTTTGCCGCCAATGACGTTGTAATGTTGAGGTGGCGCTATTCTGGCTAATGATGCCCGATAACACAAATTGCCAGATGGCTTTAAAGCGCATGTTCAAGCTTGCATGTGCCGCAACCTTCCCGGGATTCCGATGCCGGCAGGGTGGAAGCTCGATCTGCGCGCCACTTCTATCGGCCGCCCGCCCCGCGTGTTCCGGGTGGGGGTTTGTGATAGTCTCAGCCTGGTCGCAATTTTCGCAGGGGCGTTAGCAAATCATGAAAAGCCTGTCTGTTGCCGGTCCCGGCTTGAGAATCCCGGGTCTGACATGCATGTTCCCCGACTCAGTGCATGTTGTGCCGATGATCCGGTCTGGAGTTGGGAGACTCGCCGTTTTGCCGCGGTCGATCCATGAGGAGTGACCGGATGGCGCACTGGTTATGGCTTTCACTGCTGGTGATCGTGCTCGATCAGGCAAGCAAACAGCTGGCCGAGTCGGCGCTGACCCTCTACGAATCGGTGAGGGTGCTGCCCTTTTTCGACCTTACCCTGCTCTATAACAAGGGGGCGGCGTTCAGTTTTCTCAGCGACCAGGGCGGCTGGCAGCGCTGGTTCTTCATTGTCCTGGCGATCGTTGTCTGTATCGTGCTTGTCGGCTGGCTGTGGCGCCTGAAACGGGAAGAGCAGTGGGTCGCCGTGGCCCTCTCCCTGATCATCGGCGGCGCCATCGGCAACGTCATCGACCGGATTCTCTTCGGCCAGGTCATCGACTTTCTCCATTTTCACTATCAGCAACACTACTTTCCCGCCTTCAACGTAGCCGATTCGGCGATCACCCTTGGGGTGATCATCATGCTTTATGATGCCCTGATACTGGCTAAAAGGCGTGAGTAAACTGATTCGGCGCCCTGTAAGAAAGTGGGGCGCCTGGGTGCTCATCAAGTAGAGCAATGTTTTCCAGATTTCTTCAAGGTTACAAATAGCAAGATCCGCTTTTGACTTTACGATACCCTGATATTGGCTAAAAGGCGCGAGTGATCCCCAGGAGTCATTTGCAATAAACCGATACCCTCATGTCGTCCTCAGGATCGATGATGCGCCAGTCCTCGAGGGCCTCTATGCAATAGCTGAATCCCTGCTGGGTGACGACCCGGGTGGTGCCGTCCGCCTGCGTATAGACGCCCGGCGTTTCCCCGGGTTCGTTGAGTGCGCGCCCAAGGATTTCAGCTACCGGGTCCGATCTGGCATCCTCCGTTTCCCTGTCATCTTCAGCAAGCTCATTGACGACGGCCGTCGCGCTCCGCCTGATCCTGGCCGTGGTGACTTTTCGCTCTCTAATCCCGAGATCCGAAACCGAATCGGAAGGCGTGGCTTGATTCGCTTCGACTGGTTGCTTTTCCGCTTGCGGCCTTTGTTCCGGGTTTGGCTCTTGCGCCGGTTCGATCGATGCTGCTTGCGGGCTGGGTCGTTCCTCTCTATCTGCTGCCGGCGCCAGGGTTATGTGCAATGGCCCTGGCAATGAAGAGGGGGCATGGTCATCCCGCTCTGCCTGCAGCCAATTGCTCAATAGCCAAAGCATCAGCAGGTGGAGGCCGGTCGACAGGAGTACGGCATAGGCGAGTCCCCGGGGCGACAAAGCGATGGCTGGCGAGATCTCAGCCGCCTCCATGCTCTGGGTATCCCGGCTCACCATCCCATTCAGCGCATGGTCACCAACTCTTCCGCCGCTGTCGGATGGATGGCGATGGTATCGTCCAGGTCCTGCTTGGTGGCCCCCATCCTGATCGCAACCGCGAATCCCTGCAGCATTTCGTCCGCGCCGAGGCCGATGACGTGACAGCCGACGACCCTCTCCCGTGCCCCGACGGTCACCAGCTTCATCGCCATCTTGCCCTGGTGGCGGGTAAGGGCGTGATACATCGGGGTGAACCTTGATTGATAGATCTTCACCGCATCCCCATGGATCTCCCTCGCCTCGGACTCGGTCAGCCCCACCGTGGCAATGGGCGGATGGGAGAATATCACCGTGGGGATCAACTCATAGTCGAGCTTGCGATCAGGCATGCCGCCGAAAAGACGGTCGGCGAGGCGCCTGGCGGCAGCGATGGCCACCGGGGTCAGCTGTGCGCGCCCGGTGACATCCCCCACCGCGTGGATATGGGGAATATTGGTGTTCTGAAAGGCGTCGGTGGGGATGTTACCCTCGCTGTCCGTGGCAATGCGGGCATTTTCCAGATCCAGGCCTGCGCTGGCGGGCGCCCGGCCGATGGCCCATAGCAGCTGCCCGTAGCGCCCCAGGCCCTGCCCGGTCTCGGCGCAGACAAGATCGACATCGCCGTCATCGGCCCTGATGACCTCAGAGATCCTGGATGAAGTGACGATATTGATGCCGGCACTGATCATCTCCTCCATCAGGCACTCGCGCAGCATGGCATCGAAGGGCCGCAGCAGCTGCTCGCCGCGCAGCAACATGGTGACATCGGTACCCAGGGCGTTGAGCAGTCCGGCGATTTCCACCGCGATATAGCCGCTGCCGACGATCGCTATCCGTTGCGGCAGCCGCTCCAGGGCAAAAAAGCCGTCCGAGGTGATGCCGAGCTCGGCACCGGGAATCGACGGTACCACCGGGGATGAGCCGGATGCGATGACGATGTGGTCGGCCTTGAACCGCTCTCCCTCCACTTCCAGGGTGTGGTTGTCGATGAAGCGGGCATAACCGGTGATCTCGTCGATATCGGAGTCTTGCAGATAGGTGTGATACCAGCTGTTGATCCCTGCCACGTAGTCGTCGCGTTGTTTTTTCAGGGTCTCCCAGGAGAACCCTTTGAGTTCGATATCGAAACCGTAATCCCGTGCATCGCGCAGGGTGTGAGCGATATCGGCGCCATACCACATCACCTTCTTGGGTACGCAACCCAGGTTGACGCAGGTTCCGCCCAGCTTGCCGGCCTCGATCACCGCGCATTTCGCACCGTGTCTGGCGGCGCGCTCGGCCACCGAAAGTCCGCCGCTGCCCGCGCCGATGGCGATCAAGTCATACTGTTTTGTCATCATTCAACCCGTGATAGCTGTTCTTTTTAGCGTTGAGCATCTGCGGTATTGGCCGCCGGAGTCTGTGCGCTCGACCGGCGATGTTGCAGAAAAGATGGCCTGAACCCCGGCCCTGCGAAGCCGCAGGCGGCATTCGGCCGTAGCATCTAGGACAGAAAAAGGTCCACTTAGTGCCTGATCGTTACAATTCAGCCGGGGTAGAGCTTCTTCAGGTAGTGACCGGTATGGGAGGCCTTGAATCGGCTGAGTTGCTGCGGTGTCCCCTGGGCCACGATTTCACCGCCCCGATCACCCCCTTCGGGGCCCAGGTCGATAATCCAGTCGGCGGTTTTTATCACATCCAGGTTGTGCTCGATCACCACCACGGTATTGCCGTGATTGCGCAGTCGATGCAGTACCTCGAGCAGATGGTTGACATCATGGAAGTGGAGACCGGTGGTCGGTTCATCGAGGATATAGAGGGTCTTGCCGGTGTCGCGCTTGGAGAGTTCGCGCGAGAGTTTCACCCGTTGCGCCTCGCCGCCGGAGAGTGTCGTGGCGTTCTGTCCCAGGGAGATGTAGGAGAGGCCCACATCCATCAGGGTCTGCAGCTTGCGTTTGATCGCCGGTACCGCATCGAAGAATTCCAGCGCCTCCTCCACGGTCATGCCCAGCACCTGGTCGATGGTCTTGCCCTTGTAGTGGATCTCCAGGGTCTCCCTGTTGTAGCGTTTGCCCTTGCAGACATCGCACTGCACATAGATGTCGGGGAGGAAGTGCATCTCCACCTTGATCACGCCGTCTCCGCTGCAGGCCTCGCAGCGCCCGCCTTTGACGTTGAAGCTGAAGCGTCCCGGGGTATAGCCCCTGGCTCGTGCCTCGTGGGTGCCGGCGAAAAGCTCCCTGATCGGGGTGAAGAGCCCGGTATAGGTGGCGGGATTGGAGCGCGGGGTGCGACCGATGGGGCTCTGGTCGATATCGACCACCTTGTCGAAATGGTCGAGGCCGCGTATCTCCGTATAGGGTGCGGGGGAGGCGTTCGCCTTGTTGAGGGCGGCGGCGCAGATCGGGTAGAGGGTGTCGTTGATGAGGGTCGACTTGCCGGAGCCCGAGACCCCGGTGATGCAGCAGAAACTCCCCACGGGTATCGCCAGGTCCACCGACTTCAGATTGTTGCCGCTGGCGCCCAGCAGTTCCAGGTTGCGCGTCGGGTCGATCTCGCTGGTGCGCGCGGGGGTATCGATGGAGCGCTTGCCGCTCAGGTACTCGCCGGTCAGCGAACCCCTGCTTTTGGCGATCTTCTGCGCCGTACCCTGGGCGATAATGCGGCCGCCATGGATTCCGGCCCCCGGCCCTATGTCGACCACGTGATCGGCGCTGCGGATCGCCTCTTCGTCGTGCTCCACGACGATCACCGTATTCCCCAGATCCCGGAGGTAGGTGAGGGTGTCGAGGAGGCGTTGATTGTCCCGCTGGTGGAGGCCGATGGAGGGCTCATCGAGGACATACATCACCCCCACCAGGCCCGCGCCGATCTGGCTCGCCAGGCGGATACGCTGGGCCTCCCCCCCGGAGAGGGTCTCGGCGCTGCGGTCGAGGGTCAGGTAGTCGAGGCCGACGTTGACCAGGAAGTGGAGCCGCTGATCGATCTCCTTGAGGATCTTCTGCGCGATCTTGCCCCGCTTGCCCGGCAGCTTGAGCCCGGAGAGCGCGCTTTTCGCGCCGCCGATGGGCATCCGCGTCACCTCGGGAAGGGTGTGTTTGCCGATGAAGACGTGCCGCGCCGCCCGGGTCAGCCGGGTACCTTCGCAATCGGGGCAGGATTGACTGGAGATATAGCGGGAGAGCTCCTCGCGCACCGCGTTGGACTCGGTCTCCCGGTAGCGGCGCTCCATGTTGGGGAGGATCCCCTCGAACGGGTGGCGCTTTTGCACCGAGCGGCCCCGTTCGTTGTAGTAGCTGAAGGCGATGCTTTCACGTCCACTGCCGTGGAGGATGATCTTCCGCACCTTGGCCGTCAGCGACTCCCAGGGTGTCTCCGGATCGAAATCGTAGTGGCGTCCCAGGGATGCGATCATCTGAAAGTAGTAGGCGTTGCGCCGGTCCCAGCTGCGTACCGCGCCTCCCGCCAGGGAGAGCTCGGGGTGGGCGACAACCTTTGCCGGGTCGAAAAACTGCTCCACCCCGAGGCCGTCGCAGGTGGGGCAGGCGCCCACCGGATTGTTGAAGGAGAAGAGCCTGGGTTCCAGTTCGGTCAGGCTGTAGCCGCAGTGGGGGCAGGCAAAGCGGGAGGAGAAGAGCAGCTCCTCCTTGCCGCCCTCCATCCACGCCACCCGTACGATGCCATCCGCCAGGTTGAGTGCGGTTTCGAAGGATTCCGCGAGCCGGGTGGCGAGATCCTGGCGCACCTTGAAGCGGTCGACGACCACTTCGATGCTGTGCTTTTTGTGCAGTTCCAGGGTCGGGGCGTCGTCGAGTTCGAACACCTCGCCGTCGATGCGCGCGCGGATATAGCCCTGGGCATGCAGCTCGTGCAGCAGCTTGTGGTGCTCCCCCTTGCGCTCCTGCACCACCGGCGCCAGCAGCATCAGCCGCTCCCCCTCGGGCAGCGCCAGCACCTGGTCGACCATCTGGCTGATGCTCTGCGCCTCCAGGGTGGTGTCGTGATCGGGGCAGCGGGGCGTGCCCACCCGGGCGAAGAGCAGGCGCAGGTAGTCATAGATCTCGGTAATGGTGCCGACGGTGGAGCGCGGGTTGTGGGAGGTGCTCTTCTGTTCGATGGAGATCGCCGGCGAGAGCCCCTCGATATGGTCCACGTCCGGCTTCTCCATCAGCGACAGAAACTGCCGCGCGTAGGCGGAGAGCGATTCCACATAGCGCCGCTGACCCTCGGCATAGATGGTGTCGAAGGCGAGGGAGGACTTGCCCGAGCCGGAGAGGCCGGTGAAAACGATCAGCTTGTCCCGCGGCAGTTCGAGATCGATGTTTTGCAGGTTGTGGGTGCGTGCGCCGCGAATGGTGATGGAGTCCATGGAGTTGCTGTTTCAGTACCGCGTTGAAATGAACCAACCTAACAGTATACGCGTTCTTATTATGCGCTGACAAAACGACCTGGGAATGCGCCCGGTCTTGGGGTTGGCATGGATGCCCTTGTTTTCATCTTGTCTAGTGGCCGCAACAAACCGTCGCGGGTATGGTCCGGCTGTTGTGCAATCATAAAAATGTCATTAAAAAAACTACCGATACAACATGGATCTGCGTTGCGTGATGAGGCGTCTGTTTTTTTCATGCAACACAAAAAACGCCATGTAGCGTAATTGCAATAGACCTATCGTATTCCCTTAACCACCGTTTAGCAGAATATGGGCTCGAAGCTTTTTTATTTCCGTTAACGGGGTATCCAATGAAAAAAATTCTCTCTCTGGCGATTGCCGCTGCGCTGGTGGCTCCTGTAGCCGCCATGGCCGATGCAACAGTGTATGGCAAGGCACACATGGTCATACAGAACACCTCTGAAGATGACGGCGCCGACGATGTAGACGTCTGGAGCGTCGACAGCATCGATTCACGGGTCGGTGTCAAGGGTAGCGAAGACCTGGGTGGCGGCCTGAAGGCTGTCTACCAGTTCGAGTTCAAGGTCAATCTCGACGATGGTGACGGCCTTGGCGACCGCAACCAGTTTGTGGGCCTGGCCGGTGGTTTCGGTACCGTTCTGCTGGGGCGTCACGACACCCCGCTGAAGATGTCCCAGGGCAAATTCGATCAGTTCGGTGATGTGGCCGGTGATATCAAGTCCGTGATTCCGGGCGAGGACCGGGTCGACAACGTCATCGCCTATGTCTCTCCATCGATGGGTGGACTCAGCATCGTCGGTGCCCTGGTTTCCGGTGAACTGGGTGACGGCGCCGGTGGCGAGCTGGACGGTCCTGCCGACCACATCTCCATTGCCGGCCTCTACAAGAACGGTCCTATCTTCGCATCACTGGCTTACAACACCTATGACCTGGGTATCGTTGCCGATGCCGATCCCTCTCTGCTGCGCGGCACCTTGATCTACAAGGGCGGCATGTGGCAGGCCGGTGTGATGTTCAGCAGCCTGGACCTGGACGATGCGGGTGAAGATGCCGATGCCTTCGGTGTCAGCGGTAACGTCAAGGTTGGCGGCAGCGGCAAGATCAAGGCCCAGTACCTGGCGGGTGATGCGCCGATCGGAAAAGCGCCGATCTCACCTGGGGTCAAGATCACCGACGGCACCGAGGGTAACGATGTCACTCAATGGAGCTTGGGTTACGAGCATGCGATGAGCAAGAAGACTAAACTGCATGTCGGTTACACCCTGTATGAAGAGGATGAGAGCGACTACGAAGAGACCGCTTTCTTCGGCGGCCTGATCCACAAGTTCTAAGCCTTTCAGGATATAAGCATCATCCTGACCTGGGTCAACAGTCGGTGCCCAAGCGTTATCGCCCGGTTAAGGAAGGCCGGGTATGGGTGAGATAAGAATCACATCGTCCGAGACGATAAATTGATGGGTAACGGGGCCTTCGGGCCCCGTTTTTTTTGGAGCTGTTGTCAGGGAGACGCAGCCATGGCTGCAGCCGTTGCAGCGGGTCCATCCGGGCCTTTTCCGCTCAGACTGAAGGCATTACCCATCAGCCGTCAGCGGCGGTTCCGGAACCGCCCCCGGTTTTACTGAGGTAGTACTGCATTGATTTGAGCGAACCTGATACTATACGCGCTCTTTACAATGCAGAGGCATGGCGAAGTATCGATGAGCAGTGGGCGTGACAACGGCGCCGGTTTGAATGCGCTTGAACGGCGGGCGGCCTACTCTCTCTCCGGTCTATTTTCCCTACGAATGCTGGGTCTATTTCTGATTCTGCCGGTGTTCGCCCTCTACGCGGAAGAGCTGCCCGAGGTCACGCCCCTGTTGGTGGGTATCGCCATCGGCATCTACGGGCTGACCCAGGCCTTGCTGCAGATCCCCTTCGGCATGCTCTCCGACCATATCGGCCGCAAGCCGGTGTTGATCGGCGGTCTACTGATCTTCGCCCTGGGCAGCGCCGTGGCGGCCAGCGCCGAGACCATCCATGGGATCATTCTGGGGCGCGCGCTGCAGGGCAGCGGCGCCATCGCCGCCGTGATCATGGCCCTGGCCGCCGATCTGAGCCGGGAGCAGCGGCGCCTGCGCATGATGGCGATCATCGGCATCAGCATCGGCGTCGCCTTCGCCGTCTCCCTGATCATGGGGCCGATCCTCAACGCCTGGATCGGCGTGCCGGGTATCTTCTGGCTCACCGCGGTGCTGGCCTTGGCGGGTGTTGCAATCGTGATCTTTGTCGTACCCACGCCGAGGGAGAGCCATTTTCACCGGGATGCCGAAGCCGTGCCGGGGCAGTTCGGGCAGGTGCTGTCGGACCCCGAGCTGCTGCGCCTCGATTTCGGTATTCTCACCCTCCACATGTGCCTCACCGCGATGTTCCTAGCCTACCCCTTGGCGTTGCGCGATCTGGGTCTGGTCAGCGACTCCCATTGGCTGGTCTATCTGCCGGTGATGCTGGCATCGATGCTGGCGATGATCCCGTTTGTCATCCTCGCCGAAAGCCGGCGCCGCATGCGCCCGGTATTCCTCGCCGCCATCGCCTCGCTGGCCGTCGCCTCCACACTGCTCTACGGGTTCAGTCAATCCCTTGTCTTGATGGTGCTTTCGCTGTTCGTCTTCTTCACCGCCTTCAATCTGTTGGAGGCAACACTGCCCAGCCTGATCGCCAAGGCCGCGCCCGGGGAGCGCAAGGGTACGGCGATGGGCGTCTACTCCAGCTCGCAGTTTATCGGCGCCTTTCTCGGCGGCGCGTTGGGCGGCTGGATCCATACCCGTTACGGCATCGAGGGGACCTTCCTGCTTTGCGGCGCCATGGCGCTGGTCTGGCTGCTGCTCGCCTGGGGGATGCCGGACCCCAGCTATCTGAGCAACTATCTGCTGCCGGTGGGCGAGCTGGATGAGGGCGAGATGAGGTCCCTGGCCGAGAAGTTGATGGCGATCGACGGGGTCGATGACGCCGTCATCATCGCCGAAGACGGTGTCGCCTACCTGAAGGTCGATCTTGGCATCGTGGACCGGGACCGTCTCGAGGAATATGCCGTACAGGGATAAGGATGATAGACTGGCCGACCTGAGACGAGAAATGCGCCCACGGAAGGGACTGTAAACCTACTGGAGAGAAATCAGATGGCTCGAGGAATCAACAAAGTAATCCTGATCGGCAACCTGGGCAAAGACCCGGAGACCCGCTATATGCCGAGCGGCGGCGCGGTCACCAACGTGACCCTGGCGACCTCGGAGAGCTGGAAGGACAAGAATACCGGGGAGCAGCAGGAGCGCACCGAGTGGCACCGGGTGGTCTTTTTCAACCGCCTGGGCGAGATTGCCGGGGAGTATCTGAAGAAAGGCTCCAAGGTCTATGTGGAAGGGAGTCTGCGTACCCGCAAGTGGCAGGGTCAGGACGGCCAGGACCGATACACCACGGAGATCGTCGCCAACGAAATGCAGATGCTCGACAGCCGGGGCGGCAGCGCCGCCTTCGACGCCCCCCAATCCCAAGCCGCCTCGCGGCCGCAACAGACGGCGCCCACTTCCGTGCCGGATAACGACTTTGATGATGATATCCCCTTCTGAGGCCTTTTAAGGGTCCCTGAATCCTCTACAGGCTATGCCGCGGCTGCTGACTGTTGGGCTTTTACTGGGATTGCTGATCGCTAGCGATATGTTGGCCGAATGGCACGACATGTCCATTACCCTGGTGAGTGATTTTAACGAAATTGGGGAAAAGGCCCACCGCGAAAACCTACCGATACTGCTGATGGTTTCCCAGGACCATTGCCCGTTCTGCGTCGAACTCAAGCGGGAGGTGTTGAATCCCATGGTAATCAGTGGTGAGTATGACGACCAGGTCGTTATCGTCGAGCTGCTGATTGATATCGGTGACAAGGTGATCGACTTCGAAGGCGACAGTGTGGATGCGGACAGCATCGCCACGAACTACAACATCTGGGTAACCCCGACCCTGCTGTTCCTGGATCATCGGGGCAAGGAGGTCCATAAACGCATGCTTGGAGTCAACACCATCGAGATGTTCGGTTACTACCTCGATGAGTCACTCAAGGATGCCTTGAAAGCGGTCAGACAGGGTGAACCCTATCGGTACAAAACCAACGAACTCGACCAGTTGGGGAGTGATCCCCATCGGGATATGTGAGCAGATCGCAGGCCCTGGACGGTAACTGGGAACGTGAAATCGCCTAAAACCCAAAAAAGCGGACATCAGTCCGCTTTTTGGGTTTGAGTCCCTGGGGCGGGACTCTCAACGGGCTCGAAAGCCGATTACTTGGCTTCAGGCGCTGCAGCCTGAGGAGCAACAGGCGCGCCGTAAGGAGCAACCGGAGCACCGTAAGGGGCATAGCCGTAAGGGGCGTAACCGTAGTAGGGACGGTTGTAGTAGTTGTTGTAACCACGACCGTAACCGTTGCCGGCGCCGCGAGCGCTGCCGCTCATGTTGAAGGAGAAGTCGCCGTCGCCGAAGCCGTCGCCGAAGAAGTCATTGCCGTTGCCCCAGCCGTTGTTCCAGGGGTTGCCCCACCAGGCGGAAGCGGAAGCGGAAGCGGCGATCAGGGCAGCGGCAGCTGCGATTTTAACGATTTTGGACATCAGTTGTTCCTCAGTTTGTGTTTGAAAAAATATCAATTTTTTACTGCGTTGTTGATGGCTAAAAAGAATATTAGTAAATACTTAAATAATCAATAACAATATATCTATCGTCAATAATCAATCGATAGCAATGCTCTATAGAGGGGCGATTCAGGAGGAACCCGGCACTCAGCCCGGGCGTCCATCGATACGTGGAAGCAGCAGTATCGGCAGGTAGGTGATGAGAAAGAGCAGAAAGCCGAGGGTCCAGAGCGCCCCGGAGAGGGCAATCGATAGTTCGTAGCCGATCACCCCTGTAACGGGCATCACTACCCGTATGACGACGGCGACGTTTATCAGGATGAAGGCGATCACCATTGCCCTGCCGGGTTGCATCTCCCTGCCGGTATGACCGAGGGCAACCCTTGCCATCATGCCAAGGGTGAACAGACCGATGGCGCCCACCGTGAGCGCGTGGGTGGCGAGATTGACCGGGTAGAGTCCAAGCAGCGCCAACGCCTTGGCAGTGAATCCGATCGAGAGCCATATCAGGCCGCTATAGAGTACCCAGAGCATGGGAAGCCGCCAGATAGCGGGATGGTGCCAGTCGAGAATGCGCCAGGCCTGGGTAAGGGCGATGCCAAGCGCCAGCAGGGATGACAATGCATGCCCGGGCAGCAGCAGCTCAGCCAGAATCCATAACATCAGCAGGGCATAGATAATCTGCTCCCGCCTCTTGCTGAAGCGGGGCGTTGCCCCCTTCACCGCTTTTTCGATAAAGAAGGGGAGGACCCGGCCGGAAACGAAGATCAATAGCAGCAGGATCAGGTTGAGCATTAAGGCGATACCCTCTGCCCCCGTGCGGGCAAGCCCCAGGACCTGGAGGTGAAACAGCAGGTTGGCAAACGCCATCGCACCGAGCAGCGGGAGGAAGATGCGGTTGATGCGGTTCTCCCCGCGGAGCAGCGGTGGTGCGAGGGCCATGATCAACGCCGGAATGAACAACCAGTCGACAAGGCTGATCAGCCAGACCGGCAGGGAGGGTACAAAGGGGAGCAGCCTGCCCGCCAGCCACAGCAGGGTCAGCAGCGCCAATGGTCTGCCGATCGGCGTTTCCATGCCTGTCCAGTTGCGCACTGCGGTGAGCAGAAAACCGGCAATGATGGCCATGGAAAAGCCAAACAGCATTTCGTGGCTGTGCCAGTCGATGGGGGAGAAATAGGGCGAGGGTGGCTTTGCTAGATGCTGGTAGGCGATCCAGACGATCATCAGGATCGCCCCGGACAAGCCCGCCAGGAGAAAAAAGGGACGAAATCCAAGTGCAAAAGGGACAAATCCCTTGGGTGGTTGGGAGGGAGCGGGGCGCTCACCGAGTGGAATCACACTCATCAACTATTTCCAAAAGCCGAGACTTGAGATGAGCCAACCTATGTCCAATCAGGACAAGGTTCCTTGATACGAGTCAATAGACGGCAGTCGCTGTAACTTGGCAAATTTGGCGGCCCATGATCCACATCGCTGGTGAACCGGCGGCCGCGAAAGGGATGACTCCGCGATCTCGCAAAGTTGGTGAGTGAAGAGCTGAAGCCATAGCCGGTTGCTGGAGATGAGCTGATGCCCAGGATGCCTAACCTGGCCATTTCAAATCCCTTGGGCCCCGACCGGCCTCAATTTGACCCTCTCAATGGGCGTGACGGTTGGATTACCCTAAATCCTGCATCCTTACCAAACCTGGTGTTTGGGCATACTATTGGACGAACAGGTAGATAAGAAATAGGAGGAGGATCATGGCCAATACAATCCTAAACACCTGCTGCTGTTTCATGTTTCAGGTTGCATTGCTCTACAACATGGCTGTTGATCAAGCACAGGCCATGGATGCCGATCT
This sequence comes from gamma proteobacterium symbiont of Ctena orbiculata, assembly GCA_003058495.1. Taxonomy (GTDB): domain Bacteria; phylum Pseudomonadota; class Gammaproteobacteria; order Chromatiales; family Chromatiaceae; genus Thiodiazotropha. Next base: position 106,921 of record QBVC01000013.1, on the reverse strand, counting down.
AAACCTGGCTACCCGTGCGCTCAATGACGTCAGCAAAGGGCTGGAGCGCTTACGCCCCGGTGATGTCTCCAATTATAATCGGCTTAGTGCCAAGCTGAACAAGGCCGCCAAATACCTTGAAAGCACGACCTCCAAGTCGCTGCCGGAATTTACCGCTGCGGTAAAACGTTGGGGGGAGTTGCAGACACGGATGGCCGACATCGCCAAGGCTTGGAATGCCTCTCAGCAGCAGGCCCAGGCTGCATCACGGCCTCCCCCGGTTGGCAGGCAAACCCCCGCCCAATCCCAGGCTGCATCACGGCCACCCCCGGCTGCCAGGCGAACCCCCGTCCAATCCCAGGCTGCAGCGGTGGTTGAGCCTGTCGACCTCGATCCGTTGATGACAAAGTATCAGCGTAGCGAGCTGCCGAAGCTGGCTGAGTCGGCCTCGCCTGAGCAGGCCCGGGTATGGGCCGAGCATATGAAGGCCTTGCAGACCACGCAATTGCAAAGCGACCTGGCGAGCATCGATTCGGCGCTGGCGTCTGGCGCGGCATCGCAGCCAGACGCCGACCGTGTCAGGCGCTGGATCAGCGAAATGTTTCAAGACAACATCAAACAGACCATCCAGCAACGGATTCAGCTCAACCAGGGGATTATCGAATCCATGCTCTACTCCTCGGATCTGATAAACGCGGTGAAGCTGGACGACAGGAACGGCGCCTATCGATTCGCCGGGGATGACAAGTTGGAAAACAACAGGATGAGACTGGACAACGCACTGCGCGCCGGGGCGGTAGCCGCGGTGTTCGACGAGGTGTTTGGCGGCGGTGATCCGGCTCGCGCGGCCAAGCTTCAACGGATTGAGTCGGCGCGCGCCCGACTCGATGAACTGGCGCCCGTCGCGTCGGAGCAGGCCGGAATATTTGCCAATGCAGCTAAAAAGCAGCGGCCGGTGAGCAAGGATTTTCTCGCCCCCATCGCCCAGGAGTTCTGGCTCAACGGCTCGGTCACTGCCGAGAGCGAGGCCGACGGCAGCATCTGGATCGAAGCCAATGACGTGGCGGATATCACCCACAACGGCGAGATCTGGATCGAAAGCAATGAGCGCGGCTCAATCGAGCCAAACGGAGATGTCTGGTTTGACGGTAACCAGGTAGGCAGCCTGGAGCCCAATGGAGAGGTTTGGCGCGGCGGCAACCAGGTGGGCCTGATCGAGCAGAATGGGACGGTCTGGATGGACGGCTCGCCGGCGGGTGAGATTGTACCCTTTCAGGGGGAGTGGAAGCGGGCGGCCATCCTCTACTATTTTCGAGATTTTTTCCCCCGCTGACGACTGGTAGGGATCTACCCGGCATTGGCCGGGATAGCGCCCATCATCCGTTGTTGGCGGTATCGCAGGTGGCGTGCTCCCCGACGACACACCCCATGATCAGAAGGCAACGAAGTTGAAGTTGAACAGCGCGTCGTCATAATCCCTGTCAGCCAGCCCCTTCCCGGGCCTCTCCTCGAATCCCAGCCGATTGTTTCCCGGCTTGACAAGGTGCTTCACCCCGTTCGGGTTGGCGGCCGCGAAAATGAAATAGAGGCTAGATGGTTTGCTGATCCCCGCTTTGAGGAGCTCTTCCATCTTTTGGCGGTCATTCGCACCGAAGGGAAATCCCGCGGGCAGGCCCGATGGGGCGTTCTTACCCCGATAGCGCAGGAACGGCGCATAAAGCGCGCCGCCGCTGAGTCGGATCTCGCCCAGGTACTGTTCCTGGCCGGGCTGTTTGGTGATATAGAGCTTCGTGGGGAGTGCGTATGTCTGCGCTTTGTTGGCGTAGTCCGGATCGCCCGGTTGCAGGTCCGCAACGCCGTCGCCGTTGGTATCCACGCCGCCGGTCTCGTCGGTCACGGGATAGAATCCGAGATGGTTCCTGATGTTGGTCGCCCCGCCCGCAGGGTCGACGCCGGCGCCGAACTTGACGGAGACGTCACCGGTCACTTCCCCTTGGTGGGACCTGAGGTCGATGAGCGGGATGCCGGCGGTCATGACATTGATCGTCCTGGCGCTGTTTTGCGAAGAGAGCTTGGCGCCTGCGAGGCTGGCAGCGGTCGCTTCGGCGGCAAGGGTATTCGGTGCGGCAGCGGAGTAGGTACCCTTCAAGCGCGCAATCCGTCCGGGGCTGCAGTCCCTGTTTTGCGCGATATCGAACATTGAGCCGGCGGCAAATGCCTTGTCTTCGCCGATGTCAGCAAGTATGGCGCTGGCCTCTTCATGCCGCATGCTCATGTCCAGCCCGACATAGCGCGCTGCTTTTTCGCCATGCGCCTTTACCACTTCATCGAGAATGCAGATGCAGGGGTCGGGATCGATGCCGTTGGCCAAACAGGCCGGTTCATAAAGTGACCATAGATCTTCGGTAGTCGCCGATCCAGCAGGGAGCGATAGTGCAAGGCTTGCGGCCGAGGCCGTAATGAACTGTTTGAACATGGTGTGATTCCCTTTAATCCGATTGAATATTCATTAACCAAAAGAGTGCTGGCGGCCTTTCCGCGATGGGCGGATCGTGAAGCGAAACCTGAATCATCGCCATGATCGCGCTGCCATCCATCCTGCCCCTCAATGGTAGTTCAATCAGACGCAGCGATCGCTTCAAGACCCGGCAGGACGCCGGGCCTGTCGCGGGCCCTTCGGGCAGGCCTCAGCGAAACAGCAACGGCGCCACATCCTCGAACACCGATGCGAAGTGGACCTTGATGCCCTTGCGAATATGTTCCGGCACCTCTTCGAAATCGCTGCGGTTGTCCGCGGGCAGGATAAGTTCACGGATGCCTGCCCGTCGGGCGGCGATCACCTTTTCGCGAATCCCGCCGACGGGGAAGACCTGTCCGGTGAGTGTCAGTTCGCCGGTCATGGCGATTTTACGCACCGGTTTGCCGCGGGCCAGGGAGAGCAGGGCCGAGGCCATGGTGATGCCGGCGGAGGGGCCATCCTTGGGGGTCGCTCCGGCAGGTACATGGAGATGGATGAAGGAGTTCTGGAAGAACGCCAGGTCGGCATCGAACGCCTCGGCATGGCTGACGATGTAGCCGTAGGCGATCTCCGCCGACTCCCGCATCACGTCGCCGAGCTGCCCGGTGAGTTTGAAGCCGCGATTGAAGGTGTGGGTGGCCACCGCCTCGACGCTGAGGGTGGCGCCCCCCATGGCGGTCCAGGCCAGGCCGGTGACCACGCCGGCGCCGCTGAGGTTGCGTTCGTCGCGAAACACCGGGCCGCCCAGGTAGTCATTGAGATCCTCCGGGCTGACCTCGATCGGTTTTTTCGACTTCTCCAGAATCTTCACCACCGCCTTGCGTACGATCTTGCCGATCTGCTTCTCCAGCCGCCGCACACCCGCATCCCGGGCATAGCCCTCGATGATCGCCTTCAGGGTGGGGCTGTTGAGCTTGAGATCGCCGCGTTTCAGCCCGGCCCGTTTCAGCTGGCGGGGCAGGAGATATTTGCGCGCGATCTGCAGCTTCTCACTGGCGATGTAGCCCGAGAGGGAGATCGTCTCCATGCGATCGAGCAGGGGGCGCGGGATGGTGTCGAGCTGATTGGCGGTGCAGATGAAGAGCACCTTGGAGAGGTCGAAACGCAGATCGAGATAGTGGTCGAGAAAGTCGCTGTTCTGTTCGGGATCGAGCACCTCGAGCAGCGCCGAGGCCGGGTCGCCGTGGTAGGAGGCGCCGATCTTGTCGATCTCGTCGAGCATGATCACCGGGTTCTCGGTGCCCGCGTCCTTCATCGCCTGGAGAAACTTGCCGGGCATGGCGCCGATGTAGGTGCGGCGGTGGCCCTTGATCTCGGCCTCGTCGCGGATCCCGCCCACCGAGAAACGGTAGAACTTGCGCCCCAGCGCCTCCGCGATGGAGTGGCCGATGGAGGTCTTGCCGACACCGGGGGGGCCCACCAGGAGGATGATCGAGCCGGCGATCTCCCCCTTCATGATGCCGAGGGCGAGAAACTCCAGGATGCGCTCCTTCACGTCCTCGAGGCCGTAGTGGTCCTTGTCCAGGGACTTGCGCGCGAACTGCAGGTCGAGCTTGTCCTCGGAATGGATGCCCCAGGGGAGCAGGGTGATCCAATCCAGATAGTTGCGGGTGACCGAGTACTCCGGGGATCCGGGTTCGAGCACCGAGAGCTTGTCCATCTCCTCGTCCACCCGGGCCTGGGCCTGTTCGGTCAGGGTCAGCTTCTCCAGCCGGTCGCGGAACTTGTCCAGTTCGGCGGTGCGGTCATCCTTCTCTATGCCCAGTTCCTGCTGGATCGCCTTCAACTGCTCGCGGAGGAAAAATTCCCGCTGCTGCTTCTCCATCCGTTGTTCCACCGTCTTGCGGATCGAGGCCTGGGCCTTGACCAGTTCCAGCTCCCGGTGCAGCAGCTCCAGCACCTTTTCCATCCGCGGCAGCAGCTCGATGCTCTCCAGCACCGCCTGCAGCTGAAACTTGTCCGAGGTGGTGAGGCTGGCGGCGAAGTCGGTGAGGTGGGACGGATCATCCGGACCAAAGCGGTCGAGGAACATCCGCAGCTCCTCGGCATAGAGCGGATTGAGGGGCAGCAACTCCTTGATGGTATTGATGATGGCGACCGCGTAGGGCTTGATCTCCTTGCTGTCGATGGCGGGTTCGGGCAGGTATTCGATGCGCGCGGTAAAGGGGGTCTGCGGATGGACGATCTCATCGATGCGGAAGCGCTGCAGGCACTCCACCAGCACCTGGAGCCGGTTCTCGGCCCGCTGCACGCGATGCACGCGGCACACCGTGCCGATGGACTTGAAGCTCTCCGGGGTCGCGCTCTCCGCCGTCTCCGCCTCGGAGAGGACCACCCCGAGCAGGTTGTGGGGGGAGCTCATCACCGAATCCATGGTCTCCTCCCAATGGGCCTGGTCCATCAGCAGGGGGACCGCCTGACCGGGAAAGAAGGGCCTGGCCGAGACCGGCAGCAGGTGGACCAGGTTGGGCAGGACCTCGTTGGGCCGCGCCAATGTGTTGCTCGACAGGACCTCGATTATCTCTTCTTGGTTGTTTTCGTCTTCCTGCATTGCGCTACCTGTTGTTCGTTGCTCTTCAACTGCCTATCTACTACAAACCGATAAACGACCGCAAATCAGACCTGTCTGCAGCCGATTCGATATATCATCGACAACCCCGGTCAGATAACTGATATGGGGGCGGTTCACCGGGTTGCAAGAGGCGCGGGGTCGTTAAAATCCCGAAGGGTCATCTCCCTGGCGTGATATATTTGCCCTGTTGAACGACCAACGGCGAATCAGCGACCGAGAGATGAATACCGAAGATCGCATAAAAGAGCGCTATCAGGGGGAACAGGGAGAGGAATACCACGGCAAGAAGAGGGAGATACCCGACACTGCCTTTCCCTGGGTGTCGCAACTGAGACGGGAAAAGATCGCACCCCATGTGGCGCCGACGGATATCGTGATGGAGTATGGGGTCGGGTTCGGTTGGAATATCGCCGGGCTGGATTGCCGGCAGCGTTTGGGATTTGACCTTGCACAACATTTGGAACCCCTGCTCTCCGGTCAGGGCATAGATTTCATAGCCGATACCTCAACCCTTGCGGACCAGTCGGTGGATGTCATGGTCTGCCACCATGTTCTCGAGCATGTGCCTTCGCCGGTGGAGGTGCTGGCGGAAATCCGCCGCCTGCTGCAACAGGATGGCAGGCTGCTGCTGTTCGTGCCCTACGAGAAGGAGAGACGATACCGGAGCTACGATCCCCGGGAGCCCAATCACCATCTCTATGCCTGGAATGTCCAGACCCTGGGCAACCTGGTCAGCGATTGCGGATTCGTGATCGCCGCCAGCGGCATCCGTCGTTTCGGCTACGATCGTTTTGCGGCCAATTGGGCGCAGCGGCTGGGGCTTGGCGAACCGGGGTTTCGTCTGATCAGGGGGGTTGTACACAGTCTGAAGCCGGCACAGGAAGTCGCCATCGTCGCCTCGCCGCGATAGCTCAATCCCTGTCGGAATGACCGGGCACTCCCGCAGGCCCGGTATCTGCGTGGGGCGGATGAAGGAAATCTCGATGCACGGCTGCGAAACAGTCTACTGAGCGGGATCGCGCCGAATCGGTTCCCGGGCTCTCTTTTTTCCGCTGAACGGCCCCAGGTAAAACTGGTTGTGCTCCACGGCAAAGACATGGGAGTGCAGGTTGGCGATCCACTGCTTGCCCTCCTGGGTAAGCTGGAGGTAGCGCAGGGCGTCCTTCAGATAGGGTTGCGCCACGTTCCAGAAAAAGACCGGATAGTCTTCCGCCAGATCGGCGGCGCTGGTGTAGCCGAGTTTTTCCGCGGTCCCGGTCTCCACGAATTCGTGATACAGCCCGGTCAGGCGGCGCATGTGGTCGGGATCGCCCAGCTGGCCGATGAGATCGGCGGCACGAACCAGGCCGGCCTCGGTATCCGTCTCCTGGTGGTCGGCGGAGTCCGGAACGGGAAATCGGGTCAGTTCGATGGCGCGGGCCAGGCGGTCGGTGTCGATATAGGGGACCTCCTTGCCGCGGCTCTTGGCGAAGAGGATGCCGCGATCGACGTGATAGGGTGTGAGGAAGGCGTCGGAGGCGCCGCGGGGCGGTGTGATCCGGTTGCCCTCCGCATCGATGACAAACTCGGTATCGCTATCGCCCGGGCAGACCCCGCGCACATAGCCGATGTCATGCAGCAGGCAGGCGCCCATGAAGTGGAGCCAGTCGTCGGGACTGACCCGTTTTACCATGTGCCGCCCGCGAAGTATGGCCTCGCCGACCAGCGTCACCTGCACGGTGTGGTGGACGTCGTGATAGAGGGCATCGCTGTTCGCGATGAGTTCCAGGATGGTGCGTGCGGCGTAATTGATCGCCTTGGGATAGAGGGGCTCCTGGGGGCCGTAGATGCTCAGGTAGGACTCCTCGATACGGTTTCCCAGGGTCTCGATCACTAAGCTCGTGATATTCATCGTACTTCCATGTCCTTGTGTTGCTTTGAGATGGCGGCTTCAAGGGAGTATAGAGCATAGCCAATCGACCAGGTAACGGAAATATCGCCCTTGATTCAGCAGGGGATCGGCGCTTGTCCGTCGCGGCTGGGCAGTGCGATTCCCGCGCTTGTCATCCTGTTATCAGCTGACTTCCATTTCGCGCTGAGGCTGAATGAGGGCGTTCCGTTGATGTTGCGATAGATCGCTCGATATCCCGGTTTGATGCGGATGCCGAACGCCAGTCCGCGCTTGGCATGGCGCTCACGAGATTGGGCGGCAGCCTCTCCATTGAGAGGAGGGTTATCTGCACTCGCCGATGGAATCCTCCGCGCAGATGCGGCCGTCGGTCCAGGTTGCGCCGTCGAATTTCGCCTTGATCAGAATGGCGCCGACCAGGTTGGCGCCCCTTAGATCCGCACCGCTCAAGTCCGCATCGAAAAGGCTGGCACCGCTCAGGTTGGCGAACATCAGATTGGCGTTGCGGAGATTGACGCCATGCATATGGGCATGCTCCAGATTGCTCAACCTGAGATTGGCCTGCTTGAGGTTGGCCAGTTGAAAGATCGAGCGGGAGAAGTTGGCGCGCTCGAAATTCGACCTGTCGAGACGGGCGGAGGCGAGGGAGGATTCGTGCATATCCACCCCCGGGGCCTGCAGATCGATCAGTATCGCCCAGGAGCACTGGGCTTCCGGGGTCAGCTCGCAGACGCTGTTGACATGTGCGCCATCGGTGATCCTGTCTGTCCAGGCGCTCGCCTGTAGTGCCCATAGGCAGGAAACGAGAAGGCAGCAGGCCTGGAACAAGGGATTGGGGTGTGTTGTCTGGCGCATGGCTAGGCTCCCTGATTGAGTGTCAGATATCGCGTATCTACTGCAGGGTCGCGACGGTGTCGGCCAGGTTCGGCTCGGATTGGTCAGGCAATCTATTCTGTGGGTGGGGTCAGGATTGTGTTTGACCTATGACAATTAGCATTCGCTTCTACAGCCGAACCCCGGGGCCGGGCAATAGGCTGAATCAGTTTGAACGGGCAAGGTTTGCCAGCTTCACGAACTCCGCCACGGAGAGTTGCTCCGCGCGGCAGCCGGGATCGATGGCCGCGGCCTCGATGGCATCGGCGGTCAGGAGCTTGCCCAGGCTGTTGCGCAGGGTCTTGCGCCGCTGGGAGAAGGCCTGGCTGACCAGCCTGCCGAAGAGATCCCAGTCGTCTATGCGGTAGGGGAGCGGCGTCAACGGCACCAGGCGCACAAAGGCGGAATCGACCTTGGGCGGCGGCCTGAAGGCGCCGGGACCGATGGTGAACAGCGGCGTCACCTCCGCCCTGGCCTGCAGCATCACCGTCAGCCGGCCGTAGCGCTTGGAGCCCGGTTCGGCCCCCATCCGCTCCACCACCTCCTTCTGCAGCATGAAGTGCATATCCCTGATTCGCGCCGACTGGTCGAGCAGGTGGAAAAGCAGCGGCGTGGAGATGTTGTAGGGCAGGTTGCCCACCACCCGCAGGGGACGCTCCGCCTCGGCCAGCGAGGTGAAATCGAACTTCAGCGCATCGCTGTTGTGGATCTCAAGCTCCCCCAGCGCGGCGCAGCGCCGGGCGAGGGGCTCGAGCAGGTCGCGGTCGAGCTCGATGGCGTGCATCCGCTTCACCAGGGACAGCAGTTCGGTGGTGATCGCCCCCTGGCCCGGGCCGATCTCGACCAGGTTGTCCCCGGGCTGTGGCGAAATGGCCTGGACGATGCGTTGGATGGTGCCGGGGTCGTGGAGGAAGTTCTGGCCGAACCTCTTCCTGGCTCGGTGTGGTGCGGGATTACCCATGCGATTAGCTGTAAATTCAATGTGTTAGAAAATGATAGATTGGGATTATCCACTAAAACCAGGCGGTTAGGAAATGCGTGGATAGATATTAAGTCGCGACGAAAATCGCATCGATGATTCTAAAGCAACTATCTGTATGAATTTTTTCGCTACTGGTTGTTGCTATTTGTCGATGACCTTTAGTAGGTCCCTGTTTTCCAGTATCTCCTGTTCACTTCCGCTAAGACCGACTTTCACCATTGCCTCAGCAAGCTCATTGGACTTGATACTGGTATTAGGGCCAAAGAATCTGATCACTGGATAGAGCCATCGCATAAGGCGGTAGGAAAAATTTGGTTCCTTGCGCGGTGTCACCGGGTAGATGTAGCCAGGACGAAAGGCATGAAATGCGGCAAAATCCATCTCTGACAGCCGATTCTCAATGGCGCCTTTATCCCCGGCGAACATGAAACGACTTTTTTCGCTGCGGTCGGCACCTGCGCCACTTAGCAGGCAGAATTTCAAGTGTGGGGTCCTCTCTTTCAGTGCTTTTCCAAGCGCTTCAGGGTAATCGACCATAATGGTTCGGAAGGTCTTTCTGTCGACAGCACCGGTATAGACACCCAGACAGTAGAAGACGACATCGACAGAGTTGAAATAGGCGGCATTCTCATCGAGGTGAAGAAAGTCACGAATAATGACCTCATTCAGTTTTTCGTGCTGAATACCGGAAGGTCTTCGTGCCAGGCTGATGACACTGGCAACTTCATCGCTTTCCAGGCAGTGTTTTAGCACCAGGCTGCCTATCATGCCTGTTGCACCCGTTATTAATACGTTTTTGCCCATAATCTTTATCCGCTGTCTCGCAGGGCTTTATTCAGACTAAACACTCTGCTTTTCAGCGCTTCATTCGCTTTCCGATAAGTCGGTTCCACCCAGCTATAGTCCCAAAACCAGACACCAATCCCCCGATACTCCTCATGTTGTATCACCCGCGTACCGTTCCCAGCAGGTTCCAGAATCCAATTGTGAGTAAAGGTGAGGATGCCGGGTATGCCGCCGTATTGATTCAACAGATTCCGCTCTTCCAGTTTGATAACCTTGGTATCCACCAGGCTCTCCTTGCCATCAGGCTGTATCATCCGGTATTTCAGTTTCTCACCTTCCTTCAGGTTACCCTCTACAGGGATCAGAACAGGATTTCACTCTTTATAACCATCTTTGTCCATCAGTATCGCCCACACCTCTTCTGGGGATGCCGGAATTTCAATTTCGGTATGTACTATTGCATGGCCGAATAAAGTGAACACCATTAGAATTCCTCCAATCAGCAGGGCGCTCAATATTGTCTTTATGGATATCACCTCTGATTTCTCCTCTTTTGATAGGTGACGTTTCGCATCACATAGCCGTCACTGTCCGGCATTTTCACCTTTATCGAACTTGCCATTTTTCAGGAAGTGAATGGTTTGAGATGCTACATCTTCGTTGTATCGCATCATCGAGTGACCTGACTCGATTTCTATAAAGTCACTCATCCCCTCCAGCTTCGTTGACTCTACCGGAACCAGGCCGTCGTCACGGCCAGGCAGAATTTCCTCATTGAGTCCACTGTCGTATACTCCGGCGATCACACCGACAGGGTAGTATGGGAATTCAAGCGTTTTTGGAAGGCTCCTCTCATCAGTGCCCAGTGCAGTAGCCATCGGTACCAGCAACTCTACCAGGCAGTTGCCCTTGAGTTGATCGGCGATTTCTGTCCCTTTATTAGGCGTACCAATCAGTACGGTGTTTCCAAGTTGTTTCAAGATGTTTTCCTGTAAATAAGCTCGAATCAGCAACCCACCGAGTGAGTGACCGACAAAGTGGACGATACGCTTTTCGCTTGCACAGCAGTCATCGATTTGCTTGGTGATGTCTGCAATCACTTCATCGGTGGTTGTATTGATAGAGCTGTACCCGACCTGCTGAACGTCATAGCCCGCATCTTCAAGTCTTCCGGCCAGTCGCCACATGGCGATGTTGCTGCGACCAAGGCCATGCAACAGCACTACAACTTCCTTTTTACTGAGATCCTTTTCCCCTGACCAAGTGGCAAAGGCCGTGGAAAGGTATACGGATACCAGTAGCACTGCGAGACTGAAAACTGTCTTTTTCATTTCTTCACAACTTTTTGTTTAAGTATTCTAAAAATCTTTGCCTTTGAAACTGCTAACGATGGCGCCGCCCATCATTCTAAGCAGGTTTGTCCAATCGGGTTCGACAGCATAACGTGTCATGTTAGTTGCAAGGGTGTCGAAGGCTCCCTTGTTGGTCATCATCATGTGGCCAGGTGACATGAAATTGTCGATGATGATCGACTTCTCGACATTCTCGAAGCAGAGGGCATTACCGAAGTTGCCCCGGCCTGAGACCAGTTCCTTGTCCTCCTCGTTACCACCCCAGGTCAGGTAGGGATTGAGGAAGATCATCGGCGGCATGGTATTGACGGCGACGGCGCCATATTCCATATCAGTAATGGCCTGATCGAGTACGGACTGATTTGCCGATTTGGTGTCTTCGTCGATCAGGATGGCCGAACCCAGGGTACCCAGCAGACGGGTGTTACAGAATTCTACCGCTCTGGGCAGAAACCCCATAGCATTGGCAGGTGTGTCCAGTGCAACTTCATCGATGATCTGGCAGAAGGCCTCGTGGGTAATGGAGTAACTATCCTCATCGACACCGGTAATCATCATGAAATCGGCGCTTTTGTATTTACCGCCTTCTGGCTTGAGTATCTCGGCTTCGGGGTAGGCTTCAAGAAAGCTCTTTGTAACCTCATCAGAACCGGGGTAGTAGGTGCCTGCTGCCGGGGTATCTTCGACAATCGCCTTTTTCAACGCTGCCAGGAACGCTTCACGCTGAGTCCAGTTCTTTGAAGTGACGATAGTCTGTGTCCGTCCACAAACGGCGCCACCGTTAAGTTTGGCGATGGTGATGATATGGGTGGCCTGATGGGCGATTTCCTTTTCGGTCCAGGGCCTGTCGCCGGGAACGATTATGCATGGATTGTTGCCGCCGCATTCAGACACCAGTTCAGTATCGGTGGCGTTCATAATTGCTTTGGCGGTGGCAGTACCACCGGTGAAATAGATCTTGGACAGTCGCTCGTCAGCAGTAAGCTCTCGACCCTGATCGGCATCGCAGAAGGAGAGGACGCCATGTTTCGCCAGCGGCTCCATGATTTTTGCCCAGATCCGGTCTGTCTTGTCATTGAGGTGATGTGGTTTATGCACCACTGCGCAATTTTCCAGGAAGATGGCCTTGACCATCTCCAGGGCCGACGAATAGTTGCCCGCGCCCAGAACGGCAATGACACCAGCGGTCTTTTCCATCGGATTTACCTGCCGGGGTTCGCCCATTACCCGCAGAATATCCTTACGGCCGCTGTAGATGATCTTGTCGCGTGTATGGCTCGGAAAGACGTGGATGTCGTAAAGCCCGTCAGCAACTTTATTGACTGAGATCGGTTTCGGCATGGTGCCGTGCTTGAGGCTTTCGTAGAGATCGATGCAGGCATTAATCGCGGTCGCCATAGGCACGACTGTGGAGACGCCTGAGATGGCATCGTTGTAGTGTGCTTCACCCATCAGGCCGTTTTTCATCTCCGTGTCTGCGTGGGCCAGTTCTCCTCCATATTCCTTGAGGTTGCAGCGTACCTGGTTAAGCAACTGCAACCGATCACTGCAGTTGGTTTGCCCCCACTTTTGCGGATTCAGTTGATCAATTGCTTCGGTTGCTTTCATCGTTTTTCCCTTGGTTGAGCTATAGAAATGATTGACTAATCAGTCATTAATGAAGTAAATAATTTATGGTGTTATGCCCTTCCACAGTAGCGCAAAGCCCTTGTCACAAAATTTGTCCAGGGCCTTGCCTTTCAATTTGTTGTCCACGGCGTATTTCACCGAGGTTTCAATATTCACGGTGATTAATGCAGTTAGGTAGTCCACAGTGACATCCACCAACTTGCCATCACGAATAGCGCTCCGGAAGAGTTCCTTCGTATCGCTGAGCTCGCTGTAGATGCGCTGTTGTGTCTCCTGGCTCACCAGATCCGAGAGCTTTAACTGTTCCAGTAATTTGAAGCGAACCGGGTTGGCGACACCCCAACGGACATAATTCACATAAACCTGTTTGAAGAGGGCCTCCAGATCATCCGGACCGGCTGGGCCCTGGAACATGGCATCCATCGCCTCATGCTTTAAGGTGACATACACTTCATCGATCAACGCTTCCTTGGAGGGGAAGTAGTTGAAGAGGGTGCCTGTGGCAACCTTGGCGTGCTTGGAGATACGGGCGGTAGACGTATTCCAGAATCCCTCCTTTGAGAAGAGGTCGATAGCGGCTTCCAGCAGTTGGGTTTTTTTGTCACTCATGGGCAAAATATAACAATGAGTGACTAATCAGTCAATACCTTTCCAAAAGTTTATTGTCATTAGCAGGAACCTGTTGATTGCTGACAGGGAAAGTGCGGCACAGTAACCAATAACTTCTACTCCGACAGTGAAAAGAAGGTGCGTGGATCATGTAAGGAGGTCACCTACATAGCCTGTGTATTTAGTAGCTGACAACTGTGTTCAAAAGTGGCGGCGCACATCTTATCCAGCTCTATAACTTGCTGAGTAATATGGAAATATCAGAAAGGGGAAGGCTCTTGGTCTAACCTTTTTCCGGGGCGGCGGTTCAATGATGTTTCCATGTCCGGAATGGTGAAATCAATCAGTTGTGGAAGGGAATATGCTCAATTATCCACGGAACACAGGGTGCCAGGTCATATCAGAGGAGAGGTGTCCGGCATGTAGCTGGATCTTCACTCCGCTTTCTGTTTCGAGATTGCATTGTATGTATCCGACCGGGTCTGCGGCTGCCGTGCGCACCCTGGTATTTCCCGCTGCTCGAAAATCCGCCTGATATGTAGAAGACGCTCTTTCACCGATATGGATATGTGAGTTCAATAGACCGGGACTGTCACAACAGGATAGAGCACCGTTGTGTAGCAAAGAAAACTGCAGCGTATTCAGTATGCGTAGTATGATAAGTATCAGATTTAAGTGCGATTTCTTTGCATCCCCATACTGGAAGAAGGCCTTGGTGCCGACTACCAAAAATAATTTCTATGTGCAATGAATCAGCAATGCTTTTATGCTCACGCCTGATTAATATAATAATTGGTCAGTCCAATGCAAAAATGGCCTGATCATGGATAGTCGCATTTGATTGGACGCTGAAAAATGACCCTTTTCGCCGCTACAAGAGTGCTCGGAACAGAGCCTGAAATTTTCCCGCCCATCACCACTTCCCTAAAGCCCGCAGCATCGCTTTGGTTGCTGGGAATATTGTTGTTCACCCTGTTTCCAGCCTTACTGCACGCAAATCAGAGTATTGCGATCCGGGAGCTGCAGTCCCAGTGGGGAACCGGCTGGCAGGCGCCGATGAGCATGGATCTGCCGGAGGAATGGATGCGTGTGGGTACGGAGGGAGACGGTCGGCCGGTATTCATTCAGTCGGAGACGTTAAAGCTCGATTTGCAGAAAAAGATCCTTAGCTTTCAGATGCGCATTAACAGCATCGACTACTTGGCGGGTATTGAGCTTCGATTTGCCAGCGACAAATCCTTTGAAAGCTATTTTTCCATTCCTATTCCTTTGTATACGGTTAAGAGCTTCAATCTTCTCCAGGCCGATGCATGGCATACCTTTTCCTTCGGACTGGGCAACGCAAAGATGACCGGCGAGCCTAAATCTGATGCGATACGCTACCTGGGTATCTATCTACAGGACAATGCCTTGGCGCCGCTCGTATTCGATTTCACTGACATCAAGGTTACGTCGGCGCAAATGCCCGCAATGTTGTCCTATACATTCGATGACGGTTATGACGATCATATGCTGGCGGCAAAGATCATGGCGCGATATGGACAGGCCGGCACCGCTTATATTATTCCGCAAACCATCGGTAAAACAGGCTACCTGACAGAGGTGCAGCTAAAAGAGATGCAGCGGCTTGGCTGGGGCATCTCCTCCCATCACGCGACCCCGTTTGTCGATTTTGACGCATTGACCCTGAAAACCGAAATAGAGAGCGTGCTGCAAACCCTGGAACAAGGCGGCTTTTCCAATTCCATGCGTCACTTGGCCTATCCTCTGGGGCAGCAGAACCGCACATATGTCCAGGCGATGACCCGTACTGCGTTCGACACCGCACGCATCGCCGGGGGCGGGATGGAGACCTTGCCGCCAGGCGATCGTTGGCTGCTGCGCACCTACAACGTCATGCACGACACATCGATTGAGGATCTGCGTAGAGAGGTTAGGCTCGCGAAAGCGAATAATCAGTGGTTGATATTGATGTTTCACTATCTTGCGGAAAAACCCGCAAACGATCTTGAGTTCAGTGAAGCGCAGTTTGTCGAGCTGGTGGAGATGATTGACAAGGAGGAGATCGAGGTTAAGCCGGTACATGAGGTCTACAACCTGATTCGCGAACATTCTATCGATTAGTAGTTAATTCCCGATGTTGAAGAGTCTTTCCATGCGAAGCAATAACTATTATGGACTGGTGGTAATCGGTCTACTGGCGCTGATGTATGCAGTCTGTTCATCTGCGATGCCTGTTCCGGACAAGTCGATAGAGGGGAAACCGCAGCGTGCATCGCCGGATAACAGTTTATCGTTTGTTCACGCCCAGGGGCGTCGCCTGGTTAGACAGGGTGTCCCGCTAACCCTAAGAGCAATCTGCTTCTCCAACTATTACAATTACGACTCGCGGGAGTTCGATCTTCTCAATTCCAATCACCACTCGGAAAAGGATTTCGAACGCGTGAAGACCTTGGGTTTCAACAGCATTCGTTTCGCCTTCAACGGCAACTGGTACCGGGACAATCCCCAGCACTTCTGGGCTTGGCTCGACAGGAATGTGGCATTGGCACGTAAGTACGATTTGATGCTGGTGCTGGATCTGCATAGCCCTATCGGCGGCTTCTGGCTCGATCCCACAAGCCCTAAGCTGGACTTTGGCCTGTGGGACGATCCTGCGCTGCAGCAGGAGAATGTCGATCTGTGGCAAGCCATCGCGAAACGGTATCGCGATGAACCTCATATCGCTGCGTATGACGTCCTCAACGAACCGGTGACCAACGACAGCACTGGTGACAAGTGGCGCCTGCTGGCCGAACGCCTGGTCGCCGCCATCCGTGAGGTGGATGACAATCACCTCATCATCATTGAGCGTCTCTATGGGGTGAATGGAAAATATGGCACCAAGAATATTCCTTCCCAGTTTTTGGTGAAGGACAACAATGTCATGTATGACTTCCATTTCTATGAGCCGCTTGAGTACACTCATCAGTTTGCATCCTGGGTGGCGCGCCCACTTACGGACGGTGGCCACTACCCCGACTCGGCGGCAATAGTACCCACAGGCCGACAGCGGCTCGTATCCAATCAGCGAATCCTCAGTGAGACGCTGGTGCCGGGTGACTCCTCCTGGCGTCTCTATCAGAGCAAACCCGTCACCGTTACCGACCCTCAGGTCGTGGCTGCTCTGCCGATCATGGTGGCGCGCGGCAATATTCGAGGCAACATCCAGTTCGACAACCTCAAGGTAGTGGAATACGCGGCAGACGGGCGTTATCTGGGTGAAGTCTTCCACGAGCCGCTTAACCAGGAGACGATATGGCAATGGTGGGACTGGGAGAGACCTGTTGCCGATCAACCGGGAAAACACGGACTGAGCCGGGTGGAGAGCGATGGTAGCAATGACGACCACAGTCTTGCCATTGCGCTTACCGGAGACCGGGGAATCGTCGGTTGGAGCAGCGAGAAACGCTGGTTTCGCGTGAAAACCGGTCACAGCTATCAGGTTATCGGCTACATGAAGGGGCAGGCTGTCGAATACGATACGACAGACGCAAAAACACGCGCTGGTTTTGAACTGGATTTTTACGCACCCCCACTGGACACAGAGACAAAACCATTCCTGCAACGTGACCGGGAATACCTTGAACAGAAATTGAATGAATGGCTCAAATTCGGTGTTGAGCACAATGTTCCAATGTCGGTCATGGAGTTCGGTCTAGTAAGAGCGTGTTTTGAGATGCGAGGCAAGGGCGGTAGCCGCTGGATCAACGATATGCTCTCGCTGTTTCGCAAATACCAATTGAGTTTCGCCTACTGGAATTACCACGGCAACCATATGGGACTTTACCTGACCGACCAGAAAACGCCACCAGGATCACCCAACGAGGTATTGATGGAGACCTTGCTGCAAGAGCTGAGCGCTTGGCGGCAGTGAGGCCTGATATCGTCCTGGTGGCGATCTGTTTTCTCCAATACGTGTATCTAAGATGAAAGATATGGGATTTAGAATAGGCTGTTAACATGCGTGGTAGGCGGTTGTTTTCTTATAGAGGCGGGATTGTACTTAACTTCTTTTATGATGGAGCGGTGATTGTCATGTTGCTGGGCATGCTTGGCTGCCAAAATAATACAGAGTCGACGCCAATGGTGGACAATGGCTATTACCTTCATGAAGAAGTATCTACAACCATATTTTGGGTAGGTGAGGATGCGAGTGCAGAGAATGGATATATAGCCAATCACGACAGTGCATGGGATGTGAGATGGATGGAGCATTATGGAGGCGTTGATAGTCCGGATCAGAGGTCGGGTTACTATCCAGCCGCGTTTGTGCCAATGGAGAATCCTTTCTATTTTGCCTTGCCCTACACCGACTTTGACCCGGGTGGCAGGAAGCAATCCGCATATGACCGGATACCATGGAGCAATGAGAAGGCCGTCTGGCCGGACGATGAATCCATGTGTAAGAACCGGTGGATAATGATCATCAAAGGTACGCGTATAGCCTATGCGCAATGGGAGGATGCAGGGCCCTTTGAAAGCGACGATGTGGATTATGTTTTCGGTACGGACGAACCGCTCAACACGATTAACGGGAGTGCGGGATTGGATGTATCACCCGCGGTCAGGGATTATCTTGGTCTATCGGATATCGATGTTGTCGATTGGATGTTCGTCGAAGAAGAAGATGTGCCCGACGGCCCCTGGAAGCAGCTGGTTACCGATTCCATGATTACCTGGTATTGAAATAACAAGCAACTAGATCTGCGTTCAAGGTCAAGGGATATCCTTTGATGAAACAAGGATGGCTCGATTGCCAGGGTTCTTGTTGAGGAATCAACCGTAGTCTTCACAGACCGCGCACAGCCGTTCCACCGCATCCCGCTCTCTGCTGAACCCGCAGGACACCAGCCGGCGGTTCTCGAAATAGGCTTCCCGTTGTATCGGTTCCCGCACCGCCCGATCCCATATCTGACAGTCAGGGATGCGCCCGCCGCCATTGCCTGGTGGCCGGGGTTCAAACAAGCCCCAACAGGCGTGATGCCCAGCGGTACGGTAGGTTGTCAAATGCGATCTTTCCGGTCGTCGCAATCAATGCGATGCAGGCGATGTCGCTATCGACCTGCTGCGCATGCCGTGTGGTGGTGTCCGCTTCACTGAAATCGCCTGTCGCAAAGCAGGCGTCCGCCTCGATGTAGGAACCCTGCAGCACCAGAGAGAACTCCTCGCCCGCGTGTCGGTGATGCGGTACCCGGGTGCCGGGTTGAAAGCGGAACAGACGCATCCAGTGATCCCCGCCACTCAGTTCGGGGATCTCGAACATCTCGATTTTCGGCGTGACCCGGTGCCACATCACCTGCTGCAGGGCTGCCGGGGAGAAACGACCCAGAAAGTCGGGTGTGTTGGCCGCCGGTGGCGGCGGGTGCGCGATTCTGCGCTTCACTGCGGCTAGTCCTCGCTCCAGATCGAACGGCGGCATGGGCTCATCGGCAGGTTGCGCGAACAACGCAGCGCCCATCTGGGCCGCCAGTCGTTGTTGTTGGCTGCAATGTTCGCAATGGTCCAGGTGTAGTGATACCACGGGCATCAGAACTGGATCCAGGGTCCCGGCCGCGTGGGCGACCAGGGTTTCGGCACTAGGATGGTGGAAGACGTTCATTCGCTTATCCCAAGCGCACGCCGCAGCTTGCGAAAGGCAAGGCGCGTGCGCGATTTCACGGTGCCCAGCGGCACCGAGAGATGATCGCTGATTTCACTCTGAGACATCCCGGCGATGAAATTGAGTTCGAGAACTGCAACCTGATCCTGTGACAGCTTGCCGAAACGGTCCACGACCAGCGAAGCGTCGACACTATCTTCCTGGCTGCTGCTGTCGGGATGGGTTTGGTAGAGGGAGTCCAACGGAAGCGTGTTCCTGCGGCGATACTTGAGAAGGTGGTCGGTGCGCAGGTTGCGCGCGATGGTGTAGATCCAGGTTTGCGGAGCGCCCAGGGACGGATCGAAACGTGCCGCATTGATCCAGATCCGTGTCATGGTCTCCTGAACCAGCTCCTCTGCCTCGTCGCTGCCGATACCGCCGCGTATCATGAAACGGTGGATCATGGGGCTGAAATGGCGAAACAGCTGTTCGAATGCATTCATGTCCTGGCTCCGGGCGATGCTCGCCAGCCACTTACACTGGATGGCGCGATCGTCCCTGGTGTCGGGGCCTGTCGGTGGCGACGCGTTCATGGCGCCTTTCCGGGGCATGGCCGATGTTCCTTCATATGCTGAACCCACCCTGGCATGCACCTCCCTGTGCACGCGGGATTTCACTGTGAGTCCTTGAGGTTTGTAGGCCCGGCATGCGGTGTCGCGGCATAGGGGAACACCAGATGATAGCTCTGATCGTTGCTGTCGATGTTATCACCGACGACCGTCACGGGCGAATAGCCCGGACCGCTGGCGACCGCTGTCAACGCGATATCGATCACATCATCGCCAAGACGCCGCCCGTTCGGCCA
Source organism: gamma proteobacterium symbiont of Ctena orbiculata (assembly GCA_003058495.1). Lineage (GTDB taxonomy): Bacteria > Pseudomonadota > Gammaproteobacteria > Chromatiales > Chromatiaceae > Thiodiazotropha. Next base: position 87,248 of record QBVC01000013.1, on the reverse strand, counting down.
GCCTGCCGACATCACCCGCCCGTCGCCGCTGACCACCGTGTCACCGCCGGCGAAACCGAAACGGCTGAATCCTGTCTCTCCCGCCAGGGTGACAGGCCCGGTGGTGGTATCGACACGTATGACGTCAGGCAGGTAGACCAGCGCCAGATCGGCACGACCAGTGTCGACAAACGAGGTGCCGAATACGGTATTGATCAGTGTGGCGATTTCCGGATTTTCCGCATAACGGCCGAATCGGGCCGAGTCCTTCTTCGGTGATGTGGCGTTGTAGCGGTCCTTGTCAGCGACGGCAACCAGTACTTCGTTGAAGAGTGGATTGCCCATGCGGTTGACCTGAACCCAAGGTCCAAAGCCAATGCTGCGCGCGTTGCCTGACAAAATGTTGAGCTTCTTGCGGCTGACAGACGCATAGACCCCGACGCCCATGGCATCGGCGACCGACGGCAAGGGGCTGTCGCCCAGGTCGGCGAAGGCCGCCGTGTAGGGCGCCGGCGACAGCTCGCTGATCGGGATCTGGATCGCATAGGTGAGGACATTGAATCCCTTGAAGCCGTCGACACCGCCACCGTCCTGTCCCAGACCGTCGCCGAGGTTGCCGTTGTTATCGAGAATACGTGCGTCCAACAGGTCGAAGATGGCGGGGGTATCGGCATAGAAGCCGTCTTCCCGTGGCCCGGCGTATACCACTTCACCGCTCTCCAGGCCATAGACCGTCTGCCGGGTGTAGGGATCGAGCTGGGCGAACTCGGTGGCCCCGGAAACGGCCCGTCCATTGCTGTCATTGTATGCCGGCGTGGTGTTGCCGCCGACGTTGGGTGGTGCGATCAACAACTTACTGCCGATGACCTTGGGATGACCGGCGGCCTTGTGCGCATACCTCGCCATGGTACGTGTGACCTTATAGGTCTGGGTGTAGTTCTGGCGCGCGTCGCCGACCGACTGGATCGCGCCGAGCCCGGTGCCTAAGCCGTAGTTGAGAATGGTATCGCTATTCTTGTAGCCCCGATCTACCGACGAGAAGCGAAAATCATAGCGAATGTCGGTAACGCCTGTGACCGGATTCGTAATGTGGATGCTGTAGAGTGCATCGTCGGCGAAACGTTCGTAGATGACACCGTCGCCGGGCTCGGAAAAGGGTCGGACATTGACGATCACATTCAGCACCTGTTCCCCCGAGCCGTCGTAACGCTCGCCGACGAACGCATAGACGTCCGTGATATTGGCCTGTGGATCCTGTTTGATCAGCGGTGCATCGCTGTGGCTGGCTGCCATCGTATGGGTTGCCAATCCTCCAGACAGTGTGGCCGCAACAATCAAATGCAGCGCTTTTTGCTTGATGTTCATTTTTTGTCTCCTCTGGCAATGTTGTTGAAATGAGACTCGTTGTGTTCGGTCCGGCATCTCTATACGTTGCCCAGTTCGCGAGCCGGTTCCGTGGTATCTGCTTGCTCGATTGGTTTCTCCTCCAAGTGGGGATCACAGGGTGGTCAACCTGGTGTCAAAGCCGCGTTCGACCAACCAGACAAGGGCGATGATTGCGATCACAGCGGACACGCCACGTAACGCCAGGATGCGATACAGATGGGTGTTTCGGTAAAGGTAGAGTGGGGGTACCAGGACCATGGCCAGGGCCAGTTGGCCGAGCTCGATGCCGAGGTTAAAGCCCGCCAGCGCCAGCAGTGCGGATTCGGTGGAGAGGGTCAGGCCGGCCAGATCCGATGCGAATCCCAGCCCGTGTACCAGTCCGAGCGAGAAGGCGATCGCCCAGCTGCGCCCAGGCAGGAACGGGTAGAGGTTGTTGACGGCCGCTAACAGAATACTCAATGCGATTGCTGATTCGACCCAGCGGCCAGGCAGCGTCACCAGATCAAACAGGGTGATTGGCAGGGTCAGCGAATGGGCCAGAGTGAAGGCGCCGGTGATCAGCAAAAGCTCTTTCACCAGGCCCCTGATCTGTGACACGGGATGTGGGACGCGAGTTGAACGCAAAGGTACCGCGGCTAGGATCAAGGTGATGAGGAACAGGACGTGATCAGGTCCCGAGAGAATATGCTTCGTCCCTTCGGTGATGCGATTTACGAACGTCGTCATAGGCGAGACTGGGGCGCTAGTGTCGAATGCGATTTCGCGTTGCTCTGGCGACAACGTGTACAATTGCTCTCCCTCCGGGAGTCGCAGATTGAGCAGACCGCGATGGGTTGGATCCCGGTCGAACAGCAGGTCGTAGCGCAGCCCATCGACCCCGCCGGCAGTGCAGTGGACGTCGAAGATCATCGCCGCATAGGTGCCGTCCGTGTGGTCGGCGAGCTGCTGCTCGCGTGGTGTTGTCGTGCAAAGTGAGCCGCTGGCGCTGAGCTCGATCTGTCTTTGCGCGAAGGCGATGATGCGCGGATAGCGCTGTTGCACTTCACCCCAGCTGATAGTGCGGTCACCGTCCAGGTCGATGCCGTTCGCATACTCCAGGTCACGCAGCGCGATATCCCAGCGCAACCAGGTAGATGGGCCGGTGACGTCGAGGGTCATATAGCTGTCGCTTGGTTTGTGCGCAATAGCGGTCGTCGACAGCAGGTTTGTTGCCCACAGCATTATGACTATCAGTATCTTGACACGATCTTCAACTTGCATCGCCGCGGTCCTCGGATAGTGCTTGACGTAAAGGGTTAATACGAGGATCGGTAAACTGGGTCTCATCCAGCCAGGCCAATGCATCCTGGATGCGCGTGCGATCTCCAATTGCCAATGCCGTTGACAACAGAATCTCTACATCGGCGAATTCGCGCTGCTGCTGCCAGTTACCCAGTGCCTGCTCGAATGCCTTGTGCGGTTCATTGAACAGGTAGAGGTTGGCGATTGCCGCATCGCGCTGGTGCAATGGTCGCTCACGGCGATTACCTGCATCGAAATGTTGCCGTAGCCACGCCAGCTGTTGATCACTGGAGAGAGTGCCCTGTTGAATCAGCGCCAACATCCGTCGCATTCGCAGTGCCGGCGACGGGTGATCGGGTTCAATCATTGCGAGCAGCGCTTGGGTGTGACCACGACGCAACTGCAGATCGGCCAGCGCGGTGAGCGGTCGAATGTCATCTCCAGCTCGCTCTATTACCCAGCGCAGCACCTGTTCGGCATAGTCGTAATCGGCGTTGATTTCAGCGAGTTCGGCCAGCAGTATCAATGACCAGTTAAGTACGCTGTCATCGGTTGTGGTTGCGTGCCGCACCGCGCTGCGAAGTGCCTGATAGGCCATTTGTGCGTTGGCTGTGTAACGCTCGGTCCACGCCGCGCAACTGATCTCGACCAGTGTCGTGGATCGTCCCAGGAGTTGTTCGCAACTGCGACGAGCCGCCGCGTAGCGTCCCTGGACCTGTTCGATGCCTGCGCGAATCAACCAAGCCTGGGTGTCTTCCGGGTGACGGTTCAGATGCGGCTTTAATGTGTCCAATGCGGCATCGAAGCGATGCAGCGCCTGTTGTGCCATGGCCATAGGCACGAGCAATTCATCAGGGAGCGTATCGCCATGCTGCCACCGTTTCAGGATGCCCAGTGCATAGCCGAAATAACGGGCATCTCCGCTACGTTGAGCGTATGCGATATGTTCCAGGGCTTGATTGCGCGCTTTGGTTGCATTGTTGTTTTCGGCTTGCAGTTTTGTCCCGCCACCGGTAATGGTCTGTGGCAACTTGGACACAATGGTGTTCGGTGAGATAGGCACATAGGGTATTGCCGCATTGACGCCTGAGGTGCAGGCGAACATCCATACAATGACGCGGCAGGCAATCTTGGTCGAATAGTGTTTTCGCATATCCCTCTCCGAATTAGACGTTGGGGTTGGCTACCATCTGTAGGAGGTATACTGGAAAGCGCGGGTTTCGGATCACTCTTTTTCGTCCTTGATCAGATGTGGTATTTGTTCTGCATTTTGTTGTCTTCTAGAAGAATTACACACCTGTCGCTGCTTATTGATTGCCGGGTTCCGGTCCATTGAAATCTAAGGAGGGCTTTGTCGGGCAGGTATAGGTAGAGGGCGGTAACTCTAAGTCCTTGCACGCGCCGTTGTACAAGATTGTTATTTGACTGTTATATTGGCTGCAGAATCGGCAGGGGTTGACACCGGAGCGAATCTCTTCCAAACACTGGTTTTCCAGGGGCCTGAGCGCCTGTATCTTGGTTTGGCATAGCTCCAAGTTTGCTAATCGACGGGATTCGGAAAAAGATAGAAACACTACAGCGGCAATGGCCAAGGCGAGAATGATTAACAACAATTCGATCAGCGTCACGCCATTATTTTGTCGGGGTTGATATAACATCTCCAATTCCTCCTGGTTATATGGACAGGATTTTGTTACTTATAGAAAATAGGTTTCGCATATCCCTCTCTAAAATTGATGCTGAGTTTAGCTATCCTCTGTAGGAGGTATACTGGGAAGCGCTGATTTCGGATCAGTCTGTATTGTTCTTGATCTGATGTGGTATTAATGCGGATGTTGGCACAGGTATTCCTGCGACCGGCATGCCGGACTCACCGCTCCTTGCAGTTTAAATGCGTATTACCGCCATACCCTGAATCGCCGCCGGCCATACGGGCCTAGCCAGGTTCGGGCTGGTTTGCGTTGCACGAGGGTTTCGTGCGCACCCTCACAACACACCGGGGAAATTAGCTGAACAGAGTGCAGTATGGATGCCGGGCAGATAGACGCCGACTAGGAAGTGGGCTTTTCGCTCCCTGGAGCTACCTTGATATGAGTATTGGTACTGTATATTTTTCCTATAAGATAAAGTATTCAAGCTACTAACGTTATCTCATGGACCCATTATACGAAAAAGAGCAAGCAGGTGAGGATAGAGAACCGGTTTCTCTTCGTGAACGTTTACGAACATTTTTATTCTCTCGGTATTTTAGCGCAACACTACTTGGCGTTGCCGCTCTTGTGCTTGTTGATTTTGTAACTAAAAATTTACATAGTTCAAAAACAACCATTCATGAAGAAACGGATGTGAACCAACAGGATTTGCTACATAAAGAGAGCAAACCATTCCAGGCAGATACGGTAGCGCAGAAAGGTGAAACAGACTCTTCCACGCAAAAGCGCTCACTCGAACACTGGACAAAACAAAGTCATACACTACCAGGAGCAGAAGTTACGATATTTGAGGAAAAGAGAGAACCCGACCAAGCGACGCGGCTCATCGAGTACCGTTTCTACTTCCCCGATGCCTTTGTTGATTTGTCTGCTCTTGTCGATGGTCTCATTTCCGGGTTTGCATTTACCAAGGTTCGGCAGTTGAAGATAAGGCGAATACCTGGTGTCGTGGAACGATCGTTCATTGGCGCATTGGGGGGGGTGCCAGATCAGCGGGTTGAAATTATCGCAACGCAGCAGCGATGGCGACAACAGGTATTTGTCCTTGCCACACCTGTTGAGCGCTTTGAAGTTATTGGTGATAGAGAATTACTCGAAGAAACGTTTTTCTCCGAAGCACGTCTGGAGCGAGTAAGTGCGCCGATGCGAGAACGTGAACAACTGCTCGCGAGCGGCGATCCAAATGAGGTGCTTGCAAAAAATATACATGGTGTTCCGCTGACAGAGTCATTGTTCGGAACGCTCGTTCGATTGACGGAAAATATGGTCGGTACACTCCTCGTTACACATGAAATAAAAGAGTTCCGAGAGAAGTTAGTGCGAGCATGGAGAAGTGATGATAGTGAAGAAGTTGCCAAAGATGTCTTGGAAACAAAACTGGCTACTTTGAAATCTAAGGATATGATTAAGCAGATACAACTATCTGAAGCGCTATTTATTGAAACGTATTTACAAGAAAAACAAAAAGGAGAATTTTCGCCAATGATCACTCTGGCGCTAAAAATAGATCCTGTTGTGGCAGAATACAATGGTACGGTTTTGACTGAAAGGGCGCTGGAAGCGCGCTTACAGTTGGTTGCATTGTGGTACGAATGGAGTGGTGCTGATGGAGAAGAGATAGCCGCCGCTGTCGCAGAGATACGGCATCTTTTAACAGCAAACTACGAAAGCCTCCCGCAGTCATCTCGCGAAAAGCTTCACAACGCAGTTTCCAGAACCATCCGTTTATTGGCTGGCGCGCAACATCTGTCGCCACCCCAGCGTATAGAAAAAGCAAATGAAGCATACATCAGCTCAAACAAGAGCGCTTCACCAATTGTTCTGGCAGAATATTTAGAAGAGGAGATGGCGAGAACAGACCTGCAAAACGAAATTTTTAATTTTGTCGAAATGATGGGGAGTTTAGACGCCCTTCGGTCAGTTGTTGATTAATAACACGAGCCGACTACGACGCCTGTTAGTACTTCCCTGGTTTGCCAAACCGTAGTCTTCGCAAGCCTCGAACAGCCGTCCCATCGCATTGCGGTCTCTGCTGAACCCGCAGGGACCATCCGGCGAATGCTACAAATAGACCCCTGTTGTATCGGTTTATGCACATCAGTGGTTAACCGGGTTGGTATGTCCGCCCTGGCAAAGCTTACGCGAATTATTAACTCACTTGTCTTTCTGGATAGTACCTACCTGCATCATCAGTCTATCTATTTCACATTTGTTTTCAGCGTCGATCAGATAATCAAGCCATTCTGAACGCCTGGCTTCGCCGTCGAACGCAAGTGTTATGTCAGTCGCGCCTGGTATCGCTATTACTGTTGGTTTGTAGTTGTTGGGGGTATTGTGTTTGGATGTTGTACAGTTACAAGCAAAATCCTCGGGTTTTCTCCTTGATGGAGATGAGTCGTCAATACGTATGGATGCATAGATTGGATGATCTTTACAGCTTTCGAGATCGAACCAGCGAGAGGTTGCGACAGACTCGAGACGTCTTACTAAAAAGTGATCCATCAAGCGATCACGCATTTCAAAAAAATCATGCTGCTTTCGGTCTGTATTATTGTCAGTTTTGTCAGACATGAGTAAAACGACATCAGCCCAGCCATCTGTTAGAAATAGTTTGTCTTTACTGCAAAGTCTGAGGTGTTCGTGGCCATTGCCTTTGTTAATCCAGTCAATGTAGTCAAGACGTGCGAATCGTCGATGAAGTTGTATGAAGATTGCAGCCATAAATCCCTGTAACGCATTTTCCTCCAATTTATTATTTTGAAATGGTTCGGTAGATTTATCTTTTGAAGTATTAAGTGCAACCCATGTTTCACGTCGCATGAAGATAGGCAGGTTGACGGGATTGTTGTCTATGCGTATTTTTGGCAAAGTACATCGGCAAAGCTGCTTTATTCCGTCTCTTATGAGTAAGAGATTGTAGTAACCACATGTGGCTGTTACTGCTTCCCCTGCAGAGCTGATCTTATCCGGGTCGTCGTACAGCTCTGCCAGAGGGAGATCGCAGTCCTTTCTATCCAAGCTGAGACAGCCGGCTACAGAAGCACGTGATGTGAGGAGCAGTCGGATGTCAGCTGTGTCACTCTTACATTGAGTGTTGTTGGATGTATGTTCAACATTAAGATATTCAGTTAAACGACGATAGTAGTCGTCAATAGTCTTATGATTGTGGTGTGTCCGAGTAGAAAGGTAATGAAGCAGGGCGGGTGCTCGTTGAACGTCAACAATATTTTCCAATACTGCCAATTGTGTGTCGTCGAGTTTCTTTGCATATTCATTCACGATATTCAAAAATTCATCCAAGCATTCTGCTTGTTTGTTTTGTGCGCGGCGACCTGCTTCGAAATTGCCATCTTTAATTTGCTCCACTTCTTCAGTCATGTGAGTTATTGTCTTCTTGACCCATTGCGCTGCCTTGATGTTGATATCTTTATTTGATGGAGTGTCACATGTGCGAGACTTCCGTTGAATCTCACGAATCAATGTCCTTGCCCGTTGACAGGGGCTCTGAGTTGCCAGCCCGTCAATCTCCATGGCGACCAGAAAAAGTCGACGGCCTAGTGATGTGTTTCGATTGATCTCAATGTATAGGTCGGCGGTTTTTCTGGCTCTCTCGTCATATACTTCTGTTTCTTTATTGGGTGGCAGTTGTTCGACATTAAAAAAGTCCATTGCACGAAGCCACGCGCACTGCCAGGGTATGTCGAAAACGTGTCGAAAAAGTGTCCTAGGTTCGTCTGATTTATCCTCTGGATTCTCCCAATCCTCTTCCAAACCATATCGCCAGTTAAGTGATTGTAGTGAGTGTGGTTCTTGCGCGCCGCAGTGGAGAAAATCATCGACAAATTCGTCAAAATCGTCATGTAGTTCAAATTTATGTCTACTCAGTACTTTTACCAAGAAGTGCCGAAGGTGAATTGGAAGGCGTTGAGCTCCTCGCGGGAAACGCCTCGATTGATGAGGGGCATATCCGTCTTCTCGGCGTTCCTCTCTCCATCCTTTCACCAATGTTGCGGCTTTGGAATCCCCTACAACAGCAGACAATCTGTCAGCTAGTCTTCTCCAAAATATGTCGGATTTGAATTCTGAATAGATGGTCGCGTCACCAAGTTTATTCTCGATATCATTCAAGAAGGCTAAAAAACCATTTCCCAGTTGTTTATCTAAATCCGTCTTTAAGTTTGCAGTGGCATCGGCCCAGGCAACCAGGATCCTGCCTCTGATATACCAGTCCTTTAGGTCCCTGACCCGAGGTGCATCAAAACTTCTTCTCATTTCAAGACGCACGTTCAGGTGTGGAATGTACCCAGGTTCATCTACCATGGAATGTTCCAAACCCCAGCCGACCGCTTCGAGAAAAAATGCATACAAATACGAAATACCCTTCACTGCCAATGCCAGCAGATCGCAAGCTATTTCCAATGGGTTGATCAATCCTTGTTCTGCAATCCAGGGCTCAAACTTGGTTGGAACCAGGAAGCTGTCAAGTGTCTTGGTAATGCGCCTCATGAGTTGCGCGAATTCATCGTCATCATCTGCTGTGGCCAGCCAGAGTGGATGCAGATTCTCATAATGCTGGCGCAGAGCGTGATGGGCGACTTCATGTGCCAGGATGGGCTGATTGTCAGGTTTGTCGAGCATCCAAAACCCTGTATGCACAAACTCGATTCGCCGCTGATGATTTTTTGCGTTTTTGTCCAAGCCGCCTGTTGATTTTTTCTCTTCTATCTCGTCAATAAACACATCTTGCCGCGAAGTATGGTTATGTTCCCATCGATGGAAGATCGTTGAGCTCGGATAAGGGTGGCAGTTCCGACCGCGTAGATGACTTAACAAGATATTCATACTTTGGCGCAAGTAAACGGTACGATCAGCTAAGAACTGAGTATATGTTCCTTGCATACGTCGTCGATGGACGCTTGGCCTGGGGTACTGCGCAGGCGCGGACTCTAGGTGCTGAGCGAGGCGTTGTTGGAGGTCGCCAATACGCTGCAGGTAGCTGTGGGAGCGGCTAAGAACGGAGATGCGAAGAAGAAACAGTTCGGCGAGCTTTTCATCGTCTACTTTGCGTTGCGACGGATGGTGCTTAAAGCGTAACGCGTCATAACCTTCCAAGAAGAGGGTAATCCTGTCTGCAAAGATCTGCCGCTTCAGTTGCTGTGAAGATTTCAATACAAGGTAGAGATCCTTGTGGGAGTCGCTCCACAGACCTTCTTCCCAGATTTGATTTAGACGAGCGACTATTTGTTCGTAAGGTGATTTGTCTATAGGAATAGGACTCGGGAAGAGATGTACAAATTTTGAAGCAATGCTTCGCGCCGTTATCAGATGATCGATGCCTGATCTACCGGGGCTTAATGCGCTAAAAAAATCAGCGGCTAACTCCTCACCGCTTCGTATTGGATCGAGCAACACCTCTTCCTTTTTGAGAATCTCCTGTAAGATCGGTTCGCGCAGGCTATAGATGCAGGTGTGTTGAAAGTGTCTGATTTCGAGGATCAGAATATCGAGCTTCTCTATCGCGTCCAGCCATGATAGAAAATGAAGATTCCACTGGTTGGAAGATTGCATACCGGCCTTACTGATTTTTGCCATAACAATTCGCCGATTAGGTTAGAAGGCTTTGAAATATAAGAATTGACAATCCCAAAATGAATGCCAGTATTCCGGGGACAAACGCACGAACAAATTTCGAACGCACATTTGGAGCTACACTGCTTTCCGCTTGAAAAAGACCGGGGAGAAATGTGTTTCCAGGTGCCGGATGCATTTCGAGCTGGTTAATGATTCGTTGTGTTTGTATTTCAGCATATAAGTAAAAGGACAATGCCCAAAACGAACAAATAGTGCTAAAAGAGCCAAATGAGGAAGGTCGAAGATTACTCGGATCCTTCAAGGCGATAGAGAGACTGATTGCTAACAGAAAAAGCGAGGCAAGGCTAAGATAGGCAGGTGCGGTAAACCATGCAAATAACCGGAAAGCGCTGCGTACATCCATATTTGGAGCCTTAATGCCTTTTACGTGAAAGTACTCGTCCATGGCATAACGCAATAATACTTCGTCACCTGTATTTCGTCTCCACGAGTAGGGGCGTTTGCGTATCGGTAATTCAAAGACAAGGGAAAGTTGATCAAGTTTAGCGGTCGGCATTGCATTCCAGACACTGGAAAGCACCTCGTTTTTGTTGCTAGCGAAGAATATTAGCTTTGCTACTACCAGAGGCAGTAAAGAAGAGACAATAATAGTTGCCCAGAACTGAGATTCATCTACACCGTGCTTTTCGATAGTATCTATTGAATTCAACAAGAGCCAACATACTACCAAGAGAGGAAAGATAAGAGATATTAGCGCGATCTCGATTTGATAAGCTAATGTTGGCTCTAGAACGACAATCCACTCTCTCTTATCTTCACCATCGTCTGCTGCGTTGTGAGGGAGAGTGAGAAGAGGTTGATTACGTTTTGCCAGTTTAAACTGAAATGTGTTTATCGATTGACGATTTTTGCGTAAGCGGTACCATCGCGCCATTGGAGCTGACGCTTTGACAAAATAGGATAATAGTGAATCCGCCGCCATCCTTCTGGCGTACTAGATCAATAACCTGGTTTTCTTCTCCAGGCCTGAATAGGTTCTATGATCGGGCCGCCTGTAGGCGTCGTCCGTAACGGCGCAGGTCGGTAGTCACAGGTGTTTATCGCATGCTTTGCAAAGAGCTCAGTTTCAATGTCCGTCAAGCGTCTATCAAATCTCGATTCCATCTGTTCCATATGTTCCTTGAGAGCTTTGTAGAGCTTCGCAATATCTTCCTTTGTCGCGGGAGTGGTTTGATCGGTCATTGCTAGAAAAATCCTTTTCTTGCCAAGTGGTTGATTCGAAAGGTGATTAGGTACCAAAAAACGACCTGGACTATCGCATTTTTTCTTATTCCTATCAATGCGAGCCGACTCGACCTCCTTTAACACTTTCTTGCTTGCTATCTATTGGCTGTGAATTACTGAGATTTGGGGATCAGAAATGAATATTCCCTAATAAAAAACAGAGGAATCAACCATAGCCTTCACAGACCTCAAACAACCGCTCCACTGTATCCCGCTCTTTGCTGAATCCACAAGCCACCAGCCGGCGGTTCTCGAAATAGCTTCCCGTCGTGTCGGTTCCGGCACCGCCATTGGCCAGCCAGACAGGGGTGTCCGCCCCCTGGTCCGGGCTCTGGTGTCCGCCGAAACCGAGACTGTTGCTGAGGGTCGAGTTGACGTCTCCGGGATGACAGGCGTTGACGCAGATGCCCTTGTCAGCCAGCCGTTCCGCGAATGCCCTGCTCAGCATCCGGTCGGCCTGTTTGGACTGACGGTAGGCGGCGTCGTTGTTGTAGCGTCGGCGGCGAAACTCCAGGTCGTCCAGGTCCAGCCCGCCTGCCCAGTAGCTCGCCACGTTCACCACCTGGGCCCCCTCGGCTGCGGTCAGGTAGGGGGTAAAGGCACGGATCATCCGAAAGTAGGCCAACACGTTGGTGGCGAACTGCTGTTCAACACCCTCCGTTGATTCCTCCCGCCGGGGCGGCGTGATGGCGGCGTTGTTGACCAGGATGTGCAATGGACCCTCCCAGCGCGATGCAAGCTCGCGTATGGCATCGCCACGGGAGAGGTCGGCCAGTTCGAAGCGTACCCGGGCATTGCCAGTGTCACGCTGGATACGCTGCACGGTGCGCTCCGCCTTGTCGCGGTCGCGGGCGACCAACACCACCTCCCGCGAGCCGTCGGCCGCCAATCCCCGGGCTATGGCCTCACCGATGGCACCGGTGGCGCCCGTTACCAGGGCGCGGGTTCGATTCGGCATCAGCTCCTCCCCTGTTTGTAATCTAAGGGCTTGACCCTTTCCACGACACACAAAAACTATAACTTAACCGCGGATGGCATAGCATTTTGCCCTACGGAGGCATGTTCAGGCTTAAGCTGCCACTGCAATACCGGTTGAGAGCGATACGGACACTGGTAGCGCTATGGATGATTGCCAAAGGCACTTGAACAGAATCCGGCGTGCCTCTTCTCTTGTTTGATCTGCTTGAACGGTTTATTCACCTTACCGGCGCTGATTGAACGATTCGTTCAATAATTTTGAGGTTATATTACGGGACAGGCCCGGCACTGATTCAATCTCTTCGCGGTGGATCGGATTACACCATAATGGGTAGGTAGTGTAACCTGCTGTAATTATGAAAAATTAAACATTTGGCAGGCGCTTCCCTATATCCCCCGGCCCGGCTTTCGCCGTGCTCCGCTTCCCAAAAATAGGTAATGGTACAGATCTTGCCCCTATTTCCATGCATCACGTGTGTTTTTCCGGGGGAGTGATCACAAACAAGAAATTGCATGGGTGTGAAAGCCCCTTTTCGCCGCTTCCGTTGGCCGGAAGCATCTTTTCTTATCATTTGGGAGCTAAAAAAATGAAACGCCTAGCATTACTTGCAGTTGTGGCGTTAGTCGGATGGGGTAGCGGAGGCACTGCTCTCGTCCCTATCGCTGAGGCCGAAGGCAAAGCCTGTCTGGCTTGTCACGAAGGCGTTGAACGCTTTAGTGACGGTGTCATGCAGGAGGACATCGAAAAGATGGGCGCCGAACTGGGCGATCCCGCGGGTTGCGTGGTCTGTCACGGTGGCAACCCAGCCGAAGAGAAGGACAAGATGAAGGCCCACATGGGCTCACCCGCCGCCCTTGCGAAAAAGGGTGGTCCCAAGAACTTCCTGCCGGATCCCGGGGCAATGCCGGTCAACGACCAGGCCTGCGGTCAGTGCCACTCCGGATACTACGACCGTATGAACAAATCCCTGATGAATACCGAAGCCGGCAAGCTGCAGGGCAATATGTGGTCCTGGGGCTATCAGAAGGACATGAAGGTTGTCTGGGGCAACTACGACGTCGTGGACGAAGACGGCCCTGTGCCCCTGGTCGGCACCAAGGCGTACAAGAAGTACATGAAGGACTTCGTCAAGAAACATCCGGATCAGATGCCCAAGCGGCTGAAACAGCTGCCCCAGGTGGATCTGGCCAAGTTGACCGACAATCCCAACCATGCGGGTCTTACCTACTCCCGTCACGACTGCCAGCGCTGTCACGTTGGCGTCACCGGTCGCGACAAGCGCGGTGACTACCGCGGTTCCGGCTGCTCCGCCTGTCACGTGCCTTACTCCAATGACGGCTTCTACGAAGGCGGCGATCCCACCATCAAGAAGGACGAGGCGGGCCACATCCTGACCCACCGCATGCAGGGAACCCGCAAGACCAAGGTCAAGGTGGGCGAGGTCGAGTACTCCGGTATTCCGGTTGAGACCTGCGTCTCCTGCCACAACCGCGGCAAGCGCGTCGGTGTCAGCTATCAGGGCATCATGGAACAGCCTTACGGCTCTCCCTTCAATGAAAAGGGTAAGAAGCAGCCGAAGATGCACACCAAGCGCTACCTGTTCATCAAGGAAGACCTGCATCATGAGATGAACTCGATTGCCGGCAATCCGAAAGGCGGCATGCTCTGTCAGGACTGCCATACCACCATCGACCTGCACGGTGACGGCAACATCCCCGGCACCACCCTGGCTCAGGTCGAGGTCGAGTGCGAAGACTGCCACGGTACCTTCAATAAACTGCCCTGGGATCTGCCCCTGGGTCGTGGCGAAGAGTTCGGTGAGATGAAGGACGGTCTGCCGACCGCCGACACCAAGGCGCGCGGTCTCGGCAAGAAGTGGCCCGAGTACATGAAGGACGCCACCCAGTACGAACCCGAGGACGGCTTTCTGCTGTCCGCCCGCGGCAATCCCCTGGGTAACGTGGTGAAGAAGGGCAAGGACGTTATCGTCCACTCCGCCAACGGTCTGGACTTCAGGGTTCCGCTGCTGAAGCAGATCGGCGACGAGGGCACCTTCAAGTCGACCCTGGCCAAGGTCTCCATGTTCCTGATCCCTCAGCATCAGAACAACATGGAGTGCTACGCCTGTCACGCCGACTGGGTTCCCCAGTGTTACGGCTGTCACGTCACCGTCGACTACTCCAAGGGCAACGAGGGTACCGACTGGCTGGTCAATGCCAGCAACCGTGATCCCAAGACCGGTCTGACCCCGGATGCGCCGCCTACCACCAACGGCATGAAGAGCCCAGGCAAGGTCATGGAGACCCGCTCCTACCTGCGTTGGGAAACACCGGTGCTCGGTATCAATGGTGAGGGCCGTGTCAGCCCGATGATGCCTGGTTGTCAGGTAACCACCACGGTTATTGATCCGGACGGCAAGACCCTGGTCAACAACAAGATCTGGGAAACCCCTGAAGGCCCAGGTATCGACACCGCCGCCGTACAGCCTCACACCGCCGGCCGTAGCGCCCGTAGCTGTGAGTCCTGTCACGACAATCCCAAGGCATTGGGCTACGGTGTTGAAGGCGGTCGCTTCCTGTTGGGTGCCGACAAGGACTTCGTGCTGGATCTGAAGGACTCCGCAAGCGGTAAGATCATTCCTCAGAAGACCCAGGTTCAGATCCCCGGTATCCCCGGCCTGACCTACGACTGGTCCGCGATCGTTACCGAGGATGGCGAGCAGCTGAGTTCGGTAGGTTCTCACTGGCCGCTGACAGGTCCTCTGCCTGATGAGAAGCGTGACGCCATCGAGAAGACCGGTGTCTGCCTCGGATGTCACGAAGAGCGTTTCAATCCTGACTTCTGGAAGAAGGTATCCAAGCCCGGTGTCATGGATAGCTTCGAACACCAGCAATTCATGAAGAAAGCGCTGAAGGCCATTGCTGAGCAGAAGAAGTAAGCTGCGGTAGCAGATGGTACAAAGGTGATTATCACCTGAATGGATGGAGCCAGTCCTTTGGGCTGGCTCCATTTTTTCACTCCTTTTTTTATTTTTATGACGGCTTTTGATTAGCTTGTTGGTGAAAGCGGTTATCCGTTTTATTTTAAGGTATATTTTTTGCTTATAGATTATTGTTGATTAGATCTTGTTCGGCGACTCTATGCTTCAATGATGAAACCCTTAGAACTGTAATCGGTAGGAATGTGATGGTGAAAAAAGCGCTCAAATGGTTGTCGGGAACAGGCCCACGCAGCCTGTTGCTTGGTGTCGGTATCCTTGCCGGTGTGATCGGTTGGGGCGGTTTCAACACCTTCATGGAATATACCAACAGCTACGAATTCTGTACTTCCTGCCACGAAATGAGTGTGGTGAAGGGGGAGTATGAAGAGTCTGCGCATGCGCACAACCCCTCCGGTGTCCCGGCAATCTGTTCAGACTGCCATGTACCGAAACCCTGGGGTGCGAAACTGGTACGTAAAATCAAGGCAACCAAAGAACTCTATCATTGGGCATTGGGTACCATCGATACACCGGAGAAGTTTGAACAACATCGGTTGCAGCTTGCCTATAAGGTATGGGATACCATGGAGCAGAGCGACTCCAGAGAGTGCCGCAACTGCCATACCAACGAAACAATGGTTACTGACAAACAGACTTCATTGGCGCAAAAGATGCACAAGAAGCTGATGAGCGGCGAGCAGACCTGCATCAATTGCCACAAGGGGATTGCCCATAAATTGCCCGATGTGGAGAAGCTCTATGCGGAGATGGAAGCCGAATATCAGACACAAAGCCAAAATGCCCAACTGGCCGACAAAGCGGTCGTGATCCTGCCTGAAGTGGAGATGACGGCTTCCCCGGGTGGCGAAGACTCCCTGGCAACGCTCTATGGCGGTACGCCTTTGATGGTCATCAAGCAGGAGGGGGATTGGGTTCAGGTGACGAGTGAAGGTTGGGACAGGGAAGAGGGCAGCCAGATCTTTATCGACTTCAATCGTGCCGTCGCGCTGGCGAAGATGAGTTTCGATGGCATGGATCGAGTGGAGAAGATAGAGAGCAAGCTGGAGCCGGAGTATGAGTTGACCTGGAACCGTATCAAGCTCAGCGGATGGGTGCCCCGCGCTGCCGTTGGATCCAGTGAAGAGCGGTTCTGGGAGTATGTGACCGATCTCCACGATTTGGATTGCAATCTGTGTCACAAAACCTATCCACGTGATAAGTGGATCATGTTCGATTGGCGCAATAACCTGAAGGAGATGCGCCGTTACACCAAGTTGAGCCAGGAACAGTTGCAGCTGGTCAGCAACTGGGTGCTGCGTGGTGCGCGTAATGATGCGGAGGCGGATTGATGAATAAGCCCCGGGTCACGGCTGTTTTGCTCTTGGCGATTGGATTTTGCATCGCTCCCGCCTTGGCGGTGGCGGCGGATGATGGCGCGATGAAGGAGCAGCAGATGCCCGTGCCGATGCAGCGGGATCACCTGTTCGAAGAGCGGGCCGGAACCTGGAAGGCGACCTGCGACGAGATGGAGGAGAACAGGATCTACTGCCGCATGTTTCACATCGAACAGTTCGGCGAGTGGAAGGCGAAGAATTTTATCCAGGTGGGGCCCGCATGGACACCCGATTCCGTTGGCTTTGTGATCGCCACCTACCAGGGATTCAAGGCGGGAACCACGGTCACCATCGGCATCGACAGGCACAGCCGCCACAAGATCACGGCACCCAAGGGTAACAACCTGATGATCTCCCCTGACATCGCCGCGAAGATCCTCGAGGAGATGGAGAAGGGGCACAAAATCGTCGTCACCTTCAACTCCCACAGCGGGGTCCGCCATCTCACCTTGGCCGAGTTGGGGCCGTATCAAGCGTTGCTGGCCAAGGTGAAGGGACAGTTGGCGAAAAACAGCCGGGGGACAAATGCGCAATAGCGAAGCGTTGGATTGGAGTGGTTATGGCTAGATTGGTTGCGGGCGTGATCGCGCTCTGGTTGGGACTTGTCGCACCGCTGGTCGGCGGTGACATGCCTGCCAAAGAGACGCCACAGGCCGGGTTCCGCGTCGGCGTTACCCAACCCCCGATGTTCACCCTGGCTTCCGCGCTGGCCTGGGGCAGCCCGGTGGAGGTGCTGTTGGTGGAGAGGGATGAAAGCGGACACTGGCGGATACCGGACGGTCTAACGGTCATCTTCTGGAGCGGCGCGACGTTGGAACCCGAGCTTGGGAAGCAGTTGGCGGAATCCGGCCAGGCGGCAGTCTCCCTGATCGACGCGGCCGGAGTCCACCAGTTGGCCAAGCGGACCCCGGCAGAGTGGAAGGCGCCGAAGGAAGACGAAGATCCGCACATGGAGTCCCTGGGCAAGGGATACGGCATGGTGCAAACCATACGGCCCGAAGGGGCGATCGACACCCTCTATTGGCTGGATCCGCTGAACGCCATGGCGGCCCTGGAGGCGATCACGATGGTATTTCAGGGGCTGGACCAACGCAACCACTGGGCCTACCAGGGCAATTCGGATCAGATCATCCAGGCCCTCTGGGAGCTGGACATACGGGTCAACAAACTTTTTCATAATGTCAGCGGAAAGCCGTTCTTGGTCCTGCAGGATGAGTTTCACTACCTGGAACAGCGCTATCGACTGAGAACGGTTCCGGCCGGCGGAAGCGCCCGGGACATCGTCGACAAGGCCAGGGCCAGGGGCGCCGGATGCGTGGTGGCAGCCGAACCCTTGGATCCGCAACTTATATCCGCATTGGATCGGGCCGGTTTGAACAGTGTTGTATTGGATCCCGCCGGCGAGAAGATGCCGAAAACGACGGGAGGCTATTTTAAATGGTTCGGCAATCTGGCTTCCGAACTGAATAGCTGCGTGACGCGCTCATAATGGCCTTGCCGTTGCGCATCCTGGCGCTGCTTGTGTGTCTCTCGCCGTTACAGCTTTTGGCGGCGCCATTGCCGGTATTGGTGGATGGCGCATGGCTCTCCCGGAACAAAGAGAAGGTCGTCGTTCTGGATGTCAGGCCCCGCGCCGAGTTCATGGCCGGCCACTGGCCGCAGGCGCGTTGGGCCGGTTTTGAGGCACACCCTTGGCAGGTTGATCGCTACGGCCTGCCCGGTTACCTGCCTGACGAGAAAAGACTGGCGGCGCTGCTGGGCGGCCTGGGACTGGAGGGTAAGGAATCCGTAATCGTGGTCGGCTCCGCCAGGCAACCCAGGCAGGTCGCCGAAGCGGCGCGTGTCGTCTGGAGCCTGATGATGGCCGGCTTTCGGCGGGTTGCGCTATTGGACGGCGGTATTGAGTCGCTGCACGCTCAGGAGCTGGTCAAAGGCGCGCCATCCGTGGAGCCAAAGGCGTGCACTGTCAGCTTTCAACCCGAGTTGCTGGCCGACAGCAATCGCGTGGAGGATTTGCTGGGGAACAACAGGCCGGTGATCGATCTGCGGCCCAAGCCCTATTTCGAAGGCTACAGGCGTGACCCGCGGGTGCCGGAAGCCGGAACGATCTACGACGGCGTCGGGATTCCGCCTGAACGGTTGCTGGATGCTGACACAGGACGGTTCCTGCCCGTGGAAATCATCCGGCAGGAATTTGCGCGTTACGACATTCAGACCAAAGGGGCGCTTGCCACATTCAGCGATACCGGCGTCTGGGCGGCGTTGGGCTGGTTTGTCCTGTATCGGATTCTTGAAAACCCGGCAGCCCGGCTCTATGACGGCTCCCTGGTGGAGTGGATAGATTGGGGCGGGGAGATGCATGACAGCACCGATGATATGGGTGGCCCGATCGGTTAAGAGTAGGTTGATTGTTTTATCAATGAATCTCCAAATCAGGTCTGGCACATAGGTTTGCAGAATCGAAGAAAGTTCGCTGGTATCGTAAATGCAATAGGCAGCTCAAAGGCAAAATTATGAAACTGGTAGTTATCACGCTCATGGCACTGCTCATTCTACCCCCTGCATCAATGGCGGCAGAAGCCCCCGCAGGTTGGCAAAGGGAGATTACCTCTCTTGTTTCGCATCAGCGTTTCAAAGAGGCAGGCGAAAGGATAAGAGAGTACTGTGTCGAACAGAAAAGCGGCGAGCTCTGTCTTGTCATGGCGTCGGCCTATCTGGAGGGGGAAACCAGATTCGGTGTTGATTCCAAAGATATCGTTGAGGCCTACAAATATACCAAACTCGCTTGTGATTTTGGCTCAGAGCAGGGGTGTGAAGCCTATAAAGCGGCGGTTGAGAAGGGTGAGTTGCTTCAGCTTGTGCTGTTTGAGCCGGGAGTCGAGGAACGGGATGCGCAGTTGAAAAAGGCGATTCAACTGGGGCTGGATCTCAATGTGACAACCATGTTCAGCAGGACGCTGCTGCAAGAGGCGGTCAGCGAGGAAAAGATCGAAGCGGTCAGGCTGCTGCTGGAAAACGGCGCTGATGTCAACTACAGGGTAAGTGATGAGGATCTGACGCCGCTCATGTACGCCATCAACAACGGCAGCAATAAGATGGTCAAACTGCTGCTGAACAACGGCGCCGATCCCAAGCAGACAATGAAGGCGGCGGACTACCTGAAAATGGGCAAGCAGGAGGTCGACGCCTGTGATTTTGCCAATAAACTGGAGAACAGGGAGATGCTGGCGCTGCTGAAGTGTGGTGGCGCGACAGCTGCAGCCGAGTAGGCCGTAGTGAAACGTTCAGATACGCTGCTGTCACTGCATTGGCCAGGTTCGCAGGGTTAAGCTGGAGTAGTCACGACCAGCTATGATCGTTATTTGTAGTAGCCATGACCAGACATGGCGGTTGTTGCTGGTTTACCTAGCGCTGACTGTTGACAACAAACAGGCCGATCTTTCTAAAATAAACCAAATAGACTGTTCGTCATTCCGGCGAATGCCGGAATCCAGGTATTCAGGGGTATGAGCGAAGTGACTAACAAACTCAAGGTTGAGAAGCGCATACCATGGCCAGGCCAAAGTGAGGGCTGGTGGCTCGGTCTCCTGGATTCCGGCCTGCGCCGGAATGACGTGCAGCTAGAATATCCCATCTCAGCGTTGCCTGACCTGACACCCTCTGTCATATTAAGTGCAAACTGCCACAAGTTATTGTTGGTTTGTCTGTGCAATAACAAGATCCTCAGTGGCGGAATGACGCTTGTAATCTGAATCGCTTATGGCAAGGCAGTAATACAACAGGTCATTTTCATCCTTCTCCCAGACCCCTGTTCGAGTTCGCGGTTGACTTTTGTGGATATGCTTTCTGGCCTCATTCGATCAGCCGGCGCAACGCTGCAATTAATGCCTGGTGTTGGGGTTGGATTTCCTCGATGCGCGCCATCGCACGGGACTTCCCTTCATGCAGTTTCAGATCGACCAACTCAGTCGCCTTGCGATGAATAGAGTCATGCAGGGCCGCTATTTCTGCAAAGGCTGGGGCGTCGGCACTGTTTTTCGCAACCTGCGCATCGAGCCAGATCCCAAGGTTGCATTGATGCACATCGAGTGGCGGCGCAGCCTGTTCGTCGTTCAGGTGACAGCGTAGCTGCCGGATCCAGGCACGGTGTTCAACCATGGCGAACAGGATCGACACGGTATCGCGATCCGCCTTCTGTGCCTCAACCCAGGTGGGTTTCGGTTGCCACTTGGCCATCCATGCAGGTATCTGGACTGCCGGCATGGGGCGGGCGATGGCGTGGCCCTGTCCCAGTTCACACCCGAGTTGCAGCAGCAGTTCCCCATGTGCTTCGGATTCTACGCCCTCGGCAATCACCTGCCGACGGAAGGAGATTGCCAGACTGAGCATGCCGTCCAGGATGGTCAGATCCTCCGGGTCGTCAAGCATGTCATGCACGAAGCTCTGGTCGATCTTCAGGGTCTGGATCGGCAGGCGCTTGAGGTAGGTGAGTGAGGAGTAACCGGTGCCAAAATCGTCTAGCGCAAAACCAACTCCCAGGGCCTGAACGTCACGCATGATCTGCGACACCCTGGTGATGTCCTCCAGCGCGCTTGTCTCCAGCACTTCCAACTCGAGATCTCCAGGCTGTACTTGTGGATGACGGGCCAGGGCGGCCCGTAGATTGTCAATGAAATCGGCCTGGACCAGCTGCATGGCATCCACGTTGACACTCACTGGCAGCGCAATGCCTGCTGCGCGCCAGTCAACAATCTGCTCCAACGCGCTCTCGATGACCCAGTCACCCAATTCTAGCATCAGTGGATGATCGCTGATGGTTGGCAGAAAGCTGCCAGGATAGAGCTGTCCTTCTTCGGGGTGTTGCCAACGTATCAGCGCCTCGACGCCGATCACGCGCCCCCGGCGCATGTCGACCTTGGGTTGGTAATGCAGCACGAATTCGCGCTTTGCCAGGGCTGCCCGGATGCGTTCAACGCTTTCATGCTGGCCACGCAGATCCCGGTCCTGCACTGCATCGAACAGGTGGTACCGGTTCTTGCCGGCGAGTTTCGCCTGGTACATCGCCTGGTCGGCCTGGCGCAGCAACTGATCGGCATCGATGGGTTCCGCCTGTGGGTAGAAGCTGACCCCCAGGCTGGCTGAAACCTGTAGCAATCCGACTTCATCATGTACCGGTTCGGCAATGGCATGCAACAACCTCTGCAGCCAGGGTAGACTCGTGTCGACATCCGGCAGATCCGCTAGCAACGCGACGAATTCGTCACCCCCCAGTCGGGCCAGGGTATCGACCTCACGAACGGCGTTTTTCATGCGATCCGCAAGGGTCACCAGCAGACGGTCACCGACATCATGACCGTAGTCGTCATTGACCTCCTTGAAACCGTCCAGGTCGAGATAGACCAGGGCGAGCTGTGTATCGCGCCGCGACGCCTGCAACATAGTCTGGCGCAGGCGGTCACCCAGCAGCACGCGATTGGGCAGGCCGGTAAGCGCGTCGTAATACGCGACGTGCTCCAGCTGGCTCTGCTGCTCCTTCTGCGCTCTGATGTCGGAGAACAGTGCCACGTAGCGCTGCACCTGCCCATCGGGCGACCGTACGGAGCTGATGGTCAATGATTCCGGGTAGATCTCGCCATTCTTGCGGCGGTTCCATATCTCGCCGGTCCAGCTGCCATGCTCGTGCAGAGAGCGCCACAGATCTTTATAGAACTCAGGGTCATGCTTTCCCGACTTGAGTATGCTTGGATTCCGGCCCACCACTTCTTCACGACTATAGCCGGTGATGCGTGTAAAGGCGGCATTGACGTCAAGGATATCTCCTGTCGGACTGGTGATGATGATACCCTCGGTGGCGTGTTCGAACACGCTGGCCGCATCCTTCAGCTGCGCCTCGATCCGTTTCTGCGCCGTGATATCGTCGTAGATGCCTAGTACACCGTACACTTTCCCCGACGCGTCACGCAGCGGCACCTTGGAGGTACGCAGCCAGATCAGGCGGTTATCCGGAGTACTCTGGGGTTCTTCATAGTCAAGACGCGCCTGACCCGACTCCATAACCCGCCTGTCGTCCGCCCTGTAGATTTCGGCCTGCTCTGCCCATCCCATGCTAAAATCATCCTGACCGATCATCTCATCCGGCGACTCTCTGCCGGCATCCCGGGCAAAAGGCGGGTTGCATCCCAGGTAGCGACACTCCAGGTCCTTCCAGAACACTCGGATCGGTACGGTGTCAATGACCTGGTGAAGAGTCCCCTCGGCCTGTCGCCGCTTATCGACCTCCCCCAACAGGGCGCTGACAAAGGTGCGACTTTGCAGGTAGTGCACAGCCAGCAATACCAGGATGGCGATAAACAGTGACACTAGGGATAGTTGCCGGGCCCGATGATCGAGCAGTGGCTCGATCGACAGCAACTTGCTCAATTCCCAGTCGCCACCCGGGAGGGGGCTCGATACCCACAGCCAAAGACGGCCTGACCTGTCACGCACCCAGTCGTTTGCAATACGCTGGAATCCCAGGGGCTGCAGGTCCTGCTCGTTAAACAGACGCTCACGCACCAGGGACTCCACCTCGGCCCCGACAGGGAACAATGCCCCTCGATCGAAAGGTGGCGGACCATACAAAATCACACCCTGCCGATTCAGGATCACACTATCCATGCGGACGTTATCGCCCAGCAAGGCATCCAGATCGAAACCGGCGACCATAACGGCCCTGGTCGTCGCCGTTTCATCGACCACCGGTCGCGCGAAGAAGACCCGCGGCAGGCCGGTTACGGCGCCACGTGCCATGTAGCCTGAGGTGTCGCCGGCCATCGCTGCCTTGAAGAAGGGCCGCCAGGCAAAATTCTTTCCGCTAATCGCCGGATCAGAACAGACGATCACCTGCCCCCGGGTATCCAACAACAAGCTGGTATCTGCGCCCATCTTGCGGTTGAGCACTCGGAACTTCAGGTCATGCTGGCCTGGCACGCCAGCCAGTGCACGAAGCGTGATCGGATCCGCAGCGCCAATCTTCAACATATCGAGACCATATTTGTCGAGAACCTCCATCCGGTGCCGGGCCAGATCCAGCCGGACATAAGCCTCCTGTAACAGGCTATGGCGAAATGCATCCTCGACCTTGTCGACATGTTGTCCAGCCAGCGTCAGAAGTGCTGGGGAAATCACCAGCGCTGCCAGCAGTAGGCGGCGTTGCGGACGGGGCAAACCGGCATCAGCCCAAATCGCATACACCATCCAGGCGATGAGCAGGGTCTCCGCCAGGTTGGCTTTCCAGGCCGAAAAGCCCCAGTACGCCGCAGCCACAAGCAGCAACAGGGTGCCGGCTCCTATTGCCAGCCTTCGCTGCAAACCCGTGGCATGCCAACAATGCCACAGGGCCAGTACGGCCACGAACGGAGCTAACACGCCAGTGAAACGTCCGCCTGTGAACAGTGCCAGCAAGGCTGCGATGGCAAGTGCCAGACGGTAGAGCCAGACCCTCCGTCGACTGTGCTTTCCTCCTCCCAGCAGAACCAGTGAAGCGATGGAGAGAGCCAGGCCGAGATCAGTCAACCTAATAGGCAGGGTGGAAATGGCAGGCAGCTTAGGCCCCATCTCGGCAAGGGCCCAGGCCACAGCGAAAATGACCGAGAAGGTGGTATCCTTGCGCGCATCCAGGGTGTCTTGGCGACGGAAACGGTGCGAACTTGCCGCGCTCAGGCCCAACAGCAGAAGTCCGCTGATTAGGCCCAGTCTGACCATATCAGGTATCAATGGCAGTAGTTCCGAATCACCCATGGTGTACCAGCGAAGAATTTATAGGCTCAATCGACCCACTTGTCGACTATGCTGCGTAACTCGGGGCCGAGGCTGATACCTAACTCTCCCATGCGACGACGATTGATGGCAATGATCGAGCGCCTGGCATTCTCTACCTGGGCCCCCTCGATTGCGCCTCCCTTGAGCAGCCTGGTTGCCAGGTAGCCGCTCTGAAAGCCCATCTGGTAGAAATCGATGCTGACACCGCCAAAAAATCCATACTCGGTGAACGACGAGTTCAAGGTGAGATCGATCTTGCGGATGGTGTTTGTGAGCAGTGGTGCCAGCTGATCCATGGTCTTGCGCTTTCCATCAGCGGGATCCGGCACCGACATAGTGACCGGGATGTAGGCATCGATATCCGAATCGTCGTTAATTTCACGTGCTTTTCGCTGCATCGCCGGAACATCCTCGGCCGGGAACAACTCAATGCGCTGTGCATAGGGCGTACCCTTGAGTTCATCGAGGATCTGATCCTTGAGGATCTGGCCCACCGGGTCAGTGGAGTAAAGCACAGCCACCCGGTTCACCGGTCGGTTGAGTATCGCCTCCAGTATCGAGAACTGTTCCTGCATGAAAAGGTATTCGAAGATGCCGGTGATGTTGGCGACGGGAGTTCGATCCTCGATGAAGTGCGCGCGGCCGTCGTAGTAACTGAGGTCACGGTTCAGTCCGGAGAAAACCATCTTCGTTTCCGGTTGGGCAAGCACATCCTCGTAAAGCAGGGCGAAGGCCGTATCATCGAAGGTGAACACGAGTTTGGGCCGATCCCCACGCATGTCCTGCTTGATCTGCCACACGGTCTTCAAGATCTCTTCGCGTGACCGGATGCGGGCGTCGAGGAAGTAAGCCTTTGTGGTCAACCCGGACAGGCCGCCCTGCTCCAGCGCATCGAGGGCCGCCTCATACTGGGGCTGACCACAGGCATCAGTCTGATGGTAACTGTTGATCAGCAACACATCCACGGCCTGCGAGCCACTCATAAACGAATACATCAAGATCGCCGCAATCCAGCGCCACGCACTCCTGACCACCGCGAAAGTCATCTGCTTTTCCTCCCTTCATGAAACCCGATGGTAGCCGATGAGGCACAAGCAGCCTTACGGCGGACCGGTACTGTTTAATTTATCGGCGCCAGGGGTGGAATCTTGATGGCTATCCGCCTCTCCGAGGTTCATTTTCAGGCTCCCTAGAACACCCGGGGAATCGTGGCGAACGGCGGCCTGGACGCCCAGAGGTTACTCTTTCATGGCCAACGGCATCCAAGGCATGCCGATTGGCATTCCCAATTCAGAGTTGCCTGATCTGATACCCTTTATCAGACTAAGAACCGACTCCTACAGTTAGGCAGTCTGGATGGGTACTCTCCCTAGTTACGCCTGTCGAAAACCATCCCTGAAATAGCAGCGGCAATCACCACGACTCATACGAACCTCGTTAAAGGTTTCATTTATCCGTTTATGCTTCCTGGTCGATCTTCACATTCAGGCAGTCGTTCAACAACTCCAACACCGGCTCGCTCTCCCAATCCACACCGCCGATCAAGACACCTTTCACCAATCCCTGCCGGTCGACGAACAGTGTCTGCGGCAGTGCGCCGATACGGTGGTCATGGGAGATCTTGCCGAACCGGTCGGCAGCGACCGGCAGGTTGCTGATTTCATGGGTTCGATAGAAGCGCTCTGCCTCCGACAACCCTTTTCCATCCCGCACCAATGGCAGGATCAGCAACCGCTCACTGGAGACGCGTCCCTGCAGCCGGTCCAGGGAGGGCATCTCCTCTCTGCACGGGGTGCACCAGGTGGTCCAGAAATTGACAAGCAGCGCGCGCGGCCCTGGTAGACTGGATAGCTCGATCTTTTTGCCCGCATCGTTGGTAAACGTCTGTTTGGATATCGGTATCGGGTTGGCGTAAGCGCGAAAGATACCGCTGCCAAAAGAGCGACTATCACAACTTTCAGGTGACTCTGGTGCAGAGACCGCTACTGTTGGAAGTGCCGCAAGGACAATAAGGATCAATGAAAGAAGGCGAAGCGTATAAAGCGTCATTGGGCTGCTTTCTGAGCCAACTCCGCCACGACCTGGTCCAGCTCATCCAGTAGGTTGCAGTTTTGCAGACTATAGGTGTTACGCAAGGAGGTGGGTTTGCGATAGATCACTTGCGTGCCTACATCATCCTGGAAAACAGCAATCTTCAGTGGCAGCTCCAGACCGGCGGCGGGATCGTGCCACATGATGCGTTGATTATGACTCGTTTTTCCGAATGCAATAACCTGCTTTACGGATTTCGTGTCTCCATGGTCATGTACCGAGAAGATCTTGAACCGCTTTTCTGCTATCAGCTTTTTCAGGCTTTCAACGGTCTCGGCTGCGGTCTGCCTGGTGTCGATCTTTATGACATCTCCGTCGTCCGCTAATGCGGGCGAGGAGACGAACAGGATAAGTAAGGGGAGTAACAGTGTCCCGGTGCGCAACATGTTCATGATTCACGACCTCCTTACTGCCGGAGCTTACACAGGACTATCACTTCAGAGACTTCAAGAATTCGATCACATTCTTCCGCTGCTTCTCGGACATGACAGGCATACCGGCGACGGGAAACGCCATTTTGTTACCGGGTACCAGGGCCTTCGGGTCCTGCAGATAGGCGTCGAGGGTGGCTTCATCCCAAACGATTGAATCGGCCTTGCTCAAATGCGCTTCTGAGTATTGGTAGCCATCAACCGCGCCGGCTGACCTGCCATAGACACCCCACAGCGGGGGGCCGACCCTGTTTTGCTTGTCTTCGGTTATGTCATGACAGGCGAAACACTGCTTGATGGCAACCTTCTTGCCTCTCTTTACCATTTTTTTTATCGCTTTGGCTTCATCCATTGCCACAACCTCGACACTGGCCATGGGAAAGGCGATTGCCGCAGCCAAGGCAACCAGAGCTAGCTTCTTCATGTAAAAACTCCTAGATCTATAGTGATGGAGACAAGGGTCCCCGGTGAGCGGATCATCCGCCCTACTGAGGGACATGGACCCCGATAAATAGTTCATTTCGCAAGAATTATACCAGTCCAAGTCGATAGAGACGGAGAGCGATACAGGCCATGCGGAGAGGCTCCTCCCAGGCGGTGTCAGCTATCGAATAGCCGGCCATAACAACGCGTTAGCCTGGCTCTCCGCCCGGCTGTTGTCCGGTCTGCCTGGAAGGATAGGGATGCACCGCACTGGGTCATGGATCATTTGCATTGAACGATTCGTTCAATCGGCTTTCATCGGTGTGAACAGTCTGTTCCAGCCGCTCAGGCAGACGGTAGGCAGGGGTTGTCTTAACGGGGTATCATCCCTAGCGATCTTACCGGAGCACCCGCCAGGGGTGTCCCGGGCACCCTTTACCCAATCAGGAGGCGTGGCGTGATACTGTTTGAAAGGCCATCGGATCTGCGCTGCCGGTCATGGCTCCTGGTCGCCGTCCTGGCGCTTCATGGCAATATGGCTTCGGCGGCGGAGCCGGCGATGGCCGAGCCCGGCGCAGAGCCCGTCGGGCTGATGGGTGAGTGGTGTCGAGAGAAGAAGCGCATGATCACCCAGTACACCGTAGAGCAGGGGAAGCTGTTCATCCGCGGTGGTCGCAGCGGGCGGACCCACGAGGCGGCTCTCAGCTGCAATCAAGCCTATACAGCCTGTGAGGCCAAAACGATTCGCGGCTGGGGAACACCGGTGACCGAAATCCTGCGCCTGGACGGGGAGGAGATGAATCTCACCCGGATCTGGGGCGGGGCCTGGAAAGACAAAACCTACAACTTCACCTTTAGCCGCTGTCCCAAGTGGTGATCCCAGGTTGGCATCCGCCAGCTATAGGCTTAGTTCCACTGCGAAGAGAAGCACGCCAAGCAACAGCAGCAGACCCAGGCCCACCATGGCAAGGCCAAAGCCGAAGAAGGCGATCTGCACCGCCCGGGGCGGAAAGCAGGCAGAACAGGCACAAGAGATGCGATGGTGCGAATAAAAAGCGACGAACGAAGGGATGACTGAGTATAATGAGTGAAGCCATGTCGGGGCTTAACCTTGCGCATGCTCAGGATTATTTTTTTTGATCGGTTGCAACAATACTGGCACGCTGGAGTTGGTTGTCAACTGCTTGCTGAACTTGATCACACTGCAGGCGACTGCCAGACATCAGGAAGAGAAGCGGTCTCCGCATATCGGGCAGTTGCTATTCGCTGTTGCCGATGAGTTTGCGGTTCGCCTTGCTGTTCACACCAGAGAAACCAACAATGAATAACGCAACACTGATTTTCAGGATCTTCTCCGTTCTGCTGGCCTTTTCGAGCACAGTGGCAATCTCCGGGAACAAAGGCATGTCCGCCGACAATGCGGGCGCCATCGCCCATACCGCCACTGTCTTGGAGACCATGTCCACTGCAGGCTATACCTATATTCGGGTTGAGGAAGAGGGCAGGACCTTCTGGATTGCACTGCCCCAAACCCGGGTTGCGGTTGGTGACGAGATCAGTTTTTACGAACAGATGCTGATGGAAAACTTCACCAGCCCTTCACTCAATCGGACATTTGACAGAATCCTGTTTGTGGAAGCGATTGGCGAGGGGGCGGAACTGCCGACAAGAGTGAATGCGAATCCTTCTCCTAACAGGAAACCGCCCAAACCACAGGCCCCATCGAATAGCGCAAAAGAGTTCGGAGATCCCTTCGGGCGTTACACCATCGAGGAGATCTTTGAAAAAAAGGATGAGCTGGGCGGAAAGGTTATTGAAATCAAGGGAACAATAGCAAAACTGTCCCTGCAGATCATGGGAAGCGACTGGGTGCACATCGAAGACGGTAGCGGAACGGCTGCGGAAAAAAACAACAGGATCGTATTGCGTACCACGCAAGGTGGTATCGCTGTTGGAGACGAGGTGATCGCCAAGGGTGTTTTGTATGTCAACAAGGATTTTGGTTATGGCTATTTCTATCCAGTCATCGTTGAAGATGCCGTGTTCAGCAAATAGCCTTGGTTCAGGGCGCTGATGGTGCAATCAATCGAGGGGAAACGCATGCGACGACATACAACCGGCTGGCTCTTGTTGTTCCTGGGTCTCTATTCCGCCGCGCTCCGCGCCGAACTCACCCTGAGCGCACCGACAGATGTGCCCGCCGGCGCCCGGGTAGTGATCGACGTGAATGGGGAGACCGGTAATCGCGACTTCGTCACCATCGTCCCTGTGGGCGAGGCGGAGGGCGGTTATTCCGATTACAAATACGTGCGCTCCAAAAACAGGGTCGAACTGCGTGCACCGGAAGATGCGGGTGACTATGAGATCCGCTACCTGGACGCCAATCCACCCTATGCCACGAAAGCACGCCAGCCGCTGGCAGTCATCCCGGTTGAGGCAAAGGTAGAGGCCCCCGCGCAGGTCGATGCCGGGGCGAAGTTTCAGATAACCTGGAGCGGGCCCGACAATCCACAGGATTTCATTGCCCTGAGCGACCCCCAGGGGGATCGCAATGCACGCAGGTGGATTACCTATGCCTATACGAAAAAAGGCAATCCGGTCACGCTGACGGCACCGGACAAGCCGGGCAGCTACGAAATCCACTATCGCACCGGGGTGAAATACTACATCCTGGCCAGGACAGCGGTGAGCGTCGCCGGCACCACCGCCAAGCTGGACGCGCCTGCCCGCGTCAAGGCGGGCCAGGCGTTCCAGGTGAGCTGGAGCGGTCCGGATAACAGCCAGGATTTCATCGCCATCTCGGCGCAGGACTCGGATCATCGCGCGTACCATCACTACCAGTACACTCGCAAGGGCTCGCCGGTCACCCTGCATGCGCCGGATGAACCCGGCAGCTATGAGGTGCGCTACCAGACAGGCCAGTCCTACGCCATCCTGGCAAGCAGGCTTATATCCGTCGACGCGGTCACCGCGACCCTGGAGGGTCCCGCGGAGGTAGAGGGCGGCGCACCGTTCGAGATGGGCTGGAGCGGGCCGGACAATCCGGGCGACTACATCGCCGTAATGGAGAGCGGATCGGACAAGCGCGCCCCGGCCAGGGGAAAATGGGCCTATACACGATACGGCACCCCCGCGCGGTTGCGCGCGCCACAGCAGGCCGGTGAGTACGAGATTCGCTATCAGACCGGACAGTCGGCCGCCATTCTGGCCAGGCACGGCCTTCGGGTCACGCCCCCGCCCGTGCCGCCGGGTCATCTCGATGTCACCCTCGATCCCGGCGCCTCCGCCTTCGGCGCGAATGACGCGGTGGAGATCATACTCGACGCCTCGGGCAGCATGTTGAAGCGCCAGGACGGCAAACGCCGGATCGAGATCGCCCGCGAGGTCCTGCTCGACCTCACCGGTGATCCGATCCCGACAGGCACCCCGTTCGCCCTGCGGGTGTTCGGCCACAAGGAGGCCGACGCCTGCCGCACCGACCTGGAAGAATCCCTCGCGCCGCTGGATCCGGAGCGGGTGGATGCAAGGATCAAACGCGTCCAGGCGATGAACCTTGCCAAGACACCGATCGCCCGGTCGCTGGAACTGGTGGCCGAGGATCTGGCCGGGGTCGCCGGGGAGCGCATCGTGATCCTGATTACCGATGGCGAGGAGACCTGCGGCGGCGATCCCGCCGCCGCCATCGAGGGATTGAAGGCCAAGGGTATGGATGTGCGCGTCAACATCGTCGGATTTGCCATCGACGACGAGGCGCTGAAGTCCCGCTTTCGCTACTGGG
This sequence comes from gamma proteobacterium symbiont of Ctena orbiculata, assembly GCA_003058495.1. GTDB lineage: Bacteria > Pseudomonadota > Gammaproteobacteria > Chromatiales > Chromatiaceae > Thiodiazotropha. The sequence goes on along the minus strand of QBVC01000013.1, from coordinate 56,138 downwards.
CCGATCTTGGCGATGGCGACTATCACGACGCCGCCGGCGCCGATGACCTCAAGCGGTCGATGAACCATGCCCTGCAGGCGCCCTATGATGTAGTGGACGCCAACGGCAAGGTGGTCGCCAGCGGTAGGGTCGGTGACAACGGCGTCGACCTCGCGCCCGGCGAATACAGGGTGGAAACCCGTACAGCGCCGCCTTTGCAAGGCAAAGCGACGGTGGTATCGGATAAGAGGGCCGGCGTGGTGTTGGGGAGAGTGAATCAAACCGGGCGCTAGGCCCCGCCCTCATTCCGCGCCGGATGAAACCGCACTGCTCTGCAGGTTTTCAAGCTGGTAGTGAAATTGATACCTGCAATCATCGGCGCCATCCGTCATGCAGCAGAGTTTTTGAATATGCAGCTTCCCTTCCGGCAGGGCGGAATTCAGCAGACCCTTGAGGGCGCCGAGGAGAAACTGGCAGGCGTGCTCCTGGGGTTTTTTCCGTCTGACATTGATCCTTGACGAAGTGACCGCGAGCAGGTTTTTCTGTAGATGGACCTCCGCCATGGGCGAGACCGCCGGCAGGATCAAGAGGGAGAGGGCGTCGTTCAGGTTGTAGATAGGTGATGCGGGCTTCTGCTGTTTGAAGAGGTGGAGGCCGAAGCTGTGTCCAAGCTCCCTGGCCCGGGTGAGGCGCTCTTCCTTGGGTATGGTGCTGAGGATTTCGTGAAGGCGCCCGCCCACGTCGGGGTAGCGGCTGAGCAGGGAGAAGACGAGCATGCGGTCGCGTATCTCGGTATCACCCTCCTCCGGCGCAATCTCCAGTTGCGGGTCCTGCGCGCCCTTGTGTTCGGTCTCCTCGTCAGCCGGGCTGTTATGCAGTACCAGCTTGTCGACGGACAGAATCCCATGCACACCTCTAAGCTGGTCGACGATCTGCTGTTTGGAGAGCTCCGCTCCATCCAGCTCGAGCACCAGGTAACGGGTGTCGACGAAGGGCGTGTCCTTTAACGTTCTCCGGGTACAGACCAGGCCGAGTTGTGTCAGTCGTTTGACTACCCTCAGTTGGATGCCTGGCGCCGATGCTATTTGCAGTACGAGTTCTGTGACCACTGATCTATTTCCTTCCGCGCGCTCCTCGGTTGGCACACGGGACTACAGTCATTAGCTGTATTAATATAGGCATAATATGGTTCTTTGTATACAATTCAAATCGTGTTTAATAGGAAATTAGTTCCTATCGGGACCCGGGGTGCAGGGATGATTCCGCTCAAACCAGGATGCCACCGGGCGGCAGCCCGCATCGATCGGCCAGCTATCGAGGCCCGGGATGATCCGGGCAGAATGTCGCCCGCCATATCACGGCTTGCCTTGAACAGTTCGGCGCAAAAAGTGACCAATGCCGGGGGATCTCTTTAGCGTTGGCAGGATAGAATTCCGCTGTTGTTGATCACGATATGGAAAATAGATGTTATCCCGGTTGAATCTTCCCGCTGTGTGTCGACTGCTCGTCATCGAGTTCCTGCTATTGATGATCGCATCCCCTGTAATCCGCGCCGCTGAGATCGACAGCGTGACGACAAGAAGGGTGACACTCGAAAACAGCCGGGCCGACATCAACCGAATCTTCAATCAACGCATCGAGAGGGGCATTGACGAGGCGAACCGGAAACGGATAGGCATTCATCGGGTCGGCGATCTCGAGCTCTACCGGGAAGGGGAGTATTGCGATGAACAGCTGCTATACAGGGAGCTGAGAAAGGCAATCTTCGAATCCAATACCGCGACCTGGGGGCTCAAGGGCTACCATATCGATCTGCAGCTGCGCGGCCTGCTCGCCAGGAAGAGCTACTCCCTGCCGCTGAATGACTCGATCTATCGCGATATCGACTATCTCGAGGGAATCTCCCTGAATCTGAAGGAGCTGAGCGACCTGGTGCAGGTGGATGGGGTGCTCATCGGTGTCGATAAGCTCGGACACTTCTTTGCCGAGGGTTGGCGCTATTTCGAAATGGTGGCGTTCGACGACAAGACGCTTTATGACGCCCTCGCCTGGGGCAGGGAGAAAGAGTCCGGCCTGTTTGGCTACAGCACCACGGGCATCTTTTCCTATGCCGACCTGGTCGCGAACTTCAACGGCATGCGCTTCTGGAACAGGGTGCTGCTCAAGCAGGACGACCCCCTGTCAGGCGTGATTGCCAATCTGCTGGTGCGGCCCTATGTCACCTGCGCTATCCAGATTATCGATTCATTCAAGGCGGGCGAGGTGGTAAAGGCTTGGGAGACTGGCAGCGAGTTCGATATCGGTGAGTATATCGATGCAGGCTGGGACGAGGGGAACAACTGTAACAGCTATGCCGATCCGCTGATCGAGGCAAAGGTGGCGAAGCGCGTACGGGACGTCGATCCGGACTTTGAGTGTCCCAGCCTCAAGGCGGCGTGCTCGAGGTCTAGGGTGAAGTACGGGGAATATGCCAGATTTTTACTTCACCCATCCTGTCTAAGCGCAGAGTGAGCGTGAGTGAGGCATGGCAGCGACCCTGTGCGCGGAGACGGCTGTTGCAAGAGTCTAATACTGCACGGGCATACCCGGCCGGAGATTGAGCAGGCGGGAGGCGCTGCCCCGGTTGACCGCGAATTCCACCAATCCGTTGGAGTTGCGGTACCAGAATGGCTGACCGGGGTGGGCCTCGGAAAATGTCCGTGCAAAGGGCAGGGCCGTGCCGTTGACGGAAATTGTCCGCTCGTCGCTGAGACCATCGGCTTCGATCCCCGTCATCGCATTGCCGTAGGCGTCTATGTAGATGATTCGGTTACTGTCGTGGGTCGAGTCGTATCCAACCAGTTCCCGGGGCTCGATGGGGGTTCCCGCGACCGCTTTGCCGGTGGCCAACGCGGCGGCCACGGGTGCAAACAGATCCCGCCCGTGAAAGCTGTCGGAGAGTCGGGGCGGGCGCCAGTCAATGGCTTCGATCAGGCAATCTTCATAACGGTGAACGACCGGGACGAAGAGGCCGTTGTCGGGGCCGACAAACTGCAGCCTTTCGCCCTTGAGCATGAGGGGTCTGCGCCCTCCGCCCACACCCGGGTCCACCACGGCCAGGATCAGTGTTTGGGCTGGCAGGTCATCACAGAGGTAAGAGAGGAGAATGCCCGCTGATACAGGGTCGAACATCGGCGCATCCGCCATCAGCGTAATCCGGGGTACCCTTGGAGCCTGGGTGGCGATCACGGCATGCATCTGCCCGAGGTAAGGGCCGGTCGTGCCGAAGTCGGTATAGCTGGCAATCAGGGGGATCGGGGTTTCGCTCAGTTGCATCGGGTTAGAATACACCCGATGGGTATTCCGTGGACAGCGTGAACGAAGGCCTCGCGCGTCTGACGAGAGAGGTGGAATCCAGGATTACAACCGGCTGCCCTGGAGCGGGATCAGTCCGGCGTTGGTCAGACCATAACGTCGATATTGGTGCCCACCGAGCCGCCGTCGTTCGGTTTCGGTGCGCTCTGTTCAATGGTGGCGATGAGCTGTGCCGCGGCCTGTTTCTCGATCTCCATCTCTTTCTTCTGCACAGCGACACTGACTTCCGTTCTGGTTGCGATATTGGCGAGCATGCTGGCGCTTGGTGAGCTGGCTCCGGAAACGTCCATTAGGCGACTCCTGATCGAGGGGTATTCTTTACCCTGTAGCGGCAGGCTGCCCGGCGAATGTAGCCCGGTTCAGGAAGCGGCTTCTCAGATTTCGCGCTTTTCAGCTGCTGCCCCGTGCAGACGGCCTATGCGTTTTCCCGATCGAGACGGTCGCCGTGAATCTGCTCGTAGACATCGAAAATGGCGATGGCCATGGCGGCGATGACCGGGCCGAACAGCATGCCTATGATGCCGAACTGGATCAGGCCGGCCAGGGTGGAGAGCACGGTCAGCAGGGTATGATCGAGGGCCCCGAGGTTGCCGCCGTCGGGCAGGCCCTTGGAGATCTTTTGAATCATCACCGGGCGCAGGATATTGTCGATGACGAATCCCATCACCACCGCCCCCCACACCGCGACCAGGATCGCCTGCCACAGCTCGCCCTGAACATAGAGATAGACGGCTACCGGTATCCAGATCAATGCGGATCCCACTACCGGGATGAAGGAGGTGACCGCGATGCCGATGCCGAGAAACAGCGCCGGCAGCCCCATGAAGCTCATCAGGATGCCGAAACTCAATCCCTGCAGGATGGCGACCACGACCACGCTGATGGTCAACACCGTCGCCAGGCTGCTGAAGCGCACCATCAACATCTCGTCGTAGCGGTTGGGCAGCGGCGACAGCACCTTGAGGTAGCGTGCCACATCATCCCCGTCGCGATAGAAGAAGAAGAGGGCAAAAACCGATAGAAAGACGAAGGTGAGGAATCCCGCGGTATTGCTGAGGACGCTGCGCAGCAGAAACACGATGGTGTTCTTCGCCACCGTGATCAGCTTGTTGAGATTGGCGTCCAGTTGAGCGAGAAGGGCGCTTTGATCGCCGATATCGAACGGCAGTCGCTTCGCGGTATCGCTGTAGATCTTTTTCAAGCTCTCCGAATCCTGCGCATCGACCCAGCCCTGCACCGATCCGTATAGTTCGCTGGCGCGCAGCGAGATCTCGATCAGCAGGTAGGTGATGGGTGCGATAACGGTAAAAAAGATCAGGATGCTCATCAGGGTGGCGGCGATGGTATCGCTCAGCTTCCAACGGTGCTGAAGCTTGAGAAACAGCTGGTATGTCGCCGTAGCCACGATCAGGGAAAAGAAGAGTGTGGGCAGGAACGGCAGAAACAACCAGACGAGTCCCGCGATGGCGAGGACCAGCAGGGTGATCAGGAAACCTTCCTGGAACGGTGGGGTATTCGATTTATCGTTCATTTCTGCAGCGCACAACCTGTAAAAGATGAGACCTGGCAGGGTAGATTATAAGGGTATTCTCATGATTTGCCTCTACCCGGCCTGTCTAAACACATGACTTTCTTGGTGGAAACTGGTCTATGTCTGCCGTTGCTGCTAGGCTGAGGTTGTGGTTAAGCATGTATAAAAAACCAAGGCATAGGATTCGAGTGGTTCCTAGCCAGTCGATAATTGCGAGTAAAAACTAACGAGGAGGGTTACATGACTCAATCAGAAAAAAGTCAGGGTCAGGCTGTACCTGACAGCGCCACTGACATGCAACGTCGTCAATTTCTCAAAAGCTCGGCAGCCGCAGGCGCACTTACCATTACCGGCGCACCTTTCATTGGTAATGCGGTCGCTGCTGAAACCACCACCTGGAAGATCCAGACCTCCTGGCCGGGTGGTATCGGTCTCGAGGTGTTCAAGGATTGGTGCAACCGTATCGTGGAGAAGACCGGTGGCGAGCTGGCCTTCAAACCCTTCGGTGCGAAGGATGTGGTGGGCGAGTTCCAGCTCTTCGATGCGGTGAAGAACGGTGTGCTCGATGCGATGAATCCCTTTACCCTCTATTGGGCGGGGCGGATGCCGGTGGCGGTCTTTCTCTCCTCCTATCCGCTGGGTCTGCGCAATCCCCATGAGTGGGATACCTTCTATTACGGTCTTGGCGGGTTGGAGTTGGCGCGGGAGGCCTTCGGCAGGATGGGTCTCCATTTTGTCGGGCCGATTCACCACGGACCCAACATCATCCACTCCAAGGTGCCGATCCGCTCCATCGACGATTTTCGCGGCCGCAAGATGCGCCTGCCCGGGGGCATGGTGGCGGAGGTGTTCCAGGCGGCCGGGGCGAAGACCACCCTGCTGCCCGGCTCGGAGATCTTCCCCGCGCTGGAGAAGGGAACCATCGATGTCGCCGACTACGTGGGGCCGGCGATCAATCACGCCCTCGGCTTTCACCAGGTGACCAAGTACATCTCCATGGGACCGCCCGGATTCATGTCGCTCTATCAACCGGTCGACCTGATGGATCTCACGGTCTCGAAGAAGTCCTGGGACAAGCTGTCACCGATGATGAAGCAGTTCGTCGAGATGGAGGTTCACACCTACTCCGATCTGCACCATGCAGCGATCCAGGCCGCCGACCAGAAGGCGTGGAAGAAGTTCGAGGAGGCCGGCACCGAAGTCACCCGCCTCTCCGAGGACGACGTCGAGGCCTTCACCCTGCTCTCGGTTCCCCTCTGGTACAAGTGGGCAAACAAGGACGCTTTCGCCGCCAAGGCCTTCAAGATCCAGCTGGAATACATGATGTCCGGTTCCCTGGGTTATGTGGACAAGGAGATGATAAAAGGGCATAGCCTGAAGGCTTGATCGATGGCCGCACGGGGCCCGCCCGAGGGCGGGCCCCGGACTGGCCGGCAACCCACCGAAGAATCACTGCTGCACCCGGGCTAGGGTGCTGCCGGGAGATCCAATCCCATGCCCGAGATCAGTTTTGTCCTGCCCCACTGGCTCTACTGGAGCGGCCTGATCCTCTTTCCCCTGTTCGCCATGCTGCTGTTTCGCCGCAGCGCTGCCAAAGAGCCGTCGCAACCCCTCTCGCTTTCACTGGGCTATTTCCTGCTCATCGTCGGCGGATTCATCGGTGTGCACCGGCTCTATCTGAAGAGTGCCTGGGCCCTCGTCTTCATCGCTCTGTTTACTTCGCTGCTGATGATCAACGTGGAGGTGCGGGGCTCGCGAGACAATCTCTCGGCGGCGCAAAACACCATCAAGCTGGCCGAGTTCAAGCTGCAGCGCGCGGAGAAGGCGGTCGAGAAGGGGCGTCGCAATGCGCAGCAGAAGCTGACAAAGGCCAGGGAGAAGATGACCGCTGCCGAGGCATCGCTCGGCATGGCCCAGGAGGAGAGCGGGCGCTGGAACTCGATTGCGCAGGTACTGGGCGGCAGCATGCTCCTGCTGCTGCTCATCGACATCCTGTGGATGCCGAAACTGATCAGGGAGCGCAACCGGATCGAGCAGCTCAAAGCGGATGAGGGCTTCCACTGCCCCAGTGTGAAGGCGGAGTTCCAAGGCGGGCCGGAACCCTTTCTCTTCAACCGGGTGATCTCCAGGATCAACGGCATGGCGGGCGAGTTCGTCGCCTACTGGTCGGTGATTGCGGTATTCGTCTACTACTACGAAGTCATCGCCCGCTATGTCTTCAACTCACCCACCAACTGGGCCCATGAGAGCATGTTCCTGATGTTCGGCATGCAGTATCTGCTCGCCGGCGGGTTTGTCCTGCGGGAAGGGGCCCATGTGCGGGTGGATGTGATCTACAATCAGCTGTCGATCCGCGCCAAGGCGGTGGTGGATGTCTTCACCTCGGTTTTCTTCTTCATTTTCATGCTCACCCTGCTGGTCACCGGCTGGACCTTTTTCCACGACTCCTACGAGGTCAACGAAGTCTCAATCTCCGAATGGGGAATCCACTATTGGCCGATCAAGCTGTCGCTTTCCCTGGGGGCCCTATTGTTGCTGCTCCAGGGAATCGCCCAATTGATCAAGGATATTATGATTGCGATCAATCCGGACAACGCGGCGCTGGGCGCGGAAGCGGGATCGGAGGGGTAGCGCCATGGGGCTGGAGATAGACATCGTATGGCTGACCGTCCTCATGTTCGGCTCGCTGCTGGTGCTGCTGATGGCCGGGCTGCCGCTGGCCTTCGTCACCGGCGGTCTTGCCTGCCTGTTTTTGTTCCTCTTCGGCGATGCCGCAATGCTCAACATTCTGCCGTCGCGGATCTTTCCGCTGATGACCAACTACCAGCTGTCGGCGATCCCGCTCTTCATCTTCATGGCCTCGGTGCTGGAGCGGGCGGGAATCATCGAAGAGCTCTACGACATGGTCTACAAGATCCTCGGCGGACTGCGGGGCGGCCTGGCCATATCGACGATCATCGCCTCCACCCTGCTGGCCGCCATGTGCGGCGTCATCGGCGCCACCGAGGTGACCATGGGCATGATCGCCCTCCCGGCCATGATTCGCCGCAACTACCATCCAACCATCGCCTGCGGCTCGATCCTGGCCGGCGGCACCCTGGGAATATTGATTCCGCCATCGATCCTGGCGATTCTGTTCGCCGTTATAGCGCAACAGTCGGTGGGTGAGCTCTTCATCGGCGCGGTGATACCCGGGCTGATTCTCTCCAGTCTCTACATCCTCTACGTGGCCACCATGACCACGATAAAGCCTACCTGGGGGCCGCCGCTGCCGAAAGAGGAGCGGGTCAGCACGCGGGAGAAGATCCGCCTGCTGGGGAATATGTTCGCGCCGCTGATCCTGGTCGCCCTGGTGCTCGGCATCATCTTCGCCGGTATCGCCACGCCGGTGGAGGCCGCGGGCGTCGGCACCTTCGGCGCCCTGGTGGTGGCCGCCATGCACCGGCGTCTCACCATCGAGAACATCCGCTCCGCCGCCATCACCACCCTGCGGGTCACCGGCATGGTGCTCTGGATCATCTTCGGCGCCACCCTCTTTGTCGGCTTCTACGTGGTCAACGGCGGTCAGGAGTTCGTCAACGAATCCATCGCCGGCACCGGCCTGGGTCCCTATGGGGTGCTGATATTGATGATGGTGATCCTGGTCATCCTCGGCATGTTCCTCGACTGGGTCGGGATCCTGCTGCTGGCGGTGCCGATCTTCATCCCGTTGATGAGGACCATGAGTTTCGATGGCGTCTTCGGCCTGCCCGGCGTCAGCCCCGAGGATCTGCCCCTCTGGTTCGGGGTGGTCTATATGGTCAACATGCAGATGTCCTTCATCAGTCCGCCCTTCGGCTACGCCCTCTTCTATCTCAAGAGCGTCGCACCTCCGGGGGTGACCATGGGACAGATCTACCGCTCCTCCCTGCCGTTTCTTCTCCTGCAGGCGGTGGGACTGGCGATCTGCATCATCTTTCCGGAAGTGGTGCTGTGGCTGCCGAGGCAGGTCTACGGCTAGTCAAGCAGGCTACGCAGGGCGGCTGGTTAGCTCCGCTCGGTCTCGCCTGGAGAGGTCCGCCCGCATAGCAAAGGGCTATCGCGGGAATGGAATCTGTGTTAAATAAAAAGCTGCTCGTTACAGGGATGGGACAGGGAATGCAGCCAATAGGTTTATCTGGAACGCCTTCGGCGGTTGACGCCGACCCCTATCTGGCCAAGCGCGGCGGGATCCTGCCAGACCCTCATTTTCCCCGATACCGGCCTATCGATACTGTCTCGATTCGCCTCCATGTGCAGCGACCGGAGAAGAGTCGCTGCAGGAGGTTTGGATGCTGGTACGGATCAAAGGACTATGTATGACAGGGTGAGTTATGACGGACTCTCAATTGCTATTGAAGGATTTTAATGAATCGACCTACTTGAAGCTCAACCCCGATGTGTCAGCCGCTGTAGAGAATCGATCGTTTGCTTCCGGCCTGGAACACTGTTTGACCTATGGGATCTATGAGGATCGTCCCGGGCTTCCGCCGGCTATCAAGGAGCATATGAATAACCCCGGGGATGAATTGAAGCCTCCGCCGGGCAATCTGCGCTTACGGGTTCACGGGGACGAAAGTCTGCAGGACTTTATCAATGTCGGTAAGCTCTTATCCTATAATCTATTCTCTTCGTTTGTTTCGCTGACTGATAAAGAGAGCGGCAACCGGGTATTCGATTTTGGCTGTGGATGCGGTCGCGTGATCAGCTTTCTCGCCAGGCTGCTTGGCAACAATCACTTCCATGCGAGTGATATCGATCACGAGGCCATTGCCTGGTGCCGGGAAAATCTAGCGGATGTAGGCGAGTTCAGCGTTAACAGTGCCTTGCCTCCCCTGCCGTTCGAAAATGACTATTTTGATTTTGTCTACTCGATCTCGGTGTTTACCCATCTCCCGGAAGATATGCAGACATTGTGGCTGGCAGAGTTGCAGAGGGTAACCAGGAAGGGCGGTTATCTGCTATTAACCATTCATGGCGAAGATCTGGCACCGCAAGCGATCCAGCAAACGCTGGGTGACCAGGGATTCTTTTACTCGGTGAGTAGCGGTACTGATGGCCTGCCCGGCTTTTATCAAACCACTTTTCACACTGAACAATATGTCAGGCGCCACTGGGGTAGTTATTTCGAAATCGTCAGGATCGTGAAAAGAGGGATCCTGAATCATCAGGATCTCGTGATCTGCAGGAAACCCGCCTAGCCCGCTGGCCGCCCCTGTATCCGCCCGCATCCTTCTCAAGACAACGGTTGCGCGTTCATCCGCTTCGGAATCCGGGTCGACCCTGGGAACCGGAAGTGGCGCGCTGCCAGGCAGCGGTGGCTGTCGATGCCGATCTAAAGTTTTTCAACCTCTTACCGTTATCACCACAATTAGTAGGGGTTTTGTTTCATTCACAGCTTATTGGCTCTCTGGGGATAGCGGTTTTGCCTCGAATATTGCTGATCGAACTCTCTGCCACGGTTCGTCACATTGAAAGGAATCTCCTGATCAAGGCGGGTTACGAAGTGGAGACCGATCTCGACTTCAGGTCCGCGCTCGTGCGTTTCAGGCCGGGTTCGGAAGAGGGTGGCGCGTTCGATGGGGTGGTGCTGGGTTGGCCGGACATGACGATTCCCGGAGCGGAGGCGCTCTATTCGATACTGGAGCGGGAGACCTATGCCAGCCTGCCGGTATTGATCCTCGCCCATGAAGCGGAGTCCGAGATCACCGATCGCGTGGCGTCGAGACCCAACGCCGCCTTTCTCCTCTGGGCGCAATGCGGTAGATCGCCGGACCTGCTTGCCCAGCTGCTTGTCGATGCCAGCAGTCGAAAACCCAGGCAGACGGGTACCAAGCCGATCGTTCAGCCGATCCGGGTGCTGTTTGTCGATGATTCACGCACGGTACGGGTCAAGTATCAGCGGCTGCTGACGGCAAACGGCTATCATGCCGCGACTGCCGCTACCGTCGCAGAGGGATTCGATAAGGCCGTTGCATCCCAATACGACATCGCAATCATCGACTACTTCATGCCGGATGCCACCGGCGACGTTCTCTGTCAACGGCTGCGAGACCATGAAGCCACGGCCACAGTCACCACCGCGATCATCACCGGCACCTATCTCGACAAGGCTATCAAGCAATCCCTTGAGGCGGGCGCGGTGGAGTGTATGTTCAAGAACGAAAGTGATGATCTCTTCCTGACCCGGATAGACGCCATGAGCAGGCATATCCGCGCCCACAAGGCGATTGAGAAAGAGCGAGAACGCCTCGGCGGTATCCTCAGATCGGTGGGTGATGGGGTCTATGGGGTGGATGCGGAGGGCCATATATCTTTCGTCAATCCGGCATGCAGACGTATCCTGGGGTATGAGCCGGATGAGCGTCTGATAGGTAGATCCGCATTGGCGCTGTTTCACTATACCGATGCGGAGGGCAACCTCATCGATGAAGAGCGCTCGCTTCTTCAGCATACCTATGCGGTGGGCGATTCCATGGAGGCGCAGGAGACCATCTTCTGGCATAAGACAGGCAGACCGATAGCCGTGGAGTGCACGGTCTATCCCCTCACCATAGAAGAGAAGCGCGAGGGCTCCGTGGTCGCCTTTCGCGACATCTCCGAACGCAAGCAGCTTGAGGAGGAGTTGCGCTGGCAAGCCAGTCACGATGCCTTGACCAAGCTCTACAACCGGCGCTATTTCGAGGAACAACTGACCCAGGAGGCGGAACGCATCAAGCGCAGCAGCGAGACCAGTGCATTGCTCTATGTCGATCTCGATCGGTTTAAATATATCAACGACACCGCCGGCCATGCCGCGGGGGATCGGTTGTTGGTCGAGGTGGCGCAACAACTGACGAAGCGCCTGAGAAAGTCCGATCTGCTCGCCCGCCTTGGCGGTGATGAATTCGCCCTGATCCTGCGCAATGTGTGTAGCAAGAGCGTGCACCAGGTGGCCGACGACTACCGTGGGGTGCTTGACCAGTATATGTTCATCCATAACGGCAAGCAGTACAGGATAAACGGTACAATCGGCATCGCCCTGATCGAGCGGGATACCGAATCGGCGGGTGAGGTCCTCGCCAATGCGGACATCGCCTGCCATATCGCGAAAGGCGAGGGGCGAAACAGAACCCATCTCTTCATCCAGGAGAACGACAGCAAGAAGGCGATGGACCTGGACCTGGGCTGGTCGTCACGCCTGCACAGCGCCCTGGAGCAAAACCACCTGCTGCTCCACTATCAGCCCATCGTCCCGGTGGAGCACATCCCGTCCGCGTTGAGGTCGCTGGATGGGGGGCCGATCTACCGTCAGCTGCTCTCGGTCGTTCCCCAGGAGGCGCAGCTCAACGAGGTCTTGCTGCGCCTCGACGACCCGGTGTGGGGGATGGTATTTCCCGGGGCATTCCTGCCCACCGCCGAGCGCTTCAACATGATGGATAAGATCGACTACTGGGTCATCGGCGCCGCGCTGAAAAAGCTGGCAATGCTGCAGCATGCGGGCTTTACGGGAATATTCACCATCAATCTCTCGGGGCAGTCTATCGCCAATAAGGGAATGATCGAGGACATCGAGGAACTTGTTGTCAATCTCGATATAGATCCTCGTAAAGTGATTTTCGAGATCACCGAGACCTCGGCGGTATCCAATCTCGTCTCCGCCAACGAACTGATCGCCAGGCTGAGTGCGCTTGGCTGCCGTTTTGCCCTGGACGACTTCGGCAGTGGCTTCTCTTCGTTTTCCCATTTAAAGAATCTCCCGGTGGACTTCATAAAGATCGACGGTCTCTTTGTCAGGGGGGTGGGGCAGGATCCAAGCGATCGTGCGATTGTCCATTCCATCAACGATATCGCCCACTCCCTGGGTAAACAGACCATCGCCGAATATGTTGAGAATGCTGAAATCCTTCAATTCCTCTACGAGTCCGGGGTGAACTATGTGCAGGGACACTTCCTCTCGCCGCCAATGGACATCTCCACGATCAAACCCCAGGCTGCTGCAAAACCGGTGCAAGCGGGAGACGGGCAATAGATAACCCGCTGACCGCCCGGGTCGAGCGAGCTGCTGCTCGCTGCCGGCGGGAGCTCCCTGGATTACCGAAAATAGCCCAATCTGTGATCCAGTACGCCGGCTGTCGCGATCTTGTCGCTTCCGCATCTGTCGATTTTAGGCAATATTGTTTCAGGGCTTGACGATAGCTTTCGACGCCGACGTCTCTGCAAGTCGAGATGATTTTTGCCGACCTCCTGCGAACGCTGGATCCAGGGATTTCGCACGAGCACGGCGCAAGGAGGGGGTGAGCACCATGCCTGTCCATTTTGAACGGTTTGCGCTTGTCGTGTTGATTCCCCTGTTGGGATGGATCGCCGGTTGCGGCGGCGGTGGCGGTGGGGATTCTGCCCCGGCCGGGGGCCTTCAGGTCGATGTCGGAGCCGCCCGCACCCTCTCCCTGCCCGATAGCTTGATCCCCGATCCGAGCGTGCTGGTCGACGGTGCGCCACCGTCGAATCAGGTGAGCTATGCCTGGAGTCAACTTGGCGGACCCGCTTCGGTCGGCTTTTCGGATCCATCTGCGGCGTCGCCGGTGATCGAATTTCCCGCCGACGGCAGCTACCAGCTGATGCTGGCGGTGAGCGATCAAGGTCTCTCCGCGAGCGATCTGTTGCGGGTGACCGTCAACACCAGGGCCGCGGGTCCGTCAGGGCTCGCTGCCCTGCCGGCCAATCAGGATCAGTGCGTCGCGCCGGCGGATGCAGGGACCACGACAGACATCCAGCTCTCCACGCCCTATCCCTCGCTGCCTTCATTGAGTCCGCTGGTGGGGCTGTTCCAGGTGCCGGGGGATAACCGCCAGTGGTATGCAGTGCGGCAGACGGGTCAGGTCATGCGGTTCGACAACGACCCCGGGGTGAGCGCTGTCCAAACCTTCATCGATATCAGCGATCGGGTCGACTACGGTGGCGAGAAGGGGCTGCTGGGGATGGCCTTCCATCCCGACTATGCCGACAACGGCTTTGTCTACCTCTCTTATACCGCCGTCCCTGCCGGTGGCTTGGAGTCGCGTATCTCGCGCTTCAGTCTCGACAGCGCCACCCAGGCCCTCGATCCCGGCTCGGAGCAGATCCTGTTGACGGTATCCCAACCCTACAGCAACCACAACGGAGGACATATCGCCTTCGGTCCCGATGGCCTGCTCTATATCGGGCTGGGTGACGGCGGTTCCGGCGGCGATCCACTGGGTCATGGGCAGAATAGGGCGACCCTGCTGGGCGCGATGCTGCGCATCGACGCGGGCGACGGCCTCGGCGGTTATACCATACCCGCCGACAATCCCTTCGCTTCGGGGGGCGGCGCGGCGGAGATCTACGCCTACGGTCTGCGCAATCCCTGGCGTTGGAGCTTCGACCGGCAGGCGGGGGATCTCTGGCTGGGGGACGTGGGACAGAACGCCTACGAGGAGGTGGACATCATCCAACCCGGCGGCAACTACGGCTGGAACCTGATGGAGGGGAACCACTGCTATCCCGCCTCCGCCGATTGCGATGCGACTGGACTGACGCTGCCGGTGGCGGAGTATGACCATACCCAGGGTATTTCGATAACCGGCGGTTATGTCTACCGCGGCAGCGCATTGCCGCAGTTGGCGGGGCGCTATCTCTACGGCGATTACGGCTCCGGCAGGATCTGGGGGCTGGCGGATGACGGGGCCGGTGGCTATAGCGCCGAGGAGCTCCTGGACAGCGATCTCAATATCGCCTCCTTTGCCGAAGACCAGTCGGGCGAACTCTATGTACTGGATCTGGGGGGAAGCATCCGCCAACTGACAGCCGCGACCTCGGGCGGCGGAACGGTACCGACCCTGCTCTCCGCCTGGGGCTGCTTCCAAGCCGGCGATGTGGAGCGCTTCTCCGACAATGTCATCCCCTACAACATCAATGCCCTGTTGTGGACGGACTTCGCCGACAAGGAGCGCTTCATGGCGCTACCCGATGGCAGCGCCATCACCATCGATGCCGAAGGGCGCTTTGTCTTTCCTCCCGGCAGCGTGCTGGGTAAACACTTTCGCCTCGACGGCGAGCTGATCGAGACCCGTCTGCTGATGCGTCACGCCAACAGCGGCTGGCGCGGCTACAGCTATGAGTGGAACGACACCCTGACCGATGCGGTTCTGCTCGACACCGCCAAGGACAAGGCGTTCGCCAACCAGACCTGGCACTACCCGAGTCCCGCCGAGTGTCTGCTTTGTCATACCGGCATTGCCGGTATCGCCCTTGGTCCGGAGCTGGGTCAGCTGAATCGGGACTTTCCCTATCCCGCACAGAGCGCGAATCAGTTGCAAACCTACGAGGCCATCGGCCTCCTGGCCGACCCACTCAGCGACGCCCAGAAATCGACGGTCTTCTACGCCATTGACGACACGGCCTATGCGGCGGAGCGTCGCGCACGCAGCTATCTCCACAGCAACTGCGCCATGTGCCACCAGCCCGGCGGTACCGGCGGTGGCGATCTCGACATGCGCATGAGCGCGAGCCTTGCCGCTACCGGTCTCTGTAACCAGGCGCCCCTGGCAGGGGATCTCGGGCTGAACAATCCGGTGCTGCTGAAACCGGGTGATCCGGACAACTCCATACTGGTACTGCGCATGGAGACCCTGGGTGAGACACGGATGCCGCCTCTGGGCAGCGGCGAGGTCGACAACCAGGCGGTGGCCGTTGTGCGGGAGTGGATATCGGGGCTTTCATCCTGTGATGCCGAGGATTGAAACAATCACTGTACCCAGCTGCCAGCTGATCGCCTGGGCCTGATCTACACCGATGCGGACAGCATGCGGGGCAGGATAAACGGCGATTTCATCGATGGCTTGAATCGCGGCGTCGACCTGAGTTGACTCTAGTCGCCGATGCCATACTCTACATCTAATCCGATGATCTCTTCAGCATCACTTTGGGAAGGCCCATCGGTCCATACGTCATCCACCAGTCCGGTGATATCCACTGCATCACCGATCGCAATCAGGTTTTCGAACTCGGTCTTCAGGCGTTTGCTCCTGCCCGGGGAGAGTTTTACCAGCCGGTCGATTGCCTGTTCGATCTCGGCCTTCGGCGGTACATCCGGTTGATTTACAATCAGTTTGACGCAACGAAAATCATGCTCCATGGCGCGGCGCACGAAATCAGATCGTTGTGACTCATCGCTGATTTCAAAGTCGGCCAGAGAGTCGATTTTGAACTCGGCCGCGTCTCCACGACGTTCTTTACTGAGGTAGAGGATGATCTCAGCCGAGCCGGATTCGATCACCTCCTGCATTATTCGCTGCAAGCGGCCATTCATGGTCATTACACTGAAATCGAATTCGCCGTCAGCGACCTCGAAATAGTCAACCAGAGGGGAGGGGGAGGCAGTGATGCCGAGTCTGAAGGTCCAGTCGTTCTGTGATCTGCAATAGATGAAGAGGGGTAGGGTCGCTGTGCTTTCGATAAAGATCGATGAGTAGAGGCGTGAGGTGACGGCGCGAAGTGTATGCGAGGTCTCCAGACGCAGGTCTGATTGACGCTTGGCCAAAAAACCGGAAAACGCATGGGCAAACTGGTTGCCTTTCGGGGTGTCACTGATCTTGAGACGCAACAATTGTTCCCCGGCTGCCGGTGCGCCGACAATTTCAGCCGGAACCTTGCGAAAGGTGCCTTTAATACGGCTCATGCTCGAGCTTCGCGCCTCGAGTTTCGTGAAGGTCACCGTAGCCTTTCCCTTGCCGACATGAGAGAGATCCGAGTCTGCGATATGAACAGACAATCCATGCGCCGATACATCGCGGGTCTTGCCGGGATAGCGTTGTCCGTCGATATCGACCTCGACCTGCATCTGGCCCAGATAGCGGTCTTCGCTTCGTTTTTCCTGGATATAGTGGATGGGCACCATTTGAGGAGGTGTTAGGGAGTGCTGGTATTCGCTATAGATGGTCGGGTTCTCAAATGTGTTCTGCTCAGAGCTGTGGTCGCCATGGCGCCATTTACGAACCTGTTCAGTGACGTCGATCATGGCGCCTACGAATGACAGCGATATGGCATCCATGAGCAGCTTGCGGACGAACTTGTCACTCTCATCGGGAAGCGGAGCCAGTGCCTCATCGATTCGCATCTCCACAGGCCTGTTGGCTACCCGTGCAACAACCTTGAATACGCGGAAAAACGGCTGATACATATATCGCTTCAGGAGTTGACACCACTGTCTATGGCTCGTGCACTCAAGATCGGCTACGATCTGCGGTTTCTCATGATCCGGGGAACGATAGACCGCGATCAGGGTGTCCGCCTTGCTGTTCCTTATTGCCAGCCTGGTCAACAGCTTTATACGTTTTGCCGTGACCAGGGTGGAGAAATCGAATCCGCCTTGGGCGTTGCTGAAGGCGTTCAGGGAACGCAGATTAACCTGATTGCCGAAAATGATGCGCAGAGGCGAGTCACCGTCCTGGCTATCGAATATGAAGAAGGGCATTATGGATGTGGAGCGCATATAGAAACGTTCCGCCAGCAATGCCTGTGCCGTGAGCAGGGCGTCTTCCGGGTCGGTCTGTTCAGACACGGCTGTCTGCGCAGAACCCTTGATGTGTTCCGATATCACCGCCAGGCCATCCTTCGCTTCACTCTCGACACACTGCAGCGCCAGAAGGGTATCGTTCAACAGGCGACGGATCCGCACAACGCGGTAATTGATCTCTGGATGGTCGAGCTGGCGCCAGACCGAGGGCATGACATCGACCCTCACCAAGTCACTCTCTGAAACGTCAATGGGCGTCTTCAAGCGGAGCTGCAAACCGGATTGGGAGATGTCGCGGGTTTCAGCGGCGTAGGTCTGGCCATTCCAGATCAAATCCATGTTCAGGGTGATTTTGTATCGGTCATAGATCCTTTTTTCGAAGTAGGAGAGGTCGATTGCAAGATTGTTACCGGGCCGATCCGCAGCAGAGGAGGGGTTGGAGACAGTTGCTCCAGGCGCAGTTGATGGAGATACCCCAGTCGCGCCGTCAAAATCGGTCACACCGCCTGTTTGCTTCGGTTCCGTTATTTTGTCGGCATGGCGCCTGAGAATGGATTCATAGGTCTCAACGGTGAACACCCCCGCATTTTTCCTCAAGCCGTCAAGGAAGAGACGGTGCGCCTCTGTGTCGAGCCACAGGATTCGGCCGCGATAGGAAAAACGTTTACACGGATGCTTTACATGCATCCTGAGATCGAGCGGGTAGATGCACTCGCTGTCGAGGCGTTGGCGCTCGACACGTTGAAGAAACTCGATTGAAGCGTTGGATCCCTGCCTGGTGTTGTTCGTCCCTTCTGATTGAATTCTTTTCGTTTGCATCAGAGTGGTCGTAAATATCAGTGACAAATTTTTTTGTTACAACTGTATCGCCAGGCGAGTCGCAATCTTTAGCGGTTTGATTGTCACCGCTGCCTGAGATGCGGGAGGATTGGGTTTGGCATTCCAGACTGCTATCAGATTAATAGACGAACGAGGGGTGGAGCTGAATCTGCCAGGGTCCAGTATCTGCAAAAAAATAAGTAAAATCAGAAAGTAAGCCTTTTGTGGGTTGTGGGTTCGAGAGGGTGGGTGATCCAGGACAAGAGCTATCGATCAACAGCTCCCGAATTGTAAACAACTGTAAATCGGCAATAATCCACCAACTCTACGGAGAGGATCAGGGCAAGGAGCGGCCCAGCGTTAAAACTCAAGAATATACCCCTGATGATGGGTCAATCTTGATTCGCTCAGGCGATATTCGTAAGAATTATCTAAGAACTTCCCGGTGAGCTGGTTTCTATCTGTCTTATGTTTTGACTATGCGGCACTTTTTATCATATAGCCACCGGACTTTTCGTCGGCTTCCAGGATCAACAGGTTTCGTTCCTGCGCCTCTTCGAGTAGCGCGTTGAAAGTACTGAAGCCATGATATCGCTCGCTGAAACCGGGTTTGCGGCGCTTCAGGGTTTGTTTGACCATTGAGCCCCATACTTTTCCCGTTTCTCCGCGTTCCCGAATCAGGTCTTCCACCGTGGAAACAACCAGGTCAAGTGCCTCCAGTTTTCTCTTCTCGTCTTCACTGAGTTGTTTCTGCGAGGATTTCTTTTTAACGGTTTTTTTGCTGGAACTTTTACGTCGAGTTCGAATGGACTTTTTGCTCTCTCTCACCAGATCGTCATAGAAGATGAACTCGTCGCAATTGGCTGTAAGCAGGTCTGATGTGGAGTTCTTGACGCCGACACCGATGACTACTTTGTTGTTTTCACGCAACTTGCTGACGAGTGGGGAGAAGTCTGAGTCTCCACTGATAATGATGAAAGTGTCGAGATGAAGCTTGGTGTAGCAGAGATCAAGTGCGTCAACCACCATCCTGATATCCGCCGAGTTCTTGCCTGATTGACGTACGTGGGGAATCTCGATTAATTCGAATGCCGCTTCGTGCATGGTGGCCTTGAACTCTTTGTAACGATCCCAATCGCAATAGGCCTTTTTCACCACAATATTGCCTTTAAGCAATAGATGCTCCAGCACCTTTTGAATGTCAAAGGCCGCATAGTTGGCATCACGCACTCCCAATGCAACATTCTCGAAGTCGCAAAAGATGGCCATGTTTTGTGTTGGGCTGGATTCAGGCATGGATCACTGTCCTGGTGTAGGTATTTGTTTCGGAAGAATAACCGAGTTAGCCATTGTTTGTCGCTAGTAAAAACAAAAAAGAAGCCTGATACAGTGGCTGATCCATCCTGTGTGGTCTGAATGGCACTGGATTCCATGTCACCAAGTGGGAATTCCGCATCCGAGAGGAATGCTGCTTACTTGGGGTGATTTGATAACTAAGTAAGCTCTGATTAATTCGTCATTCCGGCGAAAGCCGGAATCTATATGCTTGATTTTCCTGGATCCCGGCATACGCCGGGATGACGTAAAGAGAATGAGTCAGAGGCTCCCTAAGTAATACAACTCACGGGTGTTTCAACGGGTTTTAAATGCTCCGGCAGGGGTTTGATGCTAGAACAGTAAGATAAGCGACAAATCGTCGTTCCTATGACTTTACCAACCTGACTCTGTGAGCATGAATCATGTTCAGGAAGTTTGCTCCGACATGCATGTGTAAGCGGCCGTGCGATATATCGATGCGCATATTCCTGACCCAACAGGTTTTTTGCTGGAATTTGGTTGTCTGACCATGATCAATGTCATGTGAAATAGCCGCTGTTAACCGCCATGTGGGCAAGTATGCAGCCGATATAGCCGATGGCGATGGCGGGGGTCCATTTCAGATGGCTGAAAAAGGTATATCTACCCCTGGCCTGCCCCATGAGCGCGACGCCCGCAGCCGAGCCGACGGAAAGCAGGGAACCACCGACACCCGCGGTCAGGGTGACCAGCAGCCATTGACCGATGGACATATCGGGGTTCATTGTCAGTACCGCGAACATCACCGGGATATTGTCGACAATGGCCGAGAGCACACCGATCGCCACATTGGCGGAGGTGGCTCCCCATCCCGTATACATCAACTCCGATACCATGCCCAGATAGCCCAGGAAACCAAGCCCGCCGACACAGAGAACGACGCCGTAGAAGAAGAGCAGGGTGTCCCATTCGGCCCTGGCAACCGGGGTGAAGACGTCGAATGCGACGGGCGATCCCATCTCTCCATCGTGTTCGATGTTATCGGGTCTGCCATGGTGATCCCTGTGGGCGGTTCGTTTCAGGTAAAAGCCGAAAAGTTGCAGGTAGCCTAGACCGCACAGCATGCCGATCACCGGCGGCATGTGAAGAAAGTTATGAAATGAGACGGCGGTTGCGATGGTGGCCAGGAACAGGGCGATGATGCGTTTTGCCCCCCGCTGCATCACGATAGTCTCTGTCGAGGCAGCCGGCTTAATATCCGGAACGGCGAAGTGCATGATGGCGGCCGGCACCAGGAAATTTACGGCTGACGGAATGAACAGGGTAAAAAAGGTCCAGAACTCGATGATGCCCTTCTGCCAGACCATCAGTGTGGTTATGTCGCCAAAGGGCGAGAAGGCGCCGCCCGCATTTGCGCCTACCACGATATTGATACAGGCCAGATTGATGAATCGGCTGTTGTCGCCGCCAACCGCCATCACCACGGCGCACATCAACAGCGCGGTGGTGAGATTGTCGGCGATCGGCGAGATGAAAAAGGCCAGGATGCCGGTGATCCAGAAGAGTGAGCGAAAACCGAAGCCGCTGCGGATCAACCAGGCACGCAAGGCATCGAATATGCGCCGCTCCTCCATGGTGTTGATATAGGTCATCGCCACCAGCAGAAAGAGCATCAGCTCTGAATATTCCAAAAGATTGTGGCGCACCGCGTTGGCTGCCGCATCAGGCATGTCGTGGCTGGCGTAGACCCAGGCGATAAATCCCCAGATCACACCGGCAGCGATGATCACGGGTTTGGATTTGCGAAGGTGGGTGTACTCCTCGACCATTACCAACAGGTAGGCCATGAGAAATACGCCAATGGCCAAGAAACCCACCCAATTGGC
Source organism: gamma proteobacterium symbiont of Ctena orbiculata (assembly GCA_003058495.1). Taxonomy (GTDB): domain Bacteria; phylum Pseudomonadota; class Gammaproteobacteria; order Chromatiales; family Chromatiaceae; genus Thiodiazotropha. The sequence continues at coordinate 34,738 of QBVC01000013.1, read as the reverse complement.
AGTCAAGTCTATGTGATCTGTCTCCAGTTCAGCTGCGACTGCGGTTATGGGTAGCAGACAAACAAGCGAGAGAAGGCCAAACGTTTGTAAAATGCGCAACACTGTTATGACTACCTGTTATCTCAGAACACCAGACTCATCACACTGATCATTACCACCAGAAAGAGAACGGTCATGATACCGCCGGCCTTCATGAAATCGGTTACCCGGTAACCGGCCGGACCCATGATCAGCGCGTTCACCTGGTGGGTGGGAATGAGGAACGAGTTGGAGGTGGCTATGGCGACAGTCAGGGCAAAGACCGCGGGGTTCGCATCTGCGCCAATGGCGATATTCACCGCCAGAGGAACCAACAGCACGGTTGCGCCCACATTCGACATGACCAGGGTGAAGAAGGTTGCGAGCAGAGCGACCGCCCCCTGGATAACCCAGATCGGCATGTCGCCGACGACGGAGAGCACCTGCTCTGCGATCCATTTCGCCGTGCCCGATGTCTCCACCGCCAATCCCAACGGGATCAGGGATGCAAGCAGGAATACCGTTTTCCAGCTAACCGCCTCATAGGCCTCTTCGATCTTCAGAACCCCCGACAACACCATCCCCATGGCCCCGGTGAGAAGCGCCACGGAGAGGCGGATATCGGTAAACAGCACCATGAACAACGCAATGCTGAAAAAGATCGCGGCGGGTAGGATCTTGTTGGGCCGCAGCTCCTCTTCATGGGGATACTCGGTGGTGACGACCACGAAATCGCGATCCTGCTCGATACGCTGCAGCACGTTCCAGGCGGTGTGCACGACCAGGGTGTCACCGGCCTGAAGGTTCATGTTGCGGATATCGTCGCCTTCGCGCATGGTTTCGCCGTGACGATGCAGGCCGATCATCGCCAGGCCATAGGTCTTGCGCATCCAGACATCCCGCGCGCTCTTGCCGATCAGGCTGGAGCCCGGCGGAATGACCACTTCGCCGATACCCGATTTATTCGCCGAGAGCGATTCGGCAAAGGTACGCAGCTCGCGGCGTTTTTTCAGGTTGTACTTGTCCACGAAGTGGGCCAGATCGAAGGGATCGGCGACTATACCCAACACCATGCCGGCGCGGAACTGGGTATCGCGACCGATGGTGCCTGGGCCGACTCTCGCCTCTTCCCCCGGCTGTTTACTGGCGATTACCCGGATCCTGTAGGATGTCTCCACGTCATCCAGCTTCTTGCCGATCAGGTCGCTCTCATCCTTCACCACGATCTCGTTGACGGCGTAATCGACCCCATAGACCTTGTTGAAGTAGGCCATGGGATCGGAACCCACGGTGCTGCTTTCGCTCTTGGTCTTGGGCAGGACATAGCGCCCGGCGATCACGAAATAGATGATGCCGGTGACGATCAACGCCACGCCCACCGGGGTCACCGAGAAGAGCCCCCAGGTCTCCATCTGCTGCTCGGCGGGCAGGGCCTTGTTGGAGGTCAGGATCAGATCGTTGAGCAGGATAAGCGGGCTGGAGCCGACCATGGTCATGGTGCCGCCGAGGATGGCGGTAAAACCCATGGGCATCAGCAGCCGCGCCATGGACAATCCGGAGCGCGCGGAGATTCTGGAAACCACCGGCAGGAACAGCGCGGCGGCGCCCACGTTCTGCATGAATGAGGAGATAAAACCCACGGTGGCGGATATGATCGGAATGATGCGCGACTCGGTGGTGCCGCCGATCTTCAAGATAAAGGCGGCCACCCTGCTCATGATGCCGGTCTTGTCGAGACCGGCGCCGATGATCATCACCGCGATGATGGAGATCACCGCGTTGGAAGAGAAGCCATCGAAGAGATGTCTGTTGTCGACCAGGCCCTGTTCCAGGCCCATCATCGGGGCCAGCAGGGAGGTCAATCCCAACATCACCATCACCGTGGCCGCCGCCACATCGACACCGACCACCTCAAAGGCGAACAGGTAGATGGTGAGCAGCAGGATGGCGCCGACCCAGGCGATCTCAAGGGTCGGGACGATGGTAGACAGATAGAGTCCCAGGACGGCAAAAAGCACCGCCGCAATCAACTGCTTTCGGGTGAATATGCCGGGTGTTGCGATGGTCGTCTCTTCATCTGCAAGTTTGTTCATGCTCTGGTTCTGTAGTTTTACTGTGTTGGCTGTCATCTGCATGGGTGGGTCGTCTTGGGTCGGGTGATTCTCAGGCCGCGGACTGCTTGGCCGGGGGGGTGGCGCTTCTGTCCTCGATGAGTACCAGCGGCACGGGCATGGATCCGCCGCGTCCCGAAACAATCTCGTCCATGATCGTTTTGGCTGTGTCGTCGTCGGGCATCGCCACGATCGAAGCGACGGAGGGCTGGTGCTGGATGTAGTTGATGATCTCTTCCACGGGGTTTGCGCCAAGCCGGACGGTCCGGCAGTGGATATCCGCCGCTCTGATCCGTTCCTCCAGGGCGGCGACATGTGTGCTGTCGGCTGAACCCTGGATCAGCAGGTCTATCTTCGCCTCCATTCGCGAGCAGGTTTCGATGGCGTAGTCGAGGGGCGCCCCGTGCCCTCTGCCGTCACTGATGAAAGCGATGCGGCGGGTGACGGGCTTTTTTACCCTCTTCAGGGGCGGCGGAGCGGCGGTATCATGCGGTTCCGGCCCGATACCGAGGAGCTTCATCTTGCCCCTGGTGGTCAAATATTCCCCGGCATCCTGATAGGCCAGGCTGGATAATATTTTTTTCAGGTCATCGTTCAGTTTAAACATGGGTACTGCTTCCAGGTGTTCGTTCAGCCTGGTAATCGCAATAGGCATGCCAAGTTGGGAAGCTCGTAAGTTATTGATAGATGGTTGTTATTATGAATTTGATCAGCAGGGATGTTGCGAAATGCAATACCTGCCCACTCGGTTCCGGGCCGAATCCTTATCCTTGCCCCGAGGGTGCGGGGATTGATGATATTTGCTAGAGTTGTTTCAATTTGAAACGATGTATTGCGATTTGTAATAGCGATGTTATTCGATCTCTCCAGTCTGCGGGGCAAGATCACCACGGCCTACATCGCCCTGGTGCTCGGCACCCTGGCGCTTGCCGTGATCGCCGCTCTCGATCTGCTGTTTCTGCAGCGCCAGATCAGGGAGGGGGAGGTTGTCTCCGATCTTCAGGAGGCCGTCCTGGAGATGCGCAGAGAGGAGAAGAATCTGTTTCTCTATGCAGACAGTGAAGCCCGCAGCAGGGCGGATCTCTACGCCGAGTCATCCCTCGAAATTCTGCACAACCATGGGGCCTCGCTGGCGCCGCTGATGCGGCAATCGGCCCCTTCGGGCCTGATCGAAAGGCTCGAGGCCTACCGATCCAGGCTGAGGGATTGGGATGAGGCGTTCCGGATCGATCCTGGCCGGCTCGAAGAGGACGTAAGAGAGATCGGCCACCAGGTCTACCTGGCGGTGGAATCGATGTCCAGGCAGGAGCGCATCATGCTCGAGGCGACCGTGAGGAAGTCGCAGTGGTTCTTGCTGATATCCCTGCCCATCATCGGGCTTGCGATCTTTATGGTCGGGCGCCTGCTCAGGCCCGTGGTTCTGCTGCCGCTGAAAAAACTGGAGTCGCACCTAAAGCCGATTGCCGACGGGCGTTTCGATCATCTCCAGCCTCCCTCGGATGATCGCGAGTTCGTCACCTTCACCGATGCCTTCAATCGCATGCTCAGAGAGCTGGAGATCCGCCAGCGGCGCATGCTGCAGAGTGAAAAGCTGGCCTCCCTTGGCATTCTGGCTTCGGGGGTGGCCCATGAGTTGAACAATCCGCTCTCGAATATCTCCTCGTCGACTCAGCTGTTGCTGGAGGAGTTTGACGAGCAGGATGCCGATCCCGAGCAGCTCCGCACCTGGCTGAGGCAGATCGACAGTGAGACCGAGCGTGGAAAAAGGATTATCCGGACCATGCTCGACTTCGGCAGTCAGAAGGTGTTCCAAAAGCGCCCCGTCAGACTCCTGGATCTGGTCAACGAGACGCAATCCCTTATCGGCAAGGCGCTGCTGCAGCACAGCGCGAAGCTGACGGTCAATATTCCGCAGGATCTTGTGCTGACCGCGGACAAGCAGCGAATCCAGCAGCTGTTTATCAATCTGATCCAGAATGCGCTGCATGCCGCCGGCAAGGGGGCGCAGATAAAGATCAGCGCCATCCGGCGTGACAATGGCGGTGCGATGTTTCCCGAGGGCGCCGAGGTGGCCGGTAACCTCAAATGTGTCACCGATCACCATGGGCCCTTCATCGAGATACTGGTCGCCGACGATGGACCCGGCATACCCCAAGAGACGCTGCCCAAGGTGTTCGATCCCTTTTTTACCACCAGCGAGCCCGGAAAGGGTGTCGGGCTTGGGATGTTCATCGTTCAGGAGATAGTGGGGGAACATGACGGCTGCCTGGCTATCGCTTCCCGTGCCGGGGAGGGGGCCAAGGTGATCGCGCTGTTTCCCGGTGAGGAGCAGGCAAATGGCTGAGGCATTGACGGAGAAGGCCAGCATCCTCATAGTCGATGACGAGGCGACCGCGGTTGAAAATCTGGCCCATGTATGCCGCAAGCAGGGCTATCAGGTAACCACGCGCACCAGTGGCGCGGGGGCCGTCGACGCCCTGGAGAAGGACCGCTTCGACCTGGTGCTTACCGATCTGCAGATGGAAAAGGTCGATGGCATGGCGGTGCTCAGGCGCGCCAAGGAGCTGGACCCGGAGATCGCCGTGGTGCTGATAACAGGCTATGCCACTGTCGACTCCGCCGTGGCGGCCATGAAGGCGGGGGCGTTTCACTATATTGCCAAACCCTTCCGTCTGGATGAGGTGCGCGAGGTTGTACGCAACGCCCTGGAACTGGTCGGTCTGAAAAGGGAGAACCGGCAGCTGAAGGAGCAACTCAACAGCAACCGTCTCGCGCCTTCCATCATCACCCAGAACGTCATCATGCAGCGCCTGATGGAGATGGCGAGACAGGTTGCGTCAAGCGACACCAATATCCTGATTACCGGTGAGAGCGGTACCGGCAAGGAGCTGCTGGCCCGATACATACATGGCCACAGTGGCCGCGACAGGGAGAGCTTCATGGCGGTCAACTGCGGCGCGCTGCAGGAAGATCTGCTGGCCAACGAACTCTTCGGCCATGAGAAGGGGGCCTATACCGGTGCCAATGAAGCGAGACAGGGGCTGATCGAGGCGGCCCATGGGGGTACGCTGTTTCTCGATGAGATTGCGGAGATGTCCCTCTCGATGCAGGTCAAACTGTTGCGTGTGATTCAGGAGCGTGAGGTGCAGCGCCTGGGCTCGACCAGGGTGCGCGCAGTGGATATCCACCTGATTACCGCCACCCATCGCGATCTGCAGAAAGAGGTTGCCGCGGGCCGCTTTCGCCAAGACCTCTACTATCGCCTTCATGTGGTGGAGCTGGCCCTGCCGCCGTTGGCGGAGCGCAAAGACGATATTCCTCTGCTCGCCTTCTATTTTATGCGCAAACATGCAGCCAGGATGGAGCGCATGACGGATGATATAGATCCCGAGGCATTGGCGGTGTTGAGTGACTACGACTATCCGGGGAACATCCGTGAACTGGAGAACATCATCGAGCGGGCGGTCACCCTCGCCAGGGATCGATTGCTGACAACCGCCGATTTGCCCCCGGCCCTGGTGGAAGGGGCGATCCATGTGGTGCGGGAAGAGGCAGGACGCCTGCCCACCCTGGCGGAACGGGAAGCGGATTATATCGAGTATGTGCTCGAACGCAGCGGCCGGAACCGCACCCGGGCGGCAAAGGTGCTCGGCATCGATCGTGTTTCGCTGTGGCGCAAACTAAAGAAGTACGGCATGGAAGAGGAGCAGCAGAAATGAATAGAGCGATTGTTAAAAATGAAGATAAACCGTATCGATCACATTGTGCTGACCGTGAAGTATCACAATACCCGGCAGAGTGATAAAGGGCTTGAATCGGGACTGCCTTGAACGGGGTAAAGGCTATCGGTGACTTTTGTCTCTTATATCGCCAACCACCATCTGTGCGGATAATCCCTCTGCGCATTTTCAATCGGCAGGTAGGTAAATCCCCGTGACTGAAAGTAGCCAACCGCATCGCTTTGCGCTTTCACCAGCAAGCCATCCATCCCTTGTCTGCGCGCGGCTTCCAGGGCAGGGTTGATCAAGCGGCGGCCAACTCCACGCCCCTGGTATCCAGGTGCGACATAGAGCCCATGGAGCAGCATGCCCTGCTGATTCTGCGGTAGCTCGCTGCTGTCCGCGGATTCCCAGGTGGCGACTCCTATGATCTCATCATTTTTAATAACTGCAACAACGGCTGTTAGATGGTCTAGATCATGTTCGCTGTAACGGTAACTGCCAAGGGAGAGGCGTTTTACCCGTTCAGGCAGATCCCAGCCCGCGACGCAGGCCTCGACGATTGCGTTGACTGAATCGAGATCGCCCCTTTCCATGGGCTTGATGATTATATTTTCGCTATTACTCATTTTTAGCCTTACCTGATTGCCCATACTGATCAGTGCAGCGGTGGGGCAGGGCCCCACCCTACCTATCGCGATAGTGTGTAGGGTGGGGCCTGCCCCGCCATGTACAGCGCAATAGGACAGTGAGTAGTCAAGCTTGGGTAGATAATAAGCCAACACCACTCATACACTACACATTAATAGCCCATAGATTCGATGGCATAGAATGATGGGCAATCAGTAAGCATTTTTGAATGCCTCATTCCATAACCATGTACCAGGCATACGCCGCCAGTATGGCCGGTACCGCACTGTAGAGGGTGGCGACCAGCGCAGCCCTGGGGGCTACCGCTATGGCAGGCAGCAGCGCATCCCCGTCGTTGGCAAGCGCGTTGCCGAGCTGGGCGGAGAGGGGAATCGCCCCGCTGACATAGAGTGAAGTCACCAGGATCTGCGGCCCGCACCCGGGTATCAGGCCGATGGCGACAGCCATGGCGGGGACCAGCGGCGCCCAGACAGCCAGTGCCGCGCCCGGGTCCAAACCGAATGCGGCGACCAGGAGTTCATAGCCGATGAAGGCGAAGACGACCCAGGTCGTGATGAAATTGGTGTCGTCGATGATGCGGCGTGCCATGGATCGGTTTGGCGCCTCACAGGCTTCGCCGCCTCTGCAGGAACGGTCTTCCTTGCTCCCGCCGCGACCGGCCCACATGGCCATCGCCAGGATCGCACCCGACACGCCAAGCCAATAGCCGGGATCCCCGGAGGTGACACCGCTGATGAGACCGTCGAAATCGATCTGAAAGGCTGACATTACACCAATGACAAGGCCGGGGATCACAAGCGCCAGCCAGACCTTGTCGGCCAGCGGGAGGCCCTCCTGATCGGTCGGTCTTTCCATTGGGGTAGAGCGGTAAATGCATGCCTGTTCAGGACGCATGAAGCCGTCACCGTGAATGGCGTCGATGAGGTAGCCGCTCAAGGTGCCCAGGACCACGCCCATGGCAAGCACGCCCATACCGGTCACGGGCTCGCTGGCGAGGAGCAGGAACATGGCGTCCCCCATGGTTGCCGTCAGGGTGGCGACCACGCCGCCGAAACTGAGATAGCCCCGGGTGTACTGGGTCATGGCCACGATCGCGCCGCCGCAGCCGGGAAAGGCCCCCAGCAATGCGCCGGCCGGCACCTGCCATTGGCGGTAGCGCATCAGCCAGGTGCCGAGATCGGTCTTGAATCCCCGCTCCGCAGCGTAGATCAGCGCCAGGGTCCCGGCGACAAAAACGGAGACCGCCAGGTAGGCCTCGCTGAGCGCGTCGAGGGCGCCGGTCCAGCCTTCCGGCACGACCGAGATCACCGCGATCAGGCAGGTCAATGGTGCAAGCCGGCGAACGATCGGGGTAGGATTGAATCCAATCCCGCTACCGATCTGGCGGACGCTTTGTACCAGTGCTGTCATTGTTTGGCTCCTCTCTGCTACCCTCTACTCTAGCGCTGGTTTAATGATAGAAAAAATCGTTTATACAAAATTAATTAATAGTAAATAACAATTATTTCCTATAATCAGGACGCCTACTCTTCACTCTGATGAATCATCGGTTCATCTGTGAGATGGGGCTTGTTTCGAGAGGATGTGCCTGGATTGGTTGAGAACGACTAGGCATTAAATTAGGCATGAGGTGATAGCCATACGGTGCGGCGAGCCGCACCCTACGCCCTGTCCGAATGGGTAGGGCACTGCTTCGCCCCGCCAATGATGGTGTAAAGCCACTGTGGGCATTCCATCCTGGAACAGATGATGTATTCTCTCCTCTGAATAGAATTGCTATTGAAGGAAGTGAAATCAAAATGTATGAAAAGAGCATCGAACTGTTGAATCAGGCTGTGGCCGATGAACTGACGGCGGTTCACCAATATATGTACTTCCACTTCCACTGCGACGACCAGGGCATCGAGCTGCTTTCGGCGCTGTTCAAGCGCACCGCCATCGAGGAGATGATGCACATCGAGCGTCTCGCCGACCGGATTCTTTTTCTCAAGGGGGATGTGGTCCTGGAGGCGGCTGCGAAGGTGGAGCCGATCCATGATGTCATGGCGATGCTGGAATGGGCCGACAACTCCGAGCAGTCTGCGATCAGGATGTATAACGGATTCGCCCTCGAGTGCGCCAACCATGCGGATTCCGCGACCAAGAAGCTGTTCGAGGATCTGGTGATGGATGAAGAGCGTCACTTCGGCCAGTTCGACAGTGAAAGCGATAATGTGAAACGCTTTGGCGAAAGCTACCTGGCCCAGCAGGTCATGGAGCGGAGCAAGGCCTCGGTCGGCCCCCAGGAGTGAGGGGGACAAGGGAAGCTGTCTTACCGATATTCAAGTCTGGTAACCGGTTCTTGCAACGACAGTGGGTGACGGATCAGACAACGCTGAGTTTGCATGATGAGGGTGCGCATCAGCCTCTCCATGGCGAGACAGGGTCTGAGGTGATACAGAATGGAACGGGATATTGCCGTGAGTCGTAATCCTTCAACAGCACTGAAGCTGCTGTTACTACTCATTCTCGCCACCCCGGCGGCAGAGGTTTGCGCGCAAAAGACAGCCGCGGGAATCATGTCGAAGCTGGATCGTAACGGCGACGGTAGCATCAGCCGGGAGGAGTGGCGCAAGAAACGGATTTTCGACAAGGTCGACCTGGATGGAGACGGTGCCGTATCCCTTCAGGAGCTGCAGATACGCTTGGGTGAAAGAACCCCTGATCCCGGGAGCGGCATCGATATGCCCGACCCGGCCTCCATCAGCGCCGTGCGTCGCGGACCTCATGACAATGTGCAGGATCTGAAGGATCGCGGCCTGATCGAAACCGGGCTCCATCCTGTGTGGGCCAAGGATGTCACATGCCGTGGCATCGACCACTGGTATGCCATGGACTACTCCCGCCTGCGCCCCAGGCAGGCCTACCACGGCGGTGTCGATATCCCCGCCCCCTTCGGCACGCCCGTCCACGCGGTGATGGATGGCGAGGTGATTGCGGTCTACGAGGGTAAACGCAGTCCCCGCGGCATCGAGGTGGTGATGCGGCATACCCCGGAGGAGAGCGGTCTTCCTCTCTATCTCTACAGTCGCTACACCCATTTCCAACGCCTGCCCGAGGTCGAGGTGGGGCAGCGCCTGAAGATGGGCGATGTCATCGGTCCCACCGGCAACACCGGGGTATTGAGCTGCGAGCTGAAGCATGAGATCTGCCGGAAGTCCCGCCGACCGGTGCTCCACTTCGACATCCTCTACTCCGGCAATGAGAACTATTACGACAACGGCGCCATGGTGATCCCCTACGAGGCGCACTGGATGGATCCGAATGCGCTGTTTCGTAAATCCATGCCTGTCGATTCCCGGGCCATGGCGGCCCTGCCGAAGCAGGAGAAGGCTGTCCCCATCTCCTACATGCTGGAAAACGGTGAACGCTATCCCCCCGATACACGCATGATCTGGCCCTATACCTGTCATCGCTAGACCCGCCGACATCTCTACAATTTCTCCACACTTTCTCCTCCGTCCCTGTCATATCCCTGCTTAGACTCGATAGTGAACGGGCCCGTTTGATCGGCTCGATCCATTTCACTCAATCACCATGAGCCTGGAGCAACAGATGATGAAAAGAGCACTGGTCGCATCTCTGGTTATTTTTGTGGCGAGTTCAGCCGTTGCCATGCCGCCGTTTGGCGGTGCCTGCGGCGGATCCGGCAGCCAATCCCTGCAGCAGCAGCTGGATCTCAACGAGGAGCAGGCGGCCAGCCTGCAGACAATCATGGAAGAACGGTTTCAGAGCCGCCTATTGATGCACAAGCGCCATCACGACGAGATGGAGCAGCATCGCGCGGAGACACGAGAGCGGCTCGCGGCCCTCCTGAGCGAGACCCAGATCGAGCAGCTTGAGGCCTATCGTCTCTGGCATGAGAGGGCAGGGCGACCGGGCGGCCGGCGTTGAATGATTCGCCAGGAATCACTTCGTGGTGAATCTTTGGAACTTGACTCTTAGCCTGAAACCAGATCGGAAATCATGGGGTGGTAACCGTGAAAATGCACAGAGTTAAGATAACCGGCTTGTGCCTCTTCTGTTCGTTGTCGATGCTCGTTGCGGGATGTGGCGGCGGTTCGTCGGGCGGCGATGGACAGGATAGCGCATTGGTGGATGAGCAGAGTCTCTCATCGGAGGGCTATAACCTGTATGCCCCCCTGGATTCAACCACCACCTATCTGATAGACAACGAGGGGAGCCCGGTTCACGCCTGGGTGAGTGACTATCGGCCGGGAAATGCGGTCTATCTGCTGGAGAATGGTGAACTGCTGCACACGGGCAATCTCGGCAACGGCCGATTCGATGCAGGGGGCGCGGGCGGTGTGGTGGAGACCCTCGACTGGGACGGCGGGGTGACCTGGGAATACCGCTATTCCAGCAGCAGCTATCTTCAGCATCACGATGTGGAGATGCTGCCCAACGGCAATCTGCTGATGATCGCCTGGCAATCCAAGAGCGAAGCCGAGGCGATTGCCGCGGGCCGTGATCCCTCCCTGCTCACTGAGGGTGAGCTCTGGCCCGACAGCGTGATCGAGGTCCGGCCCACGGGCGCCGACTCGGGAGAGATCGTCTGGCAGTGGCACAGCTGGGATCACCTGGTGCAGGAGTATGACCCCGGTAAGTCCAACTATGGTGCGGTCGCCGAACATCCGGAGTTGATCGATCTCAACCACGCCATGAACGGCAGTGCCGACTGGCACCAAATCAACGCCATCGACTACAACGCCGAGCTGGATCAGATCCTGCTCACCGTGCACAACTTCAGCGAGGTCTGGATCATCGACCACAGCACCACCACCGCCGAGGCGGCGGGACACACGGGGGGTAACAGCGGTCGGGGTGGCGATCTGCTCTATCGCTGGGGCAATCCCCGGGCCTATGGCGCGGGGAGCAGCGATGATCAGCGGCTGTTCCTGCCCCATGACGCGGAGTGGATCGAGGCGGGCTATCCCGGCGCGGGCAACCTGTTGATCTTCAACAACGGCGGCGGGCGTCCCGAGGGCAACTACTCCTCCGTCGAGGAGATCACTCCACCACTCGAAGGGGATGGCAGCTACACCTATCTGGCTGGCGCCGCATTCGGCCCAGACGAGACAGTGTGGAGCTACAGCGCGGAGACGCCGACCGATTTCTATGCCATGAATATCTCCGGCCAGCAGCGCCTGGCCAACGGCAATACCCTGATCTGCGACGGACCTGGCGCCTATTTCTTCGAGGTCACCTCATTGGGTGAAACGGTGTGGGATTATCAATCCAGCGGGGCGGTCTTCAGGGTGGAGCGATACAGTGCTGATTATCGGGGTTTCGACGGCACACCGCTGGACGATGAGACATCGAATCAAACGCCCGAAGCAGATGCCGGGGGACCCTACAGCGGGTCGCTGGGTACCCTGTTAACCCTGGACGGATCGGCCTCTCAAGACAGTGACGGCTGGATAACGAACTACGCCTGGGATCTGGACAACGACGGTCTCTATGACGATGCCAGCGGTATCACTGCCGACTACTCGGCGGCGGCTGTCGGTTCATTCACTATCGCGTTGCAGGTGACTGACGATTCAGGAAACAGCGATACGGATAGAGCCACAGTCACGGTGTCCGATGGTGCTGCCAAGGTGCTGACCTATCCCATCGTCGACACAGGGCAGCAGCAGTTCTTCGGCAACAGCAGCCGGATCACGACACCCGGTGAAGGCGATATGTTCTACGGCCAGGATGCCCAATTCGATGGCAATCAACCGAGCTATAGTCTCAGCGATGACGGCCTGACCGTTCATGACAATGTAACAGGCCTTACCTGGACCCAAACCGCCGACCTGGATAGGGACGGCGACATCGACGCCGACGACAAGCTGACCTTCGCTGAGGCCCAAAGTTACCCGGAGAGTTTGAATGCCGAGAATTATGGCGGCTACAGCGACTGGCGTCTGCCGACCATGAAAGAGCTCTATTCCCTGATGAACTTCAACGGCACCGATCCGATGAGCGATGATACCAGCCAGCTGATTCCGTTCATCGACACCGACTATTTCGGCTTTGACTACGGTGACCTGGCCGCTGGCGAGCGCGTCATCGATGCCCAGTTCTGGTCCGGCAACGTTTATGTGGACTATGTCTTCAACAATCAGCAGGCCGCATTCGGACTCAATCTCGCCGATGGCAGAATCAAGGGTTATCCCAGCAGTGGCGGTGGTATGGTCAAGACCAACTACGTATACCTGGTGAGGGGAAACACCGACTATGGCAGTAACGATTTCACAGAGAACGGTGATGGCACGGTCAGCGACGCTGCCACAGGTTTGATGTGGTCCCGGGATGACAGCGGCAGCGGCATGGCCTGGGCCGACGCCCTGGCCTGGGTCGAGCAGAAGAACGCGGAGAATCATCTGGGCCACAGTGATTGGCGGCTGCCGAATGCGAAGGAGATGCAGAGTATCCTCGACTACACCCGCGCCCCCGGAGCGACCGACAGCGCGGCCATCGATCCGGTTTTCAATATCACCCCGATCGTGAATGAAGGGGGTGAGTCGGACTATCCCTGGTTCTGGACCGGCACCACCCATATCCGTTCCGACGGATCGGGAAGCTCAGCGGTCTATCTCTGCTTCGGGCGCGCCATGGGCTACATGAACTCAACCTGGATGGATGTCCACGGCGCCGGAGCCCAGCGCAGTGACGGCAAGGAGGCGGACTTCAGTCGTTATAGTTATGCGAGTGACGGTTACTATTTTGATATGAGCCCGCAGGGGGATGCTGCGCGTATCTATAACTATGTTCGACTGGTGCGGGATCTGTAGAAGTGGTCTCTGTTCAGGGATCTCTGGCTGTCAGGGGAAATTGACAGTAGGTGTAGGGTGGTTTGGTCTGAAACGCGACCGAAGCTGAAGCTATAGGGCTTTATATATTAACTTCCGCTGTTCGCCAAAAACTGTCATTAAGTTTCATCTGACCCCACTTATTGCTGTTTCGTACCAAAAACAGACACCAATTCAAGTATATTATTTCAACAATCATGGGCTTACCAAAATTGTCTCTGGCCTCCTTAATTCTAAAAGATAGAGTTTTTACTCTGACCTCAATATTATTAAACCCTGGTCAATATGATCCATAATCCGTATATATATAGTGTCAGTAAGAGCGTCTTTTTCCATTCCCTGATATCGAGCTTCAGCAGATAATTGAACAGACATACCAGCAAAAGGATGCCGACCAGCCAGATCAACGGGGAAATTTTCGCTGGCCACTTTACATAGAATTCCTGATCTTCGGCCACCAGTAATTCAGGCGGCGTAACGAATTCTCCCGTCAGCACAAACTCAGCGATTGAATCCCACATTGCCTCCTGTATGGCCGCTGAGTGCCCTCCGATAATGTAAGACTTATTTTTCACTTTGCCAGGCAACTGTTCTGCTACGGTGAAACCATCGTGCCCGGCGCTCCCCAGATCCTGGATACCAATACTCTGGATAGCTTTGGGAAAAAACGCCACTACCCAGTCAGCCGTAGCCTCGAAATTGTAGACATGCTTGACACGGGAAGTATCTATGAACTTTTCCCACTCGTAGTCCTGATGAACAACACTGCCAGCGAATAGCACCTGGTCGAAACGTACCGAATCATAGTCCTGAAGTGCCTTAGCCAGAAGATAAGTACCGTGACTGTGGCCTATGAAGTGGAATCGGGCTTCCGGGTATCGCGCTTTCGCCTCCGTATAGCGATCCATGAACCATTCCACCTTCTCTTGTCGCTTGCCGGGCATCAGGAATGACAGCAAGGGAAAATACCCGTAACTTGATGTCTCTGTCTTAATCCTCCTGTTCGGGTTATTCTTATTGAGCTCCAGTACCTTGCGTGCGATTTTCTGTGTCCAGTAACCTTCATCTCTGATCCCATGGATCACGAACACTACGTCGCTAACTGTCTCATCTGCAATATCCTGCTGCTTCTTCTCGGAGCCATCCACCTCAAGCGCCTCAACAAGCTTCTCTCGCCGAGCATGCCCGGCGATTGGATCACTCATCTCGACAACATTGGAGTGCCCCGACATTGGGATATCCATGTAGATGAAGTCGGCGCCTGAGATAAGATCTAAATTGTCTTCGGGAGACACCAAATCATCGATACTGCCCAGTAGCTGAACCGTTAAAGCATTCGACAGCCCTTTCTCATGCGCTTGTTTCTTCATCGATAGCCATTGCAGCCGCAACTGAGTGATGAAGGGGGCGCCGCGTCGTATCGTAAAGATTATCGGTGGCCTCCCGTACACCCACTGGAATACACGGCCTGCAAAAACGCCTATCTCCATCTGGATCGCTCGCGGTATAGACATGTGGTGTGATATCGACCAGCCACGGTTCATGCCTGCAAGTTGAACAATGCGATCAACGGCCTGCGCCCATGGCCTTGGTTTGTCGACGTGGTATGCGCTATCAGCGAGCAATGTGCGTAGATCAGACTCGAATCGGGCATCCTCGTTTTCACCGCATGCGACAATAAATAGTTTTCTCGCATACAGAGCCCCAATACTATGGCCGATGAGTAGCACACGTTTGTAAGGATTCTGTGACTGGACGCGATTGTCCCATGCTTCATCGATAGCAGACACAAGTTCAGCCGTCACCTTGCTGGAGCTTTCCATAGAAAATAAGCCAAACGGCAAGTCAGGGATTATAAAGTCGGCGTCTGAATATTCGTCGAGGCTATCAAGCACTTCCCTAATCTCACCCAGTTTATCGCCTCGTGCTGTGTAGGCATGCAACAGGACCACTAGAGTATCGCCTTTTCCACCTGTGACCGCAGTATTTTGAACCACCTTCTGATCATCAGGTGCTGGCTTGTGGTACAGAATGAACGTGATGAATAGGATCAGCGATAAAAAACAAAGCAGGATGAACAAACGTTGTATAATAAACTGGTAAATAACTTCAATTTCCATATTAACTATCCTGGGTTAAGTGTTGGCAACCTTATGCAACTAGTTAAATAGGACATCCACCCCTAATTTGCCAAAAACCATCAAATCTGGCAATCTCCCAGTTCACACCCGATATCAAGGAGCGATATCATGCCCAAGCCAAGGAAAGCCCAGGTTTCACTGGAAACCACCCCTTATTATCACTGCGTCTCCCGCTGTGTCCGTCGCGCCTTTCTCTGCGGCGTGGATTCACATAGCGGCAAGAGCTTTGAACATAGGCGCCAGTGGATCGTCGATCGCATGAAACAGCTGGCGGAGATCTTCGCCATCGACATCTGTGCCTACGCGGTGATGTACAACCACTACCACGTCATCCTCCATATCGATGCCGAGAACGCGGCCGGGTGGAGTGAGCAGGTTGTCATCGAACGCTGGGAGCGGCTCTTTTCCCTGCCCGTACTCGTACAGCGTTATCGCGCAATGGAAGCCCTCAGCAAAGCAGAACGCGATGTAATCTCCGAATTGGTCACCAAATGGCGTAAGCGCCTGCATGACATCAGCTGGTTCATGCGCTGCATCAACGAACCGATCGCACGCCAGGCCAACCAGGAGGACGGATGCACCGGTCGCTACTGGGAGGGCCGGTACAAATCCCAGGCCCTGCTGGATGAAAAGGCCCTGGCTGCCTGCATGACCTATGTGGATCTCAACCCGGTCAGGGCAGGGATGGCCAAGACGCCGGAACAATCCGAGTACACCTCTATTGCTGAGCGGACAACCATGCTCAAGCAAAGTCGCAACCGGACAAAGAAAGCAAAAAACCCTGCCGACTTGCACCCATTTGCCGGAAATCCACGCAAAAGCATGCCCAGGGGCCTGCCGTTTCGACTGAAGGACTATCTCGAGCTCATTGATTGGACAGGACGCGCCATTCTTGAACACAAGCGCGGCTCTATCCCGGGCAATCAACCACCCATACTAAATAGATTGCAAATCGACCCCCAGCATTGGCTCTACATGACCCAGCATTTCGAAAGCCGGTTCAAGGGCATTGTCGGCGCAAGCTATAAGCTCAAAGAAGCCTGTCAACGAATGGGCTATCAACGAACGCCAAATCTCGGCGCTGCCATACACTACCTCAGCTAAAGGTTCTTTCCTGAAACAAGTCAAATACAGAATCAGCCTCCTGCTGAGGGTTGAGGGTGTTTGCTGTTTCACTTTCAGACTGATTGATAGGGATATCTGATCCAGCAAGCAGCAATTTCAATGTTTATGTGAGTGATATATGCCTGAAATGAATAAGTGGGTGTGTTCAAAAAAAGTAAACTTTGGGGTGGGATTTGGGGTGGGTGTCTTATTTAGTTCTCAGCTTTATTGCCGAGACCTCTAGTTTTTATATAGCGAAACTTTTATATAACACATTGTAATTAATTCAATATCAATCACTTAGAATCAATATCTCGTTTTGCAATCTCTGAATGTGGAGAGGACAATGACGCACGATCACAAGCATGTGTGCAGTCCATTTGATCAGTTAAAAAGGCCTTTGATAGCAGTACAAAAAATTCCTCGGTCCAACTGGGACGGACCGAGCGTTGTCATATTTGTAGGCGGTTTCTGTGCAGAGAAGCTTCCCGAATGTCCGCTATGAAGTAATCGGGATTAATATTGCCTGCGCAGATACAGGTCAGCTTTTGGCCGAAATGGGTCTAATCCACTGCAATATAATCATGCTCTAGTGCCAGAGGTCCCTACAGTAAGTTAAATAGCCGGCATCTGCCCTATTCCTATGCAGAGCTAATAAGCGATCGCCTTCGCTGATGATGTGTAGGAACCGTCCACCAGGTCCTGGCAGGATGAAAATAGTGCAGAGTGAGCGATAGAGTAAATATCGTGGCTGACGTTATAGAGCCACCCTGCATCCCGCACGGGTGGCATTTCTCGACGGTGACAATCGGATCTCAGGCGATCAGGGCGCATCACTGTTGTCTGTAGGTTTGCTTGCCATGAACTCGTCGAACTCTTTCTGGTCTTTGCGCCGCTTCGCGTCGAAGCGAAATGAGCGGAACGCCTCCGCCCGCTTCTTGATCTCCTCCTTGATTTCGCGGATGCGGTCGTATTGGGTCTGTTGATACTCGTTGAATATGGTGTTGTCACTCTCCTTGTATGCCCCCGCCTTGTTGTTTCGGAAGAGCTGGTTCCACTTGTCGCGCACCCAACCGGGAAGCTCCTGGATGGGGTGACCCAGGATTGTCCACAACAGGACTATAAAACCCAATGGCGGAAAGATGATGAAACCCAACACCATGGCGACGATATTCGCGCCGCTCCAGTGACCGCGCCCGCATGACCCCATAGGGCCGTTGAAACACTGCCCGCGCGATCTGTCTGCTGTTGAATAGTCTGTTGACGACATTGTCAGTATCCTCCGTTAATCTATGGATTACAGTGGCTTGGAACATATTCCAAGGCCAGATGTAAACGCTGTTAACTTACAATTTAGATGAAATCAGGGAATATTTCAAGGATTCCGGGAGAAAATGTTAACAATGATCACTTTTGGTGCTACAACTAATTCATGAAGAAGAGAAACGGTCCCTACCATCACGGTCACCTGGCGGAGTCGCTGCTGGATGCCGTGGACGAGATCGCATCGCAGTTCGGCATCGAGGCGGTCACCCTGCGGGGGTGCGCCAAACGCATCGGCGTATCACCCGCATCCGCCTTCCGGCACTATACGGACAAGCGGGCGCTGTTGACCGTGTTTGCCACCCGGGCGCTGAATCAGCTCGCCGATGCGATGGAAGTGGCCATGCTGCAGGCGCAGGAAAAGGGGGACGACGCGCTCCACGCCGTCTGCATGGCCTATGTCCGTTTCGCCCTGACCAAGCCGGCCTTTTTTCGCGCCATGTGGCGCGAGGAGATGATCTACTCGAGGGATGCAGACTACCTCGCCGCGACGGAGCGCCTGGCGAGTTATCTTCAGGAGGGGTTCGTAAGAACCATCGCCGACGAGGACCCCTGCGACTTCAGCCCGCATGAGCTGCTGGCCTGGTCCGCGGTGCATGGATTGGCCTGTCTGTTCGTTGACGGCCCGGTCGCCAAGGAGAGTGATCGAGAGGAAAAGCTTCAGTTGGCGGATGAGGTGCTGACCCAGCTGCTACCGGCGTTTTCGCAATAGTTTCCTGCGCGAACCGGGTTGAAAGAATGCGCACCCCCGTTATCCAGGTCAGGTATATCGTCTTGTCAGAAGTGCTCCTCTACCCGTACTGAGTCGAAACCGATATCCCGCCCGACCTCGGTGGCGTGATCCAGGCTGTGATAGACACGCTCCCGTCCGGAGTGGTCGGTCAACACCAGCGTTTCGCCGCTCAACGTATGAAACAGCAGCCGCCAACCTTCGCGCTGTTCCGCGGGTTCCGCTACCGCCTCGCTAAGCCGGCCCGTCTCGAATTCCGCTTTGAGGTGCATCAGGTCCATAAAGTCTGCCTGCGAAATTTTGTCTCATTCTTAATTGCAAGTGTAGCTCATCGAGAATGGTGCCTGACCTGCGACCACCACACCTGTAGGCTGGTAACGGAATCCATTTCCGGTTGGCGACAGTTTGGCCAAATTGGCTTTTCAGGGAGGCGACTATCCGCCTGGCCTGATTGAAACCGAAAGCGCCTCGAAACAGAAAAAAGCGACCAAGGTTATTAAGCCAGGGACGAGATGTTTTAATTAAACTGTCATATTCCAATCACTGTACTCAATGCTTGATGATCCATCACGCAGTTGTGGAACTAAATGCTGTATCTGGACAATAATGTTATGTTATAACATTTAAAATCACGAGACAGGAGGCCCTAGCTATATGACTAAAATCAATCCGGGAGCAATTGTATTGTCACTGTCCCTGCTTGGCGGTTCAGTCCAGATACAGGCGGCTGAGTCGGACCACGAACATCACGAGGCCCATGTCCATGGAGAGGCGGAGCTATTGATCGCCATCGAGGGCGATGCCCTCGAAATCGAGTTTCGCAGTCCGGCGATGAATATCGTGGGCTTTGAACATCAGCCGGCCGATAAGGCTCAGATGGAGGCAGTCGAAGCCGCCATCGGCACCCTGAAGCAAGCGGAGCTGGTATTCGGCATCCCCTCCGGGGCCAAATGTGAACCTGTCGCCATCGAGGTGGAGTCTCCTCTTGCCGAACATGCCGAACATGCCGAACATGCCGAACATGCCGAACATGCCGATCACGATCATGAAGAAGAGACTCATTCCAACTTCACAGGTCACTATCATTTCCGATGCGCGGAGATGTCACGTCTGGAGAGGATAGAGGTCAAGCTCTTCAAACTCTTCCCGGGTACCGAGGTCATCGAGGTGCAGAGTGTTTCAAAACGGGGGCAACAGAAGATAGACTTGACGCCGGGAGAGAGTACGCTTGAGCTCTAGGGGTAGTTGAAACTGTGCAGATAACCTGATGCCGCAAACAGCCGCGATAGAGGTCAAGAACCTCCGCTTCAGATGGCGTAAAGCGCTTCCTGAGGTGTTGCGCATCGAGACACTCGAGGTGGCCCGTGGCGAGCGCATCTTTATTCGCGGCGCCAGCGGCAGCGGCAAGAGCACCCTGCTGGCGCTGCTCGCCGGGGTCAATCTGCCAACCGGGGGCGAGGTGAATATCCTTGGGGAGGCCATCAACCGTCTCTCCAGCGCCAGGCGGGACCACTACCGGTCCGATCATATCGGTTTCATATTCCAACTGTTCAATCTCATCCCCTATCTCTCTGTGCTGGACAACGTTACCCTGCCTTGTCGCTTCTCCCGTTCGCGAAAGGAGAGGGCGACTGCATCGGCAACCAGTCTCCAGGATGAAGCCATGCGGTTGCTGGCGCACCTGGACATGGCGGATGAGGATCTCATCGATCGCCCGGTGACCGAGCTGAGTGTCGGTCAGCAGCAACGCGTGGCCACGGCGCGCGCCCTGATCGGCGCGCCCGAGATCATCATCGCCGACGAACCGACCTCTGCCCTCGACAGCGATATGCGACAGGCATTTCTCCGGCTGCTGTTTCAGGAGTGTGAAGAGACCGGCTCGACCCTGCTCTTCGTCAGCCACGACCGCCAGCTCGAGTCCCTGTTCGAGCGCCATATCGCCCTGGATGAGATCAACCGGCTGGGGCGGGGGGAGGCGTGATGGCGATCCTCTCGCTTGCCTTGAAAAGCCTGCTGAACCGCCGTTTTACCGCGAGCCTGGTGCTGCTGAGCATCGCCCTGAGCGTCGCGCTGTTGCTCGGGGTCGAGCGGTTGCGGGTGGAGTCACGCAACAGCTTCGCCAACACCATCTCCGGTACGGATCTGGTCGTCGGTGCCCGCAGCGGCGCCATCAACCTGCTGCTCTATTCGGTCTTCCGCATCGGTGATGCAACCAATAATATTTCATGGAAGAGCTATAAAAAATTTGCCGAACACCCCCTGGTGAAATGGACCATCCCTATCTCGCTGGGCGATTCACACCTGGGTTACCGGGTGATGGGGACCAGCCGGGACTATTTCCAATTCTACAAGTACGCCGATAAGCGATCCTTGGCATTCCACACAGGTCAACCATTCGACAATGTCTATCAAGCCGTACTGGGGCATGAGGTGGCCGCTGAGCTCGGCTACCGGCTGGGGCAGGAGATCGTAATCGCCCACGGCGCCGGCAAGACCAGCTTCACCCTCCACGATGACAAGCCGTTCAAGGTGGTGGGCGTACTCGAGCCCACGGGCACGCCGGTGGATCGTACCGTGCATGTCCCGCTGGAGGGTATCGAGGCCATCCATGCGGATTGGATTGCCGGGAGGCAGGTGAGAGGCCTCAATATCAGCGCGGACCAGGCCCTGGAGAAGGACCTGACGCCGAAGGCGATCACCGCCTTCCTGGTGGGGCTCAAGAGCAAGATCGCCACCTTTCGGGTTCAGCGCGAGATCAACGACTACCGCAAGGAGCCCCTGCTTGCGGTGCTCCCCGGGGTGGCGCTGCAGCAGCTCTGGGACCTGATCGGGGTGGCGGAAAACGCCCTCCTGATCATCACCCTGCTGGTGGTGGCCGTCGGCCTGATCGGCATCCTGACCGTGATGCTGGCCAGCCTCAATGAACGGCGGCGGGAGATGGCGATCCTGCGCTCGGTGGGGGCGCGCCCGGGCCACATCCTGCTTCTGGTCACCGGTGAGAGCCTGCTGCTCAGCCTGGTCGGGATCACCCTGGGACTGCTGCTGCTCTATGCCGGACTGATCTTTGCGCAATCCTTTATCGAGACCCACTATGGCCTCCACCTGCCGATCGGCCTCCCCTCGTTGCGGGAGTGGTTGATCCTGGGGCTGGTTGGAACTTCCGCGCTGATCATTGGCCTAATACCCGGTTACCGCGCCTACCGCTACTCCCTTGCCGATGGCATGAGCATACGAATCTAGAGGGCCAGACATGAAATTCCGGATTGCCGTACTGTTATTTTCCTCACTGCTCTCCCTGACGCCTCTACATGCCGAGCCAGTGCAGGAACTGGAGTGGGATGCGATGATTCCCGAGGACTACCGCCCTGACAAGATCATGGCGCAGTTCGGCGATATCAATGCCCTCGAGGACGATGATCCCAGGGCGCAAAAGATACTGGATGAGCTCGAAGCGGCCTGGAAGGAGGCGCCGGTGGTCGAGAGCCTGGACGGCAAGCGGGTCAAGCTTCCCGGTTTCGTGGTGCCGATCGAGGGCGACGGCAAGAAGCTCACCGAGTTTCTGTTGGTGCCTTACTATGGCGCCTGCATCCACGTGCCGCCCCCGCCGGCCAATCAGACCGTCTATGTGAAGGTGCCAAAGGGCGACGCCAAGATTCGCGAGGCCTTCGATACGGTCTGGGTCTCCGGTGTTCTGAGTGCCAAATCCTTTGACAGCGATCTGGCGACCGCCGGTTACCAGATAGAGGCGGAAGAGGTGACGGCTTACGAATGAATAGGGTTTGGCGATCATTCATCTCCGCAACTCTCCTCTATGCGCTCATTTGTCCCCATCTCCATGCCAGGGAGGCTGTGTGCCACATCCATGCGCCGGACGACTACACACCGTTCAGCAACCAGCCCCTGGTGATACCCGCGGTAGGTAATCAGGCGGAGTGTGAACAGCTCAATCTGGAACGCTTCAGCTCGCGGGGAAGATGCCACTGCACGCAAGATCCAATCGGCATGGAGAGCATCGCCCCGCTGGACATGATGCGGTCAAAGGGAGGGGAGGGCCAACTTCCCTGAGCGGGCAGTGGAAACAACAACAGCAAGCGCCGAATCCGCCAGAATGCCCGGCTAGATTCACCATCATTCGTCTTTTTTTCATCGCTGTTGGTAATTGATTTGTGACTTTATCACAGCCGCCAGGTGTGGTTTTACCTACCTGAACAGTCACAAGAAAATAGAATTGTCATCAAATCCTACCTACACGTACAGGGAGAGTATGATGAAGCAGATTCCATTTTTGTCGTTACTGTTGTTGACGTTTACTTTGAATCAACACTCCGCTCTAGCGGAGGTCGTGTCAACAAGGGTTACAGGTGATGCATACCATGCTAGCGAAGCGAAAGTTGACGTTGATACGACCGGCGGCGATGGTGCGGCAGACACATCCATTGTTCAGCTGACAACCGCAGGGGAAGACGGTTGGATGGAATATACGCCACCCCATGATCCCGGACCTGCAGATCTAATAGCAATCGACGACGATGATCCCGTGGGCCCGTCGGGCTTTAAACAGGATGCACAAGGATCTGTGGCTTTCGATTGGATGGCTGCCTATATCGATAGTCATTTACAGGATCGGGTTGTGGGATACGCCTATGTCATTAATAACGACGGTGCACCCCAAGCGTGGAACGCCGATGGATATGCGAAAACCCCGGAGGACGGTGGTGAGAGTATGTCGATTCACACCCGCAGTTTTATTGCCAGTGTCACCAAGCAGATCACCTCCGTGGCCACAGTTAAGATTTTGCACGAGGCAGGCCTATCGATAGAAACCAATATCGCTGACTATTTGCCGGCAGGTTGGGATTTGGGCGCCAACGTTGCCAATCTGAAATTTCGCCATTTGTTGACCCATGCCACTGGATGGGGTCAGCTGTGGGATACATTGACAGATGAAGAGACCGCTGACTGGAATAACCGTTGGGATGGATTGGAGTACGTTATTTCCCTCGACGCTTCACCAGGCTCCGGTTACAGCTACAAAAATGCCAACACTGCGTTGTTGCGAATATTGATTCCCCAAATCTGGGTGCAGATGGGGGGTGCGCCTTACACGGAAGTGACAGCGGCTAATCACGAACTGTTGTACTTGGCTTATCTGCAGAACTACATCTTCGATCCCATCGGGATTCACAACGTTGTATGTTGGATGCAACCCGCCTATTCGGAAGCGCTGGCATACAGTTTCGACCATGTTGAAACTGGCGGAATTGCCCACCAAATAAATTTGAACAGTGGTTGTGGCGGTCACGCCGGTCTGCGACTCTCCGCTACTGAGTTGGCAAAATATCTCGCCTACCTGCGTCACAGTGATTGGATACTTACCTTGGCGCAGTTAGGTCTGATCAATTCCGAGGCACTGGGATGGGACTATGCCTATGATGGTAAATATACTAAGAACGGTGCCTGGTTTAGTAGCTATGCAGTGGATACCAATCCCGATGATGGCGGTCTCTTCATCGATCTGCCGTTTAAGCTCGATACGGTATATGAATACCGCAAGTCGTCCCGCGCTTGTGTTGCAGTGCTGCCGTACGGCGTGGAGGCGAGCTTGGTGATCAACTCCGAATATGAAGGTGGCGGTGAAGGTTTTTCCACTTGCGGCATTTTACGCGACGCCTTTGACTTTGCCGCCAACTAGACCGGATTTGCAAATCAAAGCCAGGCAAATCAACTACTCTAATCGTCCCCACGCTGCTGCGTGGGAGTGCGCAGGGTTGGATAGAGGGTGAGGGGATGTGAAATCGGCCTGCCATCCCGGGAGAACCGATTACTCCTTGAGTTTGATCTTCAATTCGCCCTCTTCGACGCGTATATTCTCGACACCCTCGGCAAAGCCCGCCCAAAAGCCCTGCTCATCGCCAAACTCGCTGATCAGGTCGATATTCTTGATGCCGCCCAACCAGGCGTTGGGTATGGGTACGCCCATGATGCTGACACCCTTCAGGATCACCACGGGTTTGGCGTTGCGGAATGCCATCTCCACGCCGGTGGAGACGCGCAGGGTCTTGCCGCCGAGGATGGGGAAGTCCTTATCGACAGGCACCAGCAGTCTTGCGCTGACCAGGTCGTCGCCCAGGTCGATGGCGAGTTTTTTCGCCAGGTCCCGGTTGTTCGCCACCATGGCATTGAGCTCCCTTTCACTGAAATTGACTTCACGTTTGGCGCCTGCTTCATTGTAGCGCTCCGCTCTAAGCCACTGCTCGTCACTCTCCTTCGGTTGAGCCTGCCGAGCGGGCCCCGAGTCCGGGCCGGGCTGGTAACCCAGTTGCTTGAGTTTATCGTTGAGTACCTGCTGCTCGGTTTGGTTGAGCTGCACCGGGGTAAAGTCCTTGGCATAGACGTAGGTGCGCACTGCCCAATAGGTCAGTGCCGCGGTGACCAGAATGGTTGCCAAGACGATCCACAGGATGTGGATGCCACGCAGGCCGCTCTTGGTCGCCGGACTCTCTAATTGCTCTGTACTCGTCGTCATCATGACCACCCGGGATTATGAGTTAATGATGTGGCGTCAGCCAGCACGCGATACCCTCTATTCGGTAAGTATACTCCTCTGCTGTCGATGTGAATGTTTAAATTTGTAGCTTTTGGCGGCTGATGCGGGCGCTTTGGCGCCTCTTCATGGTAAGCTGTTGAATCGACCTTCCACTATCGATTGAAAATTGACTAATAAGATCCTCAAAAGGGCAGATCCACATGCAGATTGAATTCTATGGTGCAACCAGCGGCATAACGGGCTCCTGTCATATTCTCCGCGTCAACGGCGAGACAATCCTGCTCGATTGCGGATTGATTCAGGGACGCAGGGAGGAGATGGAGAAGAACCGCCGGCCCTTTCCCTTCTCTCCCCATGAGATCAGCGCGGTGGTGCTCAGCCACGGCCATATCGACCATTCGGGACGCATCCCGCTGCTGGTGAAGCAGGGCTACCAGGGGCCGATCTATGCACAGAACGCGACCATGGAGCTGTGCGACATCATGCTGCAGGACTCCGCCTTTCTCCAGGAGAAGGATGCGCAGTACGAGAACAAATGGCGCAAGCGCAAGGGCAAGCCGTTCATCGATCCCCTCTATACCGTTGCCGACGCCCGGGACGCCCTCAACAATATTGTCGGTCTCAGGTACAGGGAGAAGCGGGAGATCCTGCCGGGGATATCGATCCGTTTTCAGGACGCGGGGCATATCCTCGGCTCGTCCAGCGTGGAGGTCTGGCTGAACGAGGGCGGCAAGCAGCGCAAGATCGTCTTCAGCGGCGATCTGGGTCAGTACGATACCCCCATCCTCAACGATCCCGCGGTGATCGAGGAGGCGGACCATGTCATCGTCGAGAGCACCTACGGTAACCGCCGCCACCGGGAACGCCAGAGCACCATCGAGGAGATCGGTGGGATCATCCGCGAGGCGGCCCATCAGCGGGGCAACCTGCTGATTCCCGCCTTCTCCATCGGCCGCAGCCAGGAGATCCTCTACTACCTGGGCAAATACTACGATGAGTGGGAGTTGGGGCGTTGGGAGGTCTTTCTCGACAGCCCCATGGCGATCCGGGCGAGCAGGGTCTATTGGGACTACCCCCATCTCTATGACGAGGAGGCGACCAAGCTGCGCAGGAAGATCCACGAGATGCCGCACCTGCAGAATCTCAGGCTGACCGAGTCGCCGCAGGAGTCGATGGCGATCAACCGCATCAAGAGCGGGGCGATCATCATCTCCGCCAGCGGCATGCTCACCGGCGGCAGGATCATCCACCATCTCAAGCACAATGTCTCCCGCAGCGGCGCCCATATCATGATCGTCGGCTACCAGGCCAACGGTACCCTGGGCCGGGCGCTGGTCGATGGCAAGCCACGGGTGCGGATCCATGGCGACGAGTACAGGGTCAAGGCGAAGATCCATACCGTCGGCGGCCTCTCTGCCCATGCCGACGTGGATGATCTGAAGCGCTGGCTGGGCAGTTTCAGCAAGGGCTCAACCCATATCCATGTGGTCCATGGGGAGCCGGAGTCGAAGCGGGATCTGCGGGATCTGCTCGAAGCGGAAATGGGTTTCAAGGCATCCGTGCCCGATATGGGGGACCAGTTTCAGCTTTAGGGACGGGGCGAAAAGGTCTCAGGGCCGGCGCTTCCTCTCGCGCCGGTAGTTGGGAAAATCGGGATTGCGCCAGTCCGCCGGCGCCAGCCTCTCTTGCGGTGGCTTGAGTCGCGAGACATAGTCCATCACGGCGCTGATGTCGCGGATGTTAAAGCCCTGGATCTGCTTCACCATCTTCTTGTCGGCGTTGCGCCTGCGCCCGTCCCGGATCCAGAGGAACTGGCGATAGAGATATTGGTAGTGCTGACCCTGGAGCAGGGGTATATGGTCATCCACGACCCCTTCCCCCCGCGGCCCGTGACACTCGGCGCAATACTCCTCATAGATCTTTCTTCCGTGAACCAGGTCCGATCCCGGGCCGACCCCGTTGTGGCGGGTCATCGGCATCTCGGCGATATAGGCGCTGACATCCGCGATCTCCTGCAGGGTGAGCATGTCCAGCCTGGTGAAGGGCAGCATGGTGGGATTGTCACGGTTACGCGCGCGAATGTCCGCCAGCTGCTTGATGATGACGGTCCGTATCTGGCCGGCAATCTGCGGATAGTAGCCGTTTTCGGTGCCCCAGGCTTCGGGTTGATGACACACCATGCAGGTACGGTAGACACGCTTGCCGTTTTCAATATCCGGTGCGAGGTGGAGGGCGCCTTCAAGCTCCATGGCTGCCTGCAGCGGATTGTCGGCATGGGCTATGCTGAACGGACCGGCGCCAATCACCAGGAGTAGCAGATAAAAGAGAGAGCGGTACTTCATTTTTCTTATTTCCAGTAGTTTTTTAAACAATCCTTAGTCAAAAAATCCAATTCGTCACAACTTTCCAGACGAGCCATCTACCGCAAAGCCCCAGTGGTTGTGATACTTTCAATATAGTCTGAATATCGGCTGAGTTCATTGCGCAATATCATCCGCGCGGTGAATTCGGTGCCAGCTTGACTGGCCGCACAGGGACTAGCGGATCGCCTCCCCGTCACTATCGAAAAAGCAGAGATCATCGATCCCTATCCGTATCGCGAGTTGTTCACCTGCGCTGAAATTATGGTGTCCGGTCAATTGGACCAGCAAGTGAGTTTGATCGCCCCTGGCCTGGTGGCTGTTGTCGATGGCCAGCGCTGTATCGAGATGCACGATTGTCTCGTGCCCCATCGCTTCAGTCGTGCAGACACGGGCGGGTAGGGTCTCGTTCGAGTCTGTATCGGAGAGATGGATTGCATGGGGGCGGATCCCCACCAGCACGCTCTCTTCGCTGTGAGTTGCAAGCCCCGGGAAATCGGTCAATACCCGCTGCGGTATCGGGAGACGTCTCGGGCCCAGTTGGAGCTGGATCCCGCCGTTCTCCCGGTAGAGTGAGGATTGAATCAGATTCATGCCTGGAGAGCCGATAAATCGCGCAACGAAGGCATTCGCGGGGCGCTCATAGATCTCCTGGGGGGATCCCACCTGCTGTAACAGGCCTCGATCGATGACGGCCACCCGTTGTCCCAGGGTCATGGCCTCTGCCTGGTCGTGGGTGACGTAGAGGGTGGTGATGGCGAGTTGGCGCTGCAGCCGGGCGATCTCGCCACGGATCTCCACCCGCAGTCGGGCATCCAGGTTGGAGAGGGGTTCATCCATCAGGAAGATATCGGCTTTGCGTATGATCGCCCGTCCCATCGCCACCCGCTGGCGCTGTCCTCCCGACAGGGCCTTGGGTCTGCGATCCAGGAGTGGTGTCAGATCAAGTATCTCCGCGATACGCCTTACCCTCTCCTCGATCAGCATGGCCGGCTGCTTCTGCATGCGCAGGGGAAATGCCAGGTTGCCGCGCACCGTCATGTGGGGATAGAGGGCATAGTTCTGAAACACCATGGCGACGTTGCGCTGCTGTGGGGGGATATGGTTGACCACCCGGTCGTCTATCCGGATCTCACCTGAACTGACCTCCTCCAGCCCCGCCGTCATGCGCAACAGGGTGGACTTGCCGCAGCCGGAGGGGCCGACGAGCACCATCAGCTCGCCGTCGCCGACCTTGAGGTTCAATCTGTGGATCCCATGGATGCCGCTGTCATAACGCTTGGTGAGATTGTTGAATTCGATGGCTGCCATGTTCAACCCTTTAGCGCCGAGCTGGCCACCCCGGCCACGAACCAGCGCTGGAAGATGACAAACAGCAGCACTACCGGCGCCACCATCATCACCCCGAAGGCGAGGATGTCCCCCCATTGCAGGGGCGGCAGGGTATAGAAGCTGGCAATGGCCACCGGCAGGGGGCGCACCGTCGGGCCGATGGTCACCATGGTGGGCCAGAGATAGCTGCCCCACCAGGTGAGAAAGGTGAGGATGGCGACACTGGCGAATACCGGCTTGGCGTTGGGCGCGATGATGCTGAAAAAGATGCGCAGGGTGGAGGCGCCATCGATGCGGGCCGCCTCTTCCAGCTCTCTGGGCATGCCGATAAAGAAGCTGTAGAAGAGATAGATGGCGAAGGCGTTGGCGATGAAGGGGAGTATCTGCACGGCATAGGTATCGCGCAGGCCGAGAATGGAGGCGCCGTAGAAGAGGGGCACGGCGATCGCCTCGAAGGGCAGGATCATCAGCGCCAGCACCAGGTTGAAGAGCAGGTCCCGACCACGCCACTGCAGGCGGGCGAAGGCGTAGGCGGCCAGAGAATTCACCACCAGGCCGCAGACGACGATGCAGCTGGTGATGAACAGGGAATTGAAAAAGAAGCGCGGAAATTCACTGCGCCGAAACACATCGCTGTAGTTCTGCAGGGAGAGTTCCCGGGGCAGGAATGCGGTCAGTGAGCCGCTCTCCAGCAATACCCTGTGATCCGCCTTGAGGCTGCCGAGAAACATCATCAGCAGGGGTGCGATGAAGAGTGCCGCCATTCCTGCAAGGAGCAGATAAGTCATTAGGGTCGAGCCGGGCCCGGGTCTCATGCGACCTCCCGCTGGTGATGGGTGAAACGGCGCTGCAGCAGGGTGATGGCGAGTACGAGGAGAAAGAAGACCACCGTCATGGCGCTGGCGAGCGCCACCTGCTGGCGGGCAAAGGCCGCCTGCACGGTTTCATAGATTACGGTGGTTGTGGCGTTCTCAGGACCTCCCCTTGTCATGATCTGCACCTGGTCGAAGAGACGAAAGGCGAGAATGGTGGTGACCAGGATGACGAAGATCAGCGGGTTGCGCAGCTGGGGCAGGGTGATATGCAAGAGCTGCCGCCAGCGTCCCGCGCCGTCCAGGGCCGCGGCCTCATAGAGGGTCTGTGGAATGCCCTGCAGCCCGGCGAGCAGGATCACCATCTGAAACCCCACGCCCTGCCAGATCGACAGCAGCATGATCGCAGGCATCGCGAGCAGGGGATCGCGGAGAAAGTCTTTGGCCTCCCAGAGGCCGAAGCTCGCCCACTGGAGAAAGGCGTTCATCATACCGTTTGGGCCGGGGGCGTAGATCAGGGACCAGATCACCGCCACCAGGGACATGGGGAAGACCACCGGCATGAAGAAGAGGGTGCGGAAGGCCAGGGTCCCCGGCAATCCCCGGTTCAGCAACAGGGCCAGGGCAAGCGCGAGCAGGGTCTGCAGCGGGACCGCCACTGCCGCGAAGAGGAGGTTGTTGAGCAGCGCCCGCATGAAGTCGGGATCGTTGAAGAGATAGAGGAACTGGTCGAGGCCGACAAGATTCACCGCCAGCGGCGAGCCCAGCCTCAGGTCGGTGAACGCGAGTACCAGGGCGGTGGCGAAGGGCAGCAGGATAAACAGCAGCAGGCCGAGCAGGGCGGGCATGGCCAGCAGCAGGGCCGGCGCCGTCTGATCGTTGAGCCGCCTACGCCTGCTCAAGGCTGTTGTTCTCCCGGCAGCGGGTAGCCCCGGTTGGCTGCAATCTCGCGGTCGATCTTGTTGACGGCACTGTCGAGTGCGGCCGCCACATCGCTGCCGCTGCGGATGCGATCGACGATCCCTTGGAACTCGGCGGTGATGATCGGATAGGCCGGTGTGCGCGGGCGCGGGACCCCGTGACCCTTGTCGAGCTGTTGGTAGAAGAGGTGCAGCGGCCCCCCCGCCCGATAGCGGGGGGATGCATCGATGGCGGAGCGGATGGCGGGGACGGCGCCGTTGGCGTTTGCCATCGCCAGCACCTCCTCGGTGGTGAGCAGAAAGGCGATGAACCCGGCGGCAACCCGAGGGTTCGCGGCGGTGGTGGTGATCGCCCAGCACCAGGAGCCCATGCCTGTCTTGCTGCCCGTGCCGAGATCGGGCATCGGCAGCAGGAGCAGGTCGTCACCCAGGCTTGCACGATATTGCCGATAGTTCCAGTGACCGCCCAGGGCCAAGGGTACGCGGCGGCCGGTAAAGGCGGCGTCGTCGATGTTGGGATCGATGAGCCTCCCGGTGATCCAGTTTTGCAGTCGGGTCAGTATGGCCCTGCTCTCTGCCCCATTGAGCACGCCGTCAGCGCTGCGCAGCTGGTCCCTTTCAATGAGATCGCCCCCCGCCGATTGCAGCAGCGGTGACAGGCCGTAGGTATACCACTCCCCCGCGTAGTTGAGCTTGAGGTCGAGCACCCGGCCATCCGGATCCTTCATCGCCAATTGCCCGAGCGCCGTCTCGAACTCCTGCAGGGACCAGGGCTGCTGCAGGGTGGGGATGCGCAGTTTCGCCTGATTTAGCTTGGCACGGTCGGCATAGAGGCCGAGGCCCGAGTCAAACACGCCGACCGCCCAAAGCCGGTCTGCATAGCTCCCCTGGGCGATGATCGAGGGCAGCAGATCGGCCACCAGCCCAGGGTCGAGCAGATCATCCAGCGGTTGCAGATGCCCCTGCCAGGCGTAGGCCGAGAGAAAGGGTCCGTCCAGCTCGATCAGGTCGGGCAACTCCCCGGCGACGGCCGCGGCCTGGATCTGGGCGTTGTAGCTCCCCTCGGGGATCAGGGTGAGTTGAACCTCGATGTCGGGATGGGCTTGATTGAAGCGGGCGACCTGCTGCTGCAGAACGGAACGCTCGCTCTCCTGTCCGGCATGGGCCCAGACGCTGAGCAGGGTGAGGTCCGCCGTTGAATCCGTTCCTTTTCCACAGCCGCTCGTGAGGGTGATGAGAATGAGACCAACAGACAGAAGTTTACTTATATGAATCCTGTATCTCATGGTGAAGTCAGTGGCCAAATTATACGCCAGGTTGTTTCGGCAGGCTCTTGGTTATAGCCTAACATAATGGCCAATTGTCGAAACTAAATTTATCAAATCAATGATGCCTGACCTTTTGCAATTCAGGGGAAGAGGGCGGTTCACGGAAGGTTTGCGGTCAATCTGACTGGAGAAGAATAATATGTACGCCTTGCCGCCCTCAGGCCCAGGTTGATGTCGAAATTGGCTGACAACTACTTTGCTGATTACGATCCCTGGTGGATGGGATTGCTCCCGCCAAAAGACGATCGGTGGCAAACAAGTCCGTTTCAAAAGGAGATGAATTGTATCGTCCCGGAAACCGTGACGGCCCTGAAATCTTATGGAATAGCATGGCTTGGTGATGCTGATGAAACATGACATCTTTTGAGCGTTGGTAATAAATGCCAGATCAAATCGATCACAATAAAGTCGTGGTGCTTACCGGGGCAGGAATAAGCGCGGAGAGCGGTTTGCAAACATTCAGGGATATGAATGGACTCTGGAACGCCTACTCCATAGACGAAGTGGCCACACCGGACGCCTGGGAGAGAAATCCCCGCCTGGTCTTGGAGTTCTACAATGAGCGCAGAAAAAAGGCGGTAGCCGCATTGCCGAACGATGCCCATAAGGCGATTGCCGCTCTGGAAGAAAAATACGAGGTAAGGGTAATCACTCAGAATGTGGACGATCTGCATGAAAGGGCGGGATCCACAAAGGTCATTCATGTGCATGGTGAACTGGTCAAGGCGCGGAGTACGGCGGATCCATCGCTTGTCTATGAAATCGGCGGGAAGGAAATCAACCTGGGTGATGTTTGCGACAAAGGTTCCCAACTCAGACCCCATATAGTATGGTTTGGCGAAGAAATCCATAACCACGAATTGTCAATAGACCATATAAGAACAGCTGGAAAAGTACTGGTGGTTGGAACGTCTCTCACTGTCTATCCCGCTGCGGGCATGGTTACCGAGGCGCATCAGCAGGCGGAAAAGATTTTGCTGAGCCTCGATATTGAGCAAAGGCCCTACGGTTTTCACTGCATGCAAGGCAAGGCGGTTGATCTTGTGCCGACTATCGTACGTCGCTGGATGGAAGCCGGCGCAGCGACCTGACCGATGATCTGTTTTGCAAAAGGCTTCAAGGTTCGAGATGAAATTCAAGCTCGGTGACAGGGTTTTCATAGAAGGTCATTGGAATTTTCCCAACGGCTGCACGGGAACCATTTCGAAACCTCCAAAATCCTCGGTTGAACA
This sequence comes from gamma proteobacterium symbiont of Ctena orbiculata, assembly GCA_003058495.1. Classification (GTDB taxonomy): domain Bacteria; phylum Pseudomonadota; class Gammaproteobacteria; order Chromatiales; family Chromatiaceae; genus Thiodiazotropha. Next base: position 1,571 of record QBVC01000013.1, on the reverse strand, counting down.
CATGCCTGACCAGAAGCTGCGGAATGGCATCAAGCGAACTGTTAAGAGAAAAAAGGGATCGATTGTATTTTACTGGGTTAAGTTCGATACGCCTCAGACAGATACTGATGGCGATGGACCCTATTTGGAAGGAGAGATCGAAGCGGAATACATTAAACCCGTTGATGGTTAGCGGCTTTAACTGACGAGGATATTTAGTCAGGGGACGAGTTGCAGACAAGTCTTATATCCAATAGTAATTACCATTGACCGGGGTGAAATATTACAAGTGCCAGGAAAATAGATGGTGACAGACGATCCACAGCAATACCACGCACTACAAGCCCGGCTCGAACTGACACAAGGCATACCCTTCACCCCCAACTGGTCGGCCGGGGCGGATTTCATACAGCTCATCGTCGACGCCTGTCTGAATAACCGACCCAAACAGATCCTGGAGTGCAGCAGCGGTTTGACAACCCTGATGCTGGCCCGCTGCTGCCAGATCAATGGAGATGGCCATGTGGTCAGCCTGGAGGATGGCCTGCAGTATGCCGATGACACCCGTGGCTATATCGATCGATACGGCCTCGGTGATTTCGCCTCGGTGATCCATGCCCCTTTGCAGGAGACGGCCGTGGATGGCAACAGCTACCAATGGTACTCAACGGATGCCATTCCCGGGACGGCTATCGACATGCTGGTTATCGACGGGCCTTCCGGCTTTATCCAGAAGCACTCGCGTTATCCCGCGCTTCCGCTCTGTCATCCTCGCCTTTCCGAGCACTGCGTGATCTTTCTGGACGATGCCGCTAGAGAGGATGAACAGGCGATTGTGAGACAATGGCAGGAGCATTATCCGGAGCTGCGACATGACTATCGCAATACAACAAGGGGTTGCTCGATCCTCTCGCGTTAACCGGAGATGGCTTCCGCAATCGGTTGACCTTAACTTCCGCCGCCCGGCATCGGCAGCATTTCCGATACCTCGAGTGTACCGCCATACTCAAGGTGCGGGCACTCCTTGAGCAGCGCCAGTGCCGCCTCCATGTTTTCGGCCTCGATAATGGAGAATCCCATAATCGGATTGGAGGCGGATTCTGCCGAGACGCCGTCAGGGGTCAACACCCTGGTGACGCCCACCGGCGTGCCCGGGTTGATCAGCGTGGAGCCGAGGGAGTCGGCCCAGGCCTGCCATTTGGCCATCCCTTCGGCGCCTTCCTCCGGTGTCTCCGGCATCTTGCCGCCGTGGTAAGTGAAGATGAATTCGGGCATTGGTTCGCTCCTTTGTCTAGGTCGTTTTCCTGAAGATCAGCCCCAGCGCGGTGCCGGTCAGGATGAATTGAATGGCCTGAAAGACCGTGTGAGAGAGAAGAAACTGTCCGACCGGCTCGATCTGAAACTTGGCCGCGGTGGCAAAGCCCATGGCGCTATAGGTCATCAGGCCGATGATGAGATTGAACTTGATCCCCTGGACGATGGGTGAGCCCTGTCTGTAGAAGAGAGGGAAGAGATAGCCGATCACAACCCCCTGGATCAGGATCGCGGCAATGCCCAGGATCATGATCGGCTGTTCACGCTGAAACGCTCCC
>QBVC01000014.1 GCA_003058495.1 gamma proteobacterium symbiont of Ctena orbiculata | reverse complement strand
TTGACAATGGCGCACTTACCCATTCTCATTGCATAGACATAGGTTATTACACCTGGATATCTCATTATATTTGGTTCCAGTGACAGAACCACCAATTTAGCCGACGCCATCTCCCTAAAGTATTCGTCCCTTGGCAACCTGCCTAATAAAGTCATATTTTCAGAAATATATTTCTCGTCGATTGATCCATGTGGGGCTACTATTCTTACATTAGGGAGATGGCGTCGGCTAAATTGGTGGTTCTGTCACTGGAACCAAATATAATGAGATATCCAGGTGTAATAACCTATGTCTATGCAATGAGAATGGGTAAGTGCGCCATTGTCAATGAACCAATCGGAGCAAGAAGCTACATCAAGGACGGTGAAACAGGTTTTATTGTTGACAGTAACGATTCTCAGGCACTTCAAAATAAAATTGAACAATTACTTGATGACCATAATTTGAGGAGCCAGGTTGGAAAAAATGCATTGAGTTATGCAGATAAACACTTTTCGCTGGAGAGCTATTTAAAGCAACTTTCTGAAATAGCTCACTCCTTCTAATATTTAGTAAATGATGTATCTGCATATAACGCCTACTTTTTTGAAATCGGATATGTGGAAGAACGCCATTTTGCCTACAGAGTTTTTTGATGTCAGCTAAGAACATAGCTTCAGTAATACTCTCTAATTCCTCCAGCGCATTCATTATCAAGGTAATCGGTACTGGAATCGCCTTTATCGTGCAAATAATACTTGCGAGGGTATTGGGAGCGGATCAGTATGGGGCCTATATATACATACTGGCCTGGATCAATGTTGTAGCGCTCATTGCAAAACTGGGTTTTGATACACTTCTTGTTAGAATGGTATCGGCTTACAAAATCAAGGAGAAATGGTCACATCTCAAGGGCATTATTGTCAGGTCAACCCAGATAAGTCTGGCCTTCTCAATTTTTCTGAGCTTGGTCGTATATGTATTGTTTTCTGAATTTACCGACTTGATTGAGCCTGAACATAAGTTACCTTTTCTGATTGGTCTTTGCCTGGTTCCAATATTAACTTTAACCGGCCTGCGGCAAGGGACGCTTCAGGCATTAAAGGAGATCCCCAAGTCACAAATACCGGAAGCTATAATCAGGCCTTTTTTCTTACTTTTATTTTTCTCAAGCATATATTTAGTCATTGATAACGGTATTTCCGCAACCGAAGCGCTTCTAGCCAATATTGCTGCAGCATCTGTGGCGTTTGCAATTGGGACTTATTGGTTGATTGGCTCTATTCCGCAAGAAACCAAACATGTAAAGCCGGCATTTGAAACAAATGAGTGGCTTAAGATCTCTATACCTCTTTTGGTTATTTCAGGACTGCACATGATATTGGGTCAAACTGATATTCTTATGCTTGGAGCGTTACTGAATACTGAGGCAACTGGTGTTTATGGTGCGGCATCAAGAGTGGCTGGACTGGTTTCCTTTGGGCTTGTTGCAGTGAATTCAATAGTTGCACCGCTAATATCGGAATATTATGCACAAAAATCCATGGCTGATATGCAGCGGATGATTACAATATCAGCAAACGGTATTTTTGCTTTTGCAGCTGTTGCTTCGGCTGTTCTGATAGTGGCCGGCCCGACCTTGTTGTCGATTTTCGGCGAAGAGTTCGTGGTTGGTTATAATCCCTTGATAATTTTACTGATTGGACAAATTGTCAGCTCCCTTGCAGGATCCGTAGGTTTCCTGATGGTAATGACAGGAAACCAAAAAAAGGCTTCGGCTATAATATTTTACGGGGCAATTGCGAATATCATACTTAACTATATATTAATCCCGATCTATGGGGTGGTAGGTGCAGCTATCGCGACTTCTGTGTCAACTGTATTCTGGAATCTATTGATGCTAGGTCAAGTTGTGAAAACACTCAGGATCAACCCAACAATACTTTCAAATTTCAAGTATCTGGTTAAGTACAATTCGTAGTTAGGTATGTATCATATGCCGCGTTAATATAGATTTGACTGTTGATGCTATATGGGTGAGATAATTCCGTTGATTAGTGTAATTCCTGCAGGAAAAGAATATTTAGCTAAGAGTAATAGATAATTAAATAATGACGATACTTTAGCAATTGCTGTGGCGTATCTGTGATTAATTATGGCTTATACTCGAAAGGTCCAGTTGCCATAGAGTGTGTTCATATATAACGGTTTGGTAAAAAGATCAAAAAAAGCCGCTTCATGGTCTGTATTTATAAGTCTTTCTTTGAAGGGTATACTGATCTTATAGTTGTTTTATGAGCTGTGGAACCAATTTATTGAATGGCTAACCGTCCATTCAATTACGATTGTCAGCTGGTTGCAATTAATTAAATATATCGCCGTTATTAATGCTGGCATATAGAAATCATGATTACAATGATCAAAAATATCTGAATAAATATTAGTATAAAACAATCGGGAATATATAATTTAGGGTGTTAAAGACTTATGAGTTTAAGTTTATTGGTGTTATCACTCATTCTTATTATTGATTACACTGGTGCTGGGTATCACTATGCGCCTTTTTTAAATAAATTATCTCTCACATTAATCTTCTCCCTATTATTATTTTTGTATTTGATCATAAAGAATGACAATAAAGTATTATTAGAAAAGCTGCCAACTAAAATATTAATAATATTAACGTTGTTGACGGCAGGAGCGATGGCGTATGGTTTTATAAAATCTAATGCAATCGAGCATACAAAGCAGCTGATTGGCTACTGCTTCTTATTTGTATCTGTATATTACATAACATTGAACATAAATAATTTTCGATTTGTAGTCAAAATAATATTTTTTGTTAACCTTGCACTGGCCTTTATTAATAGAGGGATGTACTTCGCTGAGAGAGTTGGAGAGTATAAAGCCGGATACTTTTTAATGGATGGCAATGATTTTGCCTGGTCGCTTTTGATAGCCCTACCGTTGGGTATTTACCTTGCTGTATCCTCCAAGTCTATAACATCCAAACTGATCTATTATGCATGTTCTGCAGTTATGGCACTTGCAATTTTTGGTACGCAGTCAAGAGGCGCATTCATAGCATTAGTCGCCATATTTATTTATTACGGCATCAAAGTCAGCAAACGAAAGGTTTTGTTTTTCGGCCTAATGGGCGTTGTAGCGATTTCTTTGATTTCAATATCACCTGGGAGTTATCTCGAAAGAATCAAGACAATAAAAGACTACAGGAGCGACAGCTCCGCAATGGGAAGATTGAATGCATGGGGGGCAGCATTGGACATGGCGATCGATAATCCGGTGCTAGGTGTGGGTGCCGGCAGCTTTAATTCTGCATACGGTAGAAAGTACAAAAAATCATCAGCTCCGGACAAGTGGATTTCTGTTCATAGCATTTACCTAAAAACACTCGCTGAGTATGGATTTACAGGGCTGTTTTTGTTGGTCTGGTTGCTGCATAATCTTTGGAAAACAAATAAGAGTGGCTATAATTCAATGGTCGATAATCAAGAGAGTGATATTAGTTATAGTGCGCTTCCATTGATTCTCAATGCATCTTTATTGGGCTTTGCAACTGCAGGAGTATTTCTTGGCGGATTGGGATATCCCCATATTTTTGTACTTGCCGCATTGACGTTGAGCGCAAACTCTATTGTTTCCGAGCGCAAAGCCAGTGAGGTGGTCTAGGCGGCAGGCGCACCAATAGAACAGAAAGATCTCGCTACAATGCAAAAATTAAAGCATTTAATAAAAGGCATGATTGCAAGCATACTGTATTATAGTGGTGTCTTGCATCTGATAAAGCACTATAAACTTTCAAATAGCTGTGTAGTGCTGACATATCACAGGGTTTTAGATGATAAGCATTTAAAAATCAGCAACTCTAATCCCAGCATCATTGTGGATCTTGACCTTTTTGATGAACAGATTAAGTTCCTGAAGGCTAATTTCAGCATATTGAGCCTGTCTGATCTCCAGCAGGGTATATATAGTGAACGATTTGTTGATGGTTCTTGTTTAATAACATTCGATGATGGGTGGGTAGATAATTACACATATGCTTATCCAGTTTTAAAAAAATATAATGTACCAGCTACTATTTTTCTGGCTACCGATTATATAGGTTCCGATAAATCGTTTTGGCAGGAGGAATTAACAGGAATTATAAAATCGTCATACCATGACAAAGATAGAGAGGCGCTTGAAATAATAGATCTCGAAAATATACTCGAGCTGTCAACAAGTGATGCGTTGATAAAGGCTCAAGAGAAAATTCAGGAGCTAAAAAGCCTCCCGGACTTTGAATTACACGATTTGATCGGCAGGTTGAAGGAAATTGTAGTGAGGCATGCCGACTCGCTGAGTGTCGATAAATTCTTGAATTGGGATCAGGTAAAGGAGATGCAAGCTGATAATATTACCTTCGCATCGCATGGGTGTTCTCACTCTATAATGACAAAAATCAGCGAAGATCAATTACAGTATGAACTGGAAGAGTCAAGCGCAGTTATCAAATCAAAAACTGGTATTTACAGTTATGCATTAGCTTATCCAAATGGTAATTTTGATGAATCTATGACAAGGGCTGTGTCAGCTATATATGATTTAGCATTTGCTACTGAAAGCGGACCGATTCACCCAGGTGATAATAAATATTCATTAAAGAGGGTAAATATTCATACAGGGGCGGCGGATACGAAACAATTGTTTTTTTGCAAAATCCTGGGTTTGTTCTAAATATGCTGAGGCAAAGAATAATCAATTCTGCAGACTATTGTCTTAAATTAACAATATTGTTGTATCATGCAGCTAATACAATTATTTCTTAATTGACAAAGTGGTGGTGAATGAACCGGCAAATAAGTGCTTCTCTCTTTTTCAAAGTGTACAGAAAAGTAATCTGATAAAACCTGTCTGCATCCATTTAAATTATCAAAAGATCATTTCCATAAGAGATTTATAATGTTTAATAGTAGTTTGAGCGATCGTTCTCAATGGTCATTTATTCTTTGCTTGAAACGGTTAAATAATACCTATTAAATGATATAATGCGCAGTAAAAATATTTTTATATATTATAGGTCTAGGTGATGATTTATATATTTATATTCTCTTTTCTGAGTGTATTTTACGCTTATTTCGGGTATCCACTTCTATTAATTGCACTAAATAAAATATATAAAAACAGAATAGAAATAATCTCAGACGATTACGAACCGTCAATAAGTATAATTACGCCTGTATATAATGAAGAATCAGTAATTAAAGAAAAAATAGAGAACAGCTTGGGTTTAATATATCCAGAAGATAAATTTGAAATCATCTTTGTTTCTGACGGATCTACCGATAATACTGAACAGATAATACAATCATATAATAGCCCTAGAATTAAGCTTGTGCGGACTGCGCAGAGGCTAGGCAAGGCAAATGCGCTGAATACCGGTCTGAGTAAGGTTAAAAATGAAATAATTGTCTTTACTGACGCGTCGATCATGTTGGAAGAAGACGCTTTGGTTGAGATATCCACTCCTTTCCAGGATAGCAGCGTAGGTTGTGTCTCGGGTGAAGACTACATCAGTGAAGCTGAAGGTGAAGGCCTGTATGGAAAATATGAATTATGGTTAAGAAGACTGGAGTCTGAAACTGGTTCGATTGTGGGCGCCAGTGGTTCATTTTATGCGCAAAGAAGCAGTACGTGTAAGGAATTTTTAGAGGGTGTTGCACCTGATTTCCTGTCGGTTCTGGAAACTGTCGAAGCTGGCTATAGAGCGATAAGTTCTGCTACCGCTGTTGGTTATATGAGTTGCCTGAAAAACCCAGCAGATGAATACAAGCGTAAAGTAAGGACGCTGACGAGGGGAATGGCGGCACTTAAACAAAAAATGAATTTGCTCAATCCGATAAAGTATGGATTGTTCAGTATTTACATAGTATCGCACAAGATATTTAGATGGCTGGTACCTGTTTTTCTGCTTTTATTGTACATCTCGAATTATTTTCTTATGGGCAGTGCATTTTTTGATCTGTTTTTTTATGCGCAGACCCTGTTTTATATCTCAGCACTGTTGGCGTATAAAAACATTTTCCAAGTCCATCAATATACCCCATTCAAGATATCTTTATTTTTTTGCATTGCTAATGTTGCGATACTTGATGCCATGATTAAATTTTTTCAAGGGCAAAGGCAGGAGATATGGGAGCCGACAAAAAGGTGAAGCTGAACGAGACGCCGTTTTTCTTTTCGTGTGATACATATAGGTTGTATGGCGTGTTGCATTTACCCGATCAGGGTGACCCTGATCATGGTTTTGTTTTTTGTCATCCGTTTGCAGAAGAGAAACTCTGGGCGCATAAAGTATATGTGTCTTTCGCGCGTGAGCTTGTGGCAAACGGCTATGCCGTTATGCGGTTTGATCACTATGGCCACGGCGACAGTGAAGGAGAGTTCCGGGATGCGACTATCAGTATTTACAAACAGGATATAGATGCTGCGATTAAGGAATTAAGAAGTAGAGTGCCATCTATAGAAAAGATAAGCCTTTTCGGCTTCAGACTAGGTGCGACTGTCGCTGCCACTGTTAGTGAAGGCAGAGACGAAATTGCATCTCTCATTATGTGGGAGCCGGTGGTGAATGGAGAGGCCTATGTTCAGGAACTGTTGCGATCGCATTTGGCTACTCAACTGTCAGTTTTTGGCAAGGTGACCATAAGCCGTCAAGAGTTAATAGACCAAATAAATAATGGAGAAGATGTTAATGTCGATGGTTATGAAATAACAAAATCTTTATATGATGAGATTAAGTTAATTGATCTGAAAGGTGAGAAAAAATACAAAGGTAATGTTCTGATTTTGCAGATCTCAAGCGGACTCTCGGCCAATCCCAACAACAAATTTCAAGACTTATGCGAAAGTTATGAGAAATGCAAATCAGAAATTGTTGTTGAAAAGCCCTTTTGGCGTGAAATCAAAGAGTTTTGTCGAAAGGCGACTAATCTATCAAATCAATCAATTCTGTTTTTAAAGGCCAAGTAGATGAATAGCATAGTAGAAACAGAGACTTTTAAAAATAGAAATGGTGAACTTCTGTTCGTGATTACACATGTTCCAAATCAAGTTGAGCAGAAAGACGCTGTTATTTTGCTGTTATCACCCGGCGTTAAAATGAGAGTTGCTCCTCACAGGCTGTATAATAAAATGGCAGATGAGTTTGTAAATCAAGGGTATGTTGTTGCTCGCTTTGATTTTTCAGGGCTTGGTGATTCTGAAGGTGAGATTGAAGAGGACCTGCTTGCAGATTTTTACAATACTGTGCAATTTGGTAGATATGTCAACGATACAGTCGATGCAATGGATTGGGCAGAAAGGAAATATAAAAAAAACAGGTTCATACTCGCAGGTCTTTGTGGGGGTGCGATAACAGGCTTGTTGGCGGGCCAGGTGGATGAAAGGGTAGAGGCCTTGTTGAGCTTGAACATACCTGTAATTCTAGATGGATCGAATCAAGATAAAACAAAGTATTTGACGGAAGGCCAGCTGGACAGACTGAAAAAGAATTATCTGAAAAGGTTGTTCGATCTTAAATCATGGTTGCGGTTATTAACCTTCAAATCAGATTATAAATTACTGTTTAAGTCGTTGATCAGGAAAAACAAAAAGAGAGATAGCGAAAAACAGCAGGACAATGCTGTTGACTCAAACGTCAATCCGCTTTTCGAACCGGCGTTTATGGATTGGATTGATAGATCAAAAAAAATGCTCTTGATCTTTAGTGGCTCCGATCGCCTGACCTGGGAGTACAATGAAAAGTTTGCAACGCCGAACAAGGATAAATTGGATGCGATAAATGGCGGATTTGAAGTGCATGTAGTGGATGAAGCGAATCATATATTTTCGTACAAGTCATGGTATGAAGAAATGATGAAATTATCGCTACAGTGGCTAAAGAATGATTATAAGTTGGGCTGAGATATGATTGTCTTATCGGTATTGCTTTGGGTAATCGGTCTGGTACTGTCCGCGTTTTCTTTTTACCAGTTTTTCTTTTTTATCATATCATTGTTTAGTAGGGCTAAAGAAAAGCATGATAAGGTTGCTGAATCAATAAATAATAAATTTGCGGTGATAATACCCGCCCATAATGAAGAGCTTCTAATTGGCGGTCTTGTAGAGAGTATTAATCGTTCGGACTACCCGCAGGATAAATTGAAAACATATGTAATTGCAGACAACTGCAGTGACAGGACAGCAGAGATAGCCAGTGCGGCAGGTGCTGAATGTAGAGTACGGGAAGATCAGGTTAATAGGGGTAAGCCTTATGCGCTAAATTGGTTGATCTCCAATATCGACCTCGATGCGCATGATGCTTATGTGATAATTGATGCAGATACAACAGTCGATGAAGATTTTTTTCGAGAAATGAATATAAGTATCGAGCAGGGTCACAAGGTAGTTCAAGGTTATTTCGGCGTCATGAATCCGGATGAAAACTGGTTGACGCGCTTGAGTATTTTGCCTGGCATATTAAAATTCTATCTCCACTTTCCTGCAAAGAATAGATTTGGCCTGTCATGTCCACTGGCAGGCAACGGTATGTGTTTCCATAAGTCTATTTTCATTGAGCATGGCTGGAACGCCTACTCGATTGCGGAAAACTGGGAGTACTATATTCAATTGGCAATAGCGGGAAAAAAAGTTGTTTCAAACGAAAATGCCGTCATCTATTCGCAAGTTACAAACAACCTTAAATCAGGTGTTACACAGAGGCAGAGATGGCAGAGCGGTAGAATGGACACGGTATCGAGATATTGGCGGGATCTTTTAGCTAAATATCGAAAAACAAAAGAGTTTTATCTTGTTGACGCATTGATTGAAGTGGTACGGCCTTCCCACGCGATACTATTTTTCGGATCTTCAGCCTTCGCTCTAATTACCGCACTCCTGTTGATCATTACAGGAACAAATTACTTATCGCTATTCCTACTATCAATCGCGATCCTGATGACGCAAGTCATCTACTTTCTGTATGGACTTGTAATTCAAAAGGCGCCGTTGAAGACATGGTTGTCACTGATGATGGTGCCCTACTATCTAATATGGAAATTCATCATCAGCGTAAAAGGGGCATGGAAGAAAAAAGAGAAAGAGTGGGTTAGAACAAAGCGTCATTAGTGGGGTATCGTCAATGATAAATGTCCTACATCTTCGCGATACCGATAGGGTATGCGGCCCGGGTAAAACCATCATAGAGACATGCTCAAGGATCAACAGCGACAAGTATAATCTCTTTATCGGTATTTTCGTCAGGGAGAATGGAGAAGAAAACAAATATCAAACAGCTGCTGAAGAGAGGGGTATAACGGTATTGCCCATAGTGATGAGTCATAAGCTCGATTTGGCTGTTATATTCAGAATAATTAAAATTATTAAAGAATATAAAATTGATGTATTGCATTCACATGAATACAAGTCAGATATCATTGTATTTCTCGTCTCAAAACTGTATCCCATAAAAATCGTGAGTACAGCACATGGATGGATAGAAAACACGACCAAAAGCAAGATGTATCTAAGTGCATCAAAAAATGTATTGAAATACTTTGATAAGGTAATAGCAGTATCACCAAAGATCCGTAATGAACTGCTTAAATACAAGATAAATGAAGACAGGTGCCAGCTTGTTTACAATGCGATTGTCATAGAAAACTACATATCAGGTTCCTATGAGAAAAGCATACTACGCAATAGATATAAGCTGAGCAACGATGCGTTCCTTATCGGCAATATTGGTCGGTTGAGCAAGGAAAAAGGCCAAAAGGATTTTGTAGCTGCTGCAATATCCATTGCGGAGAGATATGAGAATATCTATTTCTTTTTGGTCGGAGATGGCCCGGATAAGGATGCGCTATCGACATTGATAACCGATAATGGATTGCAGGAGAGGATATTTCTCACTGGTCATTACCACGATATCAAGCCGGTATTTCAGGATCTTGATGCGGTGGGGCTTACTTCATATACCGAAGGCTTTCCAAATGTCTTGCTCGAGTCTTTGATTATGAGAAAGCCGATTTTCGGTACCGATGTTGGAGGCGTGAGAGATATTATTATAGACGGCGAGACGGGACAGCTGATTCAGCCAAACGATGTCGCTGCGATAACGGAATGCATGCAATTCATTATTGAAAACCCTGAAGAGTGCAAACAGCAGGTTGCCAAAGGAATTCGTTTGATTGAGGAGAGGTACGACTTCAAAATAAGAATCAACAAGATTGAAAAACTCTATTCTGAGTTATTTTAGTTGGTATGAACAAAGTCGCCGTTGCTACCGATGTCTGGATCAAACAGGATAAAAAATGGCAACAGTCCACCCGCTACCTATTTGATCGACCGGTTTCTGATAAGGGAATAAAAGTCTCGTTAAAAACCGTGTACAAACTGCTGACCGGCAGGGATGGTTATGATGTGTTTGTATCGGCGGATGTGCGAACTGCCGTAATATATGGGATTGTCAGGTATGTAACCGGACTTAAAAAGCCGAAACACATCGTTCTCGAACTCAGGCTGGATGAGGAAAGGGATACACTGAAATGGAAGCTTAAGCGATTGGTGCAAAGCGCTGCATTCTCAACGGTAGACAAAATATATGTATCTGCAAGAAAAGAGATTGAACTTTACTCTTTGCGCTTGAAACAACCCACCAGCAAATTTGAATTTCTTCCCTTTCACACCAATGTGGTAAATCCTGCTATCGCTGAGACTGAAGGTAAGTATATTTTCAGTGCGGGAAGGACAGGGAGGGACTACAAGACATTGATCGAGGCTGTAAGGGGTGAGCCATGCGAGGTCGTGATAGTCAGCGATTCAAGCAGTATTGCAGGCATAGAAATACCTGAAAATGTAACCGTTTACGAAAATATTGATTATTCGGAGTATCGGCAATTGTTGGCTAATGCATATATGGTCGTACTGCCGTTATACGAACATATCTACTCTTCTGGTCAGGTGGTCGTGCTGGAAAGCATGGCACTGGGCAAGCCGGTAATTACTAATAAATGTGTCGGTACCGAGGATTACATTGTCGATGGAGAGACCGGCTTGCTGTTGAAGGAGCGGGATCCGACATTATTCAAGGCGGCGATTAACAAATTATTTGAAGACAATGTATTGAGAGATAATATAAAAATCAATGCGATGAATGAAATTAAAGAAAAACATACCTTCAGAATTTATGTGGATACAATATTGGAGGAAGCACGCCGGCTGGGTTCAATTCAGGACGGCTAAATCATAGAAGTTGATATAATGAATCTATTGTTTGTCGAGAATTAGAAAAAGTCACTCAGCCATTTTTCGCAAAACAGTATCTTTCAGGCATTGCAATTTCTCATCATCAAGAATTGGATTGTCATCCCTGTCTGTAATGAAAAAAATATCCTCTACTTGTGCGCCCAGCGTGGTAATTTTTGAGTGCTTCAGCCTTATTTTGCATTCAGCGAAAGCCTGACCGATATTGGAAAGAAGCCCAGGCCTGTCCAGGGTAACGAGGCGCATCGTTGTCCGTTCGAGTTTTGGCTCCTGGGTGAAGTTTATGTATGTTTCGTAATCGAAGTGCTTGTGCTTGCGTGGAATGCGCCGAGATACTTTTAAAGGTTGGGTGCCTTCATGGCACAATCCCTCAGAGAGCGTGGAGATGATCTCTTCACTACGCCTGCCTATCTCGACAGGAGTGCCATCCTGCTCCAGCACCAGGTAGGAATTCAGAGAATAACCATCAGATGTGCTCATCACCCGGGCATTCACAATAGACAGTGCCAGCTGGTCAAGAAGCGTGGTGGTAACCGCGAAAAGGTTATCCCTGTCTAATCCATATATCAGTACCTCGCTACCGCCGCGTTTTTCTGTTTGACGCATCTGTATCAATGGCAACTCGGATTTTTGTGTATTGAGAATGGCCTTTGTGTGGCGTTTTATGGCGTTTGGTGAGTGGGTAAGAAAATACTCTTTGGTGAATGTCTCCCACAAGCCTCTAATCGATTGCTCCGGAATTTTCTGCAGCAGAAGCTGATGTGACGCCTCAGACTGTTTCTCACGTATCAAATCTTCTTGGGCGAGTGGATTGTCCAATCCTCTTATCAATGCACGCCGTGTTGCATTGAAGAGATCGCGTAAAAGAGAGTCTTTCCATGAATTCCATGCACCAGGGTTGGTTGCTCTGCTGTCGGCAAAGGTAAGCAGATAGAGATAGGTCAAGCGGTTTAAATCGCCTACCAGTGCGGCAAAATCCTGGACAACCTCCGGATCGGTTATATCCTTGCGTTGGGCCGTCATCGACATGACTAGATGGTTGCGTACAAGCCAGCTCACCAAGTGGCTGTCGTATTCGCTCAAGTGGTGAAGGCGACAGAAATCATATGCGTCATTTGCACCAAGTTCAGAATGATTTCCACCGCGGCCCTTGGCAATGTCATGAAAAAGTGCGGCTAGATAGATGAGTTCCTCTTTGGGCAGGGTATTCATCAACTGGGTGCAGAGCGGGTATTCATCTGCATATTTTTTCGTGGTCAGTCGGCGTAGATTTCTTATCACCATGAGGGTGTGTTCATCTACGGTATAGACATGGAAAAGATCATACTGCATTCGACCAACAATGTTTTCGAATATCGGTATGTAGACCGCCAACACGCCATAGATATTCATACGCCTAAGGGCATGCGTAATGCCAACAGGTTGACGAAGTATCTCCATGAACAGACTTTGTGCGCGGATGTCCTGGCGGAAGTTTTCGTCAATCAGATAGGTGTGATTACGAATCAGGCGAATGGTACTGGCCCTGACACCCCTTAATTCGGGGTTTTCCTGCATGATAAGGAATAACTCCAGCAGCGCAGTGGGGTAACGCCTGAAGATGCTCTTATCTGTGACTTCGAGAAAGTAGCCACGTCTCTGGAAACGTTTGTTTATCGCAACCGGTTCGCCCAGTTCGTTCTTGAAAAGTATATCCTCCTGAAAGTGTTGCAGCAGCATCTCATTGAGCCGGCTCAGTTCCATGACGGTGCGATAGTAATCGCGCATGAAGCACTCGACAGCCATGTTGGCATGATCAGCATCATAGCCCAGGTAGGAGGCAAGTGTGCGTTGGTGGTCGAACAGCAGGCGGTCATCGTGACGGCCGGTCAGCAGGTGCAGCGCGAATCTAACCCGCCACAGATGCTGCTGTCCCTCGATCAGGGTGTGGTATTCGGCTTCAGTCAGAAAGTCGTGCGTCACCAGGTCGTGCAGGTTTTTGATCTGGAAGTGGCGCTTGGCCACCCAGCCGATCATCTGGATGTCACGCAATCCTCCCGGGCTCTCCTTGATATTCGGCTCCAGATTGCTGATGGTGTCATCATGCTTTGCGTGGCGAACGCGCTGTTCATTCCACTTGGCCTCGAAAAAATCGTGGCTGTTCCACATCCGTTCAGGGCCTGTGGCCTCTAGCATTTCATCAAACAACCTGCTCGAACCCACAAGTCGCCGTGACTCGATCAGATTGGTCATTACCGTAATATCCTGATCAGCCTCGCGAACGCAGTCGTCAATGGTGCGAACGCTGTGCCCGACATCCAGTCCTATGTCCCACAAGAGGGTTAGAAACTGTTCGAGTGACTCCTTGAATGATTCAAACAGATCTTCATTGTCGAGTAGGATCAGCAGATCGATGTCGGATGCCGGATGGAGTTCACCGCGCCCATAGCCGCCGACCGCTACCAGGCAGGCCTCGATGGAGGGAGCAAAGATGCGGTTCCAGACGCGGACCAGGATTTCATCCATCAACAGGGCGCGCTCGGCGACCAGCTTGCTGATCGGCGTCTGGCCGGTTGAGAAGCGCTGTTTGGCCCCTTCCGTATAGTGTTTCAGAATAACCTTGCAGGGTTGAATGGGCGAGCCATCCTCTGCGAATGCCTGATTCAAGGATGAGAAGTCGATCATCGCTTAATCAGTTCGACTTCGTTTCATGGGACTTTACCTTGTTCTTCATCGCGTAATGTAAGCACCTCAAAACCATCATCCTTGACCAGTATAGTGTGTTCGAACTGTGCCGAGAGGCTGCGGTCCTTGGTGACGACCGTCCAGCCGTCGGGTTTGAGTTTTACCTGCTGTTTGCCGGCATTCACCATGGGCTCAATGGTAAAGCACATCCCCGGCCGCAGCTCTGCCCCGGTGCCCGCTTGACCATAGTGGAGCACCTGCGGATCCTCATGGAATTCACGTCCGATACCGTGCCCGCAATATTCACGCACGATGGAGTAGTTGTAGCTCTCGACATGGGTCTGGATGGCGTGCCCGATATCGCCCAGGCGGCATCCCGGTCTGACCTGCTTGATACCGATCCAGAGCGCCTGCTGGGTGACTTCGACCAGCCGTTTGGCCAAGACGGAGGGCTGTCCGACGCTGAACATCTTACTGGTATCGCCATGGAAGCCATCCTTGATGACGGTAATGTCAATGTTGACGATATCCCCTTTTTTCAGCCGCTTCTCGCTGGGTATACCGTGGCAGACAACCTGGTTGACCGAGGTGCAGATCGACCTGGGAAAACCGCGGTAGTTGAGAGGCGCGGGGATGGCGTCCTGTTCATTGACAATGTAGTCGTGACATATTTTGTCCAGTTCGAGGGTGGTGATCCCCGGCTGAACATGGGGGGCGATCATCTCCAATACCTCTGCCGCCAGTTTTCCGGCGACGCGCATTTTTGCGATCTCAGCTGCAGTTTTTATTGTGATACCCATCTGAAAATGTTTGAAAATCCGGGGAATTGAAGCGGTTCGGGGGGTGTGGCGCGTTTGTCGCAACAAGCAGGTTATGGTATAAAACGCCCCGCCGAATCGCAAACGCTTCGGCCAGCTAATTCCGCTGTGACTACATGGTAATCGCGGCGACAAACGACACACACATATCGTCACATGGGCCTGGGTGCCGTAGGATATCGTGATTTTAAGTATATATTACTTATAAATCAGAGTCTTATGGTTGGATCATGGGATATGTGGAGGTACAACCCGATACAATCAGGAGCCACTCATGAGTGAAGTATCAATGCGCCAGATGCTTGAGGCTGGCGTGCATTTCGGACATCAGACCCGCTATTGGAACCCCAAGATGGGTTCATACATCTTTGGCCATCGGAACAAGATTCATATCGTCAATCTTGAGAAGACCATGCCACTGTTCAAGGATGCGATGAACTTCATCGGATCCCTCTCCGCCAACGGCGGTAAAGTCCTCTTCGTCGGCACCAAGCGGGCGGCCCAGGGGGTGATTCGCGAAGAGGCGGATCGTTGCGCCATGCCATTCGTCAACCACCGCTGGTTGGGCGGCATGCTGACCAATTTCAAGACCATCAAGCAGTCGATCAAGCGTCTCAAGGAGCTGGAGGCCATGTTCGAGGATGGCAGCGTCGAACAGCGCTTCAGCAAGAAGGAGGCGCTTGGCCTGAGCAGGGAGCTGGAAAAGCTGGAGCGCAGCCTGGGTGGCATCAAGGACATGAACGGCCTGCCGGATGCACTTTTTATTATCGATGTGGGTCATGAGAAGAATGCTGTGGCCGAGGCAAGTAAGCTGGGAATTCCCGTCATCGGGGTGGTGGACACCAATAACGACCCGGACGGCATCGACTACGTGATCCCCGGCAACGATGATGCGATTCGCGCCATTCAGCTCTACGTACAGGGGGCTTCAGCCGCCATTCTCGAAGGTCGGGCGAGTGCTGCGAACATGGTTGCCGGCGATAGCAACGAAGAGTTTGTCGAGGTATCGGAGGGCGGTTCCTGAATCCTCAAAGGATCGGGTACGCCGGCTGGCGATAGACGCTTGCCGAATCGCTGCGGTATCCACAACTAACGTATTTCAGTTATATAAATTAAGGGTAGACAGACTATGGCGATTACAGCCTCTCTGGTTAAGGAACTGCGCGAACGTACCGGCGCAGGCATGATGGAGTGCAAAAAGGCACTGGTTGAAACCGATGGCGATATAGATGCCGCCATTGAACAGATGCGGAAATCCGGTCAGGCCAAAGCGGCCAAAAAGGCCGGGCGCATCGCCGCTGAAGGTGTAATTGTGACCAGCTTCAGTAACGACTGCAGCGAAGCGGCAATGCTCGAAGTCAACTGTGAAACCGACTTTGTCGGCAAAGACGAGAACTTCACCTCGTTCGCAAAGGCAGTGGCCGAGCGCGTGTTGGCGGGCGGGGCCGATGATGTGGCGATGCTTATGGAACAGCCCTTGCACGAGGGTGAGGAGACAACAGTCAATCAGGCCCGCGAAGCGCTGATATCGAAGCTTGGCGAGAACATGAACGTACGTCGTTTTACCCGCATCCGGGCCGGCGGCGGCAAGCTCACCAGCTATCAGCACGGAGTTCGTATCGGCGTCGTGATTGAGCTCGAAGGCGGTGATGAGGAACTCGGCAAGGATCTGGCGATGCATATCGCCGCCACCAATCCTATCTGTCTCTCAGCGGATCAGATGCCACAGGATCTGCTCGACAAAGAGCGCGACATTGTCACCGCCCAGGCGAAGGAGAGCGGCAAGCCGGATGAGATTATCGCCAAAATGGTGGATGGCCGGATGCGCAAGTACCTGGCCGAGAACACCCTGCTTGGCCAGGCCTTCGTCAAGGACCCCGATATCACGGTGGAAAAACTGCTGAAGAGCAAATCTGCCTCGATTGCCCAGTACACCCGATTCGAAGTCGGTGAGGGCATTGAGAAGAAGCAGGAGAATTTTGCCGAAGAGGTTATGGCGCAGGCAAAGATGTAACCGGGATAAGGCTGTCGATGACTGATCTGATCTGCCAACGCATATTGCTGAAACTCAGCGGCGAGGCCCTCATGGGAGGAGGGGATTTCGGTATCGACCCGGCTGTTATCCGGCGGGTATCCGAAGAGATCAGGGAACTGGTCAATGCGGGGGTCCAGATCGGATTGGTGATCGGCGGCGGCAACATTTTCCGTGGCGCGGGCCTGGCGGAGGGCGGATTCGACAGGGTCCGCGGCGATCACATGGGGATGCTGGCCACGGTGATGAATTCGCTGGCGATGCAGGATGCGCTGTCGCGAATCGATGTCGGTGCCATGGTCTTTTCAGCGCTGGATATGCCCGATGTCTGCGAGACATTCACCGCCAGAGGGGCCAGAAAGGCCCTCGATGAGGGTCAAGTGGCGATTTTGGCCGCGGGCACCGGCAATCCCTATTTCACCACCGATTCGGCAGCCAGTCTTCGCGCAGTGGAGATAAGGGCCGAGCTGATGATCAAGGCGACCAAGGTCAATGGTGTCTATTCGGCAGATCCGGTGAAGGACTCACAGGCTGTCTTTTATCCCCAATTGACTTATGATCGTGCATTGGCGGAAAACCTGCAGGTGATGGATGCGACGGCGATCGTCCTATGCCGGGACAACGAGATGCCGCTACGCATCATGAATATCAACGATCCCGGTGCTCTGATGCGCTTGATGCGGGGCGAGGAGATCGGTTCACTAGTGGCAAAGGGTGGCTGAGATGATAGACGACATTAAGAGTGATGCTAATACCCGTATGGGAAAGAGTGTTGAGTCTTTGGTCCACGAACTGGCCAAAGTGCGCACCGGAAGGGCGCACCCCAGTCTTCTGGACCATATAAGAGTCGACTATTACGGTTCTGAAGTTCCGATCAGTCAGGTTGCCAACATCAACGTCGAGGATGCGCGGACACTGACTGTGGTTCCCTGGGAAAAGACGATGGTATCGGTAGTCGAGAAGGCGATTCTCACTTCCGATTTGGGCCTCAATCCAATGAGTGCGGGAACGGTTATCCGGGTTCCTATGCCGCCCTTGACCGAAGAGCGGCGCAAAGACCTGATCCGTGTCGTGCGCCATGAGGCGGAAGGTGCTAAGGTGGCGATACGAAACATTCGTCGCGATGCCAACCACGATCTCAAGGATCTGGTAAAGGAGAAGATGATTTCAGAGGATGAAGAGCGACGCGGCCAGGAGGTTATCCAGGGCCTGACCGACCAGCACATCAAACAGGTCGACGAATTGTTGGGTGAGAAGGAAAAGGATCTCATGGAGATCTAGCGGCACTGCCCGGTTCATCGTGACAGGGTTAGTTGGCAACCCACAGTTGAATGCCGCGATTCCCCGAACTCCCAACTTCTGAAGCCCATCTGCACCGAACCGGTTTTCATGACATCAATGCGACCAGGACTCTATTCAACTTTCAGCTGGGGATTCTAGGGCAATGACAAACGGCACGGCAAAGGAGTCTGGATCTGTAGACAAGCGCTTGCCCCAGCATATCGCAATCATCATGGATGGTAACGGCCGTTGGGCGAAGAAGCGTGGGCTACCCCGCTATGCCGGTCATCCCGCGGGTGTCGAGGCGGTTCGCGGCGTGGTCGAGGTCTGTGTCGAGCTACAGATTCCGGTACTTACTCTCTTCGCCTTCAGCAGCGAGAATTGGCAGCGGCCTCAAAAGGAGGTCAATCTCATCATGGACCTGTTCATGAGGTCGCTGAAGAAAGAGGTGCGCCGTCTCGAACGCAACCATGTCAAGCTCAGAGTGATCGGCGATCGCAACGCCTTCGCGGATAATCTGCAGCAACAGATAGAAGAGGCCGAGCGGCAAACGGAAAACAACCAGGGTCTGCTGCTGCAGGTGGCGGCCAACTATGGCGGTCGCTGGGACATCGCCCAGGCGGCCAAACGGTTGGCCGAACAGGTGCAATTGGGAAAAATAGCGCCGCAACAGATCGACGAAGAGCAGTTCTCCCGGCATCTCTGCTTTGCCGATGTCCCGGAACCGGATCTGTTTATCAGAACCGGTGGCGAGAAACGGATCAGTAATTTTCTGCTTTGGCAGTGTGCCTACACGGAACTCTATTTCAGCGATATGCTTTGGCCCGATTTCAACCGCAAGGCCCTGGAAGAGGCGCTGCACGACTTTTCCAGCCGCCAGCGGCGATTTGGCCGAACCGGTGAGCAAGTACAAGATCGGACGGCAGAAGCTTCTTAGGGATAGACGATCAGATGCATATACCCTGTGATCGCGCTTCTTTCGACTACTACCGGGCAGGGCGTCGCAGGATCCGCTTCGCTGTCGAGATAACCGGCAGCCAATCCAGCCATGCTTAAACAGCGCGTCATCACCGCTCTGATACTTGCGCCTTTGGTCATCGCCGCAGTGTTGTTGTTGCCCAATGGCTACCTGGCGCTTATTCTGGGTTTGGTGGTAGCGGTGGGCGGCTATGAGTGGGCGAGACTGAGCGGTATTGACAGGATCCAGCTTCAGGGCCTCTATCTACTATTGCTGTTGATCTGTCTGGCGGCAAGCTACATTTTTCTGCCGCCGCCCTGGGTGCCGGGAGTCATCCTGATCTCCGTGATCTGGTGGCTGACTGCGCTATGGCGCCTGGCAAGCTATCATCCCGATCGACAACAACCCTTCAGGATACCGCTTCGGGCAGCCGAGGGTTTTGTTGTCCTGCTACCCGCATGGCTCGCGATAGTTTCACTGCACCGTATTCCACAGACCGGTCCGGGCCTCCTGCTGTTCGTGTTGATTCTGATCTGGAGCGCGGATGTGGGGGCCTATTTTGCCGGGCATCGTTGGGGCAGGCACAGGCTTGCCCCCAGGGTGAGCCCGGGAAAGACACGGGAGGGTGTGTATGGCGCAGTCGCGGGCTCCCTGATATGCGGGTTCGTCCTTGCTCACTGGTTGGCTGGAGGGCTTACCCAGGCATTGCTGTTGATACTGCTCTGCGTGGTCACCATGCTGGCATCCGTAGTAGGGGATCTTTTTGAAAGCCTGATCAAGCGTCAACAGGGTGTGAAGGACAGTGGCAGCTTACTGCCCGGCCATGGCGGCATGCTGGACCGTATCGACAGCCTCACGGCGGCCGCACCGGTATTTCTGTTTGGTTTGATGTTGCTGGGAGAGGTGTCATGAAGGGTATAACCGTGCTTGGATCCACCGGTTCCATCGGCCTGAGCACGCTGGATGTCCTGGCCAGGCACGGAGACAGGTATCGTGTCGTCGCCCTGACCGCGAACCGCGATGTGGAGGGTATGTTGCTGCAATGCGAGCAATTCAGACCGGAGATCGCGGTAATGGCCGATACCGATGCCGCCAACCGGCTGGCGAAGGGCTTGAACGACAGGGGTATCACCACCGAGGTACTGTCCGGGTTGAGGGGGCTGGAGATCGCCGCTTCCATGCCCGCTGCGCATATCGTGATGGCGGCAATTGTGGGTGCCGCCGGTCTGCTGCCGGCTTTGGCGGCGGTACGGGCGGGAAAGCGCCTGCTGCTGGCGAATAAAGAGGCCCTGGTGGTTGCAGGCAGTCTGTTTATGAAGGAAGTGGCGGCCCACGGCGCGGAGATCCTGCCCATCGACAGTGAACACAATGCCGTCTTTCAGTGCCTGCCAACCGGTGGCGATGGCGATCTGCCATCGGGGGGCGTCAAGCGCATCCTGCTGACCGCATCCGGTGGTCCTTTCCTCACCACCCCCCTGGAGCAGTTGGCAACGGTAACCCCGGCCCAGGCCTGCGCCCATCCGAACTGGGAGATGGGGCGCAAAATCTCGGTCGATTCCGCTACCATGATGAACAAGGGATTGGAGGTCATCGAGGCCCACTGGCTGTTTCGCGCCAGGGCGGAAGAGATCGAGGTGGTTCTCCATCCGCAGAGTATCATCCATTCGATGGTGGAGTACGTGGACGGTTCGGTACTGGCCCAGCTCGGCAATCCGGATATGCGGACGCCGATTGCCCACGCCCTGGCATGGCCGCAGCGCATCTCCTCGGGGGTCGACAGCCTCAATCTGTTCGAGGTCGCGCAGCTCGACTTTGAGCAGCCCGATCTGCGGCGCTATCCCTGCCTGGAGCTTGCCTATCGGGCAATTCAGGCCGGTGGTACGGCAAGCGTGGTCCTCAATGCGGCCAATGAGGTGGCGGTGGATGCCTTCCTCTCGCAACGCCTGGCATTCACCGAGATTGCCAGGGTGGTGGACGAAACCCTGCAGAGGATGCCGGTACAGCGCGTCGAGGATCTCGATACCCTGCTCGCCATCGACGGGGAAGGACGGGCGATTGCGGAACAAGTCGTGCAAAATAGGGTCTTAAGCAGCGGAATAGGCTGATTGCTACCTATGAATTCACTACTCTTCACGATCATCTCCTTTATCGTCGCCCTGGCAATCTTGATTGCGGTGCATGAGTTCGGTCACTTCTGGGTCGCGCGTAAACTGGGTGTCAAGGTGCTGCGCTTTTCCATCGGCTTTGGCCGCGCCCTGTGGCGGCGCACCGGGGCGGCGGACGGCACGGAATATGTGATTGCCGCCATTCCCCTGGGCGGCTATGTGAAGATGCTGGACGAACGCGAAGCGCCGGTGGATGACGGGGAGCGGCATCGGGCGTTCAACCGCCAGTCACTGCGCGTGCGCAGCGCCATCGTGGTTGCTGGACCACTGTTCAATTTTCTCTTCGCCATCCTCGCCTTCTGGCTCATCTTCGTCACCGGCGATACCGGCCTCAAACCGATGGTGGGCGAGGTGAAGAGCGGTTCCATCGCGGAGCAGGTGGGATTCGAGCCAGGTGATGAGATCCTGGCGGTAGCGGACAAGCCCACCCCGACCTGGGAGAGCGTGGTCTATGTCATCCTCTCCGAGGCCCTCGACAGCGGCAGCCTGCCGATTCGGGTGCGCGACCAGGCCGGAGATGAACAGGCCTATCTACTGCCGAGCCAGGGGCTTACCAAGATGTCGGAGGACGGGATGCTGCTGCAGAACCTCGGCCTCTCACCCGATCGTCCCACCCTACCGCCGGTCATCGGTGAGGTGCTGAATGGGGAGCCGGCGGCCGAGGCCGGCATCCTGCCTGGGGACCGTATCGTCACTGTCGACGGCATCGAAGTGGCGGATTGGAGCGATTGGGTCGATTATGTGCGTCAGCGTCCAGGCCAGGCCCTGGATCTGGAGGTCGATCGCGACGGCAATTACATGCTGCTGGTCGTCACCCCTGCGCTGGTGGAGGATGCCGGTGAGCGCTATGGCCGTATCGGTGCGAGCGTCAGCGTGCCCGATAACCTGATGGACGACTATCGGGCCGTGGTCAAATACGGACCCGTCGAGGCAATCGGCCATTCACTCTACAAGACCTGGGATCTCTCCCTGCTGATGCTGAAGATGCTGGGCAAGATGATTATCGGCGAAGTCTCGGTGAAGAATCTCAGCGGCCCGATATCGATTGCCGATTCCGCCGGTAAGTCGGCAAGCTACGGGGTAAGCTATTTTCTCAAATTTCTCGCCATTGTGAGTATCAGCCTGGGTGTGTTGAACCTGCTGCCTATTCCCGTCCTGGATGGGGGGCACCTCTTTTTCTTCCTCATCGAAGGGATCAAGGGCAGTCCGCTGTCGGATCGGTTCATGGAACAGGGCCAGAAAATCGGCCTGTTGATACTGTTGGCGATCATGAGTCTTGCCTTCTATGTCGATATTAACCGTTTTCTCGGCTAGCCGGGGCCGTTGCGGCTGGATAGGGGGGCCATGGATGGGACAAAGGGCTATCGATATCCTGAGCTAATCCCTTATACTAACGCGCTGTTTCGCCACCGAAATCGTTCTGTGGATGCAGAGCCCGGAACGGATAATATGAAAAAACAGAGTTGTAGCTACAGATAATGCCTCTATTTTCCCGGATTCTTGCCCTCCTGACTCTGATGGGTGGGCTCTTGATCACCCAGCAGAGCGCCGCCTTCGTGGTGGAGGACATACGGGTAGAGGGACTGCAGCGCATCTCGGCCGGAACGGTATTCAATTATCTGCCGATCAAGACCGGGGACCTGGTCGATCTGGGCAATAGCGCGCAGATCATCCGGACCCTCTACAAAACTGGCTTTTTCAAGGATATACGGCTCGAGCGGGATGAGAATGTCCTGATTGTGTTCGTCCGCGAACGCCCTGCGATTGCTGAAATAAATATCAGTGGAAACAAGGAGTTGGATACTGAGCCCCTGATGGCGGGATTAAAGGATATCGGTCTTGCCGAGGGCAGGGTGTTCAAGCGGGCGCTGCTCGAAAAGGTCGAGCAGGAGCTCAATCGCCAATACTTCGCACGGGGTAAATACGGCATCAAGATCAAATCCACGGTCACCCCGCTGGAGCGAAACCGTGTCGGTCTGGGGATCGAGATCTCGGAGGGCCTGACCGCGCGAATCAAGCACATCAATATCATCGGCAATCAGGCCTTTGATGACGACGAGCTGCTGGATGAGTTCGAACTCGGGGTGCCCTCCTGGTATGCCGTCTTCTCCAACCGCGACAAATACTCCAAGCAGGCGCTTTCCGGGGATCTGGAGACCCTGCGCTCGTTCTATCTCGACCGGGGTTTTATCGACTTCAAGATCGAGTCGACCCAGGTCTCCATCACCCCGGACAAGCAGGATATCTACATCACCGTGGTGGTCGACGAGGGTGATGTCTTCACTCTCAGCGACATCAAGCTGGCGGGGGAGCTGGAGATTGAACCCGAGGAGCTCTTCCCCTTGATTCACCTCAGACGGGGATCGGTCTTCTCGCGTAAAAAGCTGACCGCCAGCGCGGACAGACTGAACCGGCACTACTCCGACGTGGGCTATGCATTCGCCAATGTCAACACCATCCCCGACATCGACCGGGAGAAGCGCGAGGTGGCTATCACCTTCTTCGTCGACCCGGGGAAGAGGGTCTATGTCCGCTATATCAATATTTCCGGCAACACCAACACCCGCGATGAGGTGCTGCGCAGGGAGTTGCGACAGATGGAATCCGCCTGGTTCTCCGGCGAGAAGACCCGGCTCTCCCGCGAGCGGCTGCAGCGTCTGGGCTATTTCAGCGAGGTCAACATGGAGACCCCCGCGGTACCCGGTTCCACCGACCAGGTCGATGTCAACATTGCGGTCACCGAGGCCGCATCGGGACAATTCAGCGCCGGCGTCGGTTTTACCCAGACCCAGGGCGTCATCTTCAACGCCAGCATCAGCGAAAACAACTTTCTCGGCACCGGGAACCGCTTCAGCGCGGGCTTCGATACCAGTGAGGCCACGAAGAAGCTCTCCCTCTCCTACACCAATCCCTACTACACCATCGATGGTGTGAGCCAGGGCTATGAACTGAGCTATCGGGAAACCGACTTCTCGGAGCTGAATATATCCCGCTACTCTACCGACGTCGGACGCCTGGGGGTCCATTTCGGCATCCCCTTGACCGAATTCGACCGTCTCAGATTCAGTCTGGCCTATGAACGCACAACCTTTTTCCTGGGTTCTTCGCCTTCCGACGAGATCATGGAATTCATCGACACCAACGGCGATGAGTTCGATGATTTCGAGCTGGTGGGCAGCTGGATCCACGACACCCGGGATCGCGCCATCTTCCCCAACCGGGGCGGACGGCAGGTCTTCTCCATCGAGACCAACATCCCCGGCAGTGATCTGCAGTACTATCGCGTCAGGTACAACAACGCCCACTATTTCCAGCTGACCAATGCCTTGACCCTGAAACTGAACGGCGAACTGGGTTATGGCGAAGGCTACGGGGAAGACGACGAACTGCCGTTTTTCCGCAACTTTTTTGCCGGCGGCATCGGTTCTGTGAGGGGTTTCGAGGAGAATACCCTGGGTCCTCAGGATTCCCAGGATGATGCATTGGGAGCAAATGCTAGAATCGTCGGTCAGATGGAACTACTCTTCCCCGCTTTTGGTGATGAGTTCAAGGATACAGTGCGTGCCGGTTTCTTCGTCGACGTCGGAAATGTCTTCGATCTGGAGGGCGGTGAGGAGGTCGAATGGGACCTGTTTAGGGCTTCCACCGGTCTGATGTTATCCTGGTTTTCACCCGTGGGGGCCCTCTCGTTCAGCTGGGGCTACCCGATCAAGGAGGAAGAGGGTGACGATATAAAGAACCTTCAATTCAGAATTGGTGGTGGTTTCTAATCAAATAGGGAGTTATTGGGTGAATTTGCTAAGACATATATTACTTGCCTTTACCTTGGGTCTGTTTTTGACCTGCAGCGTCGCAGCCGAGGAGTATCGGATCGGCTACGTGAATTCAAAAAAAGTCCTCGAGGAGTCGCCGCAATTCAAAAATGCGAGGGAGCGGCTGCAGACCGAGTTTTCACGCCGGGAGAAGGATCTGCTCGCCTCGCAAAAACAGCTGAAACAGCTTGAAGAGAAGCTGCAAAGAGACGGTTCGGTGATGAGCGAATCGGAGGTCAAGCGGCTGGAGCGGGATATCCTCAACCGCAGCCGCAAGTTGAAAAACGCCCAGACCGAGTTCCGCGAGGATCTCAACCTGCGCCAGAACGAGGAGTTCAAGAAGCTCCGTCAGCAGGTGCGCGAGGTGATCCAGGAAGTGGGTAAAAGCGAGAACATTGACCTTATCGTATCTGATGGCGTCATCTATCACAGTAAAAAGATCGACATCTCCGATAAGGTGCTGGAAAAGCTGCGTCAACTGAAAGCGGAATAAGGTGGTTTCAAGATCCTCCGGAACCCGTCTTGGAGACCTGGCCGAGGCCGTCGGGGCGAAACTGCTGGGTGATCCGGAGACGAGCATTACCGGCGTGGGTACCCTGCAGGCCGCGAAACCGGGCGAGTTGAGTTTCCTCAGCAACAGCGCCTATCGTCGCTACCTTCCCGCCACCCGTGCTTCCGCGGTGATCCTCCACGACAGGGATGCAACCGACTGTCCGGTTGCCGCACTGATCTCCGACAATCCCTATCTTGCCTATGCCAGGGCCGCTGACAAGCTGTTTCCGCGCAGATCCTTCACCCCCGGCGTCGATCCCACAGCGGTAGTGAGCGAAACCGCCAGCATTGACGACAGCGCCTGGATCGGACCCTGTACGGTGATCGGGGAGGGGGTAAGGATCGAATCGGGTGTCTATCTGGGACCCGGTTGCGTGGTCGAGGAGGATTGCTCGATCGGCGCCGATTCACGTCTGGTGGCCAATGTAACCCTCTGCCGCGACACCCTTCTGGGTCGGCGCTGCCTGATCCATCCCGGGGCGGTGCTGGGTGCGGACGGCTTCGGCCTGGCGAATGAGGACGGGCGCTGGATCAAGGTGCCTCAATTGGGTCGGGTGCGCGTTGGCGACGACGTGGAGATCGGCGCCAACACCACCATCGACCGCGGTGCCCTGGAGGACACGGTCCTGCACGACGGCGTTAAGCTCGACAACCTGATTCAGATTGCCCACAACGTTGAAATAGGACGGCATACGGCCATGGCGGGCTGCTCCGCGGTGGCCGGATCAACCAAGATCGGGGACCACTGCACCATCGGCGGACAGACGGGTCTGGTGGGTCATCTGACGATAGGTGATAATGTGCACTTTTCAGCGGCGACCCTGGTGACCCGCTCATTCGCCAAGGCGGGCTATTACAGTGGCAATCTGCCCGCCATGGAGAATGCGGCCTGGAGACGCATGGTCGCCCGGCTCCGAAAACTGGAGTCATTGGCTAAAGATATGAAATTACTAAAAAAAGCATCCAAGCGACCTGTTGAGGACGGTTGAGATGATGACACTGTTTTCTAACAGGAGGGTGGTTTGATCGCAATGGATATCAACAAGGTGCTGAGCCTGCTTCCGCACCGCTATCCTTTCCTCCTGATCGATCGGGTGCTCGAATACGAGAAGGACAGCCGCCTGTTGGCACTGAAAAATGTCACTTACAACGAACCCTTTTTCAACGGTCATTTCCCCATCCAGCCGGTGATGCCGGGTGTGCTGATCGTGGAGGCGATGGCCCAGGCGACCGGCCTGCTGGCCATGGAATCAAACCCGGAAACGGTGAATGAGACCACCATCTATCTCTTCGTCGGCATCGATAAGGCGCGTTTCAAACAACAGGTGGAGCCGGGCGACCAGCTGATCATCGAGGTCGTGCAGAACAAGATGAAGCGGGGTATAGGCTTTTTTACCTGTTCCGCGATGGTCGAAGACAGAACCGTAGCCACTGCGGAGATCATGTGCACGGCACGGGAGATAGGCAACTGATCGATCCGCGCGCAGTTATCGATCCGGGTGCCCAACTCGAGGAGGGGGTCAGTGTCGGACCCTTCTCCATCATCGGCGAAGGCGTCACCATCGGCGCGGGTACCGTGATCGGTCCGCATGTGGTGATCAGGGGGGCGACCCGAATAGGCAGGGATAACCGAATCTACCAGTTCGCCTCGATAGGCGAAGACCCCCAGGATATGAAGTACGCCGGCGAGCCGACCGGGCTGGAGATCGGAGATCGCAACACCATTCGCGAATTCGCCACCCTCCATCGCGGCACGGTACAGGATCGGGGGGTGACGCGAATCGGTAATGACAACCTGCTGATGGCCTATATCCACGTGGCCCACGACTGTATCCTGGACGACCATATCATCATGGCCAACGCCGCCTCCCTGGGCGGCCATGTGCGAATCGATCGGCATGCCATACTCGGCGGATTTACCAATGTGCACCAGTTTTGCCGCATAGGGGCTCACAGCTTCTCCGGGATGGGCTCCGCGATCGGTATGGATCTGCCCCCCTATGTCATGGCATCGGGACAACCCGCCAAACCCCATGGGATCAACCGCGAGGGGCTGAGCCGACGAGGTTTCGGCAAGGAGACAATTCAGCAGATCAAGCGCGCCTATAAGCTCATCTATCATGCCAACAAACGCCTGGAAGAGGCGAGGGATGGTATCGATGCCATGGTGGGTGACACCCCGGAGCTCGAGACCCTTTCCGCGTTTCTAAGAATCAAGGGCCGAGGTATCTTGCGTTAGGGAAAGGGTCCTCAGCGCCCTTGGATTACGATCCCCGCCTATGCAGAAGTCGCCATCACAGAGACCCCTGAGAATCGGCATTCTGGCCAATGAGGTGTCGGGTGATCAGTTGGCGGCGGCGCTGATCCTCGCCCTGCGCGCCCGCCAGGCGGATATCGAGTTCACGGGCTTGACCGGGCCGTTGATGGAGGCGGCTGGATGCCGCTCACTTGCCAGGATGGATCCCGTGATGGGATTGGTAGAGGTGATACAGCATCTCCCCGGACTGCTGCGTACACGCAGCGAACTGGCAGCCCACTTTCTTGCCGATCCCCCCGATCTGGTAGTGGGCGTGGATGCCCCGGATTTCAACCTGGCGCTGGAGACCAGGCTCAAGGCGGCGGGTATAAGGACGGCGCACTTTGTCAGTCCCACGGTCTGGGCCTGGCGTCAGGGACGGGTGAAACGACTTCGCCAGGCGGTTGACCTGATGCTTTGTCTGTTCGAGTTCGAGGTCGATTTCCTGCTTCGCCACGAGGTTCCTGCGGTCTATGTGGGGCATCCCCTCGCGGACCAGATACCACTGCAGGCGGCCGATCCCGCCGCGGTCAGGAGCGATTTGGGGCTTGACAGGGAGAGCCCCGTGGTTGCCCTGCTGCCCGGTAGCCGGGGCAGCGAGGTGAGCAGGCTTGGCCCGGTATTCCTGCAGACCGCACGCTGGCTGCAGCGACACAAGCCGGAACTGCAGTTTGTCGCACCGATGGTAAATCCACAGCTGATGCAGCTTTTCCAGGAGCAGATCGAGGCAACCGCACCCGAACTGCCGGTGAGGCTTGTGGAGGGCAGATCGAGGGAGGCGATCAGTTCAGCGGATGCGGTGTTGACCGCGTCGGGTACCGCTACCCTTGAAACCCTGCTCTTGAAACGCCCCATGGTGGTGGCCTACCGCCTGTCACCACTCACGGTCTGGCTGATTCGTCGCCTTAAACTGCTGAAAACACCCCATGTGGCAATGGCAAACCTCCTTTCCGACCAGCCCTATGCCCCCGAGTTTGTGCAGGAGGCGTGCAAGCCCGAAAGCATGGGCCGGGCCCTGTTGGACTTGCTCGAGAATCCGGGCCGCTGTAATCAGATCAAGCAGGCCTATCTGGCGATTCACGAGAGGCTGCGTAAAAATGCAGCAGAGGCTGCAGCCGATGCGGTTTTGGCGATGTTGAGGGCTGTCGACAGGCCCGATAGCGGCTAGTTGTCAACTTCCCGGTGACAATCCGACAGGCTATAAATAATCGATTAGACAGGGAGGGATTTTTTTGCTCTTATTGTCACTTTGTTGGAAACAGATGAGCGCGTTAATCCACCCGCGGCAGGGACACCTACTAGTTAACGATGGCTGAACTACTCCACGATCTGATCTTCGAATCCGCTTCCCGCTCACCTTCGCAGACGGCCCTAAAATACAAATCGTCGACCCTGACCTATGCCGAACTGGCGGAACGGACAGAACATCTTTCGCGGGCACTGATCGACATCGGAGTTGAGAAGCAGGACCGAATCGCGATCTACCTGCCGAAGTGCCTGGAGAATGTCATCGCCATCTTCGCCGCCTCCGCTGCCGGTGCGGTGTTCGTGCCGATCAATCCTGCGCTGAAGTCCCATCAGGTATCGCATATCCTGCTCGACTGCGAGGCCAAGGTCCTGATTACCACCCAGGGCAAGTGCCGGGCGCTGAATGCGGCGCTTGGGTATTGCGTCGATTTGCAGAGCGTGATCCTGACCGACGGCGTCGACAGCGAAGACGTGGAGATGCACGCCCAGCGCTTGATCCCATGGGATGAGTTGATCGCCTCCCCGCTATCCAGTCGGGTTCATCGCGTCATCGACTCGGATATGGTCTCGCTGATCTACACATCGGGCAGCACCGGCGACCCGAAGGGGGTGATTCTCTCCCATCGCAATATGGTGACCGGCGCGAAGAGTGTTGCCCAATACCTGAACAACGGCCCCTCGGACAGGATCCTGGCGGTGCTTCCGCTCAGCTTCGACTACGGTATGAGCCAGTTGACGACCGCCTTTCTGGTCGGTGCCTCTGTCGTCTTGATCAACTATCTGCTGCCCATGGAGGTGCTCAATACCCTGGCCCAGGAGCGGATCACCGGATTGGCCGCGGTGCCGCCGTTGTGGAATCTGCTGGTCGAATTGCCCTGGCCCGCCGAGGCCGCGGCGAACCTGCGCTATATCACCAGTTCGGGGGGCGTGGTGCCGGTCGAGACAACGGAACTGCTGCGGCAGATGCTGCCGAAGACGGAGATCTATCTCATGTACGGGCTCACCGAGGCCTTCCGCTCGACCTACCTGCCGCCGGAGCAGATCGAGAAACGGCCCACCTCGATCGGCAAGGCGATCCCTAACGCGGAGGTGCTGGTGCTGAGAAGCGATGGTAGCCCCTGCGCCGCGGATGAACCCGGTGAACTGGTGCATCGGGGGTCGCTGGTGGCCATGGGCTACTGGAACGACGTCGAGGCCACCGGGCAGCGCTTTCGCCCCATACCCAACCGGGTTGACGCCATCCCGGGGGAAGAGATAGCGGTCTGGTCGGGGGACATCGTCAAGCAGGACAGTGAAGGCTATCTCTATTTCCTGAGAAGGGATGACGATTTGATCAAAACCTTGGGCTACCGGGTCAGCCCGAATGAGATTGAAGAGATATTCTACCGCTCGGGCCTGGTCTCCGAGGCGGTTGCGCTGGGTATACCTCACACCACGATCGGCCAGTCGATCGTGCTCGTGGCGATACCCAAGAACGGGGTGGAGGTGACGGAAAAGCTTCTGCTGGATGAGTGCAAACAGCGCCTGGCGAGCTACATGATGCCGGCGGAGATCATTTTTCGAAGCGCTCTCCCAACCAACCCGAACGGCAAGGTTGACCGAAAGCAGCTTGCCCTGGAGATAATGGAATCCGTCAGCGCTTGAGCTGTATTTCATCAGTGTTCAATTTCGTTGCTCGGTGTTAATGAACTAACCATGTCAAAGACCTTTACCCTGATTGCGGGCGTTGATGAGGTGGGCAGGGGCCCATTGGCGGGACCTGTCGTCGCCGCCGCGGTGATACTCCATCCGCAGCGCCCCATCGAAGGCCTGGCCGACTCCAAGAAGTTGAGCGAAAGACGCCGTGAGGCGCTCTCTGTGCTGATCAAGCAACAGGCCCACAGCT
Organism: gamma proteobacterium symbiont of Ctena orbiculata; assembly: GCA_003058495.1. Lineage (GTDB taxonomy): Bacteria > Pseudomonadota > Gammaproteobacteria > Chromatiales > Chromatiaceae > Thiodiazotropha. The sequence continues at coordinate 108,081 of QBVC01000014.1, read as the reverse complement.
GGTCCCTGGGGCGGGCGGAAGTGGAGGAGATCGATCGCATCAACATCCTGCAGGCAAGCCTGTTGGCGATGAAGCGGGCGGTGGAGGGACTGCCCTCGATGCCCGGCCTGGCCCTGGTGGACGGCAGGCACGCCCCGCAACTGGCCTGCAGTGTCGAGACCGTCGTCGGCGGGGATGCAACCGTCGAGGCGATCAGCGCGGCCTCGATCATCGCCAAGGTGGCCAGGGATCGGGAAATGGTCGAACTGGACAGCCGCTACCCCGGCTACGGGCTCGCGCGCCACAAGGGCTATCCGACCAAACAGCATCTGGCGGGTCTTCAGGCCCTGGGCGTTACGCCGATACATCGGCGCAGCTTCGGTCCGGTCAAGCGGATCACCGGCTGATTCCCGGATTCGGGCGCTATCTCACGGGAGATGATTCCGGGCTCATGACCTGAGACCGATTCGGGGTAGAATAGGCAGCCATGGAATTCCCCTTCGTTCATCTCCGGGTACACTCCGAATACTCCCTGGTCGATGGCCTGGTACGGGTCAAACCCCTGGTCAAGCAGGTGGCCGAAGCAGGGATGCCCGCGGTGGCCCTGACCGATCAGTCGAATCTCTTCGCCCTGGTGCGTTTCTACCAGGCCGCACTGGCCGCCGGGGTCAAGCCGATCGCCGGTGTCGATGCCTGGATCAGAAATCCGGAGGATATCAACACCCCCTTCCGCCTGGTGCTGCTGGTGCAGAACCAGGTGGGCTACAGGAACCTGACCCGGCTGGTCTCGCGCAGCTACCGCGAGGGACAACACCTGGGACGTCCGCTGATGGAGCGCGACTGGTTCCACGGCAACACGGAGGGGTTGATTGCACTCTCCGCCGGGCGACATGGCGATGTGGGTCGCGCCCTGCTGGCGGGCAACCAGGTCGAGGCGGAAAGGCTGCTCAACCATTGGCTGGAACTGTTCGGCGACCGCTACTACCTGGAACTGCATCGCACCGGGCGCGCCGACGAGGAGCGCTGCCTGCATGAGTGCGTGACCCTGGCGGCGGACTACGGGGTTCCCGTGGTGGCCACCAACGATGTCCATTTCCTCCAGGCGGAGGATTTCGACGCCCACGAGATACGGGTCTGTATTCACGAAGGGCGTACCCTCGACGATCCCAGGCGGCCGAGAAACTACAGCGAGGAACAGTATCTGCGCACCCCGCAAGAGATGGCCGAGCTGTTCTCCGACATCCCCGAGGCGCTGGAGAACACCCTGGAGATCGCCAAGCGCTGCACCATCGATTTGACCCTGGGACAGAACTTTCTCCCCGATTTCCCCATTCCCGAGGGGATGACCGTCGACGAGTTTCTCGCCGCCGAATCGCGCAAGGGGCTGGCGTGGCGGCTGCAGCGGATCCTCGATCCTCAAGATCCCGGATTGTCCGACAAGCGCAAGGTCTATGACGACCGTCTGCAGGTGGAGCTGGACGTGATCAACAGCATGGGCTTTCCCGGCTACTTCCTGATCGTCGCCGACTTCATCCAGTGGGCCAAGGACAACGACATCCCGGTCGGTCCCGGACGCGGTTCCGGCGCCGGCTCCCTGGTCGCCTATGCGCTCAAGATCACCGATCTCGATCCCATCGAGCACGAACTGCTGTTCGAGCGCTTTCTCAATCCGGAGCGCGTCTCCATGCCCGACTTCGACGTCGACTTCTGCATGGACAAGCGCGACCAGGTGATCGACTACGTGGCGCGGCGCTACGGCCGCGACTCGGTCTCCCAGATCATCACCTACGGCTCGATGGCGGCGAAGGCGGTGGTGCGCGACGTGGGCCGGGTGCTCGGCCACCCCTACGGCTTTACCGACCGGGTGGCGAAGATGATCCCCTTCGAGATCGGCATGACCCTCGACAAGGCGCTGCTGGAGAGCGAGGATCTGAAGCAGGCCTATGCCGGCGACGAGGAGGTGAGCGAGCTCATCGACATGGCGAAGAAGCTGGAGGGGTGCGCGAGGAATGCGGGCAAGCACGCCGGCGGGGTGGTCATCTCCCCCGGCCTGCTGACCGATTTCACCCCCCTCTATTGCGAGGCCAACGGCGAGGGCCTGGTGACCCAGTTCGACAAGGACGACGTGGAGAAGGTGGGGCTGGTGAAGTTCGACTTCCTCGGCCTGCGCACCCTCACCATCGTCGACTGGGCGCTGAAGACGGTCAACGCGGAGCGGGACAAACAGGGGCAGGAGGCGATCGACATCACCGCCATTCCCATGGATGACGAGGCCTCGTTCCGCCTCCTCAAGAGCGCCGAGACCACCGCCGTGTTCCAGCTGGAATCCCGCGGCATGAAGGAGCTGATCAAGAAGCTCCAGCCCGACAGCTTCGACGACATCACCGCCCTGGTGGCCCTGTTTCGCCCCGGTCCCCTGCAGTCCGGGATGGTGGACGACTTCATCAACCGCAAACACGGCCGCGCCAAGGTGGCCTATCCCCACCCGGACCTGGAGCCGATCCTAAAGCCGACCTACGGTGTGATCCTCTACCAGGAGCAGGTGATGCAGATCGCCCAGGTGCTGGCGGGCTACTCCCTGGGGGGCGCCGACCTGCTGCGCCGGGCCATGGGCAAGAAGAAGCCGGAGGAGATGGCGAAGCAGGGGGAGATCTTCCGCAAGGGCGCGGTGGAGCGGGGGGTGGAGGAGGAGACCGCGAGCTACATCTTCGACCTGATGGAGAAGTTCGCCGGCTACGGCTTCAACAAATCCCACTCCGCCGCCTATGCCCTGGTCTCCTACCAGACGATCTGGCTCAAGGCGCACTATCCCTCCGCCTTCATGGCCGCGGTCTGCTCCGCCGATATGGACAACACCGACAAGGTGGTGCCGCTGATCGAGGAGTGCCGTCGCATGGGGCTCAAGGTCGGGGCGCCCCAGGTCAACCTCTCCGAGTACAAGTTCACCGCCACCGACCGGGAGACGGTGGTCTACGGGCTCGGCGCCATCAAGGGGGTGGGCGAGTCGGCCATCGAGTCGGTGATCGAGGAGCGCAGCAGCGGCGGTCCCTACCGGGATATCTTCGAATTCTGCCGCCGCATCGATATGCGCAGGGTCAACCGGCGGGTGATCGAGTCGCTGATCCGCGCCGGCGCCCTCGACGGCCTCGGCGCCAACCGGGCAACCCTGATGATGCAGCTGCCCCTGGCGCTGAAGCTTGCCGAGCAGCACCATGCCATGGAGGCGGTGGGTCAGAACGACCTCTTCGGCATGGGCGATCCCCAGCCGGTGGAGGCGAGCCATGCCCAGGTGATTCCCGAGGATGTGGAGGAGTGGGCGGAGGAGGTGCGCCTGCAGGGGGAGAAAGAGACCCTGGGCCTCTATCTCACCGGCCATCCCATCGATCGTTATACCGAAGAGCTGAAGCATATCAGCAACAGCCGCATCGGGGAGCTGAGCCTCGATGGTCCCCAGGAAGGGGGACAACGTCGCCGTGGAAAACCGGTGGTGGTCACCGGCCTGGTGGTCAGCGCCAGCCACCGCCAGACCCAACGCGGTCGCATGGGCACCCTGGTCCTGGACGACCGCAGCGGGCGCATCGAATGCACCCTCTTCAGTGATACCTACGAGCAGCACCGGGAGCTGGTCGCCGCGGACAATATCCTGGTGGTCTCGGGCATGCTCAACTATGACGAATTCCGCGGCGGGCTCAGCATCCGGGTCGATAACCTGTTGACCTTCGAGCAGGCCCGTTCCCACTATGCGGGGCTGCTCAATATCACGGTCTCCCTCAACGGGCTCGATGTCCCGGGATTCAGTGATCAGCTGCAACAGATCCTCACCCCCTTCAGAGGGGGCACCACGGGGATCAGACTGAACTATAGGGCGAAGGACGCCTGCGGCGATATCCAGTTGGGCAAGGAGTGGCAGGTCAATCCCACCGACGAGCTACTGCGCAGACTCGAACAGTATTTCGGCGCTGGTTCCGTCAATGTAGGCTATCGTCAATCCACTGCCCAACCACGGCTATGATATCTTTCGTAGCCGGCCCCGGCATCAAACAGGCTCATCCGCATCACCCACTGGATGGCTGCAATGGGTGTTAGGGATGAGGCGGTAGCGTACATCATTGCTCAACGCTTTTTCCTGATCAGAAGGACCAGCGCCAGGAGACCTGCAGCATGTCCAGCCCGTCCTGACTTGCATCGGCCTGCTTCTCGCTCGCCAGGTAGTCGGTCAGTTCCGTGACTTTATCCGAGGTGGTCGCATAGTGGGTGAGGCGAGACAGATCGGTGGACACCATGTTCCAGTCGACCGACCAACCGCTGAAGTTTGTTGCCTCGTTGGGGATGCCGATGCTGCTGTCGAACCTGTCCGATGAGTGATAGACATGCCAGGTGATCGCGGTATTGCTCAGTGTCAGACGCCGCCATTCATCGTCCATTCCGGCAACCCCGTTATCATAGGCAGCGTCGTAATCGACACGGATCATATCCGTGACTGAGCTGCTGAAACTGAGGGTTGGTAGATAGTTGGGAACTTCGTCAAAGGCGAGACTGTTATCGGGATTGTTGCGTAGCTTGATCAGCTTGCTGACCTGGGTGCCGCCGGTGACCACATTTTCACGCTCCACGGAGGTAAAGTAGATATCGTCACTTTGTCTCTTGCTCGCCGGTAGCTTCAGAAATGTCGGATTGGCACTGGTGTCATCCTCCACGAGCTGCACCTTGGTCCCGAACAGATCGAGTTTGTTTCTAAAGCCTTTATAACCAGGCAATCCCACATAGCTGCTGACATCCGGTGAAACAGTTTCACCCACCTCGCTGGCGACGGGTGTGTAATTGATCGTGGGATTGGTGGCGAGATCGATGGCTCTTGCTACATTGAAGTGAAATTGACCGAAGGTGAAGACCTGGTAATAGATATCAACCGTCGTCGATTCATCATCATCGAGTTCCACATCCACGCTGTAGGCGGTGTCCAGACCCACCCCGGACGCCAAGGTGTACCAGTTGCTGCGGAAAGCATTGGTGAGACTGAGCTGGGCGGTGAAGTTGTCGCCGGGATAGCCGATGATGCCGCTCAGGTTATAACTACTCGCACCGTCAGTGTCGTCACACAACAGGAAATCGGTTTTATACCTGCTCAGGCTTGTCCTGAACAGATAGGCGCGGAGTTCGGCGCGATAGTCGCAGACTGCCAGCAGGGAGAAAAAGCCGGATGGATCACTGATGTTGAGGCCGACGGATGGCGCTGTGACATCCACGTTTTGCCAGCTGCCGGAATCACCATCCTGGTAACTGAGGTAGAGCGGCAGCCCGCGGTTGAATGAAAACGACAGATTGGCGGTCAGCCCCCCGTCACCCGTATCGGTGTCGGTGTCAATAAGAGTAAAGCCATCGTTATCGTCGTCATTGTGAAGACTGCCGAGGGTGGAGACGATGCCAAACAGGATGACACAAAGGAGCAACAGTGACTGCATGGCCTTGCGGCCGGTGTTCATTGTTTTAGACATGACGAGGCCCCTCCAAACGGTTGGAAAAAGTAAGCGTGAGATAGGCGGCAATACTCCCCAGAAAGATGAACAGAAGATCCAGTGGATCGAAGGTGCTGCCCAGGAGATAGGATTGAGTGTTTTGTAACACCGGTACATCGCTGAACCAGCGGGGTATCCGGTCAGAGATGCTCGCGGCGATTTCCGGATGTTGGGCCATTTCGGCCATGAAGTCGAATAGAAACCAGGCCAGGGTGATCGAGCGATGGATGAAAAGCGTGCGATCGAGGACCAGTGCGGTCAGAAGGATACAGATATAGACATGGACGAACTCCGGAATCTGGCCGGAAAAGGGGAGCGATGCGGCACCCCAGAGTCCGAGGGAACCGATCACATCCGGCATCAGATAGACGGTTGCTGGATCCCGTTCCAGGATGTAGACCAGTACGCCGAGGACCGAGGCGAGCACGAGTGCGTAGAGTTCCAATCGGTGACGACTTGGATGACTGCTCGATAGTGATGCGGGATGTGCTCTACCCATAAGCGCGCCTGTCAGCAGATTCCTGACAATCCGGTCGCGACGCTCCGTTAGAGATAAGGCTTTGGTGGAATCCGAATGATTGTTGTTCTCACTAATTTTGAGTATGGAAGCCCTAGTGCAGATTGCAATCCGAGGTTGACCGATAAAACCATTTGTTTTGTTGGGATTTGCCGTCCAGTGTCTGCTTCAGCTGGAATTCGATCGGACTGAGACCCGGTCGGTCGGTTGGGAATGCCCTTCCTATCGCCGCCGCTTGGTTGCACAATAGTGAAGGCTTTCAGAAGCAGTGAATCGGATCGATAGGCTGCCCAAAGTGCCTGCAAGCCAGACTGTCCTAACGGTATCGATTCCGGTATATTTCGCGCATGGATCTGAATTTTCTAGAATTTGAACAACCCATCGCAGAACTTGAAGCGAAGATCGAAGAACTTCGCCTGGTCGGTACCGACAACGAGATCAACATCCAGGATGAGATCGCGCGGCTGGAGAACAAGTGCCAGTCGCTGACCGAATCGATCTTCTCCAATCTCAAGCCCTGGGATATCTCACAGCTTTCGCGCCATCCCCAGCGGCCCTATGTACTCGACTACATCGATCGCATCTTCGACGAGTTCCATGAGCTGCACGGTGATCGGGCCTTTGCCGACGATCATGCCATCGTCGGCGGCGTGGCCCGTCTCGAGGGGCGCCCGGTGATGGTGATCGGCCATCAGAAGGGCCGCGACACCAAGGACAAGCTGTTTCGCAACTTCGGCATGCCCCGTCCCGAGGGCTATCGCAAGGCGCTGCGGCTGATGGAGCTGGCGGAGCGTTTCCGGCTGCCGATCATGACCTTCATCGACACCCCCGGGGCCTATCCGGGCGTGGGCGCGGAGGAGCGGGGACAGAGCGAGGCCATCGCCCGCAACCTCAGGGTGATGTCGGGGATGCGCACCCCCATCATCTGTACCGTGATCGGTGAGGGTGGGTCCGGCGGCGCCCTGGCCATCGGCGTCGGCGACCGCGTCCTCATGCTGCAATACAGCACCTACTCGGTGATCTCACCGGAGGGCTGCGCCTCGATCCTCTGGAAGAGCGCGGAGAAGGCGCCGCTGGCGGCGGAGGCGATGGCGATCACCTCGGACCGCCTGAAGGAGCTGGGGCTGATCGACGAGGTCGTACCCGAACCCCTGGGCGGCGCCCATCGCGACATCGAGACCATGGCCAAGAACCTCAAGCATGCCCTGCTGGAGGGACTGGACAATATCACCAGCATGGCCATCGACAAGCTGCTCGATACCCGCTATCAGCGCCTCATGCAGTATGGCCAGTTCGCCGGGGATTGATCCGGTGACCCTCCTCACATCCATCCACCGTTGACGCCGGGAGTGGCGATGGTCTTTCGCCCCCGCCGGTTACCGCTCACAGGGAATCCCCGTGAAGCTCACCGCCGAACAGCTGCTTGAAATCCTCGGGCAGCTGCCCCAGGCATCCCGCTGCCAGCTGGCCCTCAGCGGTGGACTCGACTCCTGCGTGCTGCTCCACCTGCTCGCTGAACTCAGGCCAGAGCTCCCCTATGAGCTTCGGGCGATCCATGTACACCACGGGCTGCAGCCCGATGCCGACAGCTGGCAGGCCCACTGCGAGCAGTTGTGCAAGGAGTACCGCATCCCCCTGCAGACGGTGCGACTCGAGCTGACCCTGAACAGCGGTGACAGCCTTGAGGCGGCGGCCCGCGAGGCCCGCTACCAGGCATTGGCCGCCAACATGGGGGAGGGAGATCTGCTGCTTACCGCGCAGCACCAGGACGATCAGGCGGAGACCCTGCTGCTGCAGCTGCTGCGGGGCAGCGGCCCCGCCGGACTTGCCGCCATGCCGGCGCTTGCCGAATTCGGCCGGGGCTGGCTGGCCCGGCCCTTGCTGGCCCTCTCCCGGGAGGCGCTGGAGGCCTATGCACAGCAGCATCGACTGGAGTGGCGGGAAGACCCGTCCAACCGGGACCTGCGCTTCGACCGCAACTTCATCCGCCACCAGGTGATGCCCCTGCTGCGCTCCCGCTGGCCGGCGGCCGCCACCACCCTCTCCCGGGCCGCCCGCTTCAGCGGCGAACTGCTGATGCTGGTGAGAGAAGAGGCGGAGGAGGACCTGGCCAAGGCCCGTGGGGATGAGACCGACACCCTCTTGCTCCCGGTTCTGAAGCGGCTCAATTCCGTACGCCTGAGAAACCTGCTGCGCCACTGGATCGGCGCCGCCGGCGCACCCCTGCCAAGTTCGAAACGGCTTGCCCGCATCGAACAGGAAGCGGTGAACGGCCGCGTCGATGCAGTGCCGCTTATCCGCTGGTCCGGTTGGGAGGTACGCCGATATCGCGACAGGCTCTTTCTCAATCCTGCCCAAGTCATCGATATCCCCGTCCAGCCATTGAGCTGGCCGGAGGGCAAGGAGCTGAAACTGCCCGACGGCCTGGGGCGACTGATTTTACGATCTGGAGATGAGGGGATTTCTGCAAAACGCTGGCACCAGGCCAAAGTGGAGGTGCGTTTCCGTCAAGGCGGCGAGCGTTGCCAACCGCCTGGGCAGAACCACCACCGCCCGTTGAAAAAGCTCCTCCAGGAGTGGGGCGTGCCACCCTGGGAGCGTGAGCAACTGCCCCTGGTCTATATGGATGGTGAATTGGCGGCGGTAGCGGGGCGCTGTGTATGCCAGCCTTTCCAGGCGCGCTCAGGGGAGGATGCCGTCGTTGTCGAATGGGTGAAGCCAAGGCATAGCTAGCAACGACTCAATAACATACAAGATGAAGATCGAACAGAACATTCCACTGCTGGAGGAACTCTTGGCTGAGTGGAAGAGTACGATTGGCGTCGAGTATCTAGGATACAGGAATCACGTCTATCGAATGGTCAATTTCTGTCTTGCGCTAACAACCTGCAGCGAAGAGGAACGGGAGAAAATCATTATCGCCGGCGCTTTCCATGATATTGGTATATGGATTGATGATACGGTCGACTATATTCCGCCATCACTGCCGCCGGCGGTTGATTATTTAACAAAAAGAGGATGCGAGTCGTGGGCGGATGAAATCAAGCTTATGATCGAAGAACACCACAGGATCCGCGCCTACAGCAACGACAAATATCCACTTGTGGAGATCTTCCGTCAAGGGGACCTGGTCGACTTCTCCTATGGACTGTTTAGATTCGGCATTCCAAGCGAGTATATTGACGAGGTCAAAGCGCTTTTTCCAAATGCAGGATTTCATGCAAGTTTGGCCAGGAGAGCCGGAAAATGGTTTCTAAAACACCCACTGAATCCATTGCCGATGATGAAGTGGTAGGGTGCGAACCATTAGGATAGTCGTCTTCCATTCTTTTTACTGTTGCAGCTGATCCAGTGCTTCCGCGGCCGCCTGTCGTACGAACGATACCTCCTCATCCAGCGCCTGCTGCAACATCGAAATCGCCCTCGCTCCGCCCGATCCACCCAGCGCAATATCTCTTAGTTCAGAAACCAGAGCTGGTCTGCGATTACCCTGTTGCCAATACCCCAGCGCCCATCGACTTCAACCTTGATTCCAAGCGAGAGATCACTAAACAGACCGTTGTGGAAAATGGTGTGAAACTCTGTCTCTATGTCGAGGCTGTTGACAAACAGCCGAACGCCCGGATTGTAGCGCGTGACGAATCCCGTGAGTTGCACAAGTGAACCGGATACGAATTCGGACCTGTCTACATGGCTCATCAGTTCGGAGACCTGGAGTTCGCCATCGCTATCCAGCGAGCCTCTGGCGATCACCACCATTCCATGACCCGGCGCGCCTCCGGGCAACTCCATGATCAAGGTGCTGCCGTAGTCGACGTTCAATCCATTGATCCTGAAACCCATTGCAGCGTAATCGAGTTCGGAGATTTTGCCGATTACCTGCACCTTCTCCCTGTCTGGATCCATTTGTACATGGGTGGCGACAATCTCCCCGTCCGCATTGGTCAATCCGCTGACCTGAACCGGCGTGCCGACAGCCAGGTTAAAAAGAGCATCGGAGTCGAGTGGAGGTTCGAAACGGGTATCGGCACCGATCTGCACGCGCTGGCCCATGACCGATAAGCGGCGACCCGCCGGGTCGGCCTCTTCGATCGGGCCAATCACATTTGCATCGTAGGCTATGCGCTCGGCGGTGCCGCTCTTCCAGCCGGCATCGAGCATGCCATGGACAGCGACCACATAACCGGGGTGAAGGTCGTCAACGGTGCCGGGCTCTCCATTTATCCGAATCGTGGCGTTGTCGGTATCGTAGACAACACTGTTGACGGTCAGGCCCGACTGAGCGGTGATCGGGCCGATGGAGACAACCTGGGTCGGTGACGCTGTGCCCGGGGTGAAATCCGGTACATTGATGGTCGTTCCGTCATAGCTCAACTCCATACTGCTGCCGCCGCAGGAGATGAGCGGAATCACCAGCGCGATGGTTAACAGCCGATAGATTTTCTTCCTGAACATGATGCTTACCTCAAATTGTCCGCTTGTTACCCTGAAAACCCCTGTGTCTGCTATTTACTGAAATCCAATGATTTTTCGTCATGGTTTTCTGCTACTGCTAGGGGAATTAAAGAGCCGGATGCGGACAATTTCTTACGGATTTTAAAATCCGCCAGGTTTTTACGATCTCTCGGTGGCGGGAAGGGTAAGAAAGCGGGGCAGGTGGTTCAGGCGGGGGGATGTCGCCTGTCGATGAGGGGGTATGAGCCGGCTGATCCCGACTAACCCGGTAGTGGTATCTCACCCTTGTGCCGATTGCGAAATTCCGTGGGTGTCATCTCCATGATCTCCTTGAAGGCCTTGTTGAATACGGTCAGCGACCGGTAGCCGACGTCGAGGGCGATGGTCAAGACCGGCAGATGGCGGGTCTCGGGGGCCAGCAGCAGCTTCGCCGCCTCTTCGATCCGGTAGCGGTTGAGAAACTGGTTGTAGTTGCGGTAGCCAAGGAGGCCATTGATCATGCGACGCAAAAGGTACTCCTTCATCCCCATTCGCTCCGCAAGGCGGCCTATGGTCAGTCCCTCCTCGCGGAAGAGCCGTTCATCGACCATCAGGCGCTCGAGCTCCCGAATAAATGCGCTACCTGCCAGCTCCTCTTCATCCACTTCGTCGTCACTGAAAACCTGTTGAGGTGTTGCTGGGGTCTCAGATGCAAACTCATGATCCGGTTTTCCACTGCGAAACCCTATTGAATACAAGTAGATACCAAGAATGATCAGAAAAAAGAACCCGGCGACCAGGGTGTTCATCATTTCCGAACGCGGTTTGCCGAGACCTGCAAACTCAACAAAGGTTATGACCAGTATGATGGTTCCACTGATCAGCACACTCACCATACGGGTACGGCGGCGGCTCTCGACAAGGTCAACCCGCCACTCCCTAAGTGCATGATACATGGCTAATATCACCAGTATCGAATTGATCAGCACAAGCGGTACGAGGGCCAATCCGTTGTAAGCGACATCCGAGCGAATGACCCAATGAACCATGCCGCGGAAGTCACCGAAGGTGATGTAGTGACCGATAACTCCAAGCCCGGCAGAGACCAGGTAGATCAGTAGGTAAGACCAGTTCCATTGAAACGAGTCCTCAAAAAGCGATTTCGACAGCAGCCAGAATGCAACCGGTGTCGCTGCGCATAACAGGTTGAGCGGGATCTCCAGCTCAAGTGAATCCCAATCCTGGGTGTACTCGAAGCTGCCGATTGCGGCGGCGCCGAGGGCAAGAACGGCGCCCAATATCGCGCTGGGCCGTTTCGGGTGATCCCTGATCAGGATCAGCGCCAGGAGTACCAGGAGCACCGTGTTGCCAATTCGAAAAAAAAGATCGAGCTGGGTTAACATTGGATTGAACTGTCTGTTTGCTGGTTCCGGTGTCGCGAATGGTAAGCAACTCTGGGGAATTATATGTCAAATGAACTTGTTATCGGCAGACCGGTAATAGGATCGTTACTGCTGCTGTTCTTGTCAGGTTGTGCCGGTCTGCCTGGTGCCTCACTGGAAGAGGTTCAGGGTAGAAAAGTGGATATCGCGGCCAAGGGAGCGGGTAGCCCGGTAATCGTCTTCGAATCGGGCATGGGTCCGACGATGTCTACCTGGGCACCTATATTTGATAGCCTCAGCAAAGAAACCAGAGTCTTTTCCTACAACCGGCCTGGATATGGTCGCAGTCGTGCCGGTAGTGCCCCGGCCACTGCCAGAGAGATTGCGCAGCAGTTACATCAAAACTTATTGGATACCGGCCATAATCCACCCTATTTACTGGTTGGACATTCAGCGGGGGGGATTTATGTCAATCTGTTCGCGAGGCTCTATCCGAAAGAGGTTTCCGGTGTTGTATTGATCGACTCGACACATCCCTCCCAATTCGAGTATTTCAGAAAAGAACGGCCTCTGCTCTATTCGATGTTCACGACTACGACAGCCCTTGGAAGAACGAGATACGAAGCGTCCATCTTAAAGGGTGTGCATAATGAGTTTTCGACCATCGAGCCATTTCCCGAAATACCGTTGGTTGTGCTGACGGCTGAAAAGTCATCGCTGTTTGAGACCCGTGAGATGCGCGAAAAGTGGCTTGAGTTTCAGCGTGATCTTGCTCAGATGTCTTCGAAGGCCAAGCATAGGGTGGTTGGTGGTAGTGGCCATTTTATCTATCGTGATAAACCTGGAGTAGTGATGGAGGAGATCACAGCACTCATTGATCAGTTAAGAAACGACTGAACTCATATAAAATTCGACCTGTTTATCTAACCTTTGGTGTAATGTCTGATGAATCAATCACTGCAAGAGCTGTTGAACGAACTCGAAGCGTTCGGGCAGGGCAACGACCAGGCAAACCCGGAACGCTCCCGCCGCATGCTCAACATTACCCGCGACACGGGGGAATTTCTGTCGGTTATGGTACAGGCAACCCATGCCCGGCGCGTGCTCGAGATAGGTACCTCAAACGGTTACTCGACCCTGTGGCTTGCGCAGGCTGCACAGGCCATCGATGGACATGTCACCACAGTTGAGTTATCCGAGTCCAAAATAGATATGGCCGCCGGGAATTTTGATCGTTCGGGTCTGGCCGGTGCCATTACCCAGGTATCAGGTGACGCGGCTAACCTCCTCGAGGCGGAGAGCGACAGCAGCTTTGATCTGATTTTTCTCGATTCTGAACGAAACGAATATCCGGGATGGTGGCCGAATATCCGCCGCATATTGCGTCCGGGCGGGTTGCTTGTGGCGGACAATGCCCTCTCCCATGCCGACGAGATTGCCCCCTTTATCGGCATCGTTTCCGAGGACCCCGCGTTCTCCACTTGCACCGTACCCGTGGGTAAAGGTGAGTTTCTTGCCTACCAGGCATATCGATAACGTATGTCAACCGAGGCACGCTGTAATGGGCAGGTTGAATATCGAATGAAAGCCGATCAGGGTACCTATGTATTGGTGTTGCGGACTGATGCTGAGGCAGCTGTGCAGGTAGGACGATGGGGCGTTCTCACTATTCAGCCCGGGTACTATCTCTATGTTGGCAGTGCATTCGGATCAGGTGGCGTTCGTGCCCGTGTCACCAGGCATTGTCGCCAGTCGAAGTCGAAGCATTGGCATATCGACTACTTAAGAGAGATGGCAATAGTTGAATCGGTCTGGTACAGCCACAGGCAGACTCGCCTGGAGCATCGCTGGGCGAAGGTGTTGGCCAAATGGGGCAATGCGGGGCCGATCCCGGGTTTTGGTTGTAGTGACTGCAGTTGCGATTCACATCTTTTCTATTTCAGAAAGGCACCGACCTTGGTTGAATTTGCCGAGACCCTTGGATGTTCTGTTGAGTCATGGTCCTGTGAAAAGACTTTTTAGCTTCGTAATCACGTTGGCAGGCGCCTGAGGCTTGTCTCTCGTAGAAGCGGCATGGAAGCCGCGTTAGCCCCGTCAGTATAGGGAGGTACTGTTGGGGCGTCGGAGAAAGACAATCCTCAGGCGCCGGGGGTAATGAACACTCGCTGTTTGTGGGCTAGTGGAGGAAGTTGAACATCCTGTTGCGGTAGCGCTTCACCAGTTCGCCCTGTCCGCCCAACAGCTCGAAGATCCGCAGCATCTCCTTCTGCGCGGCATTGTCACCATAGCTTCGATCCTTCTGCAGCAGGGTCAGGAGCAGTTCCAGGGCCCCTTCGTAGTCGTTCTCCATCACCTTGTGGGACGCCAGCAGGTGGAGCGCCTCGCTGTCGGCCGGATCTGCCTGCAGGCGTTGTTCGAGCTCCTCTGCCGGCGGGCTGCCGGCGGTGGCGCGATCGATCTCGATCCGGGCCAGCATGGAGGCCACTTCCGGTTTGTCCCGCTCTTCCGCCGGCAGTGCCTTTAGCAGCTGCTCGGCCTCGTCCAGCTTGCCCAGGGTGGCCATGTAGCGGGCGTAGGAGAGCCTGACCCTGGGGCTTTCAGGATCGAGCTCGCTGGCCTGCCTGAGCAGGGCGCCGGCGGATTCCGCATCCCCCTGAAGCAGCATGGCGTCGGCCTGGGCCAGCAGGGCGTCCGACTCGCGGGGAATGTGCTTGTCGAGAAAACTGCGGATCTCCGCTTCCGGCAAGGCCCCCATGAACTCATCCACGATCTGTCCCTGGTGGAACAGCTTGACGCTGGGGATGCTGCGGATCTGGAAATGGGCCGCCAACTGCTGCTCCTGCTCGGTATTGACCTTGGCGACCAGGAATTTGCCCTGGTATTCATCGGCCAGTTTCATCAAGGTGGGCGTCAGCGCCTTGCAGGGATTGCACCATTCGGCCCAGAAGTCGACCAGTACCGGTACATGCATGGAGTTTTCCAATACCAGCTGTTGAAAGCGGTCAGTGGTGACGTCAAAGACAAAGGATTGGTCCGCCATACTGTGATTGCTCCTGTGGGTCAGCCCATAAGGGGCGCCATTATACTGAATTCAGGTAGAAATGTTGGACTTGAAATCACCATTGTCACCCCCCATTTAATGACAAAACCAGCATTTTGGAAGCAGCATCATGAGTGACGCCCTGCATATCGTCTGTCCCCACTGCGACGGCATCAACCGGGTCCCCGCCGAACGGCTGCGGGATGGTGCGAAGTGCGGCAGGTGCCGCCGGCCCCTCTTCCCGGGCCAGCCCCTGGCGCTGGATGAAGGGCGGTTTGCGCGCCATGCGCAGAAGAGCGACATCCCCCTGCTCATCGACTTCTGGGCCCCCTGGTGCGGCCCCTGTCAGATGATGGCCCCGGCCTTCGAGCAGGCGGCCGCTCAACTCGAACCGGCAGTGCGCCTGGTCAAGGTCAACACCGAAGAGGCCCAGCAGCTGGGCGCCCGCTTCGGCATCCGCAGCATCCCCACGCTGATGCTGATGCGGGATGGCAGGGAGGTTGCCCGCCAGGCGGGAGCCATGGGGCAGGGGGATATTGTGCAGTGGACCCGGCAACAGTTGATGGCTCAATAGACAGGAGCAGATCCTGAATCAATACAGATTGGATCACTCAACCAGCAATTCGATGTACATCTGAAAAAAACAATCTTGATTCTTGTTAATTTCAGGCTGGCTAGGGTTGCAAGATGATAGACAGCTTATCCCGCCATACGTACAATACCCGATCAACCATTTCGGGCGTACTCATCGGTCGACGCGCCCGGAACCAACTGATTTTCGCATACCCCGGGGCAGGCACTTCGTGACCTGCCCCTTTTTGCACGCCTGTAGTGGAGAGATTCTTGAGCAAACCGGCAATTCTGGTCCTGGAGGATGGCAGCCAGTTCAGGGGCGAGGCCATCGGTGCCGAGGGTGAAACCGTCGGCGAGGTGGTCTTCAACACGGCGATGACCGGCTATCAGGAGATCCTCACCGATCCCTCCTACCGCAAGCAGATCGTCACCCTGACCTATCCCCATATCGGCAACACCGGTATCACCCAGGAGGACGAGGAGTCGGGGCATATCCATGCCGCGGGTCTGGTGATCCGGGATCTGCCGCTGATCACCAGCAACTGGCGCTCCGAGGAGTCCCTCGAGCACTATCTGCAGCGTCACGGCATCGTCGCCATCGCCGGTATCGATACCCGCAAGCTGACCCGCGTCCTGCGGGAGAAGGGTGCGCAAAACGGCGCCATCGTCGCGGGGGAGAGTCCCGATCCTGACAAGGCGTTGGAGCTGGCCAGGGGATTTCCGGGGTTGAAGGGCATGGATCTGGCGAAGGAGGTCACCACCCAGTCGCCCTATGAGTGGGCGCAAGGCACCTGGTCCCTGGAAGAGGGCCATCCGGAAGCGCCCCATCCCATCGAAGAGAAGCTGCCCTATCACGTGGTCGCCTACGACTACGGCATCAAGCGCAATATCCTGCGCATGCTGGTGGACCGGGCGTGCCGGGTCACCGTGGTGCCGGCGCAGATGGCGGCGGAGGATGTGCTGGCACTGCAGCCGGACGGCATATTTCTCTCCAACGGGCCCGGCGATCCGGAGCCCTGCGACTACGCCATCGAGGCGATCGGCAGGATCGTCGATACCGGCCTGCCGGTGTTCGGAATATGCCTCGGGCACCAGCTGCTGGCCCTGGCCTCCGGCGCCAGGACGGTGAAGATGAAGTTCGGCCACCACGGCGCCAACCACCCGGTGCAGGATCTGGACAAGGGCACGGTGATGATCAGCAGCCAGAACCATGGCTTTGCGGTGGACGAGGCGAGCCTGCCCGATCATCTGACCGCCACCCATCGTTCCCTGTTCGACGGCACCCTGCAGGGCATCCACCGTACCGATAAACCTGCCTTCAGTTTCCAGGGCCATCCGGAGGCCAGCCCCGGACCCCACGACGTGGCGCCGGTGTTCGATCACTTCATCGAGTTGATGAAAGTAAGAGATTCAAGCCGCGAATAGACGCCAATCACCGCAAATGGCCGCGAAAAGATAGAAGTCCGCAAATGAACGCAAATAAACGCAAATGGAATTGCTATGAAGAGACCGGGAGAGGCTGTATCCAAGCGAGTCATTGGTTGCGGGTATGAAGTCAGTAATGAATTGGGTGCTGGGTTTTTTGAGGCGGTATATGAGAATGCACTTTGCCTGGAACTTGAGCGACAAGGACTGGCTTTTGAAAGGCAGAAATATTTAGAGGTCGGTTACAAAGATCATATTGTCGGTCACTATGTCGCGGATATTGTTGTGGAGAATTTACTGCTGGTGGAACTGAAGGCCTTGTCGACTTTGACTAAAGAACATGACGCACAGGTGATGAACTATCTCCGTGCAACAGGATTGAGTGTCGGTTTGTTGCTCAATTTCGGCACGCCCCGATTGGGTGTGCGCAGACTCGTATGGCAGCATGATGATGCTTCCATAATTTGACTTAAATTTGCGTTCATTCGCGTTCATTTGCGGACTGAAGTACTAAATGCCAAAACGTACAGACATACAGAGCATCATGATCATAGGCGCCGGGCCGATCGTCATCGGCCAGGCGTGCGAGTTCGACTACTCCGGGGCCCAGGCCTGCAAGGCGTTGCGGGAGGAGGGGTTCCGGGTCATCCTGGTCAACTCCAATCCGGCCACCATCATGACCGATCCGGACATGGCGGATGCGATCTATATCGAGCCGATCACCTGGAAGACCCTGGAGCGGATCATCGAGAAGGAGCGTCCCGACGTGCTGCTGCCCACCATGGGCGGTCAGACCGCGCTCAACTCCGCCCTCGACCTGGTGCGCGAGGGGGTGCTGGAGAAGTACGGCGTGGAGATGATCGGCGCCTCCCGTGAGGCCATCGACAAGGCGGAGGACCGGGATCTGTTTCGCCAGGCGATGCGCAAGATCGGCCTCGACATGCCCCGTTCCGCCATCGCCCACAGCCTGGAGGAGGCGCAGCAGGTGCAGGCCCAGATCGGCTACCCCACCATCATCCGCCCCTCCTTCACCATGGGCGGCAGCGGCGGCGGCATCGCCTACAATCCGGAGGAGTTCGTCGAGATCTGCGAGCGCGGCCTCGACCTCTCGCCCACCAACGAGCTGCTGATCGAGGAGTCGATCCTCGGCTGGAAAGAGTACGAGATGGAGGTGGTGCGGGACCGCAACGACAACTGCATCATCATCTGCTCCATCGAGAACCTGGACCCCATGGGGGTGCATACCGGGGACTCCATCACCGTGGCCCCGGCCCAGACGCTGACCGACAAGGAGTACCAGATCATGCGCGACGCCTCCCTGGCGGTGCTGCGCGAGATCGGCGTGGAGACCGGCGGCTCCAACGTCCAGTTCGCGATCAATCCCGAGGATGGGCGGATGATCATCATCGAGATGAATCCCCGGGTCTCCCGCTCCTCGGCGCTGGCCTCCAAGGCCACCGGCTTTCCCATCGCCAAGGTGGCGGCCAAGCTGGCGGTGGGCTACACCCTGGACGAGCTGCAGAACGAGATCACCGGCGGCGCCACCCCGGCCTCCTTCGAACCCAGCATCGACTACGTGGTCACCAAGGTGCCCCGTTTCGCCTTCGAGAAGTTTCCCCAGGCCGACGACCGGCTCACCACCCAGATGAAATCGGTGGGCGAGGTGATGGCCATCGGCCGCACCTTCCAGGAGTCGCTGCAGAAGGCCCTGCGCGGCCTGGAGACGGGCAAATACGGCCTCAACGAGATCCTCGACCTCAACGAGGAGGATGTGCGCGACACCCTGGTCAGGGAGATCCGCCTGCCCGGCCCTGAACGGCTCTGGTACGTCGCGGAGTGTTTCCGCTTCGGCATGACCCTGGAGGAGATCTTCGAGATCTGCGCCATCGATCCCTGGTTCCTGGTGCAGATCGAGGAGCTGGTGAACATCGAGCGCGAGCTCTCCGGGCAGGGCCTCGAGGCGCTGGACGGGGAGCGGCTGCGTTTTCTCAAACGCAAGGGTTTTGCCGACCGGCGCATCGCCGAGCTGGTGGACAGCAGCGAGGCGGAGATACGCAAACTGCGGCAGGATGCGGGTATCCGCCCGGTCTTCAAGCGGGTCGATACCTGCGCCGCCGAGTTCGCCACCAGCACCGCCTACATGTACTCCACCTATGAGGAGGAGTGCGAGGCCCAGCCGTCGGCGCGCAACAAGATCATGGTCCTCGGCGGCGGTCCCAACCGCATCGGCCAGGGCATCGAGTTCGACTACTGCTGTGTCCACGCCGCCTTCGCCATGCGCGACGACGGCTACGAGACGATCATGGTCAACTGCAACCCGGAGACCGTCTCCACCGACTACGACACCTCCGACCGGCTCTATTTCGAGCCCCTGACCCTGGAGGATGTGCTGGAGGTGATCCACAAGGAGAATCCCCAGGGCGTGATCGTCCAGTATGGCGGCCAGACCCCGCTCAAGCTGGCCAACGACCTGGAGGCGGCGGGTGCGCCGATCATCGGCACCAGTCCCGACTCCATCGACCTCGCCGAGGATCGGGAGCGTTTCCAGCAGCTGGTGGAGAAGCTCAATCTCAGACAGCCCCCCAACCGGACCGCGCGGGATACCGAGAGCGCGGTGCAGCTGGCCGACGAGATCGGCTACCCCCTGGTGGTACGCCCCTCCTACGTGTTGGGCGGACGGGCCATGGAGATCGTCTACAACGAGGCTGAACTGCAGCGCTACATGCGCGAGGCGGTGAGTGTCTCCAACGACTCCCCGGTGTTGCTCGACCGCTTTCTCGACGACGCCATCGAGGTCGACATCGACGCCATCAGCGACGGCAAGGATGTGCTCATCGGCGGTATCATGGAACATATCGAACAGGCCGGCGTCCACTCCGGCGACTCCGCCTGTTCGCTGCCCCCCTATACCCTGTCGGCGGCGATCCAGGATCGCATGCGCGAACAGATGCGCAAGCTGGCCCTGGAGCTGAAGGTGGTCGGTCTGATGAACGCCCAGTTTGCGATCAAGGATAACCAGATCTATCTGCTGGAGGTCAATCCCCGCGCCTCGCGCACCGTCCCCTTCGTCTCCAAGGCGACCGGGGTGCAGCTGGCCAAGGTTGCCGCCCGCTGCATGGCGGGGACATCGCTCAAGGAGCAGGGGATCACAAAAGAGGTGATTCCGGAGAACTATTTCGTCAAGGAGGCGGTCTTCCCGTTTGTGAAATTTCCCGGCGTGGATACCGTGCTCGGACCCGAGATGAAATCCACCGGTGAAGTGATGGGGGTCGGAAGGACCTTTGGCGAGGCCTATAACAAGTCGATCATGGGTGCGGGCTCCGGTCTGCCTCACGGCGGCGGACGGGCATTGTTGAGCGTGCGCAACGCGGATAAGGACAGGGCGGTCCAGGTGGCCCATGATCTGATCGAGCTGGGCTTCAGTCTTACCGCCACCGGGGGAACCTGCAGAGCGATTCAGGCCGCCGGCCTTCCCTGTGACCGCATCAACAAGGTGCTGGAGGGGCGGCCGCATATCGTGGACTCCATCAAGAACCAGGAGATAAAATTCATCGTCAACACCACCGAGGGCGCACAGGCGATAGCCGATTCGGCGGAGATCCGCCGCACCGCGCTGCAGCACAAGGTCAGCTACACCACCACCATCTCCGGTGCCGAAGCGACCTGCCTGGCGCTGAAACAGCTGGATGAACTGAACGTCAACCGGCTTCAGGATCTCCATCAGTAGATGGGTATTGATATGCAAACCGCAAATGGACGCCTAGCACTGTAAATATTAAGTCCGCAAATGAACGCGAATAAACGCAAATAAGAGTTGATTCTGGTTAATTCAGTGTTTCCAGAATTGAGAAACAACAGAGTATGAACTAGCCCTGTCCCATGCCTTTTTTTATTAATGATTGAGTATGGTGTGACAATATCAGTTGAATGATCCAGCCTGCTATACAGGGAATTTATAATCTCGAGTAAGCGTTATTGGTTTCATTTGCGGCTATATCAATATTTGCGTTTATTCGCGTTCATTTGCGGACAAAGTCATAGTGTTTTCTAGATTAGAGAGCAACAGGATATAGAGGACATATTCGATGAGTAAGGTACCGTTGACGGCCAAGGGCGCTGCCAAGCTGCGGGAGGAACTGCAGCAGTTGAAAACCATCGAACGACCGAAGGTCATCAAGGCCATTGCGGAGGCGAGGGCCCACGGCGATCTGAAGGAGAACGCGGAGTATCACGCGGCCCGTGAACAGCAGAGCTTCATCGAGGGCCGTATCAAGGATATCGAGGGCAAACTCTCACACGCCCAGATTATCGACGTCACCCAGCTGGATGCGGGTGGAAAGGTGGTGTTCGGCGCCACGGTGGTGGTACTGGAGTTGGACAACGACGAGGAGTTCACCTACCAGATCGTCGGCGACGACGAGGCCGACATCAAGCACGGTCTGGTATCGATCAGTTCACCCATCGCCCGCGCACTGATCGGCAAGCAGGAGGGGGATGATGTGTTTCTGGAAACGCCGGGAGGGCCGAGGGAGTTTGAGATTCTGGAAATTAGATATGAATAGTAATTATGAATTTTGAATTGAGGTGTGCGCTACGCGCACGTTTGCTTTAATAAAAAACGTGAGCGAAGCGAATGCGTTAATTCAAAATTCACAATTCAAAATTAAATTATTATTCTGTTTTTCTTTTTTTTCGGATTGGGCCGATAGAAAACAGCCACCCGGCCGATGATCTGCACCAGTTCCGCCGACAGCTGTTGAATGATCTCGTTGCTGAGTTCTTTTCGGTCTTCCTTGTCGGCACCCGCCAGTTTCACCTTGATCAATTCGTGGCTGTCGAGACTAAGGTCGATTTCATTGAGCACGTTCTCACCCAGGCCGTGTTGACCGACGATGACCACGGGTTTGAGATCGTGGGCGAGTTTTTTCAAGGCGCGGTTTTGCGCGTTAGTGAGCGGCATAAGGCTAATCCTGTTGGGATCGGGGAGGCGGATTCTATATCTTTTCCCGGTGGAGTGGAACATCAAGGATTGGGATTCGGGTTCCTGAAAAGAGAGCGGCTATTGAAAGTCCGCAAATGAACGCAAAAAATTGGCGAGAGAACCCTGGAGTCCAATCCGCCTGATTGTTCATTCCCTAGATTCCTAGCAAGATTGACATATATATTTACATTTACCGTTTCTTGACCGGGGATCATCATCGATAATCATCTACGCTTATGTAAACAGGGTCATTGAGGACGCAGCAGTCTCATGAAACGCAGTAAAAGCAGTCGTCAATGGCTGGATCGGCATTTCAATGACGAATATGTCAAAAAGGCGCAAAAGGCGGGTTATCGCTCCCGTGCTGCCTTTAAGTTGCTGGAAATCCAGCAGAAAGACAAAGTAATCAAGCCCGGCATGACGGTTGTGGACCTCGGTGCCGCCCCCGGCGGCTGGAGTCAGGTGGCCAGGGAGCTGGTGGGAGAGAAGGGTCGCGTCCTGGCGATGGACATACTTCCCATGGATCCGATCGCCGGTGTGGAGGTGATATCAGGGGATTTTCGCGAGTCAGAGCCCCTGGAGGCATTGCGGAATTGCCTGGATGGGGAGGCCGTGGACCTTGTAATTTCCGATATGGCGCCCAATGTTACAGGTATGGCAAGCGTGGATCAGCCCAGGGCAATCTATCTGTGCGAATTGACCCTCGATTTCGCACGGGAGGTGTTAAAGCCGGGGGGCTCATTTGTCGTTAAGGTGTTTCAGGGCGAGGGATTTGATGCCTTTCTCAAGGCGCTACGCGGCGATTTCAAGCGTGTGGTGAGCCGTAAACCCAGCTCATCACGGGCCAAAAGCCGGGAGGTCTATCTGGTGGCGGGGAACTTTAAGATGGTGTACCGTACCAACCAGTAAATCCAATAAATCAGGTATTTGCATAGAAATATAGGGTTTTTTCGGGCTGTTTTCGCCGACCTTGGCTAAGCTGAATGGTGTTAACCCGTCCCCCGAAATGCAGCTGCCGATATGGGAGAATGGATCCCGCGGGATAAGCAGGATTTAAAAAAGAGGTTTTTTAATTTTGAACGACATGGCAAAAAATTTGATTCTCTGGGTAGTGATCGCCATCGTCCTGATGACGGTCTTCAATAATTTTTCCACTACCCAGCCCAAGGCCCAGCCGATGAGCTACTCCGAGTTCATAGTCAATGTGAAATCGGGGCAGGTGAAGGAGGTCGAGTTCAGCGGCAATGGGCGTGACATATCCGGCACCCTGACTTCCGGGCAGCGGTTTTCAACCTACAGCCCCGGCGATGACATGCTGGTCAGCGATCTGCTCAACAGCAATGTGGAGATCAAGGCCAATCCGCCGGAGAAGCCTTCGCTGCTGATGAACATCCTGATCAACTGGTTCCCGCTGTTCGTGCTGATCGGATTGTGGATCTTCTTCATGCGTCAGATGCAGGGTGGCGGGGCAGGCCGTGGCGCCATGTCGTTCGGCAAGAGCAAGGCGCGGATGTTGAGCGAGGATCAGGTCAAGGTGACCTTCAACGATGTGGCCGGCGTCGAGGAGGCCAAGGAGGAGGTCTCGGAGATGGTCGACTTCCTGCGTGACCCCTCCAAGTTCCAGAAGCTCGGCGGCAAGATCCCCAAGGGTGTGTTGATGGTGGGTTCCCCCGGCACCGGCAAGACCCTGCTCGCCAAGGCGATCGCCGGCGAGGCCAAGGTGCCTTTCTTCACCATCTCCGGCTCCGACTTTGTCGAGATGTTCGTGGGTGTCGGCGCCTCCCGGGTGCGCGACATGTTCGATCAGGCGAAGAAACACGCCCCCTGTATCATCTTCATCGATGAGATAGACGCCGTGGGACGGCATCGTGGCGCCGGGCTCGGCGGCGGACACGACGAACGGGAACAGACCCTCAACCAGCTGCTGGTCGAGATGGACGGTTTCGAGGGCAACGAGGGCGTCATCGTCATCGCCGCCACCAACCGCCCGGATGTGTTGGATCCGGCGCTGCTGCGTCCCGGACGATTCGACCGTCAGGTGGTGGTGCCCCTGCCCGATGTCCGTGGCCGGGAACAGATTCTGAAGGTACACCTGCGCAAGGTGGCCGCCGCCGAGGATGTCAAACCGGCGATCATCGCCCGTGGCACCCCCGGCTTCTCCGGCGCCGATCTGGCCAACCTGGTCAACGAGGCTGCTCTCTTTGCCGCCCGCGCCAACAAGGCCCTGGTCGGCATGGAAGAGATGGAGAAGGCGAAGGACAAGATCATGATGGGCACCGAGCGGCGCACCATGGTGATGAGCGAGGACGAGAAGAAGCTGACCGCCTACCATGAGTCGGGTCACGCCATCGTCGGGCGCCTGGTGCCTTCCCATGATCCGGTCTACAAGGTGAGCATCATTCCCCGGGGACGCGCCCTGGGTGTCACCATGTTTCTCCCCGAGACCGACCGCTACAGCTACAGCAAGGAACACCTGGAGAGCCAGATCTCGAGCCTCTTCGGGGGACGCATCGCCGAGGAGCTGATCTTCGGTATCGACAAGGTCACCACCGGCGCCTCCAACGACATCAAGCGCGCCACCGAACTGGCGCGCAACATGGTCACCAAGTGGGGCTTATCCGAGCGCCTGGGTCCGTTGATGTACAGCGAGGAGGAAGAGGAGGTCTTTCTCGGACGCTCGGTGACCCAGCACAAGAACGTCTCCGACGACACCGCCCATACCATCGATGAGGAGATTCGCAATTTCATCGACCGCAACTATGAACGTGCCGAGAAGATACTCGACGAGAATCTGGAAAAGCTCCATCTCATGGCCAAGGCGTTGATGAAATACGAGACCATCGACACCGAGCAGATCGACGATATCATGTCGGGAAAAACACCCCGCGCGCCCAAGGATTGGGATGAGAGCGATATGGGATCGGACGATGACGTCCGCCCGTCAGGCGAGTCGCCCTCCTCGGACGATGTCTCCGGTACCATCGGTGGGCCAGCCGGACAGCATTGAAAAAGCAGTAGCTCGTTGATTCTCGACTGTGCAGGAAAACAGCTTGATCTGGGCTCCCCCCAGGTCATGGGCATACTCAATCTGACCCCCGACTCCTTCTCCGATGGCGGGCGCTTCCTGGACCCGGAGACGGGTCTGAGGCATGCACTGGATATGGTGCGGGAGGGTGCGGCCATTATCGATATTGGCGGGGAGTCGACCCGCCCCGGTGCGCAAAGTGTGTCAGCCGAAGAGGAACTCGATCGGGTTATCCCCGTTATCGAGCGGCTCGCACAGGCGATTCCCGTGCCGATCTCCATCGACACCAATAAACCGGAAGTGATGCGTGAGGCGGTTGCGGCGGGTGCCGGTCTGATCAACGACATCATGGCCCTACAGGCGCCAACTGCCGCCGAGACTGCGGCAGCGTTGAAGGTCCCGGTCTGCCTGATGCACATGCAGGGAGTGCCCCGCACCATGCAGCAGGACCCGCACTACGAGGATGTGGTGACCGAGGTGCGTGACTTTCTGGCCGAGCGGGTGGAGGTCTGTGAAGCGGCCGGCATCCGGCGTGATCGCCTGTTGCTCGATCCCGGCTTCGGGTTTGGCAAGACCCTGGGTCACAATCTCTCCCTGCTGAAGCACCTGCAGCGCCTCGAGTCCCTCGGGCTGCCGCTGCTCGTGGGTATTTCAAGAAAATCGATGATCGGGTCGCTACTGGAAGGGGTGCCCGTCGAGCGGCGGGTGGTCGGCAGTGTGGCCGCAGCGGTGGTTGCAGTTATGCAGGGGGCGGCTATTATCAGGGTCCATGATGTGGCTGAGACGGTCGAAGCGGTCAAGGTGGCGGCAGCTGTCCGCTCGGCGGATCAGGATCTCTGAGCCGGTTCCAATGATCTAAGAGGGTATTTCATTGAGTCGTAAATATTTCGGTACCGATGGGGTGCGTGGCCGTTTTGGCGAAGGGGTGATCGGCCCCGAATTCGTTCTGAAACTGGGTTGGGCCGCGGGACGCGTACTCGGCACCGAGACCAAGAGCCGGGTGTTGATCGGCAAGGACACACGGATCTCCGGCTATCTGCTCGAATCGGCGCTGGAGGCGGGATTGACCGCCGCCGGGGTCAACATCACCCTGCTGGGTCCGATGCCGACACCCAGCGTGGCCTATCTGACCCGTACCCTGCATGCCCAGGCCGGTATCGTCATCAGCGCCTCCCACAATCCCTATCAGGACAACGGCATCAAGTTTTTCTCCGCGGACGGCCTGAAGCTGCCGGACGATGTGGAGAGCGCCATCGAGGCGGAGATGGAGAAGCCGCTGGTGACGGTCGACTCCTCCAACCTGGGGCGGGCCGAGAAGATGGCCGCCGAGGGTCGCTACATCGAATTCTGCAAAAGCACCATACCCTTACGGACCCGTTTCCACGGCATGAAGATCGTGGTCGACTGCGCCAACGGCGCCGCCTACAACATCGCCCCCTACGTTTTCGACGAGATGGGTGCGGAAGTGATCGCTATCGGCAACGAGCCGAATGGATTCAATATCAACGACGGCGTCGGTTCCACCCACCCGGAGCATCTGAAATCGGCGGTGCTGGAGCATGGCGCCGATCTCGGCGTCGCCCTGGATGGGGATGGGGACCGCCTGATCCTGGTCGATGACCGGGGCAACGAGGTGGATGGGGACGAGATTCTCTATATCATCGCCCGTTCGCGCATGCGCCTGGGCGAGCTGCGGGGCGCGGTGGTGGGGACCCTGATGAGCAACCTGGGGCTGGAGAATGCCCTGCGTGAACAGGGCGTGGTCTTTGAACGGACCCAGGTCGGCGACCGCTACATCATGGAACGCCTGTCGCAGAAGGGTTGGGTGCTCGGTGGTGAACAGTCGGGTCACATCATCTGCCTCGACCGGACCACCACCGGCGACGGGATCATCTCGGCCCTGCAGGTGCTGGCCGAGATACATGCCACGGGCCATACCCTGCGCGAGCTGGCCAGCGGCATGGTCAAGTATCCTCAGCTGCTGACCAACATTCGTCTCGACGACAAAATGCCCGGCGATATCATGGCCTCCGACCTGGTGAAAAAGGCGGTGCGTGAAGCCGAGGTCGAGATGGGCGCCACGGGGCGGGTATTGCTGCGTCCTTCCGGCACCGAACCGCTGATACGGGTGATGGTGGAGTGCGGTGACATGAACCTGGTGGAACAGTATTCTCAGCGCATAGCGACCGTCGTCAAAGAGGTTGTTGCGGGCTAGAAAGTGGGGTCTCTACAGGATCCGCCTTTTGATCTGGCCTATGAACCAGCGTTCATGCTGAGTTCCTAGTCATCGGAGGGCTCATGCCTGTCGGGGTGTTTTTTGAAAAATTCCCAGATGACATCGCAAGCATCGATCTCCCGACTTCTCTTGCCAACCAGGCTATCGATGAGCATACCACCGATACGCCGGCGCCTCTCCGCCTGCATTGGCCAGGTATGTCCGCCGCCAACAATCTTGTAGAGGACAACTTCCGAGCCTGATTTACAGTTGCGGTAGCCTATGCGAGTGATCGAGGTTCCGTCATCTGGATATGCGTCGGGCAGGTCGATGGTTTCAGCTGCGGGGGAGCAATTGCCGTGGTTGACCCAGAACCGGACGGCCTGTTCGGTGGAGATGACTGCTCCGATGCTCTTTCTGCCAAACCTGACCGGCCCTCCTTCCCAGCGCACCAATGGATCATCAGTGCCGTTTATCATCAGCACGGAAACAGGGTGGCTCGGGTGCAATTTCCCTTGCAGGTTTCTCGGAATCGATGCAATCACGGTGGCGATTGCCGCCACCTTTTCGGCATGCTCTGCCGCCAGCCTGTGGGCCATCATGCCTCCATTGGAAGCGCCTGTCACGAATACCCTGTCCGGATCGATCGGGTAGGCTCTCTTCAGCTCATCGATAAGTCTGGCCAGAAAGCCTGAGTCATCGATAGGTTCACGTTGGGCATGTAAGTGTTGAACGTCTCTGCCATCGTTCCAATGTCCTTCCACGCCATTCGGATAGACAAGAATGAACTTGTCGCTGTCGGCGAGACGTTCGAAACCATAATCGGTATATCTCGGCCACGCTTTGTCTGAGCCGCCTCCGCCATGGAGGGCCATCAGCAGAGGGACGGCTTGAGAGTTGCCGGTTCCCCCGGGAACATAGATTGAATAGGTTCTCTTGATACCGTCGTGAAGAATTGTGTATTGCTCACTTTGGGCATGGGCGGATTTCGGCGTTGTGGCACTGCATCCCGGCATCAAGCCAATGAATGGAAGCAAGCTTAGGAATACCAGGTAGATCCTTGTCACGAACTTTCCTCATTCAACCAGTTGAACCGATATGCCTGGTCAGCAGTTGATTTGCCATTACGCGTAGACGGACGATAACCCAGCTGCTGGACTGGCGGCTACATCGAGACCGCAGTTGGATTAAGGAGAATGTTGAAAGAGAACAGGCAGGGATGTCAAAGGCGCCAAATTTCCATAGACAGGCACTATCTGCAAAACAGGTTTTATCAGGGAGCATGCACTGGATGGCGTTTGATAAGAGCCCCGCGATCGCTGACAATAGGCGTGGATAATGCTGACCCGGCAGGGGAGGCAGTGACTCAATATATCGAGTCGATGCCGGTTGTCTTGAAAAAGCGATAAAAAACAGGCTCTGTCTCCACTTGACGCTGTTAAAAAATAGCGCAGACCCAGGGGGCAAATCTGACCTGGCCAGGGCCTGTGGATGGGTGAAAGATAGAACAATTATCACATCAATATCAAATACTTAGAATTAAATATTGATTTCAGGCCCGTTGCCCGTTAAGCTAGCCCGCTTTCTTTCGATCGCAGGAGTGTAGGCATGCGTAGACCACTGGTTGCCGGAAACTGGAAGATGAACGGTTCCCTGGAGAGCGTTCGCAGTTTGCTTGAAGGCATCAAACAGGGTGTCGGGGATGTAAAAAACGCGGAGGTGGCGGTATGCCCACCCTTCATCTATATACCCGAGGTGGAGCAGCTGCTGTCAGGCAGTGACGTCGCCTGGGGCGGTCAGGATCTCTCAACCGAGTCCTCCGGCGCCTATACCGGCGAGGTGGCCGCCTCCATGCTCAACGATTTCGGATGTAAATATGTCATCGTGGGCCACTCCGAGCGCCGAACCTACCATACCGAGAGCGACCAATTGGTGGCAAAGAAGTTTGCCGCGGCCCGTGCTGCGGGTCTGGCGCCGATCCTCTGTATCGGCGAGACCCTGGAAGAGCGCGAGGCGGGCATCACCAATCAGGTCGTGGCGCGGCAGCTCGACGCGGTGATCGAGCTTGAGGGGGTCGACGCGCTTGCCGATGGGGTCATCGCCTATGAACCGGTCTGGGCCATTGGCACCGGCAAGACGGCCACACCCGATCAAGCCCAGGAGGTGCATGCCTTCATTCGCTCCCGGGTTGCCGATAAGAGCAGTAGCGTGGCGGATCAACTGCGTATACTCTATGGCGGATCGATGAAGCCCGGAAATGCCGCGGAACTGATCGGTAAACCCGATATCGATGGCGGCTTGATCGGCGGCGCATCCCTGAAGGCCGAGGATTTTCTCGGTATATGCACCGCCGCAAACTGAATTAGGACAAGAGCAGATGCAAACGATACTGACCGTGTTTCATATCTTTCTCGCCGTTGGCCTGGTAGGTTTGATCCTGATACAGCACGGCAAAGGCGCGGATATGGGGGCCGCCTTCGGCAGCGGTGCCTCGGGTACGGTATTCGGCGCGAAGGGTTCGGCCTCCTTTCTGACCCGGGCCACCGCCCTGTTGGCAACCCTGTTCTTTGTCACCAGCATGGTGATGGCCTATTTCGCCTCCCAGCGAAACGAGCAGGTTGGCGTGATGGAGGCGCTGGATCAGCAGGCGCCCGCGGTCCAGGTTGAAGAGGTCCAGCAGAGCGATATCCCGCCGATTCCGGTGGAGAGCGACATGCCCGCGATCGCCCCGGCTGCCGAGCCGGCGGAGGCGCCGGTTGAACCGGCAATGGCCGAGCCGGTGGAAATGGGCGCGGAGACCGGTGACAGCGCGAACGCGGAGGCGACGCAGGACCAGGCCAAGGAGTAGGCCGGGAGCAAGATTTATTGCCGATGTGGTGGAATTGGTAGACACGCTATCTTGAGGGGGTAGTGGCGAAAGCCGTGCCGGTTCAAATCCGGCCATCGGTACCATTTTTGGATACGATACATTGTTTGGTATACAATATACCATAATTTCGATGTTGCCTAAAAAAGCATCGTAACTATATGAAATAACTAAAATAATTTATTTACATTCGACTTGACACGAGAATGTGGCTAAGGATAGACTGCTGGCCTTCCCGGATGATTTACAAACAACACAACGACTGAACGACACGGGGGCGGCACACTGATGCTCGAAAACTACTTGCCCATCTTGATTTTTCTCTCCGTAGCCTTTGTGATGGGTGGTGTCGTTGTCGGACTCGGATTTCTCTTGGGTACGCGAAAACCCGATGACGAAAAGCTCTCTCCCTACGAATGCGGTTTCGAGGCATTCGAGAATTCACGCATGAAATTCGATGTGCGCTACTACCTGGTCGCCATCCTCTTCATCATCTTCGATCTTGAGATCGCCTTTCTCTTTCCCTGGGCCGTGGTTCTGGATCAAATCGGCATGGTCGGGTTCATCGCGATGATGGTCTTTCTCGCCATTCTCGTCATCGGCTTCATCTACGAGTGGAAGAAGGGAGCCTTGGAATGGGAATAGACGGCCGGGTTTCCGGGAGTAGTATAAGGCTTGCCGCCAGTGGAGGTAGATAGTGGGAATTGAAGGTATTCTGGAGAAGGGTGTCATCACCACTTCTGCGGATAAGCTGATCAACTGGGCGCGTACCGGCTCGATGTGGCCGATGACCTTCGGCCTGGCCTGCTGCGCGGTGGAGATGATGCACGCCGCGGCCGCACGCTACGATATGGATCGCTTCGGCATTGTCTTTCGTCCCAGCCCGCGCCAGTCCGATGTGATGATCGTGGCAGGCACCCTGGTCAACAAAATGGCTCCCGCGCTGCGCAAGGTCTACGATCAGATGGCCGAGCCCCGCTGGGTCATCTCCATGGGCTCCTGCGCCAACGGCGGCGGTTACTACCACTACTCCTATGCGGTGGTGAGGGGCTGCGATCGGGTGGTACCGGTGGATGTCTATGTACCCGGCTGCCCGCCAACTGCCGAGGCGCTGCTCTATGGCGTGCTCCAGCTTCAGGACAAGATTCGGCGAACCAGTACCATTGCGCGCTAAGGTGGAGATTAAATGAGCAGCAGTGCACAGAACGGGATGGGTGACCGGCTTGATCGGCTGGCAGAGGAACTTACCCAGGCATTCGACGAGTCAGGCTGCAGCGTGGAGCGAAGCTGCGGCGAGGTGACCCTGGTGGTGCCGGTAGAGAAGATGAACGACGTTGCATTGCGCCTCAGGGATGACGAACAGTTTGCCTTTGAGGAGCTGATCGATGTCTGCGGTGTCGATTACTCCGCTTACGGCCAATCCGAATGGCAGACCGAGGGCGCCCCCAACAGCGGTTTCGGACGCGGTGTGACCTCCCTTGGTGAGCTGGAGTTAAAGGAGTCGAACCGCTTCGCGGCGGTCTACCATCTCCTCTCCATCACCCACAACACAAGGGTGAGGCTGCGGGTCTTCGTCGACACCGAACAGCCGATCGTCGTCTCCATGGTGTCGGTATGGCCGAGCGCCGACTGGTTCGAGCGGGAGGCCTTCGACCTCTACGGCATCCTCTTCGACGGCCATCCCGACCTGCGTCGTATCCTGACCGATTACGGCTTCATAGGCCACCCGTTCCGCAAAGACTTCCCGCTCATCGGCCAGGTGGAGATGCGCTACGATTCGAATCTGAAGCGGGTCATCTACGAACCTGTGAGCATCGATCCGCGCACCCTGGTGCCGCGGGTGACACGTGATGACAACCGCTATCTGAATGAAGATGGCGCTATGCAGGAAGCCGGCGATGCCTGAGATCCATAACTACACCTTGAATTTCGGCCCTCAGCATCCCGCTGCCCACGGCGTCCTGCGCCTGGTGCTGGAGATGGACGGCGAGGTGATCGAGCGCGCCGATCCCCATATCGGCCTGCTGCACCGGGCCACCGAGAAGCTGGCCGAGAGCAAGCCCTACAACCAGAGCATCCCCTACATGGACCGTCTCGACTATGTGTCGATGATGTGCAATGAGCACGGTTATGTGCGGGCGATCGAAAAACTGCTGGAGATAGAGGTACCGGTCCGCGCGCAATATATCCGCACCCTGTTCGATGAGATAACACGCATTCTCAATCACCTGATGTGGCTCGGCACCCATGCCCTCGACGTCGGCGCCATGACCATGTTTCTCTACGCCTTTCGCGAGCGCGAGGATCTGTTCGATGTCTACGAGGCGGTATCCGGTGCGCGCATGCACGCGGCCTACTACCGGCCCGGGGGCGTCTATCGGGATCTCCCTGAGCAGATGCCCCAATACCAGGCCAGCCAGTGGGTCACAGGACGCGACGTGGAGATGCGCAACGAGACCAGGCAGGGCTCCCTGCTCGATTTCATCGAAGACTTCTGCAACCGGTTTCCGGGGCTGGTCGACGAGTACGAGACCCTGCTGACCGACAACCGTATCTGGAAACAGCGCACCGTCGGCATCGGTGTGGTGTCGCCGGAGCGTGCGCTGCAGCTCGGTTTTACCGGGCCCATGCTGCGGGGTTCCGGGATCGCCTGGGATCTGCGCAAGAAGCAGTCGTATGCGGCCTATGATCGGGTTGAGTTCGATATCCCGGTGGGCAAAAACGGCGACTGCTACGATCGCTACCTGGTGCGCGTGGAGGAGATGCGCCAATCCAACCGCATCATCAAGCAGTGTATCGATTGGCTGCGGGCCAATCCCGGCCCGGTGATGCTGGACGACAACAAGATCGTGGCGCCGACCAGGAACGAGATGAAGGAGGACATGGAGGGTCTGATTCACCACTTCAAGCTGTTCACCGAGGGCTATTGCCCGCCCGTCGGCGAGGCCTATGCCGCGGTAGAGGCGCCAAAAGGGGAGTTTGGTTGTTACATCATCTCCGACGGCGCCAACAAACCCTACCGGCTGAAGATTCGGGCGCCGGGCTTCCCCCATCTTGCGGCCATGGATGAGATGGTAAAGGGCCATATGCTGGCCGACGTGGTGGCGGTGATCGGCACCATGGATGTGGTGTTTGGCGAAATTGATCGTTAAGAAAGAGCTTAGATGACGACGACAACTGCTAAAGAAACGAGTGAGCTGTTCACGCCTGAAATCCGGGCGGAGATAGACCGTTGGATCGCAAAATACCCGGCGGAGTGGAAACAGTCCGCGGTGATGGGTGCATTGATGATCGTGCAGGAGAGCAACGGCGGCTGGCTGACAACGGAGTTGATGGATCAGGTCGCGGCCTACCTGGATATGCCCCCGATCGCGGTCTATGAGGTGGCGACCTTCTACTCGATGTTCGAACTCAAGCCGGTGGGCAGGAATAAGATCTGTGTCTGCACCAATGTCTCCTGCATGACCAACAAGTCCGATCTGATCGTGGAGCACCTGGAGAAGAAGCTGGGTATAGGTTTCGGCGAGGTCACGGAGGACGGCCGTTTCTCCCTCAAGGAGGTGGAGTGCCTGGGCGCCTGCGGCGGCGCTCCGATGATGCAGATCGGTAAGCAATATTACGAAAATCTGACCCCTGAGATCGTCGATGCGATCCTGGAAGGCCTGGAGTAGAACGGATGGCCAATGAAGTCTGTTTACGCACCCTGGATCTCGAGCGCCCCTGGCTGATTGAGCAGTATCAGAGCCGTGGCGGCTACGAGGTACTGAAAAAGATTCTCAGCGAAAAGACCGCGCCTGAGGCGATCATCGAAGAGGTCAAGAAGTCGGGTCTGCGCGGACGCGGCGGCGCCGGTTTCCCCACCGGTCTGAAATGGAGCTTCATCTCGCGCAACGCGCCGGGGCAGAAGTATGTGGTCTGCAACTCCGACGAGGGCGAGCCGGGTACCTTCAAGGATCGGGATATTCTGCGCTACAACCCCCATCAGCTGATCGAGGGGATGGTGATCGCCGGTTACGCCATCGGCGCCACCTGCGGCTACAACTATATCCGGGGCGAATTCTGGGAACCCTACGAGCGCTTCGAGCAGGCCCTGGAGGAGGCGCGTGAAGCCGGTTTTCTTGGCGAGGATATTCTCGGATCGGGCTTTGACTTCCAACTCCATACCCATCTCGGGGCAGGGGCCTATATCTGCGGCGAGGAGACGGCCCTGCTGGAGTCCATCGAAGGCAAAAAGGGACAGCCGCGCTACAAGCCGCCGTTCCCGGCCCATTTCGGTCTCTACGGCTGCCCCACCATCATCAACAACACCGAGAGCCTGGCCTCGATTCCGATGATCATGGAGCAGGGCGGTGAGTGGTTTGCCGACATCGGGGTGAAGAACAGCGGCGGTCCCAAGCTCTTCTCCATCTCCGGCAACATCAACAATCCCGGGGTCTTTGAAATCCCCATGGGCACCCCGTTTTCCGAGCTGCTGGCGATGGCGGGCGGGATGAAGGATGGGCGCAAGATCAAGGCGGTGATCCCCGGCGGATCGTCCGCACCGGTGATACCGGGCGAGCAGATGATGGAACTGAACATGGATTACGACTCCATCGCCGGCGCCGGCTCGATGCTCGGCTCGGGCGCGGTGATCGTGCTCGACGACACCAACTGCATGGTAAAGATCCTGGAGCGCATGTCCTACTTCTATCACGAGGAGTCCTGCGGCCAGTGCACCCCTTGCCGGGAGGGAACCGGCTGGCTCTACCGGATCGTGCACCGTATCGAGACCGGCCAGGGTCGCCAGGAGGATCTCGATCTGCTCGATGACGTGGCGGACAAGATCGCTGGCAAGACCATCTGCGCCCTGGGGGACGCGGCCGCGATGCCGGTGCAGGGGATGTTGCGCCATTTTCGCCATGAATTTCAGTATCACATCGACCACAAGCGCTGCATGGTCGGGGTCGGCTGAGGTTTTGAAGAGATAGAACACGAAGATGACAGATTCCACAGTCACCATTGAAGTAGACGGCCGGACACTCGAGGCGAAGGCCGGGACCATGCTCATCGATGTCACCGACGCGGCAGGGATCACCATTCCCCGCTTTTGCTACCACAAAAAGCTCTCGGTGGCCGCCAACTGCCGGATGTGCCTGGTCGAGGTGGAGAAGGTGCCCAAGCCGCTTCCGGCCTGCGCCACACCGGTCACCGATGGCATGAAGGTCTACACCCGATCGCCGAAGGCGTTGGCCGCGCAGAAGGGAACCATGGAATTCCTCCTCATCAACCACCCCCTGGATTGCCCGATCTGCGATCAGGGCGGCGAGTGTGAGCTGCAGGATGTGGCCATCGGTTACGGCCGGGATGTCTCGCGCTACAGCGAGGGCAAGCGCGTGGTGGCGGATAAGAATATCGGCCCCCTGATCGCCACCGATATGACCCGCTGCATCCACTGTACCCGCTGTGTGCGCTTCGGCGAGGAGATCGCCGGCATCCGCGAAATGGGGGCGACCGGCCGGGGCGAACACATGGTGATCGGCACCTATATAGAAAAGAGTGTGGATTCAGAACTCTCCGGGAACGTCATCGACCTCTGCCCGGTTGGCGCACTGACCTCAAAGCCCTTCCGCTTCAATGCACGGGCCTGGGAACTGACCCAGGTGGAGGGAGTGGCGCCCCACGACAGCATCGGTTCGAATCTTAACCTGCACCTGCGCGGCAACCAGGTGATGCGGGTCCATCCCCGGGACAACGAATCGATCAATGAGAGCTGGATCTCCGATCGCGACCGCTTCAGCTACGAGGGGCTCTACAGCAGCGACCGCCTGACCTCGCCGATGATCAAGAAGAGCGGTGAGTGGATGGAGGTGAACTGGGAGATGGCCCTGGAGATGGCCGCGGCGGGTCTGGGGGAGATCAAGGAGCAGGACCAGGTTGGCGCGCTGCTATCGCCCACGGCGACCCTGGAGGAGCTCTATCTGGCGCAGAAACTGATTCGCGGACTGGGCAGCAACAGCATCGACAGCCGTTTGCGCCAGGGCGATTTCCGTCTCGATGCCGGCCTCAAACAGGCCAGCTGGCTTGGCCTCAAGATCAGCGACATCGACAGCCTCGATGCCGCGCTGGTGGTGGGGGGCAACCTGCGCAAGGAGCAGCCGATCCTGGCCCATCGCCTGCGCAAGGCCGCACTGGCCGGGGCAGCCGTCCATTTCATCACACCGCTGCAGCTGGAGCTGAACTACGAATCCCGGCAGTCGATAGCAACGCCCGCGGAGATGGTCAAGCGTCTGGCGGCGGTTGCCAAGGCGGCCGGCGTCAAAGGCAGCGGCAGTCTGGCCGCTCTGCTGAATGCCGCCGAGGCGGATGAGTTCGCCGAGACGGCTGCCGCGTCTCTCAAACAGGGCGATGCCAGCGCAGTGGTTCTTGGAGCCATGGCCCAGTCCCATCCCGATTACTCCCTGTTGTATGCCCTCGCCGCCGGCCTTGCCGGGGCGTGCGGCGCCAAGGTGTCGGTCCTTCCCGAGGCCGGCAACAGTGTCGGCGCCCAGCTGGCCGGCGCGGTTCCCCATCTGCTGCCGGGTGGCAAGTCGGCCCAGAGCGCCGGCCCGGATGCCTTGAGCATGCTCAAGCTGCCGCGCAAGGGCTATCTCCTGCTGGGTGTCGAGCCGGGCGTCGATTTTCACAACCCCGCCCTCTCCCAAAGCGCGCTGCAGAGCGCCGACATGGTGGTGGCCCTGAGCGCCTACCGCACCCCCGAACTCGAGGCCTGTTGCGATATTCTGCTGCCGATGGCCATCTTCAGCGAGACCTCCGGCACCTATGTCAACGCCGAGGGGGTCTGGCAGCGGACCCGGGGCGCGGTCAAACCCCAGGGAGAGGCGCGACCGGGCTGGAAGATACTCCGCGTACTCGGCAATCTGTTGAATCAGCAGGGTTTCGACTACACCGATCCCGATGAGATCGGTGAAGAACTGCATGCCCTCTGCAATGGCGCATCGCTGGACAACAGGCCCGTTGAGGGACTGGATCTGGAGCCCAAGCTGGGCCGCGACGGCCTGCAGCGGGGCGGCGACACGCCGCTCTATGCCAGCGACCCCCTGGTACGCCGTGCCGCGGCGCTGCAGCAGACCAAGGATGCCGGCCAGGGCGTGATGCGCCTGCACCCGAAGGAGGCGGAGCGCCAGGGTCTGAACTCGGCCGAGAATGCCGTGATCAGGCAGAACGGCTACCAGGCCACGCTCCCCGTGACCTTGGATGAGGCCATACCCGAGGGTTGCGTGTGGATCTCCACAGGATTGCGGAGCACTTCGATGCTCGGTCAACCCTTTGGCGAAGTGACAGTGGAGAAGGCATAACCGATGGAACTCTTTAACAGCCTCTGGGGAGCCCTTCCCGCCGAACTGCAGTATCTGGTCTGGACCCTGGTCAAGATCGTCGTCATCGTCCTGCCGTTGATGTTGATCGTCGCCTACTACACCTATGCGGAACGCAAGATCATCGGCTACATGCAGGTGCGCATCGGTCCCAACCGGGTCGGTCCCAAGGGCTGGCTGCAGCCGATTGCGGACGCGGTCAAGCTGATGTTCAAGGAGATCGTGCTGCCGACCAAGGCCAACAAGCTGCTGTTCGTCATCGCCCCGGTGATCACCCTGGGCCCGGCGCTGGCGGCCTGGGCGGTCTTTCC
The DNA here is from genome assembly GCA_003058495.1 of gamma proteobacterium symbiont of Ctena orbiculata. Lineage (GTDB taxonomy): Bacteria > Pseudomonadota > Gammaproteobacteria > Chromatiales > Chromatiaceae > Thiodiazotropha. The sequence continues at coordinate 70,465 of QBVC01000014.1, read as the reverse complement.
CTTCGATGAGGAGCTGGTGCTGGCCGATATCAATGCGGGGCTGCTCTATATCCTGGCGCTGACCTCGGTGGGGGTCTACGGCGTCATCATTGCCGGCTGGGCCTCGAACTCCAAATACGCCTTTCTCGGCGCGCTGCGCTCGGCGGCGCAGATCGTCTCCTACGAGATCGCCATGGGTTTCGCCCTGGTCGGCGTTTTGGTGGCGGCCGGGAGCCTCAATCTGGGGGATATCGTCAAGGCCCAGGAGGGGGGACTCTTCTCCTGGTTCTGGCTGCCCCTGCTGCCCCTGTTCGGCGTCTATCTGATCTCCGGTGTCGCCGAAACCAATCGCGCCCCCTTCGATGTCGCCGAGGGCGAGTCCGAGATCGTCGCCGGCTTCCATGTGGAATACTCCGGCATGGTGTTCGCGGTCTTCTTCCTCGCCGAGTATGCCAACATGATCCTGATCTCGGCCCTGACCGCGCTCATGTTCATGGGCGGCTGGCTCTCGCCCTTCCACGGCTGGCCGCTGCTCGGTCCGTTGTTCGACTGGGTGCCGGGCTTTTTCTGGCTGGTGATCAAGACCGCCTTTTTCATGTTTCTCTTTCTCTGGTTCCGCGCCACTTTTCCCCGTTACCGCTATGACCAGATCATGCGCCTGGGGTGGAAAGTGTTCATTCCGATAACCATTGTCTGGATTGCGGTCGTGGGTCTCGCTGTGGTCTATCAAATGCCCTGGTGGTTCGACTGAGGAGCCCTGCCATGAAAGTGCTTAGAAACTATTTGAAGAGCCTTTTCCTGCTGGAGCTGTTTCGCGGCTTGAGCGTCACCGGGCGCTATCTGTTCCGCAAAAAATTCACCGTGATGTATCCGGAGGAGAAGGCCCCGGTCTCCCCGAGATTCCGTGGTCTGCATGCCCTGCGACGCTATCCCAACGGCGAGGAGCGCTGCATCGCCTGCAAGTTGTGCGAGGCGACCTGCCCGGCGCTGGCGATCACCATCGAGGCCGAGCCGAGGGAGGATGGCTCCCGGCGCACCACCCGCTACGACATCGATCTGTTCAAATGCATCTATTGCGGCTACTGCCAGGAGGCCTGCCCGGTGGATGCCATCGTGGAGACCCGGATCTATGAATACCACTTCGAGAATCGCGGTGAAAATATCATGACCAAAGAGAAGCTGCTGGCGGTGGGCGACAAACATGAGGCGCAGATCGCCGCCGACATCGAGGCCCAGGCGAAGTATCGCTGATCGGATACAGACAAGGGAAACCCGTACATGACACTTGAAAAGCTGATCTTCTATGCCCTCTCCGCGGTGATCATCGCCGCCGCAACGATGGTTATAACCCGGCGTAATCCTGTGCATTCCGCCCTGTTTCTGATCCTTGCCTTCGTCGCCTGCAGCGGCATCTGGCTGCTCGCGGAGGCGGAGTTTCTCGCCATTGTGCTGGTGCTGGTCTATGTCGGCGCGGTGATGGTGCTGTTCCTCTTCGTGCTGATGATGCTGGATATCGACATCGCGGTGTTGCGCGCCGGGTTCATCAAGATGCTCCCCCTGGGGGTGGTCATGGCCATCGCCATGGCGGCCGAACTGATCCTGATCGTCGGCCCGGATAATTTCGGCCTGGAGAAGTATGCCGCGCCGGCCAGGCATGCCGCGGATTACAGCAATACCGAGGAACTCGGTAGTGTCCTTTACACCGTCTATATGTACCCCTTCGAGATCGCCGCGGTGATCCTGCTGGTCGCCATCATCGCCGCCATCGGCCTGACCATGCGCAAGCGGCCGGACACCAAGTATCTCGACCCGGCCAACCAGGTGGTGGTCAAACGCGAGCAACGGGTACGCATGGTATCCATGGATGCCGAGAAAGGATGATAGAGAGATGATCGCACTATCCGACTACCTCACCCTCGGCGCCATCCTCTTCGCGATCAGCGTGGCGGGGATCTTCATCAACCGCAAGAACGTCATCATCCTGCTGATGTGCGTGGAGCTGATGCTGCTGGCGGTGAACATCAACTTCGTCGCCTTCTCCCATTTCCTGGGTGACAACGCGGGACAGGTCTTTGTCTTCTTTATCCTCACCGTGGCCGCGGCGGAGGCCGCCATCGGCCTGGCCATCCTGGTGGTGCTGTTCCGCAGCAAGCGCAGCATCAACGTCGAGGACATGGACGTGTTGAAGGGGTAGGTTTTTTTTATTAGTCCGCAAATGAACGCAAATAAACGCAAATGTTTTTTAGGGTTCATTTTCAGGACTTAGGGTTAACAGAGAACGAGCTTGAATATTGGGTAATCTGGGTCGGTGGATGATATGCCGGATGCATTAGAAAAATTTGCGTTCATTAGCGTTCATTTGCGGACTTTTCAAAAGAAACGGTTATGGAAAATATCTATCTGACAATCGTGCTGGCGCCCCTGGCGGGCGCCATCATAGCCGGCTTTTTCGGTGGTGCCATCGGCCGCAGCTGGTCCCATTGGGTGACGAGCACCGGGGTGGGTATCTCCACGCTGTTGTCTCTCTATGTCTTGTACGGCTTCATTACGGGTAAGGCGGAGCTCTTCAACGGCCCGGTCTACACCTGGATGGTGAGCGACGGTCTCAACATGGAGGTGGGCTTTCTGGTGGATCAGCTCACCGCGGTGATGATCAGCGTGGTGACCTTCGTCTCCTTCTGCGTCCATATCTACACCATCGGCTACATGGCCGATGACGAGCACAACTGGCCCAAGACCAGCCTCGCGGGGCGCAACAGCTATCAGCGCTTCTTCAGCTACATCTCGCTCTTCACCTTCTCCATGCTGATGCTGGTGATGTCCAACAACTTCCTCCAGCTCTTCTTCGGCTGGGAGGCGGTGGGCCTGGTCTCCTACCTGCTGATCGGTTTCTGGTCGGTGCGGCCGACGGCGATCTTCGCCAACCTCAAGGCCTTCATCGTCAACCGGGTGGGTGACTTCGGTTTCATCCTCGGCATCGCCGCCATCGCCATGTACACCAACAGCCTCGACTATGCCGAGGTCTTCGCCAAGGCGCCGGGCCTGGCCGATACCCAGATCCAGATCTGGGGCGAGACCGGCTGGTCGCTGATGTCGGTGATCGGCATCCTGCTGTTCATCGGCGCCATGGGCAAGTCGGCCCAGGTTCCGCTCCATGTCTGGCTGCCCGACTCGATGGAGGGTCCGACCCCCATCTCCGCGCTGATCCACGCCGCCACCATGGTCACCGCCGGTATCTTCATGGTGGCGCGCATGTCGCCCCTCTATGAGCTCTCGGAGACCGCGCTCAGCTTCATCCTGGTGATCGGCGCCACCACCGCCTTCTTCACCGGCCTGATCGGCATCGTGCAGAACGATATCAAGCGGGTGGTGGCCTACTCGACCCTCTCCCAGCTGGGCTACATGATGGTGGCACTGGGGGCCTCCGCCTATGCCGCCGGCATCTTCCATCTGATGACCCACGCCTTCTTCAAGGCGCTGCTCTTCCTCGCCGCCGGCTCGGTGATCATCGGCATGCATCACGACCAGGACATCCGCAACATGGGCGGGGTGCGCAGGTATATGCCGATCACCTACTGGACCTCGCTGCTGGGCTCCCTGGCATTGATCGGCTTTCCCTTCTTTTCCGGTTTCTTCTCCAAGGATGCCATCATCGAGGCGGTGCACCACTCCAGCATCGCCGGTTCCGGTTATGCCTATTGGCTGGTGCTGGCCGGTGTCTTCGTCACCGCCCTCTACAGTTTCCGCATGTTCTTCCTGGTCTTCCATGGCGAGGGTCCCCGTGACGAGCATGCGAAAGAGCATCTGCATGAATCACCCAAGGTGGTGACCGTGCCGCTGATCCTGCTCGCCATCCCATCGGTGATCCTCGGCTATTTCACCATCGATCCCATACTCTTCGGTGACTGGTTCAAGGGTGTGCTCCATGTCCTGCCCGAGCACGATACCCTGGCGGCGGTACAGGCGGTGGTCCACAGCGGCAACGGCATGCTGGCGCATACCTATGCGAGCCCGGCCTTCTATCTGGCCATGGCGGGCCTGGGTCTGGCCTTCTACATCTACATGCTGAACCCGGCCCTTGCCGACAGGATCAAGTCGACCCTCTCCCCGCTGCACACCCTGCTGGATAAAAAATACTGGTTCGACGAGGCCTACCAGGCGGTCTTCGCCGCCGGCAGCCGCGGCCTGGGCAAGTTTCTCTGGTTGGCGGGGGACCGGGGTTTGATCGACGGTCTGGCGATCAACGGTTCCGCCTACTCGGTGGGTTGGTTCGCCTCGGTGGTGCGCCATCTGCAGAGCGGCTACCTCTACCACTACGCCATTGCCATGATTCTGGGTCTGCTCCTGCTGCTGACCTGGTTCGTCTTCTTATAACAGGTGTCTAGCATGATTGCCGATTGGCCCATCTTAAGTCTAACGGTCTGGATTCCGATCATCGGTGGTCTCATGGTACTCGCCAGCGGCGACCGTGAGTCCAACGCCACCAAGTGGACCGCCCTGATCATCGCCGTCCTGACCTTCATCGTCAGTCTGCCCCTCTGGTTCGCCTTCGACAGCACCACCTCGGCGATGCAGTTCGTGGAGCGGGTGCCCTGGATTCCCAGTTTCGATGTGGAGTACTACATGGGCGTGGACGGCATCTCCATGCCGCTGATCATCCTCACCACCTTCATCACCCCGCTGGTGGTGATCGCCGGCTGGGAGGTGATCAAGTACCGCCCTTCCCAGTACATGGCCGCCTTCCTCATCATGGAGGGGGTGATGGTGGGCGTCTTCTCGGCCCTCGACGCGATGCTCTTCTATGTCTACTGGGAGGCGATGCTGATCCCGATGTTTCTCATCATCGGTGTCTGGGGCGGACCGAACCGGGTCTACGCCACCATCAAGTTTTTCCTCTATACCTTCTTCGGTTCGGTGTTCATGCTGGTCGCCCTGATCTACATGTACTTCCAGTCGGGCAGCTTCGACATCCTCGGTTACCATACCCTGAAGCTGGACCTCACCGAGCAGATCCTGATCTTCATCGCCTTCCTCCTCGCCTTCGCGGTGAAGGTGCCGATGTGGCCGGTCCACACCTGGTTGCCCGACGCCCACGTGGAGGCCCCCACCGGCGGCTCGGTGATCCTGGCGGCGATCATGCTGAAGATCGGCGGTTACGGCTTCCTGCGCTTCAGCCTGCCGATCACCCCCGACGCCAGCCATACCCTGGACTGGCTGATCATCGGCATGTCCCTGATCGCGGTGGTCTATATCGGTTTCGTCGCCCTGATCCAGCAGGACATGAAGAAGCTGATCGCCTACTCGTCGATCGCCCACATGGGCTTTGTCACCCTGGGCTTCTTCATCGTCTTCATCATCAGCCAGAACAACGCCGGCAGCGGCGCCGCCCTGGGGGTGGAGGGGGGCATGGTGCAGATGGTCTCCCACGGCTTTATCTCGGCGGCCCTCTTCCTCTGCGTCGGCGTGCTCTACGATCGGCTGCACAGCCGCGAGATCAAGGACTACGGCGGGGTGATCAACACCATGCCGGTGTTCGGCGCCTTCATGGTCTTCTTCGCCATGGCCAACGCGGGCCTGCCGGGCACCTCCGGTTTCGTCGGCGAGTTCATGGTGATTCTCGCCAGTTTCAGGGCCGATTTCTGGTATGCCTTCCTCGCCGCCACCACCCTGATCATCGGCGCCGCCTATACCCTGTGGATGGTCAAGCGGGTGGTCTTCGGCGATGTCACCAACGAAGGCGTGGCGGCGTTGCAGGACATGAATCAGCGTGAGTATATCGTGCTTGGCACCCTGGCGGCGGCGGTGCTGCTGCTGGGCCTGTGGCCGGCGCCCCTGGTAGAGGTAATGGATGCCTCCGTCAACAACCTGCTGCAGCATATTGCAGTGTCGAAACTTTAACTGACGGAGCCCGACTCGGTAGTTTTCAAATGCAATTCGATACAACACAACTGATCCCGGTGCTGCCGGAAATCACCCTGCTGACCCTGGCCTGCCTGGTGCTGGTGGTCGATCTATTCATCCGTGAGTCGCAGCGTATCGTCAGTTACGGTATCACCCAGGTTGGGCTGATCCTCACTGCCGCCGTCACCCTGGCGGTATCCCAGCCGGATGCTCAGATCCTCTTCGACGGCAGCTATATCCGCGATCCGATGAGCGATCTTTTGAAGCTGGGCATCCTGGTGGTCAGCTTTCTCTCCTTTCTCTATGCCAAGGACTATCTGCGTGACCGGGGACTCTTCAAGGGCGAGTTCTACACCCTGGGCCTGTTTGCGGTGTTGGGGATGACGATCATGACCTCCGCCAACAGCTTCCTCACCATCTATCTGGGGCTGGAGCTGCTGGCGCTCTGTCTCTACGCCCTGGTCGCCTTCAACCGGGATTCACCCCAGGGCGCCGAGGCGGCAATGAAGTATTTTGTCCTCGGTGCGCTCGCCTCGGGTATGCTGCTCTACGGCATCTCCATGATCTACGGGGTCACCGGCACCCTGCGCTTCGACGAGCTGGCGCAAGTGGTGGACAAGGGCGACATGAACCAGCTGGTGATGGTGTTCGGCATCGTCTTCCTGGTGATCGGCCTGGCCTTCAAGCTGGGCGCGGTTCCCTTCCACATGTGGGTGCCCGATGTCTATCACGGCGCGCCCACGGCGGTCACCCTTTTTCTCGGCAGCGCGCCGAAGATCGCGGCGTTCGCCCTGGCGATGCGCCTGCTGGTGGATGGACTGGCCGATCTGCATGGCGGCTGGGAGGGTTGGCAGGGGATGCTGATCATCCTCGCGGTCCTCTCCATGGCCGTCGGCAACCTGATCGCCATCGCCCAGACCAATATCAAACGCATGCTGGCCTACTCCACCATCTCCCATGTGGGCTTCATCCTGCTCGGTATCCTCGCGGGCACCAAGGAGGGCTATACCGCGGCGATGTTCTATGCCCTGGTCTACGCGCTGATGTCGGCGGGGGGCTTCGGTGTGGTGATCGCGCTCAGCCGCAAGGGCTTCGAGGCGGAGAATCTGGACGACTTCAAGGGGCTCAACCAGCGCAACCCCTGGTTTGCCGGCATGATGCTGCTGTTGATGTTCTCCATGGCCGGGGTGCCCCCCACGGTCGGTTTCTTCGCCAAGCTGTTCGTGCTCGATGCGGTTGTCTCGGTCAGTCTGACCTGGTTGGCGGTGGTCGGCGTATTCTTCTCCATCATCGGCGCCTTTTACTATATCCGCGTCGTCAAGCTGATGTATTTCGATGAGCCGGTTGACGAGTCACCGCTGACCATGGGTGTGGATACCCAGGTGGCGCTCTCCCTGAACGGCCTTGCCATGTTGGTGCTCGGGCTCTTTCCGGCGGGTCTGTTTTCCCTCTGCCAAACTGCCATTGGCGGTTGAGGTATGAGTTGGGCCGAAAATTCGGGAGCTTGCCAGCCAACACCCAAACCTGTGGCTGGTGAATAATAGGTTCAGATGTTGGCAGGATAGGGAATTTTTTAATTCTGAACTTGCCTAAAGTTCCTGATTATTAAAAAAAAGAATGGTTTTTTACTTTTCCAATCCTGGATTCAGGGTTTTTATTTCGTATTTCCAAATCGAGGGTTGCCATCCGGCTGTAACACGGGTAGTATGCCCCCTCCTTGATGCGGGGTGGAGCAGTCTGGTAGCTCGTCGGGCTCATAACCCGAAGGTCGTTGGTTCAAATCCAGCCCCCGCTACCAAATAAAAAACACTAAAGCCAATCACTTAGCGGTGGTTGGCTTTTTTGTTATTTGCGGCAAAAAATCCCTGTGCCCATTCCGTGCCCAGCAAAAATTCTGAGTTAGGAATTTTAGTCAGAATTGACCTTTGGACCTTTAACCTTAAGGTCGGTAATTAGCCTGGCCTTAAGGCAGTGTACCTAGAAAAACAGGTCTTCATGCATGTTCCATTTTTGTTCAAAACAAGTGGTGATAGAGACCATGCTGTGAGTCGTCTATGAATCTGACTTGTTTCGAGATGAAACAGCCCTTTTATGCTGGCCGCTGTAGGGGGCCGAAGCGCTGGTTTTCAGGACGGGCGTCTGCCGCCAGGTTGAAAAAGCATCAAAACCCAATTGCTCATAGATTGCCTAAAAAGCGTCTCTTGATTCCTAAAAGTCCTTCAACCAGCAGCGGATGGAAATATCACCGTACGGGGTCATACCATTTTCCGCATGCCCCATCCAACCATTGATGATCTCCTGGTCAATTCCAGCTCGTAACAACTTTTTGATAATGCGCTGGCGGAAGAGGTTTACCGGCAGAGGCCAATCAAAAAGCGCCTGTTCTTTGGTTGTGGTGACTGAAATGCTTTTCCAAGTGAAGAAGAGGCGTCGAGCAGAAAGAAGTAGGGAAGATTCGCGGATTTGCCCTCCGCGAGTGCTGAGACAGGGCCGGTGAGTTCAGAGCCTGCCACCTCAAGTGCCTTGGCAAGATGGCTGAGGTGTTTTGAGTACTGTTTATCTACAATCCGACTCAGCGTCCTTGGAAGTGGACATGGTCTGCCTTGATGAAATCCCTGGTCGTTTTTGTCATTCACAAACACACACGGCAGGTCGTGATTGAAGTGCGATGGGGATTCGAAGGGGGCGTGAACTGGCCGTGCGCCTGTTGCAGCTAGAAGGGCAGTTACAAGATAGATGGTATAGGCGTTATGGAATGCTACAGCATCAGATTGTCGAATCACTCTGAGGCGGCTTCCTGCTGATTGAATAGAGTTGACCAACCGGTTGTCCAGAGGTTCAAAACGACTGCCAAAACCGATGATCTCGGAACATCCGGTGATATCCTCTTTGGGTAAGTGAGGGTGTAAGAGTCGTTGAACGAACCGTTGATCCCAGTTGCCATAGGCAAAGGCTCCACCCATACCAGCCTGCGGGTGAAAGCCCGTCATCCGCGAAAGGTGGCTATTTCCGGTCGACTCAAAGACCCGACGATCCAGTACATTGGTCAGCATCCCGGAGCGCACACGGGCGAGTGGACCTGTCATACGATCTGCAAAGGACTTTTCGATCGACTCAGAAGTACGGGAACCCCAAAGATCACCGAGCACCTGACAGTGGGGGTGATTCTTGAGTAGCCGGATCAGCGTTTGAGCAACAGCATTGGGTATTACCAAAATCTCATGGTCAGCCGCCGGCCTTAACCACGCATCGCAGTCCCCGTCGGGTACCCAGTCACTCTGGCGTTTGGGAGGAAGGCGATGGAGTTCTCCTGTACTCGGGTTCAGTCGCCACTCACCCTGTGGATCCTCTCCTGTTTCGATATCCAGTATCTGGACAAGCGTGCGACCGGTATGTATTGCCAGCCATGTGAGGGACGCAAGTAGTTGGGTCAGCTTAATATCAGAAGTCATCCACTGATCAACAGTATTTTCCAGGTGCTGAATCTCGATCGGTGTCAGTTGATCCCAGGACCAGGGTAAAAAATGGGTCAGCTCTGCCTTGAGGCGCCAGGTCGTCAGACTGGAGAGCCGCTGATGGGTATATGACTCAGTCTCATCAACCTCAGTAGTTAAGTAGGCAGTCTCGGAATCTGCCCCAAAGAGGAGCAGCTGTTCAGGTTTATCTAGGGTATCGGTATTGACTAGCGTGACGTCAGGGGCCTTGGGTCCGGGTGGAGTCTGGACTGCGGGATCGTAGAGTCTTGTGCCTCGAGCCTGGATGTCCTCTATTTTATTATCTTTTTCCTCTGCTATCGCCATGAGGGCGTTCATGAACTGCACCTCGGATTCATTTCGGTGCTTTGAGGCGACCGAGGAGGCTTTTCCAATGAGCCACATTTTGATTTGGCTGAGGTCTAATGGGGACGATGGGTCGATCGTCCAGACGATAGAGTTGAGGTCAATGTGATCCTCAGGTGTAAACACCTTGCGAATTTTTGAGGAGACCTCTTGGAGGTTGCGATCCAGCGTGATTCCCTTTTCAGTACGCATTGCGGCCTGGACGAGTATCCAGAGAATGATCATTTCCAAACAGTCTGAGTGTGCAATGCCAGTTTGAGAGGGTACTCGGGTTAGAAGTGCCAGCAGGTACATCTTCTTGAGGTTGCCTTCAAAGAGATCTTCTGGCTTTTTAAAAGAGGGTAGTGTCTCTGTAGCAGGCCTCAGCCAGGCGGTAGAGACCTGCGCAGGCTGGGTGGTAGTCAGCCCACACCAATAATTGATTGCGGGCTCTGTCTGGGGTGAGGTGTTGGAGGACCGTGCCGAGACCTGATGTTTCGTGGTCAAGGAGGCGGCAGGTGTCGATGATCAGGGTTAGGTCATTGACAACAGCATGGCGTTTTGCCCAAGTGATAACTTTGTCCCAGATCTCTGGTATATGGAATTGCTTCTCTCCATAGTGCTGACTTTGATCCATAGACTCCGAGGTTTGGTGTAAAGTACTGTTGTGGTAGTCTATCTGACGAATTAAAGATAGTTTAGAGTCGATTGAAAACAAGCAAGTTGCTTATATTATTATAAGATAAATAAGTAATATATATTTAACATTTTCGTGCCCATTTCCAAATCTTTGGGGACGATTAATAGAGGTAGGTGATCAACGGCTCATTCACTTGATGAAGTAATCAGGATGCGATTAGTGTGAAGTTTTTAAACAGTATTTATGGACGATCTGTTAAAAATAATTTGATGTGTATCTGTTCCACATTCATAGCATCCAGTAAATCACTTTCTTAACCTTAAATCATGGGAGTTGTGTTTATGTCAAGAAAATCGAGGAACAAGGGTGAAGTTCGTAGATATAGGATAACAATCAGATCTGTAAATTGTAATGGTACTGTAACGAATTATTGTCGTGATATCGCAGGACATCTTGAGAGGTTTTGTCAAAATTTATTATCTAAGCATGAGCTGGGTTTTGATCAATACCATGAATGTTTGTTTCATGGAACAATGACGCCAAAGGATGCAAATCGTCTTTGTGAGGCATTTAGGGGTATTGATAATACTCGTGGTCCGCGGATTGTATGCATGCAAAATGCAGTTTATTAGCTTTTTTGCATATCTTTTTGTAAATTGATGGATGATTTAAGTGTCAGAGATCAGTAGACGATGGTTAGTGCGGCGTGTATTGGTAAATGAAATAAATGAACTCAAAAGAATACAGCGCGTTGCTCCCCGGTTATATGATGATTATCCTTTTCACGACGATTGGGTAAAACAAGCCTGCAGTCAGGTTGCTACAGGTGAACGCATTGCCTTTGGGATTTATGTGTCTGTAATTGAGCATCCAAAAAATGAAGATGTTAATAGTAAATTAGCCTTTTCAGGATCTGTCATATTAAAGCAGAGACTGTATGGAGATAGCGTTGAGCTAAAGAATTTTTTAATTGACACTCAAAACTTCGATTCTGAAAAAGAACTTAAAGATGCGCAAGTAGGATTACTTGAGAAAGCATATAGTTATTGTGAGAGAAGAGCGTTTAATCGTATCTCAATCGAGATTCCCCCTAGGGAAACTAAGATGATTGCTTTCTTTCACGAGCAAGGCTTTAAGATTTCAAGTATTGTAAGTTCAAGGTATCGCATGGGTGATTTCTTCTATCTAATGGTGAAGGAATTACATCCAAAATATTCAGGAGATCCATTTGATTTCTTGGGTATGGTTGACTGGATTCTACAGAATCGACTGCGCTGCTTTAGGGATAAAGGTCCAGTAACGAAGTATATTGATGATGATACGTCAGAATATGTTTTTTCTCGTACACTTGAGATGCCATTTGCACAAGACACTTTTGACGGTGATCTTAAAAAGAATGCAGTTATCAATGCTAATTGTTTAATTATTATAGATGAGGACTGTCCTGACTTAAGAGGTGATTTATTTCCAAATCATCCAGGAACACGTTTAGTATTTGCAGATTCATACGATCCAGCAATTGAAGAATTCTGTAAGAAAAATGCGGCAATATCTTTTTTGAGGCATAAGGTGCGAGCATTATTAGATTCAAGGCATGAATCAGTTCAAATTTATTTTGATAAGAGTCATATAGGGGGGGCTGTAATTTCAGTTGGACCGCAAAATTATAATAAATTGGTAGAATTTTCTCGTGAAAGAAGAAAGCTTGCTTACTTTTTGTGGTGGGGAGGGTACGGAAGATACGCGCATCTCACTACTAGTGGTAAACAAAAAAACATTGTTATTTTTCATTTTCCAATTACGCCCGAAGATAGTGCTGGACTAAATTCGGACGGTGTATACTTTATAGCTGAGCTAGAGAACTGTATTCATGAGAAGAATGGCGTGGTATGGGAAGACTATGCGAACTGCGCCACCTTAATGGAAAAGGAGGATTTCCTCTTATTCTCTCGCCATACAGATAAATCAGATGTGGTAGTGCTTCTTTGTTCCAAACTATCTCATATCGAAGCTGGGCCAAATTTTTTCGATCTTGTAGAGCGTATCGAAGGTGAAGATGCTCACGACTTTTATAAATCGAACATGACCGCATCAGGAGTATTAACAAATTACATTAGTTCAGAATTACGAGATAGCTTTCTGAAAGAGTATATTCCACAAGGAATTATTAGTAGTCACGGAGATGAGAAACAAGTATTCCCATTAAGTGAACAATATTTTGATATAGCTTTTTCTTATCCGCGCGGATGTGAAGATAAAGTCAAACAAATTAGTGACGAAATAAGAAAGATTAGGCCCAGAGTATCAATGTTTATTGACTTTGAACGCGAAGATGATCTTGCTACAGCGGATCGAATATCAAAGCTGATGAATATATATAAAAAGCAGACAAAGCTCATCGTTGCTTTATTTGGACTTGGGTACGATGAATCAAAATGGTGCGGGCTCGAGTGGGAAAGTATATTGGAAGTTATTCACCTTCACGATAATAAAGGTGTAATGTTTCTTGCCATCGATGATACTAGACCCAAAGATTTCTCTGGGGCATGGGGAGTACTATCTGTGAAAAACCAAGAAGATCATATAACAGCCAATCAAATTCTGAAAAAACTTCGAGAACTTGGTTGATATAGATAAATACATGTATGTTCTTAGCAAGAACTAGTGGTATGTAATTAGGTCAATCTTAAAATCCTGTACTTACCTAAGAAGGTTCATGGGGCCGCAATATTGTATCCGATACTATCATGCCTGCTTAACTCGTGAGAACATCCTGAAGAGGAACTGAGTAAGCATCTAATGCTAGGAGCAAAAAGACACAATGGATATTATCTTGCTGCAGCATAGTAAACATAATTCGTAACACTAACACGCTAAAACGGACTAAGTTTGTCACTAAACGATATAACTGATAATAATCAACTATTCTTGAGCTACAGCCGCAACGACCTTGAGGCAGCGAACGCCCTGCGCATCGAGCTGCAACGGGCGGGAGTTGCGGTATTCAAGGATGATGAATCCATCCGCACAGGTGATCGTTGGGTCACGCGACTTGATGAGGCTTTGCGTGACTGCTCTGCCTTCGTGGTACTGGTTGGGCAAGAGGGTGTTCGAGGCTGGGTAGGGGCAGAGGTGGAAGTCGCGCTGATTCGACATCTCTCCACACGTGACGAGAAGAAGCGGCTGCCCATCTTCCCCATACTGTTGGAAGAGGCGCAGATCGATTCCCTGCCGGTTTTTCTTGCCAGGATTCAGGCAGAACACTGGTCACCGTCCCAGGCGCTGTCAGGTGATCTGGTGGCGGCCATTAAAGAAAGAGTATTCCGCCGGGATAAACAGCAAATCATCGAAGGTTGTCCCTTCCTCGGTCTGGATGCTTTCCGCCGCAAGGATGCACATCTTTTCTTCGGCCGGCGCAAGGAGACCCTGGAAGCCCTCGCCTGTCTTGGCGATCAACAGGAGACCAACCCCGATCGGCTGCAGGCCGGGCAGACCGGCCAATACCGGCGCTGGCTGCAGATCGAGGGCAACAGTGGAGCAGGCAAGTCGTCTCTGGTGCAGGCCGGTATGTTGCCTATGATCGAGCAGGGCGCGCTCTGGGCGCGCACCGGGTTCACCCAATGGCGTGTTCTCGGTCCCATGATGCCGGGCAAAGATCCACTGACCAAACTGGCTGAGGTCGTCGAACGGGGCCTGGTGACCGATGCCGAACAGCGGGATAGCCTCAAGCGGCTTGAGCAGCTTCAACAGGATAAACGCGCATTGGCTCTCGCACTGAGGGACAGGCGTCAGGAGCAGGACGCCTTTTTGCTCATCGTCGATCAGTTCGAGGAACTCTTCACCTTTGCCGACGATGCGCCACGCAAGCACTTCGATGCCCTGCTCGCCAACGCCCTGCAAGACCCGGAGTGCCCGCTGTTCATGATCAGCACCGTGCGCGCCGATTTTCTCGATCGCTACGAACAACTCTCCGCACTGCTGGCCATCTACAACAGTCACTGTGCCCGCTACTTTCTACCGATCATCACCGAGCAAGGATTGCGAGAGGCCATCGAAGAGCCCGCAGCCCTAGCGGATCTTGATGTCAGCGAAATCACCACCGCTATTTTCAAAGAGACGGAAGCTGAACTCGGTGCTTTGCCGCTGGTGGAAAACGCCCTCACTGTCCTCTGGAAACAGCGGGAGGATAACAATCGCTTGAGTGGCGATCAGTACACCAAAGCCGGCGGACTGATCGGTATCCTCAGCAGACAGGCCGACGCCCTGCTGGAGCGTATCAATCGAGATGTCACCAAAGGTAGGAAGGCAGCACTGGAGCTGCTGCTTAGCCTTACCCGCATCAACGACGAAGGCCGCCACACGCGCCAGCGCCTGACCCGGGAAGAGGCGGTAGTGGTGGCCGGTGCGGGCAACCGGGAGATTGGCGAACGGGTGGTGCGGCTACTCTCCGGCGAACGGCCTGACAATGCCCCCAGCGAGGCGGCTAACGGTGCTCTGCGTCTCATCACCATCAGCACAGAGGAAACGGCTGGGGCAACCACAGACTATGTCGATCTCATCCACGAAACCCTGATCCGACCCCGTAAGCGGGATGAGCAGACCGGCAAGCGCATCGGCTACTGGCCGACGCTCTATGACTATATCGAGAAAAACCGTGACCGCAGCCTGCGCCGTCAACAGCTCAGGCTGCAGGCCAGTCGCTGGGCCAAGAGCGGCCTGTTTGGGCGCTGGTGGCATCTGGCAGGATGGGGTGACTTGTCTCGCTACCGGAATCTCAGGCTCAACAAACGGGGCGAGGAGGGCCGTTATCTCACCTGGAGCCGGCGATGGAAGAGCATACAGGCCCTGTTGCTTGTACTGATATTGGGGCTGTTCAGCCATTCTGCCTGGTGGGCGAATAGTCATAAACTAGATCCTAGCTACATCGCCCACCAAGTAGTTTGGCGTCTCGATTTCATGGGCCTATTCACTCCTCTGCCGGAGATGGTGCCGATTGAACCTAGCACCTTCACAATGGGATGCTTGCCGGGGCGTGATGATGTTGCGGGAGCAACTTGTAAAGAAGGGGAGGCGAAAGAGGTCAAGGTCAGCCAACCCTTCGAGATGGGCAAGTACGAGGTCAGCTTTCTGGAATATGACTACTATATCTGGGATCAGCAGCGCCAGGGGCTGACCCAGCCATTGATTCGGGACCAACAGGATAATCTATTGACACAATTGCCGGTGGATACAAAGCTCGTCTACCCGCCTGATGAGAGTTGGGGGCGCGATGATCGACCGGTGATCAACGTCGACTGGTACCAGGCCCTGGCCTATGCCCAATGGTTGGGTGATCGCACAGGAAGGACTTGTCGTCTGCCTACGGAGGCAGAGTGGGAGTATGCCGCCCGGGCCGGTACGCAAAAGGCCTATGCCCTGCCGAAGGAGAGCGGCGGCGATACCCTCGCTGGCAAGGGGTTGGCGAATTGCCGCGGTTGTGGCAGCAAGTGGGATTTTGAGCAGACCGCACCAGTTGGAAGTTTTCCTGGCAATGCCTGGGGGCTGCATGACATGCACGGCAATGTTTGGGAGTGGTGTATGAACAAATATCAAAATCCTGCAGATACTACCATTGATGAAACTGGCGATGATCGGGTGTTGCGCGGCGGCGCCTGGAGCTTCAATCCAGAGGATGCGCGTGCCGCCGACCGCTTCAGGTTTCTACCCGACAGCCGGAGCGACCGCGGGGGGTTTCGTGTTGTCTGTGCGTCCCCCATATTACGCTGATCACCGTCTCACTGAGCCACTGAACACTGAATCACCGCCCACTGAGAGCGCCGCCATGCGGCGCTCGCGATTTTTTTTGATGCGAAGTTTTCGGGTCAGAGCCGTCACAGTCCGGTGAGCACCAGCTTGGCGATGCGCTGAGCATCGATTGAGCTCATCAGCTCCCGGTTTTCGGTTTCCGTCAGGCCGTTGTTGAGCGCCTGCGCCAGACCAGCCTGGGCGTGGAAGCTTGCGTCAGGCTTATCTTCGTCAGCGTATGGATTTTATTCCCCTACCGCCCGTATAGGATGATTACCGCTTGATTATTCACAATATGTGTAGCCACACCATGAGCGTCAAATTGTCAGTGGATTAGTGAATATGCCCAGACAGGAGACTGTTGCATCTCTATCCAAATTGTAGCCATCGACAATCATTGCTAATAGAATTTTTACAATTGCTATCCTATGATGAAATTTCGATATGCAAATTACCGGTGGTATAGAAATTTGCACATAGCAATAACTAGGAATGAGGAGGAATTGATGGCGCTATATGCATTTGATGGAACATGGAATTCTGATGAAGATGAGCCAACGGTCGATACGAATGTAGTGCGGTTTGCTGAGCTATACAAAGGACGATCGGTTGAATATATCGCAGGTGTGGGTACTCGTTTTGGAAAGATTGGTGCGCTGTTTGGCGGTCTGTTTGGGAGTGGAGGGAAGACTCGAATAGAGGAGATGTATGAGGAGTTGTCCAGCAACTGGCAGAATGGTGATAAAGAGATTGACATCATTGGTTTTAGTCGCGGAGCGGCGTTGGCTGTACATTTTGCCAATCTGATTGGTGAACGGGGAGTTGAGTTGGCTGATGGTAACTTCGACAAGAGTGCCAGGGTACGCTTTTTAGGTATCTGGGATATGGTCGGTTCCTTCGGTCTGTCATTTGATACGATTATTGATTTTCAGAGTATTAATTTAGGTTGGAATTTAAGCACGCTTGATGTCTGTGTTGATAACTGTTACCACGCGATGGCAATGGATGAGCGACGTGAAGCCTTCAGAGTTCTTCGTCTCGATCCTGGGTGTAGTCATGCAAATGTTCAAGAGGTATGGTTCCGCGGAGTACATAGTGATATAGGTGGTGGCAACGGCGAAATCTCCCGCTCGAACATTGCATTGCAATGGATGATAGAACAGGCCAGGTCCTGTGGTATTGAATTTGATGACGAGAAGGCTACTGCAAAGCGTTATAGCGAGACAAATAAGTTCGCACCGATTTTTCAGAATAAAGATATTCAACTCGATCCGCGGCGAGAGCGGGGAGCTGACGATATAATCCACCCAACTGCGCACGCAGTTGAATTGAAAGTCGGTGAAAGTCATCAATGTAAGGTATCCGCCAAGGCACTCTATAATTGGACGGGAGTGAGAGTTGTTGAAGATGTGACTTATGTTTGTGAAGTCGTTGATGTTGATGGTTGGAAAGATGGTGATGTTGAGTGTGGCCCAGATGGTTGGCAATCGAATGAGCTGCCGTGGTATCAGGAGGGTATCGTCGAGTTAGCAGAGAGGCTACGCAGGGAACCGGATGCAAATTGGTTTGCCTTGATTGCTGCGCTAGGCGATGAAGATGATTGTTTAATCTATATTGGTGACCAAAAGGCACCATTTCAACCATCTAAGAGTGCTGATCTTTATCTTTTCGCGAATGATATGCGGTCAAAATACGGCAATAACTCTGGATTCTTGAGGGTTAAAATTACACGTACTGAATAGGTTGTAAATGTTGTCAATAGATAAGCTTGAATTCTAGAGTTGGGCCTAAGAGGTAATAGTTTTTGTTCTGGCATGTCAAGAGATATGAGAAGAATTTCTGATGAATTATTTCATTATCTCTCCCTATGCCTAAGAAGTGAACGGATGAGGCAGAACCAATTAAAATAATTGTCGTGGATCAGATAAATTGACGAGGTTCCCGCTTTGATGTTACGAGAGAAGAAAATGACAAGATCTTAGAGTGCTGATAAAGCAAACATATTTATCTTAAATGGAAATTAATCATACGCCTACGATTTTGTTGCCATAGGTAAGAATAGCTAAAGGACGGAGATAAAAAATGGTAGTAAGAACACCAGTACGCATCTATGTATTATGGCATGCTGCATATAAGGATGGAATAAAACTAGCTCGTCATATATATCATTGGTTTAGACTGTCCACAGGGGAGGGGATACCTGTCTATTTCCGCTGTTGGAAGGACAAAGAAGAAGATATTCCATCTATAAGGGACAATGATTGTGATCTCAATATCATAGTTCCTCTAGTGGAGCCTAACATGGTGGCGTCGTTGGCATGGCGGCGTTATGTAGAGTCCCTCGTTATCAAAGCGAATGAGATTCAACATAAAAAGAGAGGAAGTCAGTCAAATGCTGATTATAAGATCCTCCCAATCGCCTTGGATGTGACGGCATATCAAATGCCATCAGTCGTCAACCGACTTAATTTTATCCGTCATCTTGATGAAAAGAGCAAGATAGATTACGAAATTATGTTGATTAAATTGACGGAAGCAATGGGCTTGATTTTACGTGAAGTCGTGGTAGGAAAGAAAACAACGCCAATAAAGATCTTTCTCAGCCATGCCAAAGCAGATGGTACAGAGATTCCAAAGAAGATAAAACATTACATTCAAACTGAAACCCAATGCCATACTTTCTTTGATGAAAACGATATCAACTACGGTCATGACTTCAGCGATGAGATTAAGGAGGCGTTAGAGACTGATTCGGCAGGTTTGCTTGTTATTCAGGGAGATCATTACGCAGACAGGCCTTGGTGTCGTAAAGAGATACGGGATTTTCTAAAGCCACACAGGATTGGTGATCCGGAGGAGACTGACGGTATTTTGTATTCGATAATGCCTGCTGTAGTTGTGATTAATTTTGCAGGTAATAAGTCAGCTAGAACGATTCCAGAGCTAGGTCATGCATCTTGTTTGCAATGGACTGATGATGCAGCGCGTAGAGCTGTGGTTACGATTCTAAGAGAAATTCTTTTTTCAAGTTTCTATCGGCTTTTAGCGCAAGCAGCAAAAAGAAATATAGAACCTTCTGACGAAAAAATTAATATACTGGTGAATCGGCCTCCAGATCCCGTCATGGTCGAATATGTTTGCCGTGACGCGAAAATAATGTATGGATCACGTGATGGCGTGATTATTCATCATCCTGGGCATGGATTGACAGGGGTGGAAAAAAGAGGAATGCAGGACATCTATACAATGCGCTTTAAAGCTTTTGGCGCCAATTACGATGCCGAACTATGTAAGGAATTAATGCCAGATAAGATAAAGATAGAGAATTACTTTTCTGGAGAAGTGCTAGGGGTATCGGTGTCGGAATCGACCGATATTCTCACTGCAGGTATTAGTGATGATCATACGGTGGAGTTGTTACGCGCAATTCTGAGGCCTGCCTTCAAACAGGGTATATCGTTATTGTATGGTGGTTCACTACCATCATGGGGGCAAAATGAGAAAGAGGCATGGGAAAGCCGAATCAATTTTACTGAGACCTTTCTAGATTACCTTTTAGCCGAAAGAAATACAGAAAAGAAGGAACGAAGAGATAAGAAAAAAGATTCAACGAAATCAGAGGTATTAGCCCCCGCACCTCGATTATTTAATCTTAGTGCATGGCCATATTCTACGAAATTTAGCATCAAGGAAGAGGCACAATGGATCAATACCTGTTCATTCATCCGTGTTACTCAAGAAGATGCAGGTATCCAACAGCTAATTGAATCTCCTGTTTTCGATGAAGATAAGAAAACGCCAGAGCAACGCCTAAATACCGCGCTCTGTTTGAACGCGATGCGCAAGATGGTATGTAGCAAAATTCATTGCGATACTCCTGATTTTGAGAACTTTGAATTTACTCCTTTGGCCCATCTTTTCATAGGAGGAAAAATACATGATTTTTCCGGGATTATTCCCGGTGTGTGGGAAGAGATCCTGCGTGCATTCGAGGCAGGGCAGCCATCATTTATAGTTGGCGCATCTCGCGGAGCTGCAGGGATGGTTGCTAGATGGCTCAATGAACCACCTAAGCAAAAACCAGAAGAGCTTTCGTTTAACTATTTTGTTCAAAATTCGCGTAATCCGGAAATGATGCAGATGCTAGGTAACGATATCGAGAGGGCTGCATCCTATCTTGCTCCAGATAGACAGTTGAATCGATTATGGGAGTTTATAGATTCTCGTAAAATAGATAGAAATTTGCCAGATAATGGTTTATCGCAGGATGAAAACGAGAGACTGTGGACTTCTCAAAGCTTTCGTGAGGTTGCAGGGTTAATAGGAAAAGGGCTCTGTAAATTGAAATTAGAGAAGGATATTGCAAAAGAGAAGATTGAGACTTAGCATAGTTGTGCTATGCATATGAAAATCGTCATTTACACAGGCCTTTAAAATATGCAAATGCACCGGAATAGGAGAGTGTTGGCATCGGCTTGAACCATTAGGGCTAAAACTGAATACGAAATTGTATACAAACCTATTCCAGCTCTCATTTAGGATGTTTATAGGCGTGCGTCCGCTAAGTCCGATAAAGCACCAGCCAAGGTGCCAAGTACAGGTTGTAACTGTTTTAACTCTTCTCTGAATTCAGGGTGTTTGATATCCGGGTTTTCTTTCCATTTCTCTGCGAGTGAAACCTTGTGCCATTTGGCAGTAAAATTTCGCACTTTCTGGTTCAGATAGGAGGTCACCAGCGAACCTGTATTGGAGCAGTTAACACCATGCTTACGCATGCTTTCTCGCGACAGACTGAATAGTTTTGCGATACTTTTCAGAGCGGTAGTATCGTCGCCTTCATCGTCTGCCAGTTCTTGTACTGCAATGCGCGTCTGTAATTCTACGTAAATGTCCCATGCGAGCGCACGATCTGCGTCGTTGGGCGCCCAGAATTCGTCGATATGTCTATCTTCAATGCCTGGGTTTTCGATTTCCCAATGTCTCATCCAGGCGTCCCATGTACGGGCTGGCAATATATCGAATGGATAGCGGCGAAGACTCAATCTAACGATTGAAGGTGGGGATTCAGTTATACGCACATTGTCTGGACTATGGTCGAGCTCAAACGGTGGTGTCCAGTTCATTGCTTTAGCGCATTGTTCAAGAGTTTCATCTTCTATGCGTGTCAGCACTTCGATACGGCGAAGTAAGCGGCCATCAATACTGTGTGTCAGTTTGGTATCTTCGACGCTGTAGTGTACGAGATCGCCAATGTGTATACGGCGTGATAATGTGCCGACATTACCGATGCTAAGTCGATCTTTTTGAGCTGTCACATGTGCATCTGTGTCAGTTTCAATATGGGTCGCTTCATCTGCCGTTATGATGGGTAGTCCGCAGGCGCGAGCTTTATTCAACATCCACTCAAGAGCGATATTTGATCTTCTACGATTAGACTCTTTCCCTTTATGGCCGGTAAATGTTGCGTTGCCACCGATATCACCGTGACCGCCACGAAACCAGACCTCGGTGATTTTGTCTCTATTACCCAGGCAACGCTCGATACCAAAAGTTTCACGAGTTTCGTCAAGAGCCATTGCGTGGAAGGTGTTTTCAACGATTTCGGGAATATTTGTTTCGAAATTGTGCTCGTCTTCATTCCAGGGAATACCGAAGGATGCAACAGTATCGAACAAGCCAAGGAACCGGATTTTTGGAGGATGTGGGAGGTGATTGCCACTATTATCGATCAAGTCATCGAAATTACGGTCGATATAATGAACGAACATCCTTGAAATAGCTGCGCCTCGGCTGTATCTAATGATATCAATAGTTTTGTCACCGGCGGCAAAGTTTTCTTTCAAGGCTTGAAAGTGCTCTTCGATCCGCTTTTGTGCTCCAGCTCCCGTTACGCCTCCTACGATCTTGCCAATGATACTATATCTTGTGCCTACACCATCAACATAATGGTGATTTTCTCCATAACGTAATCGAAAGCGGTGAACGTTTGTATCGTTTCTTATGTCGCGTTCATCATCTGGTGCGCTTGAGTCATTCCAGGTTCCATCGAAAGCATACAGTGCCATTGCTTGTTTCTCCTTTTGCGCTAGACGACAATTATATTATTGAAACATTGATAATCCTCGCCTATTTTATTATAAATTAAAAGTTTGCGCTTGGATCCATACCTTTTTTGTTGTGTGAGTGCTTATGTATGGATTGTATAGATAACTAAACATTTTATTAATTATCATTATCTTAGATATTGCGTTGATGTAGTTTCACGCTTGACTATATTTGTTATTGAACCTTTATAAAAAAGGACAGCAATATGAATGACTTCTCGAATAAACACACGCCACCTGCCGAATTACGTGCGTTGGATATGTTACGCAGGGCGTATGACAAGAGAGGGTATGTATTCTTTGAGGATAGAAAATACGACTTGAATATCGGTGCAATTAGAAATGATACAAATGTACCGAATCGATTCGATGACTCATTTTTTGTTGCATTTATCGATGAGCGTTCAACTTGGCGCGTTGCCATGTGGTCATGTACAACAGACCCTGGACTCTATTTTCTTGGCTCCGGAAAAATGGGGAACCAATCAGGTACAGCGGTATTAATTCCCGGACAGTATAGACGCTGTTGGAAAATCGGTGTCCATGGAAAGAAAAAGTATCCTGCATTGGTGCAGAACGGAAAGCCGTTTAATGTATGGCGAGATCATAATCGTGATGGCAGTATCAATAGGTCAGGCAAAATTTACACAGATGTAACCGGTCTCAACTGTCACAAGGCTTATTCCTGGAATGAAGGCAAAGTCATCGGTAAAAACAAGGTCGTATCGAATTGGTCAGCCGGTTGCCAAGTAGCTGAAGTGAGTTACGCTCATGACTATATTCTGATGCCTTTAGCCAGAAAACAGCGACAGAAGGGGCTCGGTAACAGTTTTACCTATACTTTATTCGATGCTGAGGACTTTCGGGGTATGTGAACACGAAAGAGTTTTAGGAGATGTTGTCAGTATATGTACTCTTTTTCATGTAAATCTATCGTTACCTTAGATTCATAGACAATAGTCAAGAATACGAGAAATAATACGTATCCTGTTACAGTGATGATTGTTTAGGTCGGCTTAAACATTGTAATGATCAGAGATAGAGTAATCATTACATAAATCGATATAGAAATAGCTTCGATTACCTTTGTTATAAGATGGCTAAAGTGAAAATGTATGAAAACTACGTTGTCTACAAATCTAAAACAACTCTTTCATGGATATGTAGCAACAGTTCAGTCATTCATAGGTTATGATGTTTTTATCTCATATCGAAAGATAACACACCAAGCATACGTTAAGGAGTTGAAATCGAAGCTGGATTCGTCAGGTCTAGCTGTTTTTACCGATGATACAGGCCTTGAGCCAGGCGCAAAGTTAACAGCAAATCTTGATCGTTCATTAGGGAAGAGTCGAGTCTTAGTTTCAATCCTAGGTAAAGGTGCGGAAAATTCAACCTGGATTCGGCTTGAGCTAAATAGTTTTATAAAACAAGGCGGAACTTCGGTAATTCCTGTTTATGACAATGACAATTGGAAAGAGGACTGGCCTGAATTTAGCGGTAATCTTGGTGTTTATGAATCATCATGGGAGAGCGTATCCACTGATATTATCAACTCAATAAAAGAATCTTTAGCTGGGAAAAAGCGTCGCATCAATGCAATACGAGCAATAATCACTTCTCTTGTTATTTTGATATTTACAATTATTGTAATATTTGCGACGTTTGTAGTTGCAGCGCAAGCGCCAAATGATCGGTGGGTGGATGCTGATATAGGTGGTCGATATATTCAGAGTGCATATGTTGTTGAGGGGAATCAGTCGAAATATATAATCGCAAGATCCATGCCGGTCTCATGGGAAGGATATGATACAAATAATTACGCGGAAATTCTGACAATTGATGAGTTTGGTACTGTTATAAACTGTAGGAGTGAAATAACAGCTGACAACTTTAACCATTTACCTGCACCGCCGTGTGAAGGCATGTTCCAGAGACATAGTAATGGTTTTTTAGAGTTGCAGAATGATTTTTATTCAAAATCTAATCTAAACTTAATGTCTGCGGGTGATTCGAGAATTAGAGAGGTTAAGAAAAATCTTCAAAATCAGGGATGGGCAGGTATCGAGTTACTTATATGGCGGAGAGGTGGATATGAATATATCGGCGTGCAACAATTAAATGATCCTGAAGGCCCAAAAAACGCAAAACTGATCATCAGTCGAGACGGTATTGAGCATTTAGCACCTGATTTGCCTTATAAGTATATAGGGAAGACGCTTTCAATTCAGACACACAATGAAACAACTTGGCTATATGACATCAGTGGTAAACAGATGTTGACCTATAAACATGGTGATTCTGTATGGAAGCCGTTTAAAATACCAGATTCACTATCAAGTGCAGAGCTCTATGATTTTCATGTCAATAGCAAATTAGGTAATATTTTCTTGTCAGTAACATCAGGTGCGCCTAATGGGCCCGGCCCCTATCTGGTTGAAGGGGAGTCTTTTATTAGTCTCCGTAATAACGATATGACAGGCGAGGAGACCTATATCGGTGATGTTGGCAGAACGAACTTTGTACTTTTGAAAAATCGAAACATTTCCATCTATAGAGAATTGTCAGTCCTAGAAAGAGTCATTATTGGTTGGGCACAAGTTTTTGGTATATAGATTTAATATCTATATTACGTTTGATCTGTATATTCTTGATTGGTTGCCAAGACAGTATATCGTTTTATTATTGGGAGATAACATACATCCTATAGGGGCGAAATTGCGGTAACAACTAGATGGAAGATCAGGCCCATTCAATAAAATAGCTCTATTTTAAAGATCATCAGGTCATGAGCTGATCGCCCACTGTTATAAAGCTACTATTTATAATATGATAAGGCAAAATAATATCTAGAAACAAAGGGATGACTACTCTCAAACTATTCATAAGCCACAGTTCGCGACTCGATGATGTCGATGGCGCCCGAGCTCGGGATACAAATGAAAACTGGGCATTGTTGGAAGAGCTCTCTGATGCCATCAAAGCCAGAGACTTAGACGTGGAGGTCGAGGTGCTTGTCGACCAGTTTATCGGCACCGGCACGGACTGGGAAAAACACCTCAACCTCTGGCTGGCCGAATGCCATGCCGCCATTATCCTCTATTCAAAACGTGCCTTGCAGCAATCCGACTGGGTCATGAAAGAGGCAACAATACTCAACTGGCGCTGGCAGGTGGAAAAAGGTTTTCCTCTGCTGCCCGTTTTCATTGAAGGTGAAACCAACATAGAGGACGCCAAGGCGAGTTTTTGGAGAGCCATCGGTCTGCCGCAGGTCAATTCGGCCACCTGTCCCAGGGATGCCGAGGCCATTGTCGATGAGATCGAGAAACAGACAAGGTTTCAGCAGCTACTGGATCGCCTGAAGTCACAAGAACCGCTTACCACACCTTTCACCGATATCGCCAAGGAGTTGAAAATTCATCTCGGCGATGAACGGATATTTTCTGACTTGCAGGCTGCCTGGAATAACCTCAATCATGCGGACAAACCAGCCGCTCCGGTGAACTCCATCGAAGCGCTGGTGAATAACCTGATTCGATTTCTATTGGTATCACCCGCAGAATGCATGCAGAAACTCTATGAATTTGCCACGCTGATCAAACGCAGAGAAACCCGTGAGCGTATGCAGGAAGTTCATGGGGCATTGCGGGCGATCTGGGTCAATGCAGGTGCGGCAACCTGGTTGCCCGCTATCAATCGTGGCGACGCAATTCTCGCTTTGAATGGAATACATCTCAATGACCGTGGAAGCATTGGTATGGAATATACCGATAATTTTACGGTCGATCGTTATATCAAACGGATATGGCACAACGACGTCCAAGGTGTGCTGGTATCACTGACGGATCAGACCACAATAGAAAGCATCGAGGAAGAGATTTGGAAAAAGTGCCGCATTTATAATCCCAACTCAGATCCCAAGCGACTTCGCAAGCAGGTGAACCGCAAGGAGTTCGTAGTAGTGTATTTGCCGGTCAAGGATGTTTCTACTGGTCTACCAGATGCTGAGCGTGCGACGGAGATCATTGGTCTTAGACAGCATTACCCCAATCTACGTGTCGTGATAGCGTCCGGTGAGCAACCACTAGATGGGGAACTGCCCGGCATCCAACCAATAGAGCCTGCGCTTGACATCGAAATTGAAGACGATCAGTACCTCAACGACTGCGATCTGCAAGGAATTCTCAGTCCACTATCCAGGTAACATGACTTATGAATTACAAACCCGATTTTTTCGATCTGCCACCTGAAGATACCTTTTCCCGCGTGGGCGATGTCGAGCCCTATGTGTTCACCGAAGACATCGCCATTGCCGTTGATGTTGCTCATATCACAGGGCGTCCACTGCTTGTCGAAGGCAAACCTGGTTGCGGCAAGAGCCGTCTGGCAGAGGCATTGGCTGCGATCAAGGGTTGGCATTTTTTGAACAAATCCATCACCTCCCGCACTACGCTGGAGGATCTCACCAACGAATACGATAATCTGAAGCGCCTTCACGACGCCCACAGCGCCGGTGTCAAAGGCGTTTCACTCAAGTCGGACTGGGAATACAACCGCCCCGGTATTTTCTGGTGGGCGTTCAATCGTGTGTCTGCACAAAACAGGGGAGAGGATCATCAGCGGGAGAGCACCGCTTTCAAAGGCGTGGAGCGGAAGCAGAAAGACGGTGCCAACAATACGCTATTGCTGATCGATGAAATCGACAAGGCAGAACCCGATCTGCCCAACGACCTGCTCGACACCATCGAGCGACGGCGCATCGAGTTGCGCGATGGCTCCTTCATCGATGCAGACCAGACCTCACAGATATTCACCATCATCACATCGAACCAGGAGCGCGCACTGCCTGCGGCCTTCCTGCGTCGCTGCGTCTCCCTCTACATCGAAGAGCCAGGTGCGGATGATCTTAAGAAGATCGCCAAAAGCCACTTGGGTGAAACAATTGATGAGACATTGCTCGAGAAGATCGTGAATAAGATTCTCGATTACCGAGACAGGGAAGAGACCGAAGGCCTGCGGGTTCCCGGGACCAGTGAGTTTCTCGATACACTGAAGGTCTGCATGGCGCGTAACATCAGCCCCGATGAGTCTTCACGGGTATGGCGTCAGGTCGAGAACTCGATATTGCGTAAGAAGGCCTGAGCATCGCCATGGCTTCTTCTCGCAACCAAGGCAGCGAGATTCATCTGGATGACCTGATCCAGGCACTCAGTGATCTGCCGTGGCAGAGTGAGGAACAGGCCAGGAAGATTGCCGCGGCACTCGGTTTCAGTCAGCAGAATCCACAGCAGCACAAGGTTAAAACAAACCGTTCCATGCCGGTGACGGGTACCAGAAATCGCATCCGGGCAAGGCAATCGTTGCCTTCGCCCAACAAAACGATCTCTACACCCACCGCGCCTGCACCACGCATAGAACTACCCGATGGCACATTACCTGGAACGCTGAGCCGATTGGAAGATCTGACTCCGCCTGCAGATGAGGCCCAGCAACCCGACCTGAACTTTGAACGCTTCGATGAGCACGAATACAGCGCAATC
Organism: gamma proteobacterium symbiont of Ctena orbiculata; assembly: GCA_003058495.1. GTDB lineage: Bacteria > Pseudomonadota > Gammaproteobacteria > Chromatiales > Chromatiaceae > Thiodiazotropha. The sequence goes on along the minus strand of QBVC01000014.1, from coordinate 42,699 downwards.
GATCCTTCTTCGCTGTTCCTGGACAATACCAGCCGCGGTTTGTTGACCGCACTTCTGCAAACGGTACGGGAAAGTCGGAAACTTGACCTCGTTAAACTGATTCGGCAATCCAGTAAGGGTATCCTGCCAAGTCGCTTTCCTTATCAGGAGACGGGTTCACTGGAACACGGCTGCCAACTGCTGCTCGACTTTTCCGACTCGATGATCCCCTGGTGGAACGATTTAGAGGCCCTCCACAATCAGTTGAACAAAACCCTGGGTAAGGCGCTGGTGAACCGTTTCCAATTCACCGACAATCCCGAGCAGGCGGAATGCTGGACGGATGCCGATACTCCAGCAACCTGGAAGCCACTAGGCGGAATCCCCAATCTGGTGGCGACCGACTTCGGCCTGCCGAACCAACGCTCCACCTACCGGCTACAACGGCGCTGGCGGGCATTCATCGATCGCTGTGAAAAGGCCCAATGCCCCCTGATCTTTCTGATCCCCTGGGAGCACGACGACTGGCTGAGCAACAATCTGGGAGGATATCCCTATCTGTTCCACTGGTCACCCGCAACCAGCGCCAGCCAGGTCAAAAGCCTGATCGGCATCGGCCATCGGGTCGCTCCATGAGTCTGACGCCCGTTTCGCAAAGGGAGATCGACCTGTTCCAGGCGTTTGAACAGGAAGCTCCGGAACTGCTAGGACTGGCCTGCCACGTCGTCTTCGTGCCACGGGTCGAGCCGCGCCTGCTGCGCGGCATCCGCCTGACCTTTCTGCCGCAGTTGGATGCTCTGTACGAGCACCAGCTCTGGTTCAGTAACCTGGTACATGCGCGTAACACCAGTAATTTTATCTTCAGCCCTGGCATGGCAGGACTGCTTGCGGATAAGGTCAGGGCCGACCCCGAATCGTTTGATCTCGAGGCGCTTTGGCAACAGTGCCAGAGACTGACCCGGCATTGGAAACCACTGGACAGGCTCGAGAGGGACCTCTACTTCTTTGCCTTGAGCCAAAACAACGAAGGATTGATCCAGGTCTATCGGGATATGTTGCGCCTAATTTCCCGCTATGCCGAGGGTGGAGAAACCGAACGATCAAAACTTCTGGAACTGGCCCGCCGCATCAAGTACAGCACGGCCATACTGAACGAAGAGCAGATCAATGCCGGTGATGGCAAACACCTGGTCAATTTTGCCTTCGATAGCCTGCACGATCCGGGCGGTTGGAGTGATAACGTGGAACCAGTCCGGCTGCCGGACTGGATGGTGAAAGCCATCCCCGAGCGCCAGGGCGACAGGTTGGCGGTTGAGCTTCGTCACGACGCTGTCCGCGGGAAGAACATCCTCCACTTTTCCGAACCCGCCAATGGACAGGAGACAATTGCATTTGACAGCCCGCTACCGGCCCGCCTGCATATTCGCGCCGTCGGACTGGAGACGCCATGGGTGCGAGTCAGCCAGGGAAGCCTGTTTGAACTCGACGCCGAGTCGACTCAGATCGAAATGACCACCCGTAGTGGAAGACACTATCGTCTGCAGATCAACCAGTTGCCACAGTCGCCGCCACAAAAGCAGCAGGACAAGCCAAAGCTCTATCTGGCCTTCAGTAAGACCGATGAAAGCCAGGCGATGCAGATTCAAGATTGGCTGAAGACCCAGGCGATCGATGTTGAATTGATCGAAGAAAAACCATTTGCACCCATCACCGCTATGACAGATCCGGCGACTCGGGTCATGCGTCTGTGGTCGCAAGGCATGCAGAGGCTCTGGAATGAAAGGAGCAAGGAACAAAAAGCCAATGCTGCTGGCAGCCTGTTACTGCAGATCGATGACATCCAGGCTCCGAGCGGATTCTCCTCTCCGGGACAGGTTATCGATATTCGCAATTGGCAGCAGGACAGCGCGGATGAATTGGCCCGCAAGTTGGCGGCACAAATCGGCAGTTGGGTTGAGGGAACAGTCCATACGGGGAAGGATTTTTTCATTACCCATTCAGAGCATGGCAAAGAGTGGGCTAATAGTATTCAAAGCTATCTTGCGAGTCATGGCTTCACTATTCGGCTTATTGACGATGTCATACTACCGGGTGACGCCTGGAGCGATGCAATGAGACAAACGCTGGCGCAAAGTGCCTGTCTGATAGTCGTGGTGACAGAGGATTTGATGAATAGTCAATTTGTCTCTCGTGAGTTGGAATTCGCTTCGAGTCATGGCAAGGCGATCATTCCCATTCGGGTTGAAAAAGCCGAGATTCCACGATACCTGACCATGGTTCAGGCGATTGAATTCGTGCAAGAGCCCATCCCTTGGGATGAACTGATTCGTCGTTGTGAACAGGCCCTGGGCCTGAGTCAAGCACCAGAAAATGATCTTTTCAACGAACTGCTGAAAAAGATTGAAGACCCGCAGACCACACCGGAAGAACGTCTGAATATCGGTGATCAACTGGCGGAAATGGGCGATACAAGGCCAGGGGTCGGGGTGCGGGAGTTCGAGAGAATCGAGTACCCCCCGGAGATAGAGGCCCTGCTGGATGAGATAGACAACAGTGAAACCAAACCGGAACGCCGCCTGAAAATCGGGGACGAACTGGCGCAGCTGGAAGATCCACGACCCGGCGTCGGGCTGGATGAGCAGGGCTTGCCCGACATCGACTGGGTGGAGATCCCGGGTGGGGAGTTCATCTATGGCGAAAACGAGCAACAACAACGGCTAACGCTGGATAGCTATTTTATCGCCCGCTACCCCATCACCAACGCCCAGTATCAGAGGTTCATCGACGATAGGGGATATGAAGATGAACGCTGGTGGAATGGCTTAACTAAACAAAACCTCGAAAAGTCACGCTGGAATCAACCCAACCGTCCTTGGGATAGGGTCTCGTGGTACGAGGCAGTTGCTTTCTGCCATTGGCTTTCGCAACAGTTGAGCTACGAGATACGCCTACCCACGGAGCAGGAGTGGGAGAAGGCGGCCAGGGGCACGGCCGGACGGGAATATCCTTGGGGTGAGGGTTACCAGATCGGATATGCCAATGTGGATGAAAAGACGAGGACAGTCGGGCCATTTAGACTATCAAGCACTACGGCAGTTGGGCTCTTTCCCCAGGGGGCTTCGCCCTATGGGGTCATGGATATGGCCGGAAATGTCTGGGAATGGTGTCTAACTAAATATAACGACCCGGAAAATAACACTATTGATGATAAGAGGGCTTATCGCGTATTACGCGGTGGCTCTTGGGTTGGCGCTCCAGCGAATGCGAGTGCTACACGCCGAGGTTGGGATCTTCCACACCACCGGAATCAAGGTCAGGGTTTTCGTATTGTCTGTACGTCCCCCATTAATCGCAGAGCATTGTCACAATGAGCTGCTGACTACTGAATCACCGCCAAATGAGAGCGCCACTATGCGGCGCTCGCGATTTATTTTGCTATTATGATCCCTGCCAGGTTACCGGCGGGGCAATCCGGTCAGTACACAACGGGTGTTGCGCGGCGGCGCCTGGATCAACAATCCAGAGAATGCGCGTGCCGCCAACCGCAACAGGAATCAACCCGACAACCGGAACAACAACAGGGATTTTCGTGTTGTCTGTGCGTCCCACACTCCGCTCGCGTTTCAACAGACCGGCATGCTCCCTCGGCAATCTGACCTCCCAGTTCTGGTCCAACTGTTATCTCCATCCCTTGGATCTCTTCATCAAGCGGGAGTTGGGTTGTCGGGCCTATCTGCGCTATGTGGATGATTTTACACTCTTCTCGGACAGTAAGCGGGAACTCTGGCAATGGAAAAGGGCGATATGCGAACGGTTGGAGACTTTTCGCCTGAGGGTGTATGAGGAGTCGGCCCAGGTCTCTCCTGTCGAGCGAGGCATTCCCTGGCTGGGGTTCGTTGTATATCCCGAATACCGTCGGATAAAGGGTCGGAAGTTGCGCCACACCTGCCACCGCTTGTCGGAACGGTTCGATGCCTGGTGTTGCGAAGCGATCAGCTCCGCGGAGTTTGATGCCTCTGTTCAGGGCTGGATCAACCATCTTCGCTACGCCGACAGTTGGGGATTACGGGAACGGATATTGAGCCGGTTTGTATGGGGACCGGACGCTTACGGTGAGAGAATCTGAAATCGATAAAAAAATCAAGAGCACCGCTGCGCGGTGCTCTCAGTGGCCAGTGGTTCTATATGGCAGCACTCAGCGGATAATGGGGGACAAACTAACAACACGAAAACCTCTGTAGTCATCGCGGAACACGGGATGAGCCCCATTGCGGTTAGTAGTGCGAGCATCTTCTGGTGTGCGGAAACAAGAGCCACCCCGTAACCCCCGACTACTCCTGCTCCCATCTATGGTGGTATCTTGTGGGTTATTCAATTTATTCAGGCACCATTCCCAGACATTGCCGGCCATATCCATGACCCCATAGGGTGCGCGTGCCACCGACCGCAACGGGAATCGACCCGATATCCGGAGCTTCGGCGGGGGTTTTCGTGTTGTTAGTTTGTCCCCCATTATCCGCTGAGCGCTGGCTCACTGAACCACTGGCCAGCAATCCACTGCCCACTGTGAGCACTGCGCTCATGTTTTTTATATCGAATCAAGCTCTTACATCCTATGCGACAGGCTCCCACACGAGCCAGCTCAGTATCTGCTCCTGCAATCCCAATCTGTTGGCGTTGCGAACATAGCTGATTCAGCCCTGATTGTAGGCATCAAGCTTCACGAAGCTGATCGCGCCGTAATACTAGGCAACGAACCGTTCCGTAAACCGGTAGAACGTGTGGCGTAGTTTCTGGGTTTTTTTCATCCGCTAGTTGTGGAATATGACAAATCCCAGCCAGAGAACACCCTTAGTGACTGGAAAGATCTACTCTGACTCTTTATGCACCGTCAGTAAAAAGGAGGCCAATCATATACTTATGCCAATATTCATCTTCGATTGAAGATGTGTGCATTCACTGGATTGTTGATACATGAGTTCCACGCAACGCACTCATTTGTTACTGGTACAGTGGTCAGTGGTTTGATGATCTATGGGGAAAAGGGGTCATGCAGGCAATACGAAAACCCCAAGGTTTATTACGGTTCTCTGGATGAAGTCCGCGGCGTAAATATGCAACTGCATGTTCAGGAAAGTCAATCCAAGAACCGCCGCGTAACACCCGTTCATCTCCGCTCTCATCGATTGTGGTGTCATCAGGATCATCAAGTTTATTCAAACACCACTCCCAGACATTGCCGGCCATATCCATGACCCCATAGGGCGAAGCCCCCTGAGGGTAGAGTCCCACAGCAGTGGTTCGAAAAAGATCGCTTGGTCCAACATGTGGTTCCCTTTCATCCACATTGGCAAATCCGACCTGGTAACCATTGCCCCAGGGATATTCCCACCCATTCGTGCCCCGGGCCGCTTTTTCCCATTCCTGCTCTGTCGGCAGGCGTATCTCGTAGCCCATTTGCTGCGACAGCCAGCGGCAGAAGGCAACTGCCTCATACCAGGAGACAGTCTCCCGGGGGCGGTTGGGTTGGACAAAGTACGATTTTTCTAGGGATTTATTCGTTATACTGTTCCACCAGCGGTCGTCCTCATATCCTCCATCGTCGATGAAAGTTTGATACTGAACGTTCGTGATCGGGTAGCGGGTGATATAGAAATTATCCAAGGTTAACCGCAGTTGTTCTTCTTCTCCATAGATAAACTCCCCGGCCGGGATCTCCACCCAGTCAATATCTGGCAATAATTTGATCGTTTTATGTATATGTGTTGCAGGTGAACCTTTCATTGATCGCTCGTATGAGTATCTTCCAGTATGAGATGTTTTCTTGAATCACAATGAAGATCATTGGTTTTGAGTATAGTGTATAAGTTGTGGTCAGTATGGGTTATCCTTCGGCTAGATCTGAACCATTTCACGTATGAATCAGGTGCTTAAAGAGAAAGAATCTAACCAGGTTTGAATAATCGCGATAGCCGCATTGCGGCGCTCTGTGTGGACAATGGGTTACACACAGACAACACGAAATCCCCTATAGTAGCCCCGGTCCCCTGGATGGTTCCTGTAGCGGTTTGCGGCGCGTGCATTCTCTCGACTACGGACCCAAGAGCCACCGCGCAACACCCGAGCATACCCACTCTCATCGATGGTAGTATCTTCTGGGGCATCATATTTATTTAGACACCATTCCATGACATTGCCAGCCATATCCATTACCCCACAAGGCGAAGCACCCTTTAGATAGAGCCCCACTGCCACCGTTCTGCCAATGCCACTCTCGGTAGTATTGGCGCGCTGTGTATCCCAATTACCACGCCAGGGATATTCCCTCGTCTCTGTACCAGCTTGTGCCACCCACTGCCATTCCCATTCTGTGGGTAGGCGGACTGTTGTGTTGTCTATCAGCGAAAATTTGTGGCTGAGCCAGTGGCAAAAAGCCATGGCATCGTACCAGGAGACATTGATGGCTGGATAGTTTGCAAAACCCCAAAGCACTTTACCGGGTTCCTTTTTTTGTTTTAACCTATTCCACCAGCGTGGGTTGTGGTAGCCGTCTTCCGCTTTAAGAAAGGCATGGTACTGCTGCCAGGTGATGGGGTATTTGGCAATCCGCATAGCTTTGACCGGGAAGGTTCGAGGTGGATCAGCTTCGAGAATTGCTTCACCTTTTTCGTTTACTTCCACCCACTCAATGTCCGGTAGGCCGTTCTCATCCAGGCCAATGCCCCGGCGTGGGTCACCCATCTGGTTGAGACGTAGGCCGATCTCCTCGCGGCGCTGGTGAGATGTTTCGTCGGACTGGAGTTCGTCAAGCAGACGTAAGGGTTCGGGGTGTAGAAAGCTTCGCAGGGGTTCATCCATATTATGTTCAAGGGCATGCCAGGCGAGGATGCCCGGGTCTGAATAACCAGGTACATCACGCGGGAGTAGATGATTTAATGCGAGCAACCCTTTAAGTGTTGGTCTTTGCCGTTCCCAGGTCCAACGAAATGTATCACTGCCGCGAACTTTGCCGTCCGGTTCAGCCGACTCCCTTTCAACGGCCCGCAGCCACTCCTTGGATGCATGTTCAGCCTGACGGCGCAGGGAGAGCTTATCGGCATACTGATTACACCACTCACGTAGACGCGGCCAGTTGCTGAGGAGGGTCTCATGGGCGAGTTCTATCTGCTTTGGGTCCGGGTCATTAAGAAAGCCCTGGGCGCGCAGTGCCTCGATCAGTCTACCTATATCCGGATAGGCTCGCAGTGGTTTCACCTCGGTGGTACGACGGGTGGGCATGTCATCGATGACTGTCGCCAGTTCCGAGAAGAGCCGTGTGCAGGCCTGCTCCAGACCCGGTTCGCTGTTGATGGCCTGGTCGATGTCGGCGGCGATGTTCTCTACCACGGTTTCCAACTCGCCCATGCGTTGATAGGCATCGAGTGTCAGACCTTTTTGAGGATCGCGTTGTTCAAACAACTGATGCAACGCCAGGGCTATCAGGGGCAGGGCGCCTTTGGTGGCTTGAGTCGCCTTGAGTAGTGCTGACATGAGCTGGGGTTCTACCGGCACGCCATTGTCTTCGGCGGGACGGGCGATAATGGCACACAGTTGTTCCTTGCCTTCAATTGGATCTAGAGAAACCAATGAGGTGTCAAATAGCTTGCCCCCCATCCAGTTCTTGAGTCTGTGCATGAACTCGTCACGCAGGGTCAACACCAGATAGAGATCTTGTTGCTGACGCAGCGGTTCGAGGAGTTCGCGGAATCGGGAAGCGGTTTCAGGTGGAGTTTGGGTGTAGAGCTCTTCGAACTGATCTGCCAGCAGTAAAACAGGGGATTGGAATTGCCCTAAGTAGTCCTCTATGGCCTGGCCCGGGCCTTTTTCCAGCTCCTGCGTTATGCGTTCGTCACGTGGAGTTCCGAACGATAAGCGATTTTCGGGCAACGCGCCGTCCAGGGCCTTGGCGAGCTGTTGGAAGGGATTGGTCCGGGGTTTGAAACTCAGATAGGTGAGAGTCGGATGCTGATCGCGCAAGGCCGGGACCAGGCCGGCGGCCACCAGCGAGGACTTACCGGTGCCCGAAGGGCCGATCAGGCTGACGAAGTGGGTCTCGTTCAGTTTCTCGATCACCCGGGCCGTGTCTTCATCGCGCCCGAAGAAATAACGGTGCTGTTCGGGGTTGAAAGTGACAAGCCCAGGGTAGGGGTTGGGGATGTTTCGTGTCGCTTCTTCAGCCGTCAGGGGAGGTGGTGTTTCGGGTTGAATGGTTTCTTTTTCAATCGAGTCGACTGGGCGGCTCTGAATCCATTTGATCAGGCGCTCAGACTCTGTTTCGAAATCATGGAATAGGCGAAATGGCTCCCACGCGCGAAGTCGGATCGGTACCTTGTTTGATTCGATGTTATCCAGATAGACAAGGCGGATGCGCTCGTTCTGTCCCTTTTGATCCCATAGTGCCTGGCGGAAGAGATCAGCTTCTGCTGCAGCACCCAAGCTGTCACCTGGTGACTCTGAGCCTTCATAAACTGAAAACCAGGCTGACGACGCAATGATGAGTATGTGGGAGGATTTGTTCGCACACTCTTCGCACCATCTGGGCCAGCCATTATTAGGGCCGCCGGGATGGGCTTCGAGAAAGAACTGATCTAAAGCCACCCTGATGTTGGCAGCTTGGAGTTGCTCACCCAGGCGGCGTGCCGCTGCTGCGTGCTCATCGCTCTCATGACGATAGCTGATAAAAACCTGATGCTGCAATGCTTCCACGCCTTAGCTACTCCCCTCGCTGGTCCTCTTCTTCTAACGATGTCAGGTCTTCCACATTGGCCATGTCGGCCAAGGCGCGAGTATAGTCACGTAGCTGTGGTTGGAGTCGCGATAGCTCCTTGCGAAACAGCTTGCACTGATTGGGATCGTCGAACGCCCCGGCAAGGGCAGACCGGTGCCATTTGGCCGTGAACGGACGGATGATCTGGTTGAGTACGGGGATAGCCAGTTTGGCAAACTCCCCACAGCCCGAGCCGTGGCTTCGCAGGATTTCTCTGGTGAGAGGGAAGATCGCATGGATACTGTCCAGCGCCGTTTTCTCATCGCCATCCTCCGGCGCCAGGGATTGGGTGGTAATACGCGTCAGCAGCTCTACGTAAAGTTCCCATGCCGCAGCGCGGTCAGGATCCTTGGGCGCAAACTCGGTTTCAAGAAAGCCCAGGTTGATCTTGAGGCCGGAGAGCCCCCACTTCTCTAAAAAGTCTCGCCTTTTCATAGGGCTAAGTCTGCCATATCGATTTAAGGATGGACACACCTCTATTACTCTATCGCTCTGTGTTAACTATATCCATCTCACCATACTGAATTGACGCCAGGATGATGAGTGGGCAACAGACTGAAATAAAGCACAACCTTTGGAAGTTGGACCGGTCAATAGCCAGCGTTGAGGCGGAGGAGAAGGTATCTATAATCAGGTTTGGATCCTAGATAAGATCTCTCTCCTGAGACAGGTGAGGACATCATCCCGGATATCCAGTAGCCCGAAGGTAATGTCTGCATACCACAGATTATGGGCTATATGATCTGATATTCGGTATAAAGTGTAGTGGTAAGGCGATTCCTTCGAATCTATGATAGCTCATAATCTTCTGTATATAAACAAATAAAGACAAAAACCAATAGATAAAAACGTATAATACCTGTCTAATTGATCGCTCTCATAACCGTCGTTGGTTCAAATCCAGCCCCCGCTACCAAATGCAAAATAGGAAAGCCAGGTGCTTCGAGTCCCTGGCTTTTTTTATTCTCAGCGGTCAATACATTTGCTCTCCCACCATTGTTGAGACTGCCACTTTTTGCCACTATTTCGCCCGCTTCATGCCAATCTGTGTTTGTAAGCTGACTTCTCACAGCAGAGGAGTCGATGATGCGAGCGAAATTCATTCTACCCGCCTTGGTCGAGGCGAAAAGCCCATCCTGGCGGCCGATCAAATATTCACTGTTTCCGCCATTGGGTCTGGCAACCCTTGCCGGCCATATGCGTCCCGACGATGAGGTTGAACTGGTTAACGAACATGTTGAAGCGGTCAGGCTCGATGACATCCCTGACCTGGTGGTTATACAGGTCTATATCACCAATGCCTATCGCGCCTATGCGCTGGCCGATCACTACCGGACCAGGGGCAGCCATGTGATACTCGGCGGTCTGCATGTGACCGCCTTGCCCCAAGAGGCCGGCAGGCACGCCGACAGTATCGTCATCGGGCCGGGGGATCTTGCCTTTTCCCAGTTCCTGGAGGATTTTCGTCGCGGCAGGCCGCGCCGGCTCTACTTCTCTCCTCGACGTTCCTTTGAACATATAGCGGATGTGCGACGTGATCTGATCAAACGGGAACTCTACCTGGTGCCGAATTCCCTGGTGGTCAGCCGGGGTTGTCCCCACCATTGCGATTTCTGCTACAAGGAGGCCTTCTATCTCGGCGGGCGCTCCTTCTATACCCAGCGGGTCGATCGGGCACTGGCGGAGATCGAGTCGCTACCGGGCCGCCATCTCTATTTTCTCGACGACCATCTGTTGGGACATCCCTACTTCGCCAGCCAACTGTTCGAAGGCATGCGCGGCATGGGGCGTTTGTTTCAGGCTGCCGCCACTGTCGATTCCGTGCTGCGTGGCGATCTGATAGAAAAAGCAGCAGAGGCGGGTCTGCGCAGCCTCTTTGTCGGTTTTGAAACCTTGAACGGCGCGAATCTAAAGGAGGCGAACAAGCGACAGCATTCGCTACGGGACTACCGGAACGCGATCCGCCGTCTCTCCGCTCTCGGGGTGATGATCAACGCGAGCTTCGTCTTCGGCATGGACCGGGATGATCCGCAGGTTTTTCAGCGTACCGTTGACTGGGCGTTGGAGGCGGGAGTGACCACCGCCACCTTTCATATACTCACACCCTATCCGGGTACCCACCTCTACCGACAGCTGAAAACGGAGGGACGCCTTTTGACCGACAACTGGGACATGTATAACACCCGCGAGGTTGTCTTTCGGCCGAGGCATATGTCCGCCGCGGCGCTCAAGGCCGGTTATGACCAAGCCTACCGCTCGTTCTACCGATGGGGTTCCATCGTGCGCTCCAGCATGGCACATATGGATCGTCCAACCCATGCGCTCAGGCAGTTTTGTTACACAGCCGGGTGGAAGAAGTTCGAGCCGCTTTGGAATGCGGTTATCAAGTTGAAGCAACTGGGTGCCGCAAGGCCACTGCTGGAAGCCCTGCTGATGACGCGGCAGAAGGTCGCCACGCATAGCTCAACATCACGTCACTGCGTGCCGGTGAAACGGTGAAGTTAAACCAGACCGCTCCAACGGACCTGTCATATTTATGTGTCATGCTGTAAAGAGCGTTAACGGGATTCGGGCGATGGCTGCTAGGTACTCAGGTTTAACAGATTGAAAACCAGACTCGACCTTGCAGGCCCAAAGGGATCCCCTAACTTCCGCTCAATAGCCACAACCAGACGCTAACACTCAACACCGAAACCCCGGTTCCCAGCAGCACGGTACTGGCGGCAACGCCCTGGCCCTGCCGATACATGCTGGCGAACAGGTAACTGTTGATGCCGGGGGCCATGGCGGCCAGCAAAACCGCTGTACGCGCGTGTGTCAGATCCGCCTGTAGCAGATGACAGAACAGCAGTGCAAGTGCGGGATGGACGACAAGGGAGAAAAGCGAAACCATGGCGACCAGTTTCAGTTCGGAGGCGAAGTGATACCTTGCCAATACGCCACCCAAGCCAAACAGCGCGACGGGCAGCGCCGAAGCGCTGATGATATCGACCGCCGATGTGACGATCTGCGGTACTGCAAAACCGCTCAGGTTGACCGCGAAACCCAGGCCGATACCAATCATCAAACTGTTACTGAACATCGCCGCGACGACGATCCTGGCGGTCTCCGGCCAGCGCCGGCCATCGGAACGGATAATCTCCATCAAGGTGATGCCAAGCAGATAGCAGAAGGGCGCATGTAGCGAGATGATCGCATAGACCTCGGACAGGTTATCGACGCCCCAGGCGCGTTCCGAGATCGGCAGTCCCAATAGGACCGAATTGGAGAACAGCGCGGCAAACCCGATCGCAACCGACTCCTCTGGATTACGCCTGAACCACTTCCAGACCACCAGGCAAGCGGCGAAAAAACTTAGGCTTGCCGCCAAGTAGAAGGAGGAGATGATCTGCCAGTTGAAGGCCGATGCCAGGTCAAGCGTCGAGGTGGCACGGAACAGCAGGCAGGGCACCGCCAGCTGTATCGCATACTTCATCAGGCCGTCGACCAGTGAGTCTGCAAACCAGCCGCTTCGCAGATAGAGATAACCGGCACCGATAACCAGAAAGACCGGTGCGACGATATTGAGGATATTGAGCAGCATCCGTCGGCTTTACATGGGTTCAGAGCACGGCATTGTACGTGATTTATGATTCATTAACCCCTGTTCGAAATCGAAGCCGGTATAAAGTCTACGGCAATACTGTGTATTTCGGTGCGGAACCGGTTGAATATGGCAGCAAGAAACCAGCTGGAAAAGGCAGTTACGATTGTAGGCGTCGTGGAGCTGACCTGCCTTTATCTGCCCGGTCCGGCGGGATGCGTTTCCGCCCAGGATTGGTTGCCGGTTTTCTAAAGTTGTGGCTGCCAAGTGCCGATAGAGTAGTAACTGCAAACCTTCTTTATGCCTTGTCTACCGGAGGTAAGTCGGTTTATTAAGATGTGAATGCGGAATAGGGATGTCTACCGCTTGGGAAATCCTGACGGTGTTGAGGAGTTCAATCTCCATGCCCACTAACGAGTCGCATCACCAACCCCAGAACTGCATTCGAGTATTGTTGGTTGACGATGATCCAGACGCGGCGGAAGAAACTGCTAAGTTGCTGTGTCATATGGATATTCCACACCAGATTGAATACAAGATCGTGGAGCTGCTGGCGGAGGCCCTGGCTGAGATCAGCCAAAACCACTACGACATCATCCTGCTGGATACAGGACTGGCGGATATGCCGACGCCGTCAGCCATCCGCTCCCTGCGCGACGCCTTCGCCTATGCGCCGATCATCGCCACCTCGAAATACGAAGACCCGGAATTGGCCGCGATGTGGGTGGGGGAGGGCGCCGACGATTGTCTGTTTATGGGCGTGGTGACCGAAGGTGTGCTGAGTCGGGTTGTCAATTATGCGATCAAGCGCTCCCTCACCTATGCCAAACTGCATCAGCGCAGTCGAACCCACCATATCCTCAACACCCTGCTGAGCCTCTCATTGAAGGAAAAGCCTTTCGATCAGTTGCTCCATGAATGCCTGGAGGTGGTGCTCTCCGCGCCGTTCACCGAGATGCTGCACAAGGGCGGTATCTTTGTCGTGGAAAACAACAGCAAACAGCTGGTGCTGAGGGCTCATTCGAATCTCGATCACCGGATAGTCGAGCTTTGCGACAGGGTTCCCTTCGGTCGCTGCCTCTGCGGTCAGGCCGCGTTGAGTGGCGAGCTGCAATATGCTGACTGCATAGACCAGCGGCACGAGAACCGGGTGCCGGGGATGGAGCCCCACGGGCACTACTGTGTGCCCATTATCTCTCAGGATGAAACGCTGGGGGTGCTCGTGCTCTATCTCAAGGAGGGTCATCAGCGCCGGGAAGATGAAGCGCTTTTTCTTCAAGGTGTGGCGGACACCCTCGCCGGCATCATCGAGCGAGCGCGAACCAGTGACCAGTTGGCATTGGCCCATGAACAGAACAGTCGTCTTCTCTCTTCGATAACCTCCAGCATCATCGGCGTCGATGACCAGGAACGCGTCAGCCACTGGAATGAGGAGGCGGCAAAGATATTTGACATGACAGCGGAAGAGGTGCTCGGCAAGCCGATAACATCAAGTCAGCTCTGCTGGGATTGGGATACGGTTTCCCAACGCATACACGAGCTGCAGAATGAAGCTAACCAAAACAGCCGCTTCGAAGTGCGTTTCAAGCCGAAGAGTGGCGTGAATCGACTGCTCTCAATCTGCGCAACACCTTTTATTGGCGACAGTGCCGACAACGATGGCTATCTTTTGATCATCGATGATGTCACCGAGCAGAAGCAGCAGGACTCCGAGATGCAGCAACTGCAAAAGCTGCAGTCGATCGGTCAGCTTGCGGCAGGTATAGCTCACGAGATCAATACGCCTATCCAGTATGTCAGCGACAATGTGCGTTTTCTCAGGGATGCATACGAGGATTTCAACGACATTATCAGCAACCAGCACGAAGTGGTTGAAGCTGCACGCGGCGGCACCGTATCGGAGCAAAGTTATGCGCAGCTGGATGATAAGCTCGAGGAGCTCGATCTGGAGTATCTGCAAGAGGAGGTTCCATCTGCGATCAACCAGACCCTGGATGGCGTGGATCGTGTCGCCACCATCGTGCGGGCGATGAAGGAGTTTTCTCATCCGGGTTCCGATGAAAAGACCTTGATCGATCTCAACAAGGCGGTCAACAGCACCACAACCGTGGCCAGAAATGTCTGGAAATATCATGCCGAACTGGAGCTGGATCTGGATGAGGCCATGCCTCAGATTCACTGCCTGCCGGGCCCGATCAATGAGGTTATATTGAATATTATCGTCAATGCCGCACACGCGATCGCGGAGAGAGTGGGCGACAGCGGTGATAAGGGGCTGATTCGCATCAGCACAGGCTGTGAGGGCGGCTGGGGGGTTGTCCGGATTACCGATAACGGCACCGGCATCCCCGAAGGTGTGCGGGAGCATGTATTCGATCCCTTCTTTACCACCAAGGATGTGGGTCAGGGTACCGGGCAGGGACTCTCGCTGAGTCATAGGATCATCGTCGATCAGCACGATGGAGAGTTGAGCTTTGAGACGGAGTTGGGTGCGGGCACAACCTTCATCATCAAGCTGCCCCTGCAGGAGGAGATGGTTTGAGCGCCTCCACGGGGAAAAAAAAGATCCTTTTCGTCGATGACGAACCCAACGTGCTGTCAGGCCTCAGGCGTACATTGCGTGATCAGCGGAAACAGTGGGAGATGGATTTTGTCAACTCAGGACAAGAGGCATTGGCAAAGGTCGATGAAGCTGACTACGATGCGGTGATCACCGACATGCGCATGCCCGGCATGGATGGCGCCGAACTGCTCGACCGTATCGCGGAGAAGCATCCGCATGTGATCCGCGTTGTCCTCTCCGGTCAATCGGACCAGGCGTCGGTTATGAAGACTGTGGGTCCGGCCCATCAGTACTTGAGCAAACCCTGTGATATCGAAATCCTGAAGGCAACCCTGGCGCGCGCGTTTTCATTACGCGAGCTGCTCGGCGAGGGCTGTCTAAAAACGTTGGTCTCGGGTATGCGTGCGCTGCCAAGCCTGCCTGTGCTCTACAGCGAACTGTTGAACCTCGTGCAGGATCCGAATGTCTCCGTCGCCGACGTGGGAAGATTGATCGCCAAGGATCCGGCGATGACGGTGAAGATTCTGCAGCTTGTCAACTCGGCCTTTTTCGGCCTCGGTCGCAGGGTCTCAAATCCCGTGGAAGCGGCATCATTGCTGGGACTTGAAATACTCAAACCGCTGGTGTTGTCGATCGGTGTATTCAGGCAGTTCGAGGCGAGCGAGATCGATGACAGGGTATTCTCCATGGATGCGTTATGGAGCCATAGTTCGCGGGTTGGCGCCCTTGCCAAGCTGATCGCAAAAGCAGAAGAGATGGGATCTCCCGCCGTCGAGGACAGTCTGCTTGCCGGCATGCTGCATGACATCGGCAAGCTGATCCTGGTGGTCAACCAACCCGCCGAGTATGCGCAGCTGAAGCAAGCGACAGCGGACACAGCGGAGCAGATGCAGGCCGAGAAAGAGGTATTCGGCACCACCCATGGCGCGGTGGGCGCCTATCTTCTGGGTTTGTGGGGAATACCCCAGTCGATCGTGGAGGCGGTGGCCCTGCACGCTCAGCCAGGACTGCAGGGAGAGAGAGCGCTCAGTGTTCTCACGGTGGTTCACGCCGCCAATGCCCTGGTGCATGCCATGGATGATGATGCGTCTCTGGAGAAGCTGATCGATCATGAATACATCGATCAGCTGAAGCTGGCCGAACGCATGGAGGTCTGGAGGAATCTTGCCGGCGCAGCAGATCTTTAGGGCAAACAAATGTCGTACAATCCCATGCCCCTATTAGCGGCTTTCGGTGCTGCATCGAGACCTTCGCCGATACATTAATCCGCTCATGGGATTTCTATGCTGTACGCCGGGCAGGTTTAAGATCAAGCATCGCCAGCAAGCCCTTTGCCTTGGTCAGCAGCTCGGTGCGGTGGGCAAGGCCATTGGTTCCTCCATTGATGCGTTTTGTCATCCGCACCACATCGTCCTTGTCGGCTATCCGGTTGAGGTTGTTTTTATCCCAATAGAATACCGCCGAATGAACGGCATACTCCGATGCCACCAGGTCAGGGTCGTCGATAATCCTATCGTCGCCTATCCATTTCGCGAATGTCCGGTAGTTATTCTTGCCGGTGAGCTGAATCAGGCCGCGCCCCCTGTACCTCCAGCCATCACCGCTCGATTCGGCGCCATTACCCATGCGGTTCGCATAGACCTTGTTGGCTATCTTCTCCGGTTGCCGCGCATAGCCTTCCGCTTGGCGCTTGGTTTTGAAATATTTTCCAAACACCGCGCGCAGCGCCTTTGCGGAGTAGTTCAGGTTCTCCATGTCGTATCTCATGCAGCCCGATTCATGCAGCACTTGCGAGAAGAAGTGCGCCAACCTCACTTTCGAATTGGCAATGCCGTATTTAGGCAGTGTCAGCTCCAGGTCGTCAATATATTGCTCGGCATCTGTAGATGAAACGCCCATCTCCTTCAGCATCTCGACTCTTGTTTTCATGTTTTCTCCTGACGTTACGCTATGTTCCGGAATGAATCTCCGTTCTCAGCATTGCTGGTCGGATATCTTGCCTGATGCAACTCAATCCGCCCTTTCCTGTTGTTTCTGCATCAGTCCAGGCAAACGGACGGCAGCGACCTGGACCGCATCGCGCTAAACAGACTTGTTAATTGTGAATAGTAGTATGAAATAGGACTGTGATTCCCAAAACAGAATGGATGATCCGACCGCCCTGATCAGGTCACATGCTCACCCGCCTTGGCGATTGAGCATGTTTGCATCCTGGGCCTGATCCTCCATTGCATGCCCGTATTCGGATATATGGGCCGAGGGGCTGGCCGTCATCCTCTCTGCAATTGCGCGGTAGAGACGCCGTAGTAGATCAAGAGAGATTTAGATTGGATTTCCGGTCGATTTGAAGTGTCGTACTGTGGCAAGGGTGCAGCTGTGGCTACTGCAACATGTCAGGCGAGGATGCTGTGTCATTCATCTGCCGCGCTGGATTTGAAGCAATCAAGCGATGCAATCTGCTTTGCAATACACCACCGGTAATGTATAAAGTCTAATCCTAATTCCCTCTTGTTACTTAGATGCTTGGATCAGGATACGCAGCGGGGCCGCGCTGGTGATTTCCTGGCTAGGGGAGCAGGGGGGGAGATAGGAGACGTCATGTCTGCATTTTAGGCCGCAATGACCTAATATTTTTGATAGCCAACTCTCCATAATAAGTATTTTTTAGCGATTCGTCAAGAATCGGGTAAATATCCCCCACCGGGAGGGATTCTGAAATAAAAAATACTGTCTTTTCCCACCATTCCCAGAAAGCCGAAGAATGTAAATTTAATCACGGATGCATATCTATGGGGTTAGTCCCAGTCTCGCTGCGTCAGTGAGTATCGGTGGAGTAGAGATTGAACCTGGCCTAGGGGCGACATCCAGCGTAAGCAGACAGTGAATGGATCAATCGATCAAAGAAACTGGCAGAGGAATAAAGTCCAATGAAACAGACTAAACGAATTAGGATCGCTGCCGCACTATTGGGCGGATTTATATTTACAGGTTTAGCCACATCTCCTAATGCTCAAGCTGAGACATTCAATCTCAGCATTGTAGATGGCGACGGCAATCCCTATAACGGTTTCCGTTATCTCGTGCAGGAGGACTGCATGTTCCCTGTCGATCCGCAGGCTGCCGATCCGACGCCTGAAGGGGACCAGTCCTTCAATTTCCACCGAAGTCACTGCCATGCCATCAAGCAGGGTCGAGTCAATAATGGCTCTGCATCTGTTGTCGATCTTGGCGATCTGACGGGCACGGGGATCAACGACTGTTTTGTCTCGGTCATCCCGAACAACCCGAACCCCGGGGTGCAGACAGGCGCCGCGAAGGTGCCCGGTTGTAACACCAACACCACCGTGGTTGTCCCCAACGGCGAACCGTTTCAGACCTCTCAGATTTCGGTCAAGGTCTTTTACGACGGTTTCGGCGGACCCCTGAACAATTCACCGGACGTCGGCGAACCCGGCCTCGCCGGTTTTTCGGTGTTGGTTGAGGATGCCGGCGGCCAGGTGCAGCAGGATGCCTTCGGCAATCCCCTGGGCACCACCTATCAACAGAATCCGGACGGCACCTTTGTCCTGGTAGGCGGTATGCCGGTGGTCGATGTAATGGGTACCGGTGAGATCGTCACCAGCTGTTCCGTAGCGGACTGTTCTGCCCCGGGTGACGGCGAGTTGGTGATCAAGTTCCTCGCCCCCGGCAAGTACGGCATCATCACCGTGCCGCCGACGGCCAATCTCAACGATCCCGCCTGCGATCCCAATACGCAGACCATCGAGGAGATCGCATCCAATCCGCAGTGCGCGCCCGGCTGGTATCAGAATACCACCATCGAGGGCACCAAGGTTGTCGACGCCTGGGTGGCGCCGGGCAACGGTCAGCGCCTGGTGGAGTTCGGTCCCTCCTTCCCGCACATCTTTCACGGCTGGACGCCTGCTGATCACGATCAGCGCTTCGATCTGGGTGTTGACGGTGCCTACTCGATCAGCGGTCAGGTCAACAAGAGCCATTTGTCGGCACCCCCCAATCGGGACGGTTTTAATGGTCCTCCCTTTCTGGTCGGCCAGAATGGCGTTTGCCTGGTCGCTGTCAATACCATCGGCGGGGTGAGCAACGAGGGTGCCGGGGTTGCCGAGTGCGATGCCGACGGCAACTTCACCATCGGTGGTTTTGCCTCCGGTCTCTATCAACTGGTGGTCTGGGACAAGTTCCTGCACATCATCATCGGTTTCCAGACGGTGGAGATCGTGGATGCCAATGTTGACCTGGGCGCACTGCCTACTGGCGGGGTCCAGGCAAAGATGTGGTTCAACGAGCTGACCCAGAATGTCTTCTTCGACAGCAACGAGAACGCCGTCTGGGATGATGGGGAACTGCCTCTGCTCGAGCAGGCCACGTTGCTCCGTTTCCGCGACGGTACCGAGTATCAGGCCTTCCCCACCGACGGTGCGGGCTCCGCACCCTATGAGTCGATCTTCCCCTGGTTCCATTGGCTGGTGACCGAGGTCGATTTCGCCCGTTTCAAGGCGACCGGCGCAACCGTCGTCAACGATCTGGGCGGTGCAGTAGTGGATGGCGGTTTCGGTGAAGGTGTTCGTAATCCCCATGTGGAGCACAAGCTTTCCGCCGACGCTGGCGGTCCCATCCTGACCCAGGCCATTCAGGGCTTTGCCGGTCAGAGCCTGCGCATCGACTGGGGTAAGGCGCTCTGGGGGCCAGGTGAGAACGGTGGTGTTTCCGGTATCGTCCACTATGCCGCCACCCGCGCGGAAGACGACCCCGAGGGATACGCTCCGGAACCTTGGGAGCCTGGTATTCCCCATGTCCAGGTGGCCCTATTTGCGGGACGCATCATCAATGCCGGAACTGCCTATGAGAATGAGAACATAGTCAATGTCAACGGTATTGGCGGGCTTCAACAACCTGACCAGAATAACTGGCCGTTGGAGAACTTCCCCGGTCCCGAGGATATCAACCGTTGCGACGTGGCGGGTCCCAATTGTACGCACGTACAGCCCGGTGTCGGTTACACCAACGGTTTCGACTATGGCGATGCCATCGACATCGCCTGGACCGACAGTTGGGATGATAGTAAACCGACTGGCTGTGTAGACACCCTCGATCCCGCGCTGAAGACCGCGCAGGGTGTACCGCAGGATGTCTGTCTTGACGGTCTTTCCAACTGGAACCAGATCAAGGACGGTGTGTTTGACGGTGGCTACGCATTCGGCGCCGGTGGCTATGAGAATCCAACCGGCAACTTTCCGTCGGACCTCGCGGGCTTGCCTGGTTTTATCACAAACAACTTCACACCGGCCGCACCTGGTCATCTGCCGGGTGGATCCGCCGGATATATCGTCCAGGTCTATCCGCCGACATCCAGGTTCCAAAATGCAAGCGGTATACCGCAGCCCGTCTACAAGGTCTCGCGTTCCCAGGACAAGAACGTCGATTTCGGTCCTGAATTCACCCCGAGCACGGCAGCCCTGCCTGAAGGCCTGGGTCGATGCACGGGTGGATCCTATACCGTACCGGCGGAACTCGCCCTGTTCCCTGGGGTTGATGCGCCACTGGCCGGAGAGACCCTGCGTCATTGTAATCAGCGCTTCCAGTTTCTGGCGGATGCCGGTGAGGCCGGTCTAGCCCAGAACTCCGCGGTGAACTTCTATCTGCATACTGAAGTGCCGATCGCGGCCAAGGCGATTGGACGGATTACCGACGACCTGGCAAACGAGCTGGCCGCCGGTAAACCGACCTCGACCGAGAAGTTCGCGCCTCCTTTCCTGCCGATCTCGTTCTTCGACTACGCAGGCAGGGAGATTACCCGTATCTACAGCAGTGAATTCTCGTCCTATAATACACTGCTGCCTGCCACTGTCTCGCAGAGTCTGCCGATTCCATCCGGCATCTCGCCGATGATGGTGCGTTTCTGTAACAACCACCCGGGTCCACTCGCAGATGGTACCTTCCCGGATCCCTTCTATGATCCGCGGTACAGCACTACCTGCTATACCTTCAACTTCGAACCGGGTAAGGCGACCTATCTCGATACACCTGTGATTCGCCTCGCCGCATTCGTCGGTCCGCTGCAGGCGCAGACCGACTGCTCGGCAGCATTTGGTGAGCCGGTGATCAACAGTGTGGCCACCAGCGACTATGCGGGTCCGGTGCTTTCCGGCGACGCTGCAGGTAAGACGATAACCATTGTTTCCCAGGGCAACGAATTGGTGCCCGATCCCAGCAGTGGCAATCTGACAGACCGGATCCTGCGTGACCACGGCTTCGGCAGCACAGTCGGCACAGTCAGTGTGGTCTATGAGGGTGGTCAATATACCTTCCCGGTCGCACAGCTGGGTTGGACCAACGGCCAAGTGGTCGCTACCGTACCAACCCCGGCTCCAGCAGCCCTGCAGACCGGCCAGCTCGTCGTTACCCGCGGCGACAACGGTGAGACGACTACTACCGGTGTCACCCTGCATGTTGGTGTCGATGCCGGAACGGTCACTGTCGTCACCCCGGCTGATCCGGGCCTGCCGATCCAAGACGCAGTCGATGCGGCAGATGACGGCGACCTGATCCTGGTTACCGCCGGTAACTACGACGAGAACGTTATCGTCTATAAAGAGGTTGTGGTTCAGGGGGCCGGCGCGCCGTCCACCCAGCTCTTCGCCTCGCCACTCTCCCTCGGTGCGGGCACCCCGCAGCTGCCGGGTGAGAGCGACAAGCTTGTGCGTTGGAAGAACAAGCTGGCCGCACTCGTTACCAGCGGCGACGTTGGCGTGATCCCGGGTCAGCTCGATACCTTGCCGGCTCAGGACGCCCCCGGCTTCCTGGTCATGCCGAGTGTGAACCGGTTTGCCAACAATCCCGGCAGCGCGCGAATCGACGGCTTCCATATCCAGGGCTCCAACCTGGGCGGCGGCATCTTCGTCAACGCCTATGCCGACGGGCTGTTCATCAGCAACAACAAGACCATCGGCAACCTGGGTCAATATGGCGGCGGTATCCGTATCGGTAACCCGCTGCAGGCCAATCTCCTCGCACGTGGAGCGGGCGGTCAGCAGGACCTCGATCCCGCCGACCTGGAAGGGAGCAATCCTGACATCACCATCGCCTATAACGAAGTTGTCCAGAACAAGGGCTTTTTCAACGGCGGCGGTATCGCCCTCTACACCGGCGCGGATAACTACGAGGTCTCCAACAACCTGGTCTGCGGCAACTTCAGCCGCACCGGTGGCGGCGGCATCTCGCAGGTCGGTCGTGTCGGCGGTCTGGGTGCCGGTGCACCCGGTGACGGCAATGCCGAGGACGGTGTGATTCGCGACAACCGGATCATCTTCAACGAGGTGTTCCAGGGTAACGAGATCGGCGGCGGTGGCGGCGGCATCGAGCTGGCCGGTGAATCCCCGGCCGCGCTCGGCAACATCCCCGGCTCCGGCCTGACCGAAGGTACCGGCTCGATCACCATCGACCGTAACCTGTTCCACGGCAACCTGGGCGGTTCGGCACCTGGCGGCGCCATCTCGCTCAAGGGCATCAACGGTGAGGACGTCACTGCCCTCAACGATGGTCTGACCAGCCAGGGCCGCTGGCACCGGATCCTGGTGCTCAACAACCTGGTTCAGAACAACGTTTCGGGTCAGTGGGGCGCCGGTATCAACCTGTCCGACGCGGTACGGGTGGACGTGATCCACAACACCGTTGCCAACAACGACAACGCCTCCGTGGCCCAGGACGTCCGTGATCCCAGCGGCAATCTCTCCGATCCGCAGCCTGCAGGTCTGGCCGCGCAGGTGCACAGCACCGGTCTGGCGGCCGCGATGGCCACCCAGACCGCGATCGGCGGCGGCAACGATCGGGTGACCTACGCCCATCCGGCAGTGTTGAAGAACAACATCTTCAACGGCAACCGCTCCTTCTGGCTGGATAAGAGTGTTGTAGAGACGATTCGTCCGCTGAGCCAGCATCCCGCCTACACAGGTGTAGGTAACGACGATTGGGATCTGGGTGTGGTCGGTATGCCGGGTGAGTGCATGAGGCCCCGCTACTCGCTGCTGGCACGCAGCGGAGCTGATACACCGGACGGTTGTGTCTATGGCAGTGCCGGCCTTAACAACGATATCGCGTTGAGTGCGGGCTTCGTCAATCCGGTTGTCAACGACCTCTTGGCGTCCACTGCGGCGGACGAAGGCGGCAACGATACCCAGTTGCTGTTCACCCCGCTGACGCTGGTCGAGGTTGAGAATCCGCTGTCGAAGTATGACTACCACATCGGCCCATTCTCCAATGCGGTGGGTGTCGCTCAGGATCTGACCAGTCGCTACGGTTCCCTGGGTACGCCGCTGTCCGTGGACGTGGATGCTGAATCCCGCCCAAGTGGAATCGGTGCGCAGGATGCCGGTGCTGACCAGGTCTCTAGCGGCACCGGTGCGATCAACATTGCACCGAATGCCGTCATCGACACGGGTCCGGCCGGTGGTGTGACGGACGAAGGTGTCCCGGTCGTCATCTCGGTGCTGACCAACGACTCCGATCCCAATACAGGTGATGTCATCTCCGTCAGCCAGATCACGGTGGACCCGGCCAACGGTACCAGCGAGATCCAGGGTGACGGCACGATCCTCTACCGGCCCTACGGTGGCTACGTGGGTGGTGACACCAACGCCGCCAGAGCCGCGAGGTGCGATGCTGTCGGTGTCCCCCGTGAGTCGTTCACCTACGAGATCGAAGACAGCGGCGCGCTGACTGACACCGCAGATGTACTCACCCGGGTCAACTGCTCGGCAGCCCTGCCAGAGACGATCACCATTTCAACGGTGAACTACAAGCAGGATGCCGAAACCTGGAGTGTTCAGGGTCAAACCAGCTTGATAACGACTGGTGGCACCATGGAAATCAGGCTCCATAGAAATGGGGCGCTGATCGCCAGCGGAGTCACGGTTAATACAAATGGCGATTGGGTTACTGGTGAGGTGGCACCTGCTGATCCGGCAGCCATACCCCAGGCTGGTGACCACATCATCGTACGTTCAACACCCAATAATCGCACCGCTGATGGTGTCGTTAACCTGATTAATTGATGAGGAAAAACGCCGTTGGGGCCATCCCCGGCGGCGTTTCCGCTAAGGCGAAATAGATGGAGACAACATCATGAAACTTACACGATTCCCACTTACAACCGTGGCGGCCTCGTTAACACTGCTCCTTGCTGCGGGATCGGCAACTGCCTCGCAGTTCTATGTGCAGTGTCCAGAGGATCCCGATGTGGCGAATCCGGGCATCGAAGGCGACCTGGATTCCGACGGCATTATCGACAACGACTACGCCTGTATCCATGTCGTTGGAACCGACGGTTACAATATGATGGCAGACGGCCGCAGGCTCTATACCTTCGGTTTTGAAAATGTCACACCGACCGCTCCGGCTGTAGACGGTACGCCACGAGAGTTGTCAGGTGTTCCACCTGAAAACTTCATGAAAGAGATACAGCTGGGCGGCGATCAACCGGCACCGACCGTGGTCCAGCGTGAAGGGCAGCGTTGGTTCATTACCCTGTCCAATTTTCCCTTCACCCCGCGTCCTGACCTATTCGACGCCCACACCATTCACTATCACGGCTTCGCCAACGCCAACAACTTCTATGACGGGGTGCCGGAGATGTCCTTGGCGCCCAATCCCCTGGCGAGCCTGGCCTATTTTTACAACCTGGTGGATCCGGGCACCTATTTCTACCACTGCCATGTAGAGGCAACCGAGCATATGCAGATGGGCATGTTCGCCAACCTCTGGGTGGAGCCGCGGCAGAACCAGGGTGCCTGTGCTACCGGCTACGGTCCCGACGATTGCGGTGGCGTCTTTGATGATGCCACGCCGCCGGGTAACTATGTCTTCAACGACGGCGATGGCTCGACAGCCTATAACGATGAGATGCCATTGATGATGATCACCTACGATGGCATTTTCCACGATGCCTCCGAGAATGTGCAGCCACTGGACTTTCTCGGCATGAAGGATGACTATCTGATGTTCAACGGCCGTGGTTATCCCGACACGGTGAATCCTGACACCCAGATACCCAATGGCGATACCGAGTTCGCCGCCCGAACCAACCAGGGTAATCCCAGACCCGCTGACGTCGCAAATGACGATATGAGCTCTGCGGCGCAGAAACTGCCCTCCATCATCGACATCGCTGCCGGGGAGACCTTCCTGATACGACTCTCCAATCTCTCGACCACGGATATTCTGACCCTCCAGTCACCGGCAGTGCCGATGCGGATCGTCGGTACCGGAGCACGTGAATTGATGGATGAGGGAGCCAGTCCCAACGGACTGGACAGCGGGCTGAAGCGTCACTTCAAGACCCATTCGGCCACCCTGGGTGGTGGCAGGACCTGGGACATTCTCCTGGACACGACCGATGTCCCGGCGGGGACCTATTTCCTCTATGTCTCCAATCTGGAGTTCCTCTCCAACAACGAACAGGATATCGGTGGCGGCATGACCGAGATCCGGATCAATTAGGGCCGCAGAGGAGAGAAACATGACTTACGATCGCATATCCAACGAATCTCCCAGGAGCAGGAAGATGAATAAGATCATAAAGAGCGGTGCGGCCGCCCTGATGCTGTCGGGGCTGATGTCTGCCCCATTCAGCCTTCAAGCCGCTATTCCGGGTATTAGTGGTACCAGCTTCAATCTGGAGGCGAAGGCCAACTTCATATCCACGCCGGATGGTGGCGTCAGCTATATGTGGATGTATGGTGTGGTGGGCCAGCCCGTCCCCCAATATCCCGGTCCGACCCTGATCCTTCAGGAGGGACCGGCAGGGAATGATACGGTGGTTACAGTGACCCTGACCAACAGTCTCAGCGGTGAGCCTGGGGAGATGCCCGTCTCGTTCACGGCACCGGGACTCAATGTCTACTGTACTGACTGTCCTGATGGTCCCGGCGGTTCGGTGGCACCGGGTGCCACACAGACCTATCAATTCATTATCAAACGACCGGGCACCTATACCTACTACAGTGATTACCGCACCGATCTTGGTGTGGCGATGGGGCTGACAGGGGCTATCGTCATTCGCCCCGACGGCTTCGCCCATGTCGAAAATCCCAACGCCCCGGTCCCGATGTCAGGTGCCACTCAAAAGGCTTACCCGTCAAACCAGACCGTGTACGATCACGAGTATCTGATCTTCGCCACTGATCTGGATGCGGATTACCACCAGATCGTCCGTGGCACAGGTGAACAGGATTGGGAGTCATGCCTCAATCTCGGCCAGACATCTTGCGCCTCCCAGGAGGAGAGAATCGTGGCGCTTACTGAAGCGCTGCGTAACATAACGCAGATCTCTCCAGGTGGACGCCTGATCGAGGGCTTTTTCCCCGAGTATTGGTTTATCAACGGCCGTGCGGCATTCGATAACTTCCAGGGCAACAATCTACCCTGGCTGCCGACTCAGCCATATTCAGGTATCAGTCAGACCCACCCTGGACAGACTTCACTGGTGCGGTATGTTGCTGGGGGGCGGCAGGTTCATCCCTTCCATCCCCATGGCGATGAGTCTGCGATTGTGGCCGTGGATGGTCGTATAGCCCACGCCAGTATAAGTAACGCTGTCACAAATCCTGGGGGTGCTGCTCCCAATCTGCAATGGCGTGAATACACCATTGACCAGATCCCCGGACAGACGGTGGATGTCACCTGGAACTGGATGCCCAAGGGGATGGGATTCGATGTCTACGGTAACGCTGCAACCGATTATGCGAGCGTGGTCTGCCCGCCAGGAGTGCCTGATGAGGTATTTCAGCCGTTCGTGGACGATCCCCTCTGTATCGTCGATGCCGCCGATCGCGGTGTGCCCCTGCCGACATCCCAGCCACCGCTCTCCGACCTCGCCTTTGGCGGTTTCTGGAGCGGCAGCCCCTTCCTCGGCAAATTCGGCACCCTGCCACCGGGTGAGGGCGGTTTGAACGCCAACGGCGGACTGGCCATGATCTGGCACTCCCACCGGGAAAAAGAGCTGATCAACAAAGATGTGTTTCCCGGCGGCTATCTCAGCATCATGATGGTTGAGCCCTTTGAGGATCCCGACGGTAACACTGTTACGATTCCCAGGGGCAGTTGTTTCGACAGCAATAATGGTTCCGGCTGCTGAGCGGTCAAGGTAAAAGGAGATTAAAGCAATGAAATCCTTAGTTAAGAACAGTTTGAAAGCGACAGCCTTGGTCGGCGCCTTCGGTATGCTCTGGTCGGGAATGGCCAGTGCGGTAGATGTCTACCTGGCTGCCGGACGGTTTTTGCAGACGATCAACGGTGAAGCTATCCCCATGTGGGGATACATGAGCTACGATCCCGGTTCAGCGCCTACAGCCTGCAGCCAGGTTAACAATAACGCTGCCCTGCAGGCGCCGGGACCTGAGATCGTGACCAACGCCGGCGACGACGTGGTCGTGCATCTGCTGAACTGTATCCCGGGTGCCGATAACCGGGTGGCCGACAACAGGACATCGGTAATGATACCCGGCCAGCCCATGCCGGCGGTGGTTGATCCGAATCCAGGTAACAATGCAGCTGACGGACCAAGATACTACGGCGGCGGCAATCCCAATTTCGCGGGTCGGATGCGGTCGCAGGTCAAAGAGACACGGCGGCTTTCCAGCGGTCGTCCGCAGGCGGTAACCTATACCTTCAGCAATGTTCGCGAAGGGACCTTCATCTACCACAGCGCGACCCATATGCAGGTACAGGTGCAGATGGGTCTGCATGGTCCGCTGACGGTCTGTCCTTCCACTTCACCCTACAATGCAACACAGGGACGATGCGCTGGTGGCGGTAACAGGCCCTACACGGGCGCACGTACTGGTTATTTCCGTGAAGCATCCCTCTTCTACAGCGAGATCGATCCCGCAATCCATCTCGCAGTGGATCGTGGTTGTTACGGACCCGATGCGGATGCGGGTGCTTGTTCTCCCGCGAACCAGGGACTGCGTACGACCAGTACCATCAAATATGCACCGAAATACATTTTGATCAACGGCGAACCCTTCGATGGATCGAAGCTGGATCTGCAGACGGATATTGGACTTCCCAATGCCAATCGCAAGATTCTGCTGCGGGTACGCAGCGCAGGCAACCGCTACCACTCAATTGCCTGTAAGTTCTGCGCCGATGAACCGCGCGGTTTTGGTGCACGCGCGATTGCAGAGGACGGTTATCTCTACAGGTTCGCACTCGATGGTGCCGATTTGAAGGACGATACCGGTACTGTCTACGAGAAGATGCAGGAGGTGTTTCTTGTTTCACCGCTGCAGACCAGGGATATCTATGTGAACAATGTTGATCCTGATGACGGAGGTCCTCTCGGGTATCAACTCATGCTGGAACTCGATCGTTTCGGAGAGATACCTCCTGTGACCGGGGTTACGCCGGCTGTTGCAGTAGGCCCCTGATAACTCGGAAAGAAAGATAGCATGGACTCCGCCAGTGGGTCAGGTCCCACTGGCGGAGTCAGTCATCTTAATAATCGATCTGAGTTGCATTATCCTCGCCTATGCAATGTGAATATGAATGAATTACAGGAGTGGTAGTATGTCAACCGCTATTTTCAAAAACCGGCCTGCGGTCATGACGAGTTCAGCTAACAGCTATCTTTTGGTTTTGCTGCTTGGATTTGTGCTGTTCAATTCGGTCGTTCTCTCTGCGAACGCACCGGCTCTGCAACCCGCACTGCCGGAAATTCGTTACTCCGCAGAAAATGAGGAGCATCTGAAGAGTATCGTCGATAAATTCGGGGTCGAGATAAAAAGCCTGCGATTGTCGGCAGTTGGATATATGTTGGATTTCAGGCACAAGGTTGTGGATGCGAAAAAGGCGGCCTATCTGCATAGCTACAAGATCCAGCCCTATGTCTGGGATCCCAAGGCCAATATCTCCGTTGTGCCTCCCAGCACCAAGGTGGGCATACTTCGGCAGGGTAAGAATGACGCCCGCGAAGGCAATATCTATACCACCATGTTTGCCAATCCCGGCCGCCGGTTCAAGCGCGGTGACAAGGTGACTTTGGTCATCGGGGACTTGGTAATTGAAGACATGGAGATCGAGTAGTGCGCAGCGAAGGATAATAGATGTCAAGAATGATCGTAAGCATGATGGCAGTAATCTTCGTTACTATCTCGCTATTCGCTGCAACAGTATTCGGCAACAGCTTAAGTCAGGATTTGGAATCAAGACTGGCGGTATCCGAGCCAGAAGAGGAAATAGCGATCATTATTACCATGGCCGAGAAAGCAGATCTCAGCAAGATCAAAAAGCTTTCCACGCTTGAGCGTCGGCGAGCACTGCCACAAGTATTACGATCACATGCGGAAACCACACAGGCAGATCTGATTAAGTACCTGAAGACTAAGGGCAGCAGAAATCTGCGATCTATATGGGTTACCAACCTGTTGGCCGCGACTGTCCGATCTGAACTCATACCAATGATTGCTGAACGAACGGATGTGTCAGCTATCCGTCTGGATAAAGAGTTACCGTTTGTTTCCTCTCCCAAGTCGATTGACGCGGCTCCTGTCGGTCAAGGAGATTGATGAATGATAAAAGACCAAATAGACGTGGAAGATAAAACTGGTTTAGATAAACTCATACTTCTTTTTATGTTTATCTTTGCAGTGACGTTGTTGCTCCTCTGGCTTACCGAACATCGGAGTGACAATCTGACGCCTGAAAATTCAAGACAGGCAACGAAAATCAAGCATCAAACGGGACAGGAAAAAAGTCAGACACCCGCTGTGTCTGCTACAGCCGTTAGCCTGTCAAGATCCAAGTCAATCGTAACTCAAGCACAGCCTCAAAGGGTAGAGCGTGCCGAAACCACTTGGGAAGACCGCTTCCGGATTATACCCTCACAGCCATTACCAGATGAAAAAACGGTTGGTGATTACACTATTGCCGAACACATGGTCTTCAAGGAACAGTACTATTGTGATTTGGCCGAACAGGCAAGGGCGCAGTGTGAATCCCACCCGGATGAGAGTAGCTATAAACGATGCCTCTCTCTGCGATCCTACTTTACCTATAGCCGCCACTGCGGTTATCAACCATGACGGGGCAGGATTGTCATGGCTTCAATACAGAGACACACAGCAGAACCTAATGTATTACTGAGAAATGCGATACAATCAGTCGCTGTCATTGTTCTGGGTGTGTCAGCACTATTATCGGTTACATCGCTATATGCCAAGGATCTGACCAGCTTCCGAAAACCCAATCAACTGGAGTTCGCCTATATCGGCGTTGCCGCGGATCTGCAGTTGCCCGAGATGTGCGAGAAGATCTCACCCAATGCCCTGCATCGGGTGCGCAAACCCAATTTGGCGCGATCGCATTGCTACTATTATCTCGCCGTCAACAGTGCCGATCTGAGCTGGTGTGACAAGGTAACGCCGATCCCTTACGGAGCCGGCGTCATGAATTGGCTCGATCCCGAGCGATGCCGTTATCAGGCCGGTCGGCTGATCCAGTTGAAAAAACCCTTCCCCTTCGATTTTGACCATGAGCACCTGTTAAGAGAGCTGGGCTATTCCGAGTCTGACTTGACACCCCGATATGTTGCGAGTGGCACTGTAGCGTGGAAGCGTTTTTATCAGACGATCAGCAGTGGAAAACAGCGCGAAGGTTTCCTCGAGAGGCTGCAGAAACTCCCCGATTTCAGCAATATGGAACGGGCCGAGGATCAACTGCACTACTACACCGCAGAACAGAAGGAGCGGGAGCTGGATTGGGTAATGAGCCGAGCCATGCGGCTTTGTGTCCAGGGGCGCATCAGCAAGGATTGCGCTGAGAGGTTCGCCCAGTTCAGGTACAGCCCGGCTGAAGTGGACAATGAAGCCATGGTTGCACTTGGATTGAAAAAGGGGAGCGGTTCATCGGTGACGGCTGAAGCGGACGACCAGCGCATATCCAGCGGTTATCGCAAGGTCAGCGACCTGGAACGCGCTTACTACGACATGGCAGTGAGATTCAACAACCCCGATCTATGTCGCAAGATCCCGGACAACGTGATCGGAATAGGGTGGTCGATCGATCCCGGATTCCTGATGATACCCGTGCGTTCGGCGTGCCTGACGGCACTCGCGGCCAAGACGAAGGACCGCGAACTTTGCAGCGGAGTCCAACCGGTGCAACAGGATAAATTGGATGGCTATGGCTTCACTTCCGAGTACTGCCTGGGTAACGTTGATGATTTTACCAAGGCTGTTCACGAGTCGACACTGAGGCCTGACTGGGAGCAGGTACTGAGAATACTCGGCTATGCGGAAGAGGACATTCCCCAGGCTGTTCAACAGAGTGCCGATGCCAGAAACCTTTGGCTCTCATTTGCCGATCATCTGATCAGTGCAGAGAATCCCCAACGCGCCTCGTTCCTTGATCATCTGCAGAAAACCGCATCTCATGCCGGAAGTCTTGAACAACTCGATCTCAGTGAAAACGACCTGAACCGCCATCTGTATCAACTGCAGCTGATTCGATTTCATTGCAGCATCAATCGCTATGGTGACCGCTATCTCTACAAGGGCTACGAACTGGAACCGCCGAAGAAGTTCGGCGGCCCGTTTGAGTTGGTGAATCACCATGGTGAGACGGTAACGGAAGAGGACTTTTACGGAAAACACCTGCTGGTGTTTTTCGGCTACACCTTCTGCCCGGATATCTGCCCGACCAACATGGTCACGATCGCCAATGTGCTGGAGATCCTGGGTGAACTGGGCGAAAGTGTGCAACCGATATTCATCAGTGTGGATGCAAAACGCGATTCACCTGAAAAACTGGCGACATATGTCAACTACTTTCATCCGCAAATAGTGGGAATGACGGGCACGGCGCAGCAGATACGCAGGGCGGCCAAGGCCTATCAAGCCCAATATTTTGCCGGTGACGTGGATGGGGAGTACGTGGTGGACCATACCGCATGGACCTATTTTGTGGGTCCGGATGGTCGCCCCATCAACTACTTTGATCATGGAATCGACCCCCTGGAGATGGCAACTCAAATCGAGCAGGTTTTGCTCGAAGGGCAAAGGCACGCGTTTCAGGCGGACAACTGAGTGGTGTGAGTCCGGTAATCCTGATATCTCATAGAAGTGAAGTCGATAGGGGTAATTAGTATGAAACAATCCATTCAACTGACTATTTCAGCAGTAGTCATATTTCTCCTGTCTATACCGCTTCAAGCCGCAACCCTGGATCAGGCGCTGCTCGACCGGATAGCGAGCGTTCCGGAAGATAGCTATATCGACGTCATCGTCAGATTCAATGACAAGGTCAATCCGAACAGCTTCAATGACAGCAACAGAAATCAGCGCACAAGGAGATTGGTCTCGGCGTTGAAAGGGAAGATGGCCAGCCAGGAGGTCGTCAATCTGAAGCGGGAACTCAGGACCCAGGGTGCGCAAAGCATAAAGGATCTCTGGATTACCAACGGTCTCAGCTTGAGTCTGCGCGTCGATAGGATTGCATGGCTCGCAAGGCGCACTTACGTCGAGAGCATCAGCTTGGATGCAAACGTGGTCGTGCCCGCGTCGAACTGGTTGCCGGAACAGAATCTGCAGGCTGTTGGCGCAGATACCCTTTGGGCGGCCGGCTACGACGGAACCGGGATTGTCGTTGCCAGCATGGATACCGGTGTCGAGCCCAGCCATCTCGACTTGAGCACAAGATACCGCGGTGGCAGCAATAGCTGGTACAACCCCTATGATGTAAACTCCACCAGCCCATACGACAGTGCCAGTGCATCCACCGGCCACGGCACCAATGTAATGGGGGTGCTTGTCGGCGGCAACGCCAGCGGCGACTCCATCGGCATGGCCCCTGGCGCACAGTGGATAGCGGTAAAGATATTCAATGACCAGGGTTTGGCGTCCTTAAGTGCGATCCATGCCGGTTTCCAGTGGCTGCTGGATCCTGATAGCAATCCGAATACCGATGATGCACCTGACATTGTGAATAACTCATGGTACCTCCAAGGCACGCAGAATAGCTGTGACACCGAGTTTGCAAATGACATCGCAGTCATGAAGACAGCGGGTATCGCCCTGGTGTTCGCCGCGGGCAATACCGGTCCCAATGCCAACTCCAGTGTCAGCCCGGCCAACAATCCCGGGGCCTTTTCGGTAGGTGCCGTGGACAGTAATCTGGCGGTAATCGATATGAGTGCGCGCGGCAGTTCAGCCTGTGGAGGCGGGATCTTTCCCGATGTCGTGGCGCCCGGACAGAGTATCACCACATCGGCCCACACCTCCGGTCTACCCGTGGCCTGGACGACCCAGGTAACCGGTACTTCATTTGCCGCACCCCATGTGGCCGGTGGCATGGCGCTGCTCAAACAGGCCTTTCCCAACGTGGAGGTGTCACTGCTGGAAGAGGCGCTGCGGCAGAGTGCGGCTGATCTTGGCGCGGCCGGACCCGACAATGATTCCGGCTATGGCATGATCGATCTGCAGGCAGCCTATAACTGGCTGGTATTGAACAGTCAACCGGGCCAGCTTGACTTTGAAAACGCAAGTTACTCTGTGGATGAAAACGCCGGCACCATTACCGTCAATGTCATCCGCAGCGGGGGAAGCGCGGGCGATATCACGGTTGACTACGCCACTTCCGACGGCACCGCGCTGGCGGCTGAAGATTATCAGCAGGCCAGCGGGACGCTGACATTCCTTGATGGAGAGACCAGCCAGTCGTTTACGGTTACTATCCTCGACGACACAGTCTTCGAGGGCGATGAAACCCTCGATCTGACCCTCAGCAATGCCACCGGCGGGGCAAGCCTGGGGGCTCAGAGTGCCGCTGGCTTGACCATAGTCGAGGATGATCCGGCGGATGGCGACGGCGATGGCTTCACCTCCAGCCTGGACTGTGATGATGCCGATCCGACCGTCTATCCCGGGGCCATGGAAATAAAGCATGATGGCATCGATCAGGATTGCAACGGCTACGATTTGACCTTGGAAATAACCCGTGCCCGTTATATCAGCAGCAGCGATAAGCTGATTGTCTGGACGACGTCGGGGCTGGCAGATGCGGCCGATCTGCGCTTGATCATCTATCGTGCAGCAGGTGGAAGCGGGCTCGATAGATCGATGCGATGGGTTGGTTCGAAAAATCGTTGGCAGAAATACTTCAACAATTTTACTGTTAAGTTTGGTTCAGCGCCTGTTTCGATAACTGTATACGGCGTGGAAGGTCAGGAGTCCATCGCTGTAGAGCAGCAATAGAGAGAGTCCGCCGGGGTGAATGCTATCTATCCCCCCGGTGGCCAGCTGATCATCGATTCAAGCGCTTGATCGATCAGGGTGACGGTGAATTGTAAAGCAGGGATGTTGGGTAGATACAGGGATGTCTAGTCTGCAGCGTCACTGTTCAGTGATTTTTGGTTGGCTTCCGTGAGCGGATCCCGCCGGTAATGACTCATCCAGATGCAGTGAGTGGCATTGCGCCGTCCCCACTATCGAACACTATTTTTGCGCGGTACTGACTTGTTCCAGTAATTCCTGCAAGACCGCTGTGATTTTCTCAGCAGGGGTTCCGAAGGGGATCAGATAACCCAATCTCCCCTCGGTATCGATGATGTAGAGATGCGAGGTGTGGTCGACAGCATAGAATCCATTCCTGTCGGGAGGGCGGATATGGCTGGAGGCCCTATACTGCTTCTCCACCGCCTCGATTTCGGCTTCACTGCCCGTAAGTCCGAGAATTGACGGGTGATAATAGGGCAGGACGGCCTTGAGACGATCTTTCGTGTCCCGTTTCGGATCTATCGTGATCATCAACGGCTGCACCTGCGCCGCCTTGGGGCCCAAGGCACGCATCGCACTGGCCACATCGAAAAGCGTTGTCGGGCAGATGTCGGCGCAGGCTGTGTAACCAAAGTAGAGGACAACCACTTTCCCGCGCATCTGCTGCAGCGAAAAAGAGTCGCCGTGGTGATCCGTCAGGGTGAAATCGCCGCCAAAGCCCTTCACATAGAGCCGCAATATCTGCGCGGGCGCAGTCTCCGCGCGGGCGCTGTTGATCAGCGACGCATCGGGAGCGAAGGTACCGAGTGAGAGAAGGGTTAGCGATAGTACGCTATGACGCCATTGTTTCATTGCGAAATGCGTAATGCAGTTGGATTTCGTTTAATTGATCAGACTCTGGCCATTGGTGTTATTCACATCGCCGGCAATTCCATGCGCGATTGCGAAAGCGGTAATCTGCGATGCGCTATGTACGTCCAGCTTGCGCATCAGGTTGGCCCGGTGCTTTTCCACTGTCTTATTGCTCACCGAAAGATAATCGGCGATTTCCCTGTTCTTATAGCCTTCAGCGATCAGTTTGATGATCTGTCGTTCCCGTTCCGTGAGTTCCTCGAGCAGTGTCACCGATTCGGATTTTTCCGGCCTAGCCAGGTAACCCCTGATGATACAGTCACAGATTGAGGGGCTCAGGAAGAAGTGACCGGAATTGACGCATTTGATCGCAAACAGAAGGACATCTTCAGGATCATCCTTTAACACGTATCCCATGGCACCGGAACTCAATGCCATATGCACATATTCTTCGTCCTTGTGCAGGGTCAGGGTGATGATATTGATCGAGGGATTCTGGCGGACGATCTTCTTGATCGCATCGGTTCCGTTCATCCTGGGCATGCGGATATCCATGAGAACGATATCTGGTGTCAGCGCGCTCGCCTTTTTGATTCCCTCCAGGCCATCCTCTGCTTCGCCCACCACGTCGATATATTTCATCTTCGAGAGCAGTGCTTTGAGACTGGAACGGACTATGGTGTGGTCCTCGACAATCAGTATCCTAATGGTATCCATAAATTTCTCCATAAAACCGGATGCGGTTTTATAAATACATGCCCCTTAGTCCAAGTTCATGCTAAAGCCAGTCGATTTGAAACAGCCAGTATAATGAAATACAACTAAGTGAATTCAAACAGTACTTTGCTTATAACTGTATGATTAGATTAAAATTCCTACACAGATTATAAGATTCAGATTAAAAAATACTGATGAATCCAATTTGCGTCAATACAGCAGAGGCAAAAGTAGGGTTTTCCCCCAGTCTTTTGTATGCGGGTTCGTTACAAGTGGATGACAAGCAGAAAAATAGCAGTGCCGGGGGTCAAGGTCCCCGTGCGAATGGCACAAACTTCGGCAACCAGACTATGCGGACTAAGCCCTGATATCCGCTGATTCGAATAGGATGGCCTCGAACTCGTCGGCAACCAGCGGCCGGCTGAAGTGATAACCCTGATACCCATCGCATTGCCGGGCCTTGAGGAACTTCAGCTGTTCATCCGTCTCGACACCTTCGGCAATGGAACTGAAACCGAGGCGCCATGACATGGCGAGGATGGTTTCGACGATCGCGTCGTCATTCGGATCTATGCCGATGTCTCTGATGAAGGATCGATCGATCTTAAGCACATCCACGGGCAACATCTTGAGGTAGGCGAGCGAGGAGTAACCGGTACCGAAATCGTCGATGGAGAGTTGGATCCCGAGTTGCTTCAGCTCCTCCATTTTGTGCCTTACATCATGGATGTCCTCTACCAGCGAACTCTCGGTCAACTCCAGTTCCAGTCTCGTTGGATCCACCTCTGTCTCGGTTATGGTTGAAACCACCCGCTGAACGAAATCCTTCTGCTGAAACTGTTTTGGACTGATGTTCACCGAGATCCTGCCGAAGGATTTTCCCTTGAAAAGACGCTCCCAGGCCTTGATCTGCAAACAGGCCTCCCGCAGTACCCATTCGCCCAGCTGCAGAATCAATCCGCTCTCTTCCGCGATGGCGATGAACTCGCCCGGCGGCAAAAGCCCCTGGGTCGGGTGTTGCCAGCGAATCAGGGCCTCGGCCCCCAGGATCTCCGTTCTTCTCGCAATGGTCACCTTGGGTTGGTAGTGGAGCACCAGCTGGTTCTGGGTGATGGCGCTGTGAAGGGCGTTTTCCAGCTCAAGTCTTTCCGCGGCAAGCATCTGCATGCTGGGCAGAAAGAAGCGGAAATTGTTGCGGCCATACTGCTTGGCCTGGTACATGGCCGCATCGGCCTGTCTGAGGATCTCGCTGCTCCCACCCGATTCCGGCGAGATAAGGGCAATACCGATACTGGGTGTCGAGTGCAGGGTATGGTTGTCTATGTGGTAGGGCTGGGAGAGGGCCTCCAGGACCTTTTCCGCCACGTTCCGCGCCTCGATGGCCGCCAGCTCCGGATCGGCGTGCAGGTCGGCCAGGAGGATGACAAATTCGTCCCCGCCAAGGCGGGCGACCGTATCTTCGGCGCGCAGCAGGAAGCGCTGACGTTCCGCCACCCGTTTCAGCAGCTCGTCGCCGATGCCGTGGCCCAGGGAGTCGTTGATGTTTTTAAAGCGGTCCAGATCGAGAAAGAGTATGGCCCCGGTTCTTTCATGTCGCTTGGCGCTCTCCAGGCGCTGCTCGAGGCGGTCCATGAAGAGTGCCCGGTTTGGCAGGTCTGTAAGGATGTCATGCAATGCGGAGTAGTGCATCTCATCCGACTGAATGCGCAGCAGCCGATTTCCCAGGAATAGTCCTATCATGCCGAGTATCCACAAGCCACCATGCCAACCGACGATACTGAGGACGCGGGCATCGGCGCCGGCCTGCAGTTGGTCCAGCGGTATCCGTACGCTGATTCCGCCCATGATCTCACCGGGCTTGGCGCTCTCCTCCGGGTGGCATGCCATGCACGAGGCCTTAGCCAGCCTGGGCCGTATCATGCGCAGGTAGGGTTTACCGTCGATCAGGGTCTCCTCGCTCCACTCCGGTTCGCCGCTGCGTAGCCTTTTCAGGCCCTTCAGTTCCCAGTGGTCCGGGACATTGAGTGGTCTCAGCGGGTGCTCCTTGGTGGTGTGTCCGCGAATCCCATGCGGCGACAGCTTCGCCTCCTGATCGTGGACCAGGCGGGTGAAATAGGAGGAGTTCACCAGGGTTAGCTTACGGCCATCGGTGGTGGTGACATCCCGGTTGGGCAGATGGGCGAGGTAGGGATTGGGTGCGATACCCTGGTCTATGGGCATATAGATGCCGCCGACGCGGGAGACGACGCTGCGGTAGATCATATCCTTCTCTATCGCGGCGCGGGCCTGGGCGGTGGCCTGTTCGGGTACCATGCGCTGGTTTTGGCGCAGGTTCCACGCCAGCGAAAAGATAAAGACCGCGCTCCAGAGCAGAGCAGCGAGCGTAGTCCAAAGACTTAAGTTTTTGTTATTGAACTTAAATCTCCGTTCCATAAATCGTCCGTCTGATTGCGGCTAGCCATAGTCACTACCGATGAGATGCCAAGCGACGCCCTTGACTCAACATCACGCCATGTCGCGTCAGCGTCCGTTGCAGGGCATATCACTCGTTAATGAAATAGGATAACGGCAAATACACAGATCTCTTAAGGTTTTTTATTGGCTCGAGGCTTAAACAATCCACCTTTGACACAGCCTGACGGATCAGCATCAGAGCGACTGAGGGAAGGTGGTGTATCTTATTGATATCAAGTGTTTTATACCGTGTGAGGCCGGATTCTGGGATGGATTTCAGACTGATTAGAGACGACCCTCTTGCTCTGTCTTGGGGCGTTGCACCCGGAGGAGATACTCCTGAATGCC
Organism: gamma proteobacterium symbiont of Ctena orbiculata; assembly: GCA_003058495.1. GTDB lineage: Bacteria > Pseudomonadota > Gammaproteobacteria > Chromatiales > Chromatiaceae > Thiodiazotropha. The sequence goes on along the minus strand of QBVC01000014.1, from coordinate 4,114 downwards.
ATTGCGCAGCAACATCGAGCGCGCCACTTGCAGGCCTGTGGCATGTTTATCCAGATCGCCATAGCTGTAACGCGGTGTTTTACGCTCGGACGGATCCTGACTCCTGCATGCCACCCGATCTTCACCCAACACGGAATAGCGCTGAGGATGGCGAGGCATGGAGGTGTGCGCTGAATGGATATAGGCATGCACCATGCCTGCGGGCGACATGAGGGCGGCCAGACGCGCGGTGAAGGCCTCAATCAGCGGCAGGCTAAGGTAGTTGAGCAGGTCCCAGCAGAGTACGGTGTCTATCTTTTCGTTACAGGAATCGTTGATAAGCGGTCCCACTTGCTGAAGCAGCGTTTCGCTCTCAGATGATTTCCCGCTGAGTTCACTCAATGCCACCGCCGCATCGGCGACCAGGAGGCGGCAGCGTTTTCCCTGCAGCAGCGCCAGGATACCAGGGCTGACGGGACCCGGTTCGAGAATCACGTGACGCCTGCTGTGGTCGAACCGTGTCATCGCTTCGTGAAACAGCGGTGAAGTGAATGGTTCGTCGTCGCCGCGTGGGATCGAATGGTCGGGTGAAGCCAAGGCAATCAACGATTATGCTTCATTGTCTTCAGCACGGCCCTGTCGTGCAGGGCAGGCTTTTTCCTTGAATCATGATTCCATGGGTGTCGACTGACTCAACCCATGGAGCCACTGTTAATCTCTTTGTCGGTCGGCGTCGGTTTCTCAGTCTTTCCCGGCTTGCCGATCTCATCCTTCCTCGGTTTGGACGCGGCGGTGTCCGGTTTGGGGATAGCCGAGGGAGCGCCCGATTTACCGACGGCCTTGTTGACCATTTCCGGATCCATATCGATGCTGCCCTTGAAGCGGCACCCCTCGTCGAGGCTGACCTTGGGTGAAACGATGTTACCGTTGACATTGCCGGTATTGCGGATGGAGACACGTTCAGATCCGTAGAGATCGCCATTCACCTTGCCTTCTATGATGATACTGTGGGCGAGTACGTTGGCGTCAACCTGACCCTGCTTGCCCACGGTGAGGCTTTTCTCCCTCAGCTGTATGGTGCCGGAGACCTTGCCCTGAATTATCAGGTCCTCCTCACCGCTAAGGTCGCCATTGATCTGGATAGATGGGCCGATGACCGCCGCCTCGCGAACTCGGGTCTTGGATTCGAAGTTCTCCGGGGATCTCCTCGTTTCGCTGGGTGTCAGGTCGCCGCTGTCGTCCTGGGTCTCGCGTTTGTTTCTATCAAACATGTCCGAGTTCCTTATAGTGTTGTCTGAGCATGGATCTGGTGCTTGTGGCACAGGGTGAATCAGAAAGACTACCTCAGCTGGAATTATAGAAAAGGGTAGTAGGTCTCATTGGGCGATGTGGCCTGCTAAACAGGCAGTTGAGCGGATCCACCCGTCTGCGCTGAAGTCATCAGGGTCTATATTATTGAAATTATGAGCAATATATTGCCCTAACTATTCGTACTTGATGTATTTGAATCGTGCATCATCGGGCGTGCCCTCGAGGGCGCCCGCTTCGAGCCCGGGCTGCCAGCAGACCACCGCCTCGATCTTGCGCGCCAGCTCAAAATCCTTGTTGGTGATGCCTTTGGCGGAGTGGGTCACCAGTTTGACGATGACAAAGGCGTAGGAGACGGTCAGATCCGGATGGTGGAATGCCGCTTCCGCCAGGTGGCCAACCGTATTCACCACCATCAAGCTGCTCTTCCAGCCGCTGGTTTTGTACTTGCGCCTGATCCAGCCCTTTTCCAGATACCAGTGGGGCAGTTCATCCTTCAGTCGCGCCTCAACCTCTTGCTCACTGTAGGTCTCATCATCCTTGCGTTGTTTCAATTCCATTGTCCACCTCCTGTCGGGTGTGGCCGGAATGGCTCTGTTATTGAGACTGTAGATGATGGCGCGTCACATAAAACACCGGGATTTCTGCGGATTGCTCATGGATCGGAAGGGGCGGCGGAACAGGGATAACCGGAAAAACCAGGCATGGTTTAGGCTTCAACGATTGCTGCCTCGACGGCAGCGGGGCCAGACGGGATCTGCTACAGAAAGGCCAACCACCCTGGGGTGGTTGGCCTGTCGTCGCACCAATGCACCGTTGGGCTCAGGAAGGGCGGGCTACATCATGCCTTTCTCTTTCCAGAACTTGATGGCACCCGGGTGCCAGGGGGTTACAACACCCTGGGTTCCGGTGTCGAGGCTCATGTGCTTGAAGGTCTTTTTCTGCGTCTTCATATGGGCCAGGCCTTCATCGGTGTAGATGATCGAAAGCATCTTGTAGACAGTGTCCTCAGAGACCTTGGAGTTGGCGACCCACAAGGCCGAGTCCTGGAAGGAGGGGCTGTCGCTTTCCACGCCGCGATAGGTGCCGGCCGGCACGGCCAACTTGGAGAAGTAGGGGTATTTGTCGAAGAAACCGCTCTCCTCTGCATCCTTGCCCACGTTGACCAACTCTATGTCGTTGGTTTGCGCGGCCATGATTACAGCGCCGCTGGGGAAGGCGGTGAACAGCCAGAAGGCATCCAGCTGGTTGTTGCCGAAGGCCTGGGCGGCGTCGTTGTAACCCATGGCGTTGCGTTCGATCTTGTCCCACACGCCCATGTGGGTGAAGAAGAGTTCGCAGTTGGCGAAGGCGCCGGAACCGGCATTGCCGACACCGACCTTTTTACCGACCAGATCCTTGGTGCTCATGATTCCCGAACCCTTGCGTGTCACCAGCTGCGCGGGTGCGCCATAGAGCCAGGCGACGGCCATCACATCCTCGTACTTATTGGTGTCGTTCTTCATCTGGCCATTGCGGCCGAGGTAGACATGGCCGGAATAGACGACGCCCATCTGCGCCTTGCCCGAGTTCACCTTGCGCAGGTTCTCAACAGAACCCGCCGAGGATTGCGCCTTGACACGAAAGTCCTTGGAGCTCTTGATGGGTTTATAAACCTGGACTGCGTTGGCGACAACCTGGAAGGTGCCACCTGCCGGGCCACCGCTAAAGACCACTCTCTCTTTGGCTGACGCGGTGACGGGTATCATCATGCTGGCTGTCAACAAGGCCGTCGCGGCGGCGAGAACAGATCTGCGTGTGATATTCATTCGGTATCCTCCGATTTTTATGTGTGAAAAAAATATAATATCAACGAGGCTTTCAGAAATGAGCAAATCTCAGGCCAGCGGGGATATTTCCGAATCGTATCAAGCTAAATCGATGATTGGATGAACGAAAATCCGAAAATGCATGGCTAGGGGCATGGCTTGCAAATGGGTGGAAGTCCACCCATTTGCCGTTAGATCGAGTGTGGCAATCTGCCAAGATTCACCGTTTCTCCCTATTTGTAGAGGCGCTTGTCCAGACCATACTTCTGCATCTTGTCATAGAGGGTTTTTCTCGGCAGGCCGAGCAGATCCATGGTCTTCTTTATCACCCCGCCGGATTCGGCAAGGGCCTGTTCGATCATCGCCCGTTCAAAGGCCTCGACATGCTCTGGCAGGGTCATTGGGATGCAGGGTGTGATAGTGGAATTTTCGTCCAGTTGCAGGCCGCACTCATCGCCGAGCAGGACGAAGCGCTCCGCTACATTACGCAGTTCCCTCACATTGCCCGGCCAGTTGAAGGCCATCAGCTTCTGATTGATGTTGCCGGGTATCGCCGGTGCAACCTTGCCGTAACGAGCCGCCGCAACCAGAAGAAAATGTTGGAATAGCAGGGGAATGTCCTCACGTCGTTCGCGCAGGGGTGGAAGATCCAGGGTTACCACGTTCAACCGATAGTAGAGGTCCTCCCTGAACTCGCCGCGCTCCGCTGCCGCCTTGAGGTCGACCTTGGTGGCGGCGATGATGCGGATATCCAATTCGATGCTCTCGTTGGAGCCGATGCGTTCGAGAGAGCGCTCCTGCAATACACGCAGCAGCCGGACCTGGGCGGGCAGGGGCATGGATTCCACTTCATCGAGAAATACACTCCCCTGATTGGCATATTCGAACTTGCCGACACGCAATGCCTGGGCACCGGTGAAGGCCCCCTTTTCATGCCCAAAGAGTTCGCTTTCAATCAGATTTTCCGGGATGGCGCCGCAGTTGACGGCGACAAAATTCTTAGCTCTCCGTTGACTGTG
>QBVC01000015.1 GCA_003058495.1 gamma proteobacterium symbiont of Ctena orbiculata | reverse complement strand
ATGATTACAATTCCGTTGCGCGAATATCCACGCCACAGAACGGCAGTCGATATTATATGCCCGAACAGACAGCGCAGGATGCCGGGATATCTCGTATAATATGTAGGGTCTTTGGGGATTTCTATGAGTACTTGCTCAAGGTCAGTACAGTTATAATTGTGTCAGGGAATATTGTGAACAGGCAGCCAAGCGGATTGAATTTTTTATTTTGTACAAAACCGGTTCAAGCAGCACTATGGATCGTTCGTAACAATAAACCTGAATAGCTCAAGACAGGTGGCCGGATTCGTTTCAGTAGTCTGAACGTCCGCTATAAAGAACTTTAAAAAGAAAGATTCTTCGGCTATCTATAAAATATGGATCAAGGGAGGCAAATTGATGATTGCGAATCGTTACGGAGAAGAGGGCCATCCCCCTTTCAGAACCCAGCGCTTGTTTTCAGAGAACGGGCAGTGGTATTTCGACACCCGCGAGGGCTCGCAACTGGGGCCCTATCACGACATCAAGGAGGCGAAGAAGGCACTCGCATTGTTTGTTGCACAAAGGCTCTTGATCAGCAAGCAAAACAGAGCCAGTGACAGCTCGATTGTACCGGGCTCGCAGGACGGGATCGAGTTCATGGTAGAAGAACTATTCAACTACCTGCTCGAGTACAAATCAAAGGGACAGACATCTGCAACCGCATGGGCCAGTCAGCGTCTGCGAGACCTGTTACGGGATAGAAACGACATCGTGGATCGTTCAACACGGATGGAAGCGATTCAATTCGCCCTCGATCAGGAGTCTTAACGCCTGAATGAGTTATTGAAAACCCGGTACAACCGTCTCGGATTAGCCGAGTTCAACCGAGAAATCAGGTGTATCCTGCATATGTTTTTTTACCGCGCAGAGTTCCATCGCCTTGATGATGCCGTCGCGATACCTGGCGGGAAAATCCGCCGGCAGCTTGAGGCGGAATATCACCTTGACGATCATTTTCCTCTTTTCATCCCGCACGCAATCCATCTCCAGATCCATGCCCGCGGTTGAGAGCTTTCGTGTTTCACAAAAGTTCCAGGCATATATTCCCGCGCAAGTCGCCAGCGATGCCAGAAACAGATCGAATGGGGCCGGAGCAGAGGCTTCGCCGCCATATTTCACCGGCTGGTCCGTCTCGATGGTATAGCCGCCGACTTCGGCTTGGATACGTTTCCCGCCCTGGAAGCTGACCTTTATCGATTCCATTTTCCTTAACCCCCTAGATGGGATAGAGCTCCTTTACCGGGCCCTCGTTTTTAGACTCCACCTGTGCATAGAGATTGTTGAGCGCGGCCTGCAAGGCCTCTTCAATGACCGGATGGTAGAACGGCATCCTGATCAGATCACCGACCGTGAGCTGCTGCGAGATGGCCCAGTTGAGAAGATGGGCGAGGTTTTCGCCCCGGGTGGTGATCATCTCCGCGCCCAGAATCCTGCCGCTCGCCCTGTCGCCATATACGCGAATGATCCCGCGGCTCTGTCCCATGATCTGGGCACGCCCCACCGGGGCGAGCTTGACTTCGCCGATGGCGGTTGCATCGAGGTCGAGCGCCTGATAGCTGGTGCCGACGAGGCAGATGTTGGGGTCACAGAAGTTGATGGCCAGGGGTATCTTGCGCTTGAACGCCACGACCTCGTCATGGGCGGCGTTGTGACCGGCGATTTTGCCCTCGTCACCGGCTTCGTGAAGGATCGGGCGTTCCCCGTTCACATCGCCCGCGATAAAGATATGGGAATCGCCACACTGCATGGTGTTCGGGTTATAGCACGGGATACCGCGCTCATCGAGCTCGATGCCAGCATTTTCCAGTGCCAGACCTTCCACATTGGGCTTGCGTCCCAGGCTCGCCAGCACCTTGTCGACAACCACCGATTGGTCACCCGCGGTGACGCGCAACTGCGAGCCCTCTTCGCTGATCTCGACGGGTTCGCCGAGGTGGATGGGGAACTCCCGCTGCATGGTCTCCAGCGCCATCGCCGACACCTCGGGATCGCTGGTGCCGCCGATGGTCTGCGCCATGTCGAAACCGTGAACATCGATCTCCAGCCGGCTCAACGACTGTCCCAGTTCAAGGCCGATCACGCCCAGGCCCACCACGGCGACCGATTTCGGCAGGTCTTCCAGTTCAAAAAAGCTGTCTGTGGTCAGCACCTTGTCGCCGAAGGCCTGCCACGCGGTGGGCACGACCGGGCGGGATCCAGTGGCGATGACGATCTTTTCGGCGACGATCCTGTCGCCGTTGTCGAGCTCAAGGGTATGCGGATCGACAAACCTGGCATAGGCCTCGACAAACTTGTCGCCCATGTTGTCGGTGCTGTTGGAGAGTACCCGATCGACGAAATTGTCACGCAGGTCCTGTACATGCTCCATGGCCTCCGGGATGTCAATGGTCAGTTCGGTATGCCCGTCCACGCCATAACGGTTCAGGTGGGTCCTGCGGTGGTAATCCTCGGCCACCTGAATCAGGGCCTTCGAGGGCATACAGCCGACCCGGGCGCAGGTGGTGCCCGGCTCGCCACCATTGACGAGAAGAAAGCGCTTACCGCTGGGACCGATCCTGCTGGTTGCGTTCAGGCCAGCTGTTCCGGAACCAAGGATAACGACGTCAACTTGTTGTTCTGCCACGGAGGTCTCCTGCGATGGTTGCTGCAGATCGGGATTCTAACGGCTCGCGCCTTAAAATACAGCCTCCTGAAACGAGGTTATTTGCCGACTCACAGGCTTCACCGGGCCGGGCATGGAAAGATGCGGCGCGACTCGGTTCCCGCGGCTGAATCCGCCTTGATGCGCTGCCAGGAGATCGAAGGAGAAGCGGGCAAAAACGGATCAGAGGCTGTTTCGGTCACTTCGAATGCGGTAAGGTCATCATTCGGACAACGATGAAAGACAGACAACAATATTTGCGGGGAGAGTTTACATGAAATGGTGCCGATTATTGCTTTTGCTGCCGTCGCTGGCCGTGGCGCAACCACCGGAGGCGCAAGTGGATCCGCAGCAGTTCTTTGAGCAGTCGAAGCAGAAGATGCTGCCGATGATGGAAAAGAGCATTCCCGCGATGAAAGAGACCAAGAGCTGCCTGGCTAAGGCGGAGGATCAGGCAGCGTTCGAGATGTGTTCCGAGATCATGATCGCCATGGAGAAAGAGATAAAGGAGAAGATGGGACCGGTACCCGGCATGCCCGAGGGTCCGAAGGGGCCGACAAAAGGGCCGAAGGATATTCAGTTCACCCCTGAGACGAAGCAAAACATGCTGAAGTTTCTCGACCGCTCGATCATGATTGGCACGGCGATGCAAAAGTGTTTCACCCAGAGCGGCACTGCCGATCAGATGCAGCGCTGTATGCAGGCGGCAAGACCCAAGCAGTAGCTGTTGACAGCTCGGATCAGCAGGCTTATCGCCCCAAGCCGGCAAATCCGGCCGCGAATCTTCCCTAGTGCTGTTTCCGGCTGTGAACGGCGGGCAATAGCTGTTCGGCCTGCTGCTCCCGCCGAAGCGGTCTGAAGCGGTAGCCTTCGATGACGACCGGCTTTTCATCGGCCGGAGCGGTTGCCGCTGGCGCCTGCCGTCGCTCAAGCCACGGGCGATTGATGAAATGGGGCGTGCGTATGGGCGGTGGTGGCGGAGGGAGGCCGGTGCGACCGAATGCCTGGTTGGTGGAGCCCTTGCCATTGCCGCCGAACGAGAAACAGAAGAAGGCCTCCGCCCGGGGCAGCCAGCAGAGGGCCGCAACCAGGAGCGCGATGCCGGCAGCGGCCCTCCCACAGAAGGGCGTTCGAGAATCATCTGGGAACGAGGCGTCGGGCGCTTTTTCGTGCTCGCTGAAGGGCAATAAGCGACTCCCTCTCAGTAGTCCGGATAGTGTCTGCCGGGATTGAATATCCCCTCGGGATCGAATACCTGTTTCAATCCCTTTTGCATATCGGCAAGCCGTGGGTGGAGTGGATGGAAGATCTCCCCGCTACGATCGCCGTTGCGAAAGAGTATGGCATGCCCCCCCGCATTTTCCACCCGTGAACGGATCTCAGACCCAGGGCGCGCCGAGAACAGCCATCGCACGCCTCCCGACCATTCATAGAGCATCTGCTCCTTGCTGTCGATGTCTGCCGCGGGGGGGATGGATAGCCGCCAAAGCGGCTCTTTCTGGGTGAAATAGTCGAGTTGCTGATCCCTTAGCGCCCGCCAAAAATCGACTTGGTGGTCGACAGCCTCGACCCCATAGCGCTGCACAATCTGCTCCACTCTTTGCTGACTGCAGGCCAGGCGCAGCTTGTGTTGCTCGCCCTGGCTGTAGCTCGCGGTCACCGGTACCCCCTCGATCAGCATCTTGTGCAGCAGCGGCCGGGCGGCAGCCCAGTCACCCGCGGAGAGCATCAGGGTGTGCTCCTGAGGCGGTTTGGGCAGAACCTTGATAGAGACTTCGAGCAGGATCCCCAGGGTGCCCATGGCGCCGGCCATCAGGCGGGAGAGGTCGTAGCCGGCGACGTTCTTCATCACCTGGCCACCGAAACGCAGAATCTGACCGCGGCCGTCGAGGAGCTTCATTCCCAGCAACAGATCCCTTGGGGCACCGCCCCATGGGCGCCTCGGGCCGCTGAGTCCCGAGGCGATGGCGCCGCCGATGGTGCCTTTGCCGTCGAATTGGGGTGGTTCGAAGGGGAGCATCTGTCCCTTTTCCCGCAGTGCATCCTCGATCTCCTTCAGCGCTGTGCCGCCACGGGCGGTGATCACCAGTTCGGTGGGTTCATAGCTGATGATCCCGCTATGCTCCGCGAGTGAAAGGGGATCACCCAGGCAGGCTCGTCCGTAGAAGGCCTTACTGCCGTGCCCCATCAGTTGCAGGGGGCGTGATTCGCCGGCTGCGTCCAGCACCGCCCTGCGCAGCGTTTCACTGCAGTCGCGATCGGCAGCCATCAGAACCGCTCCAGTTCGGGAAAGCGCAGCTTGCCCGCGTGGACATGCATCGCGCCGAACTCGGCGCAACGGTTGAGGGTGGGTATCGCCTTGCCGGGATTGAGCAGGGTAAGGGGATCGAATACCCTTTTCACCTGGTGGAAGGTCTCCAGCTCTTCGTCGCGGAACTGGGCGCACATCTGATTGATCTTCTCCATGCCCACGCCATGCTCGCCGGTGATGGTGCCGCCCACGGCGACACAGAGTTCGAGTATTTCACCGCCGAAGGCCTCCGCCTGCTCCAGCTCACCCGGATTGTTGGCATCGTAGAGGATCAGCGGGTGCAGGTTGCCGTCGCCGGCATGGAAGACATTGGCGCAGCGCAAGCCGTAGCGCTTGGACATCTCCCCGATCATTTTCAATACCCTGCCCAGCTGGCGGCGGGGGATGGTGCCATCCATGCAATAGTAGTCGGGGGAGATACGTCCCACGGCGGGAAAGGCGTTCTTGCGTCCCGCCCAGAATCTCACGCGCTCCTCATCATCCCCGGCAGTTCTTACCTCGGTGGCGCCTGACTGCTGCAGGATCTCCCTGACCCGCGAGATCTCCTCCGAGACCTCCGCATCCACCCCGTCCACTTCACACAGCAGGATCGCGGCGGCATCGGTGGGGTAGCCGGCGTGGACGAAATCCTCCGAGGCGCGGATCGAGAGGTTATCCATCATCTCCAAACCCGCCGGGAGGATTCCCCTGGCGATAATCTCGGCCACCGCATTGCCCGCGGTCTCGATATCGTCGAACGCGGCGAGCACGACCTGCTGCTGTTGCGGTATCGGCAGCAGCTTGACCAGGACCTCGACCACAATCCCCAGCATCCCTTCCGATCCGGTGATCAGGGTCAGCAGGTCGAGCCCGGGGGCATCGAGGCTGCCGCCACCCAGCGTGAGTCGCTCGCCGTCGATGGTGATCAGGGTCAGCTGCAGGACATTGTGCAGGGTCAGGCCATATTTCAGGCAGTGGACGCCGCCGGCATTCTCCGCCACGTTGCCGCCGATGGAACAGGCGATCTGGGAGGAGGGGTCGGGGGCGTAGTAGAGGCCCAGCGGCCTGGCCGCTTCGCTCACCGCCAGATTGCGCACCCCCGGCTGCACCCGGGCCTGCATGTTTTCCCGGTCGATCTGCAGAATCCGGTTGAGTCTCGCCAGGCTGAGCAGCACGCCCTGCTCGTGGGGCAGGGCGCCGCCGGAGAGCCCGGTACCCGAACCCCGAGGCACCACGGGGATCTGCCGCTGATGGCAGAATCTCAGGATCTCCTCCACCTGTTCCGCGGTGTAGGGGAGAAGCACGATAAGGGGTACCTTACGGTAGGCGGAGAGGCCATCGCACTCATAGGGAATCAGTTCCTCTTCGCGATAGATGACGCACTCCTCGGGCAGCATCCTTCGGAACTCCCCGGCAAGGGTCTGGCGATCATGCATTGGTCTACCTCGGAATGGCCGGTGATGGGTCACAGCCGACGGGAAATCATGAGTGTCCCAAATTTCGTTTTCTGCTTCCAGCCGATTGCCCAACCTGCCGGCAAATCATCGTCCAGCTGTTGGGAAGTCACTATGCGTCGATTCATACACGACTGTCTCAAGGCGGATTGTTGCAAAAAAACCGATTGAGATTAACTGCTGAATGAAGAGGTGATTTAACGGCCAACCGAGATTGCAGTTCTCCACGGTGGAGGCGGGGTAGCAGGTCGAGCGCCTGTGCCATATGGCGGAAGGTATGGGTCATATGCCTCAGTCTAGTCTTTTGAATCCCAGTATTTATCTAAAAATATAAATATTAATCAATCAGTTAATGGTTTGGACTGCGGGTTGCATGGTCAACCTGGTTCAAATAATGACGAATGAGGTAAGACGATGCGACTTAGCGCTTTATCCCTGGCCATCGGTTCCCTGTTGGCCACGCCCGATCTCCTGGCCGATGAGCAAGTGGAACAACTGGGTGATATCTATGTTGAAGGGGAGGTTGAAACGGCGCCTGCCGTGATCAGGCAGCCTGTAGCGGGCCATGGGCAGGGGCTGCCTGCCGATGGTGGAGACTTTCTGCGTGATCTCAATGGCGTGTCGGGTATCCGCATGGGGGGACATGGTATCGATCCGGTGATTCGCGGTCAGAGTCAGAACAGGCTCAATATTCTTCTCGACGGGGCCTACATCCATGGCGGCTGTCCAAATCGCATGGATCCCCCGACTGCCTATTCAGCGCTGGAGAGCTACGACAGCGTAACGGTCATCAAAGGTTCCCAGACAGTGATCTATGGCGGCGGTGGCAGCGGCGGTACAGTACTCTTCGAGCGTAAACCACCCCGTTTCGAAGCCGGAAAGAACTACCAGGGTCAGGTTGATGCCGGTTACAAGGGCAACTCCGGGACCAAGGAGTTCTCCGCGGATATCGCAGCGGGATCGGAGGCGGGCTATGTGCGCGGCGTGGTCGGCTACAAGGATGCCGATAACTATGAGGATGGTGACGCAAACGAGGTTCGTTCCGCGTTTGAAAACCGCAGCGGCAATCTGATATTGGGCTACACCCCGGATCGGGCCAGGCGCCTGGAGCTCAACATAGAGGCCACGCGGGAGGATGACACCCTCTATGCGGGGGCGGGTATGGATTCACCGATGAGTGATGCCGACAACCTGCGTTTCAAATTTGAGCAGAACGACAACCTGGGTCCTTTCAGCGGCCTCGATGTGGAGATCTACTCCAGCCAGGTGGATCACCTGATGGATAACTACTCCCTGCGAGAGTTGACGGCACCGATGCGCATGAGCGTGCCGACAACCTCGGACACCACCGGCGGGCGCCTCCTTGGCGACCTGATGCTGGGGGAGGGCAGCCTCACCGTCGGTGTCGACTACCAGAAAAATGAGCGTGACGCGGACCGCTTCTCCGGCATGCCGACCATGGAGCCAACCACGCTGCAGTCGATCATGTGGCCGGGTGCCGAGCTGGAGCAGACGGGGGTGTTCGCGGAACTCGATATGCCGGTGGGCGAGGAGAACAGCCTCAAGGTCGGCGTGCGCTACGACCAGGTGGATGCATCGATCTCGCGGGGTGACGAGAAACCGGATTTGGGCCCCAGCCCGACACCCAATGACCTCTACGCGGCCTACTATGCCGATACATCGGACAGCCAAAGCGAGAACAACCTGGGCGGTTTCGTGCGTTACGCGCACAAGCTCGGCGGGGGCACCATGTTCGCGGGTATCAGCCGCAGCATCCGCACCGCGGACGCCACGGAACGCTACCTGGCCAGTTTCATGCGCAACATGATGACCCAAATGGACAACAGCTGGGTCGGCAATCCCGAGCTGGAACCGGAGCAGCACCACCAATTGGAGGTCGGCTACACCTGGCAAAACGGTGGTGTGAGCAGCGACATCACCCTCTATTACAACGATGTCTCCGACTTCATTCTCAGGGACAGGGCGAGAGGCCAGGAGGGCATCCTGGTCGCGAATGGCACCGCCACTATCTATCGTAATGTCGATGCGGAGTTCTACGGCATCGAATGGCAGGGGGACTATCGCCTATCGAATACGCTGAAGGCCAAGGCGAGCCTGGCCTATGTCAGGGCCGAGAACACCACCGATGACAGGCCCATCGCGCAGATCGCTCCCCTCGACCTGAGCCTGGGGCTGGACTACAGCGGCGGCGACTGGGAGCTTGGCGGAGCCCTGCGGGCGAATGCCAGGCAGACCCGGGCGGACCTGGAGGACGGCAGTGGCCAGGATGTGCAGGAGACACCGGGCTGGGGAGTGATCGACCTCCATGGGCGCTATAGGCTGACGCAGAACAGCTCGATCCGGTTCGGCGTCGACAATCTTTTTGACAAAAGCTTCGCCTACCACGTAAACAGAGCCAATGTCGATCCCTTCAACCCGGAAGCGATTCAAGTCAATGAACCCGGCCGTGAGCTCTGGGTCAGGGCTTCGGTTGAATTCTGAGCCGCTGCCATTCGTGTACAGGCCGCCGAGGGAACGGCGGCCCCTTGATTTGGCAACGGACATCTCCGGGTAATCCGGTCATTCCAGTTCAATGTGCATGGCAATTAACTGTCTCAACCGTTTTATTCCAGCGGCGTTTTACAGTAGGCTGTCGGTGACATCCCTAGTTGCCCTTGCATGACGATGATCCCATTTCCCGTAGTTGGCGTCGTTCGACCCAATTTTCTTGTGCTCACGCCGGTCTGCATATCGCTCGGACTGGCGAGTGTGCTGTTGAGCGGCCATGCGGTGGCGTGGAACCTGTTTGCCGTGGTTCTGCTGGGGGCGTTGGCGGCCCATATCAGCGTTAACGCCCTGAACGAGTACACCGATTACCATTCCGGGCTCGATTTCAAAACCGAACGCACCCCTTTCAGCGGCGGCAGCGGCACCCTGGTTATCCAGCCTCGCCTCGCCCCCTATGCCCTGGGGATAGGCTTGGCCTCACTGTTGATAACCCTCTTATCCGGCCTCTACCTGCTTCAGCACGCGGGCTGGGGCCTCGTCCCGATAGGTCTGCTCGGTGTCTTGATCATCCTCAGCTATACCAGCTGGATCAACCGCCACCGCCTGTTGGTGCTGGTCGCACCCGGACTCGGATTCGGACCGCTGATGGTGGTCGGCACCCATTATGCGTTGACAGCCGAATTCAGCGCGATTGCGCTACTGCTCTCCACGGTGCCCTTTTTCCTGGTCAACAATCTGTTGCTTCTCAACCAGATACCGGATGTGGAAGCGGATCGCAGCGTGGGACGCGACAACTATGCCATGGCATGGAGTCCGGCGAAGAGCGCCTGGTTGTACCTGCTATTCTCGCTCCTCTCCTATCTGGCGATCATTCTGGGTGTGCTGCTCGAGCGCTTGCCCGCCGGCGCGCTGCTTGGCCTGCTCACCGCGGTGATCGCCTATCAGGTGTTCAACGGCGTGCGGCGCTATCAGGGCGAGATCGAACAGCTCGTACCCTGTCTGGGTAAGAATGTTCTGGTGACCCTGGCAACGCCCTTTTTGATCTTTCTCGGCATCATGGTCAACTTTATCCGGTAAGCGGATATTGGGAAGCGGACCGGCGGAATCGACAGATGGATAACTCGAATGGAAATAACCCACTGTTATGGTCCCTGCTCGGATTGCTGTTTGCCGCAATCTGTATCGTCGCACTCTACAAGAGCTGGCCGATGCTGTTTCCCAAGGCGGCCGTGAATGCGGCAGTCGACCCGGCATGTGACTTGCGCGCAGGGCCCTGTACAACCCGACTGGAGCATGGCGGCAGTGTCACATTCTCCATCGAGCCCAGGGAGATCCCCGCTGTGGCCCCCTTGGCGCTGCAGGTGAGCCTGCAAGGCATCGAAGCGCATGCCATCGAGGTCGATTTCAGCGGGGTTGAGATGAATATGGGCCTGAACCGGGTTAAATTGAGCAGTGGTGAAGAGGGGGAGTTCAACGGCAGGGGAATGCTGCCGGTCTGTGTCTGGGATGCCATGGAGTGGGAAGCCAGGGTATTGATAGAGGCTGAACAGGGCCTGATCTCCGTACCCTTCCGCTTCATCACCGTGCGGCCAGGCGTAGCATTGCCGGGGGCAGACTCCTAGCTGCTGTCAGCCAAATCCAACCCGCTCAAAACCCCCATATCAGGGGGGTGAGCGCGACGGTCAGTATCCCTATCAGCAGGGTGAGCGGCCCGCCGAAGTAGAGGTAATCCTTGAATCGATAACCCCCCGCGCCATAGACCATCAGGTTGGTCTGATAACTGATGGGAGTCGCGAAGCTGGCGGATGCGGCAACCATGATAGTCACCGCAAAGGGTAGAAAACTGACCTCAAGGCTGTCGGCAGCGTAGAGGGCGATGGGGAACATGATGACCGCGGCGGCATTATTTGTCGCCAATGCGGTAAACAGTGCGGTCAAGACGAAGATCGCCGCCAAGGCCATCCAGGGGGAGCCCAGGGTGAAGGATAGCAGCCATTCGGCGATGACGGCTGCCGCACCGCTGTTCTGCAGCGCCCTGGCAATACCGAAGGATGCCGCGATCACGATCAACACCTCCCAGTCCACGGCGCGACGGGCGATGCGCCCGGTCGTGCAGCGGGTGATAATCATCAGCCCGGCGGCAAGCATGACCGCTTGCAGAATGCCAAGCCAGCCCATGGCGATCACACCGACCATGAGAAACAGGATGGTCATTGCAATGGGTGCGCGCTTATGTCGAACCGGCTGTAGATCGCATAGGCTGCTGACGAGAAAGAAATCACGGGAGTTATGGTGCTGCTGAAAAAAGTCGGGGTGGGAAACCAGGAGCAGGGTATCTCCAGCCTGAAGTTTTATATCGCCGATTTTCTTGTTTATCTTCTCTCCGCTTCTGGCCACCGCTATGATCGCCGCATTGTAGTTACTGCGGAATCTGCCTTCGCGTATGGTTTTGCCGATCAGGGGGGAGGTGTTGGAGATGACCGCTTCGGTGAGGCAGCGGTCCACCCGCGACGAATCGAGTTTGAAGATTTGATTGGTGGCGGGCTTGAGGCCGGCGATTCTCTGCAGGTCCACCACAGAATCGACGATACCGACAAATACCAGATGATCGCCGGATTGCAGACATTCATAGGGAGGTACCGCGGTCAGGATGCGTCCTTCGCGTTCGATCTCAATGAGGTAGAGCCCCGGGAGTTGGCGCAGGCCGGCCTTCTCGATACTCTTTCCGACCAGCGGACTCTTGGCTTCCACCACCATCTCAACGGTATATTCCCTGGCATCGGAATAGGTGCTGATCACAGGGCGGCGCTCCGGCAGCAACCAGCGTTGACTTGCGATCACATAAGCGAAAACGGCCAGGGTAACCGGTACCCCGATCCAGGCGATATCAAAGATGCCAAACGCCGGCAGTTCGGTCTCTGAGCTCAGCAGACCATTGACCACAAGATTCGTGCTGGTGCCGATGAGTGTGCATGTGCCTCCGGCTATGGCGGCATAACTCAACGGCAGCAGCAGTTTCGACACCGATAGCCGGTGGCGCTTTGCCCACTCATCGACCGCCGGCATGAATATCGCGACAATAGGGGTGTTGTTGAGAAAGGCGCTCATCGCCGCCACCGGCGCCATGAGCTTGAGCTGGGCATGAGACAGACTCCGGGGAATTCCCAATACCGAGTCGACGATCCAGTTGATGCCCCCGGTTTCGCGAAAACCGGTAATCACAACGTAGAGTACGGCAATGGTCACCATGCTTTCGTTTGCCAGACCGGCAAGGGCCTCGGTGGGGGTGATGATATCGCTGATCAGCAGCAGCGTCAGACCCCCCATCAACACCAGGTCCGGAGAAAACCGGTTGGTGGCCATCAGGCCGAAACACAAGGAGATGATGAATAGAACGAACCAACCTTCCCAGGCCATCATGTTGATCCCTTGATAAATTGCAGCGTTGTAACTATGCCCTTCAATCCCGTCATGAGCTGTCTGGTCGAGCGAGAGAGCGCCAGCTTGGGAAGGCGGATCCGGTATCGGCGCCACTCAATCTTCGACTCATTCCAAATAGCGTGTATTGCCTGCTCGGATTGAGTGTGCCTCAAATTACATACTATTACAAAACAGTCACTTACATATATGGATAAACAACACTATCTGTCAATTGACGGCCTCCTGTGGTAAATACTTGCCCTGTTTGTGGAAATAGTTTTCCACATTTGGGCAGAGTTACAGAAAAAAATTAAATAGAACCACGGAGGAATCATCCATGGCCTTTAAGAATCGCTTGCATAGAAGCGAGCTGGCTGTACCCGGCAGTAATAAACGAATGTTGGAAAAGGCACCCCACGCGGGTGCAGATCTGGTGTTTCTCGATCTGGAGGATGCTGTGGCTGTTTCCGACAAGGAACAGGCGCGTCAGAATGTCATCCACGCACTCAATCATTATGACTGGTCGAACTGTGCCGTTTCCGTGAGGATCAATGGTTTAGACACCCATTTTTGTTACCGTGACATCGTCGATGTCGTCGAGCAGGCGGGGGACAAGCTGGATACCCTGCTGGTGCCCAAGGTCGGACAACCCTCCGATTTGCAGTTTGTTGCCCTGCTGCTGGAACAGATCGAAGCGGCGAAGGGTCTCGAACCGATCAATCTCCATGCCTTGATCGAGACCGCCATGGGGATGGCGAACGTGGAGAAGATCGCGCAAAGCTGTCCCGATCGCCTCGAGGCGTTGGTATTCGGTGTCGCCGACTACGCCGCCTCCACCCAGGCGCGGACCATCGGTATGGGTGGGACAAATCCCGACTATCTGGTGCTCGGCCATCCCAATGACCAGGGAGAGCGCCAGACCTATCTCGGCAATCAGTGGCATTTCGCCATGTCGCGAATGATCGTGGCCTGTCGTGCCTATGGTCTCAGGCCCATCGACGGGCCCTTTGGCGATTTCAGCGATGCGGAGGGTTACCTGGCGGTGGCCAGGGCCTTCGCCGCCCTGGGCGGTGAAGGGAAATGGGCCATCCACCCTTCGCAAATCGCCCTTGCCAACCAGGTCTTTACCCCGAGCGAGGAGGAGATCGCGCGGGCCAGAAAGGTGGTTGAGGCAATGGAAAAGGCCGCCGCCGAAGGCATGGGGGCCGCCAGTATCGACGGCCGCATGATCGACGCCGCCTCGATCCGCCAGGCCGAGGTCGTGCTGGAGAAGGTCGAGCAGATCGAGCTGATGGAGAGCAAGCGGGAGGCGGTGGCATGAATATCCATGAATATCAGACCAAGGAGCTGTTTCGCAGCTACAAGATACCCGTGCCCGAGGGACGCATGGCCCATTCCGCCAACCAGGCCCTCTCTGTGGCGGAGCAGCTGGGCGGTGAGGGTTGGGTGGTGAAGGCGCAGATTCATGCCGGTGGCCGGGGCAAGGCGGGCGGTGTTCAGCTGGCGAGGACATTGGAAGAGGTGCAGAATCACGCCGAGGGCCTGATCGGCAGGCGCCTGATCACCAAGCAGACCGGAGAGGCCGGGCGTCTGGTCAACCGGGTGCTGGTGGAGCAGATTCACCAGATCGATCGGGAGTACTACCTCGGTATAGTCATCGATCGCGGCACCCAACGCATCACCCTGATCGCGTCCGCCGCCGGCGGTATGGAGATCGAGGAGGTCGCCAAGCAGGCACCGGAAAAGGTGATCCGTGAAGTTGTCGATCCCGCCGTGGGCCTGCAGGATTTTCAATGCCGCAAGGTAGCCGCCGGCATTGGCGTGGGGGGCAAGGAGATCGGCAAGCTGGGCCGGATCATGAAGCGCCTCTATCGCTGCTTTCGCGATAACGATGCCCTGATGGTCGAGATCAATCCCCTGGTGAGGACCGGGCAGGGTGAATTCCTGGCGCTGGATGCAAAGATGAGCTTCGACGGAAATGCGCTCTTCCGCCAGGGGGATATCGCCGACCTGCGCGACTTCGACGAGGAGGATCCCAAAGAGGTGGAGGCCTCGGGCCACGATCTCAACTATATCGCCCTCGATGGCAGTGTCGGCTGTATCGTCAATGGCGCGGGTCTGGCGATGGCGACCATGGATGCGATCAGTCTCTATGGCGGAAGACCGGCCAATTTTCTCGACGTCGGCGGCGGCGCTTCGCCGGAGAAGATCGCCAATGCCTTCCGCATCGTCCTGGAAGATCCCAATGTCAAGGTGGTACTGCTCAACATCTACGCCGGAATCAACCGCTGCGACTGGATTGCCGAGGGCATCGTCAAGGCGATGGCCGAACTGACGGTCGAGGTGCCGGTGGTGGTAAGACTGGCAGGGACCAATCTCGAGGCGGGCAGGGAGATCCTGGCGCGCTCGGGACTCGACTATATCCATGCCGACCGTCTCAGTGATGCAGCGGAGAAATCGGTGGAGGCAATCGGGGAGGTGGTGGCATGAGTATTCTCGTGAATCGTGATTCGAGGGTTATTTTCCAGGGCTTTACCGGCCAGCACGCCACCTTTCACGCCGAGGAGGCGATCCGCATGGGGACCCAGGTGGTGGGGGGGGTGACACCGGGCAAAGGCGGCCAAATCCACATCGACCGGCCGGTCTTCGATACCGTGCAGGACGCGGTAACCCAGGCCGGCGCCGATGTCAGCGTGGTCTTTGTGCCACCCCCCTTCAGCGCCGATGCCATCATGGAGGCGATCGAGGGGGGGATCAAGGTGATCGTGGTGATCACCGACGGGGTGCCGGTGCAGGATATGGTCAGGGTGAAGCGCTATCTGATCGGCCACGACGCCATCATCGTCGGTCCCAACACGGCGGGGGTCATCACCCCGGAAGAGTGCAAGGTCGGGATCATGCCGGCCCATATCTACCCAAAGGGGCGCATCGGTATCGTTTCCCGTTCGGGCACCCTGAACTACGAGGCGGTGGAGCAGATGAGCGAACTGGGCCTGGGTGTGTCGACCAGCGTCAGCATCGGCGGCGATCCTGTCAACGGCTGCGATTTTCTCACCCTGTTGAAACGGTTCGCCGACGATGATGAGACGGAAGCGATATTGATGATCGGCGAGATCGGTGGAGCCCAGGAGGTCGAGGCGGCGGCTTGGGCGAGAGACCATCTGAATAAGCCCCTGATCGGCTTCATTGCCGGTGCCACAGCGCCCCCGGGGCGCAGAATGGGCCATGCCGGCGCGATCATATCCGGAGAGTCGGATACGGCCCAGGCGAAGATGCAGCGCCTGGGGGAGCTGGGAGTCAGCGTGGTGCAGAATGCCGCGGAGATCGGCAAGACGGTAAGCTACAGTCTGAAATGAAGCAAAACGCGCGGCGAATTGGCGTCTTGCTGATTTGCATGCTGCTCATGAATGCAGCTGCCGCGGCACAGAAACGGACGGTCAATCCGGCAACCGGCGCGCGCTCTTGGGAGACCTCGGTGGCCGGCGTGACCCTCTTGCTGACCCAGATACTGCCGGACCAGGCCCGTGCCTTCTATCTCAATCGCGGGCTCCCGGCAGAGGCCACCGAGGCCTATGCCACAGCCTGCGTCTATATGATCGTGTTGAGAAATGACAGCGCCCCCGGCGTCGTCCATTTCCGGCAGGCCGATTGGTCGGTGGTGAGCGGGGGAGCGTCCCGTCCGCCATTGAGCCTTGAGACCTGGTTTGAACGATTCGAGGCGTACGGGCTCTCAAAGTCAGCGGCCATTGCGTTCAGGTGGGCTCAATTCCCGGCGGAACAGGATTATCAACCCGGTGGGGACTGGAATCAGGGGATGCTCACCACCGGACTCCCCGCCGGTGCGGAGTTCGATCTGGTGGCCCGCTGGGATGTGGCCGGCCGTAACTATGAAGGTGTCCTGAAAAATGTCCGATGTGCGAACTGAATCGATGAGATGGCTGGTGCTGCTGTGGCTCTGCCTCTGGCTTGCCCCGTCCCGGGCCGAACTGCCCCCGCTGACCCATAATCTGACCGCAGTCGCGGATGCTTCGCCGGCCCCCGGGCTGCGACTGCCCAGCATGGATGATGAGATGGTCGACATCGATTCGCTGCGGGGCAAGGTGGTCGTGGTCAACTTTTGGGCAACCTGGTGCCCCCCCTGCATCCGGGAGATGCCCTCACTCGAGGCGCTCTACCAGGAGACAAAAGAGCGGGGCGTGGTGGTGCTGGCGGTCAATATCGGCGAGGATATCGACACCATCTTCCCCTTTCTAGGCAGCGTGGAACCCACGCCAAGTTTTCCCATTCTCCTCGACAGCGATTCGTCCACGCTCTCCCGCTGGAAGGTGCGGGGATTGCCGACCACCTTCGTGGTTGCACCCGACGGCAGCTTGGCCTATCAGGCGGTGGGCGGTCGCGAGTTCAGCCATCCGGATCTGGTCGAGCAGCTGCTGCATCTGCTCGAGTGATGGATCGACTGGCGGCCATTGATGGGTATAGGGAAGGCCGGGGCAGGCCTGGAATAGGGCCTGACTCAGATTCCATTAGCGCTTGTAATTGTCTCCCAATAGGAGGAACATGCCCAGATCTGACCACTGGAGTGGATTCCGTGTGATGAAAAGGCTTTTGATCCTGAACAGCAAGGGAGGCTGTGGAAAGACAACGATAGCGACAAATCTAGCGGGCCTCTACGCCGCTTCCGGGACGTCGACAACACTCTTCGATTACGATCCTCAGGGATCCAGTCAACGCTGGCTGGATCTTCGCCCGGACCATTTCCCGAATATTCACGGTGTGTTTGCCGCCACCACGACCCAGGGGGCGGTAACCCGCTCATACGCACTGCGGGTGCCCAGCGATACCGAACGCATCATCGTGGACACCCCGGCATCGATGAAACGCCTGGAGATGATGGAGATGCTGCGCCAGGCATCGGCGGTTGTGGTGCCGGTTCTCCCATCCGGGATCGACTGCCATGTCACCCTTGATTTTCTCAAGCAGCTCAGCGACCTGTGCCGTCAGATGGGGCTCAATCTGCCAATCGGCATTGTCGCAAACCGGGTTCGCATCAATACCCGCTCGTTCAAGAAGCTGAAGGAGTCGCTGGAGGACCTGGATGTGCCCCTGGTGGCATTTCTGCGGGAGTCGCAAAACTATGTCTATGCCGCCGAAGCGGGCTGTGCGATCACTGAAATGAAAGAGCCCGTGTTCAAGAAGGACAACCTGCAGTGGTCGATTCTGATCAACTGGCTGGAGACAGGACGCATCCCTTCCACCATTCCCCCGAGCAACACGGAGCTACTCCATCCCCTCACGATCTGAGGTGGTCGCTCTTCAGCTGCTCAGGCGCCTGTACTTGATGCGATGGGGCTGATCGGCCTCAGTGCCGAGTCGGCGCCTGCGGTCGGCTTCGTAGTCGGCGTAGTTGCCCTCGAACCAAACCGCGCCGGAATCCCCTTCGAAGGCGAGTATGTGGGTGGCGATACGATCGAGGAACCAGCGGTCATGGCTGATGATCACCGCGCAGCCGGGAAAGGAGAGCAGGGCCTCTTCAAGGGCGCGCAGGGTCTCCACATCGAGATCGTTGGTCGGCTCGTCGAGCAGCAGCAGGTTGCCGCCGTGCTTGAGCAGCTTTGCCAGATGCACCCGGTTGCGTTCACCGCCGGATAGATCGGCGATCCGTTTCTGCTGGTCCGAACCTTTGAAATTGAAGCGGCTGACATAGGCGCGGGACGGCATCTGAAAGCGGTCCACGGTGATGATGTCCTGGCCGTTGGAGATCTCCTCCCAGACCGTCTTGGCGCCGTCCAGGGCATCGCGGCTCTGGTCCACGTAGGCGATCTCCACCGTCTCGCCGACACGCATCTCCCCGGCATCCGGATTCTCCTGGCCGGTAATGATGCGGAACAGGGTGGTCTTACCCGCGCCGTTGGGGCCGATGATGCCGACGATTCCGCCTTTCGGCAGGTCGAAGGAGAGATCGTCGTAGAGCAGGCGGTCGCCGAAGGATTTTTTCAGGCCTGATGCCTCGATGACCAGGTCGCCCAGCCTCGGACCCGGCGGGATATAGAGCTCATTGGTCTCATTGCGCTTCTGGAACTCCTGGGACTGCAGCTCTTCAAACCGTTGCAGGCGCGCCTTGCTCTTCGCATGCCGCCCTTTCGGGTTGGAGCGAACCCACTCCAGCTCCGCCTTCATGCTCTTGATATGGGCCGCCTCCTCGCGGGACTCCTGTTCCAGGCGCTGCTCTTTCTGTTCCAGCCAGGAAGAGTAGTTGCCTTCCCAGGGGATGCCGTAGCCGCGATCCAGCTCGAGTATCCAGCCCGCCACATTGTCCAGGAAGTAGCGGTCATGGGTGACCGCGACCACGGTTCCGCTGTATTCGTGGAGAAAGCGCTCCAGCCAGGCTACCGACTCCGCGTCCAGGTGGTTGGTGGGCTCGTCGAGGAGCAGCATATCGGGCCTTTCGAGCAGCAACCGGCAGAGGGCCACGCGCCGCTTCTCCCCACCGGAGAGGTTGGCGACATTGGCGTCCCAGGGGGGCAGGCGCAAGGCATCGGCGGCAATCTCCAGTTGCCGCTCGATATTGTGTCCATCCGTGGCCTGGATGATATTCTCCAGCGCCGCCTGCTCCTTGGCCAGGGCATCGAAATCGGCATCCGCTTCCGCGTAGGCGGCATAGACCTGATCGAGCCGTGCCAGGGCCTGTTTGACCTCCGCCAGGGCGGCTTCCACATTGCCGCGCACATCGGTGGTTTCGTCCAGCTGAGGCTCCTGGGGAAGATAGCCGACGCGGATCCCGGCCTGAGGCCGTGCCTCACCCTCTATATCGGTATCGACCCCCGCCATGATGCGCAGCAGCGTCGATTTGCCGGCGCCGTTCAGGCCGAGGACGCCGATCTTGGCACCGGGAAAAAACGAAAGCGATATATCGCGTAGTATCTGTTTCTTGGGCGGGACGACCTTTCCCACCCTGTTCATGGTGTAGATGTATTGGGCCATGGATTGTTAACAATTGCTGTGTTGAGAGGCGCTTGGCTGGCGCCAAAACCATACATCCTAACATGGGAGTCGCGGATTCTGATAGTGAACGGAAAGCGCTCCCGAGCTAGGAAATAAATAACTGGAGATCTTGATATACACCCATAGTGAATTACACTTAGTAGTGTCTCCGGCATATCCATGGCCACTGCATACCGGCGCTGAAGTCGCCGCACTGTGCAGGCAGCTGGAGATGATGACGGTCATTTCGCAGTCGCTGCCTGGAGGTCTTTAGGCAGTCTGCCTTTGACCCATCTTGGGTATCTTGTAATCTTGTAACAGAGGAGACCGGGTATTCAACTTGATGGAGCCGTTCGAATCTGGATTGACCGGCCGGGCTCAAGCATACGCAAGGCAAGAGTGTGATCAGTCTGATACGTCACAATTGAATCTGCAAACCGCGTATCGGAGCCTGGAAGGTCGATGCAAAAGAGACGGTTCCGCACTTCATCTATAGAGCCAACTGAACCCCGCTTCGGCGGGGTTTCACTTGTATATATTCAGCATAGCGCTATTTCAGCGCGTACGTTACGCGCCAGGTGAATCGCTTTCGCCGACGATCGAGGGTTCCGGCTTCTGTTTGTTGTCGGCGGTTCGCAAACCCTTTATGAATTTCAGCAGTTCGTTTTCCGGTACAGGGTGAGAGAAGAAGAAGCCCTGGGCCAATCCGCAGCCGGCCTTGCTCAGATGCTCTATCTGGGTTTGATTTTCCACACCCTCCGCGATCAGGTTGAGGCCGAGTCCCTTGGCCATGGTGATGATCGCGTCAATGATGGAGTTGTCCTCGGAGGTCTTGATGCCCTGCACAAACGAGCGATCTATTTTCAGCGTATTGATCGGCAGATGTTGCAGATAGCCCAAAGACGAGTAGCCGGTGCCGAAATCATCGATAGCGATACGGATGCCCTTATGGGAAAACCTGGTCAGGGCGTCAATTGCCTTGTCCATGTCCTGCATGATGGCATGCTCAGTGATTTCAAGTTCCAAACTGTCTTTAGGCAATTCATGGCGCTTGATGATCTTGAGCGCTTTAGCGACAAATTGATCCATCTCGAGTTGCTGCATGGAGATGTTGACAGAGAGGCTCAAGGTAATGGACTCCTCTTTCATCCAGCGCTTGATATCCATGCAAGCCTTGCGCAGCACCCATTCGCCAAGGGGTATGATCAGACCGGACTCTTCGGCGACACTGATGAATTCGCTGGGCTGGATCGTTCCCTTTTCCGGGTGCTGCCAGCGTACCAGGGCTTCCACTCCCTTTATGCTGCCGCTGTTGATGTCGAATTGCGGCTGATAGTAGAGGCAGAGTTCATTGGTGGAGATCGCCTTGCGCAAGCCGTTCTCTATATCCAGCGACTGCGAGAAGTGGGTCTTCATCTTCTCCGAATAGAAGGCATAGCCGTTCTTGCCGGCGTTCTTCACCTTATACATCGCAATATCGGCATTCTTTATCAGCATATCCTTGGTGTCGCCGTCGCTGGGATAGATCGATATGCCGATGCTGAAACTGACAAAAATCTCTTCATTCTTGATGATAAAGGGCTCGCAAGTCAGGCGCAGAATCTTTTCCGCAAGATTTCTTGCATCCTGGATATCGTTGATTTCAGGCACCAGGAGGTTGAATTCGTCGCCGCCGACCCGTGCCAGCGTGTCTGCTTCCCGCAGTTCGCTGCGCAGCCTTTGACCGACCAGTTTCAATAATTCGTCGCCGACGAAGTGGCCGAGTGAATCGTTTATGATCTTGAAGCGGTCCATGTCCAGATACATCACCGCGAGTTTCTTGCCGGAGCGCTTGGATTGCGCCATCGCCATGTTTAACCGGTCACGGAACAGGCTGCGATTCGGCAGATTGGTCAGCAGGTCGTGATAGAGCTGGTACTTGATCAGCTCTTCCGCCTGTTTTCGCTCGGTAATATCGCGGGCAACGCCGTAGGTGCCGATAAAAGACTTGGTTTTGTCTCCATTCGTGGTGTAGATGCCGATGGAACTCAACTCGATGGGCACTGCGCGGGATTCGAAAAAGCGGGTTCCGCCATTACGCTTGCTGCAGAGTTTCAGTTCTGTACTGCGTGTCGCGCGTTCCCCTGCACGGCGCTCGTTGAAGGTGAACTGCGCCCTTTCCATATCATCTGTGTGGATGAATTTGCTGAAATGTTCACCGATGACCTCACCCTGACTGTAACCGAGGAGCGACTTCACACGCTCGTTGATGAAGGCGAACCTGCCTTCCTGGTCGAGCAGGTAGATCATGTCGGGTGAGTTGTTGACGATAAATTTGTGCAGCGACTCCGACTCCTCGAGACGCAGTTGAATGGTTTGGTTTTCAGACTTTAAGCGGCGGCGCTCAAGCGCATTGGATACAGATCGCAGCAGCTCGTCCGGCGCATAGGGTTTACGCAGAAAGTCTTGGGCTCCGTTGCGCAATGCCATGGTCGCATGGTCAAACGTGGTTTCCCCGCTGATCACGATGATGTCGCAATTGAGGTTGAAGTTGTCGATGTGCTCCATAACCTTGTGGCCGTGAAGATCGGGCATATTCAGGTCGAGCAGCAGCAAATCGAAATTTCTGCTATTGAGCAGTTCGATTGCCTCGCTGCCGTTTTCCGCGAGCGTCGTTTCGTAGCCGGTGAAGCGCAGGATCTCCTTCAGGCTGGCACGCGCTCTCGGCTCGTCATCAGCGATCAGGATGCGTGCGCTGTTGTTCTGTTTCTGGCGCTTGCCGTCGAAGGCCTTGGGCAGTGTATCGAAATTTCCTTCGATGCCTCGCCAGGGTGCCGGATAGTAGGGATGCATGCCGGGTTCCTCTAGGATCCTGCTCGCGGCAGGTAGAGCTGAAATCGTGTACCCATACCGCTGTTCGAGGTACAGTTGATGAAACCGGAAAGCTCATCAACGAGATTTTTTACGATTGTGAGCCCCAAACCGGAGTGAGAGCTGCCTTTTGTTGTTGTCACTGGCGTGAATAGTTGATCCATGATCTCTTTATCAATGCCCGGGCCATCGTCTGTAATCTGAATCTCTATGTGCTCTTTACCATTTATATAGGCATTGGCGCGGGTTGCAATACCTAGTTTCCCCCCCTCTGGCATCGCCTCGACTGCATTCTTGATCAAATTGGTCAAAATCTGCTTTAAATGGCCCCGCTGGGTAGCCAGGCTGGGCAGATTCGAGTCAAGATCGAGCTCCGCAACGATATTATGCACGGGGAAAAGGGAGGATTGAAACAGTCTGTTGAGATCCTCTATCAGCTGGTTGACATCGATACTTTTCACCTGCTGTTCGAGTTCATCGGGAATATCACGTATACGCAGTATGATCTTGCCGACCCTTGAAATCTCTTCCTTGATAATATCCAGCTCTTCGGTGGCTTCATGATCCTCCCCAAGCTTCATCCCCAGTATGTGCAGGTAGTTGTTGATGATACCCAGGGGGTTGTTGGCCTCGTGCACGATTTTTCTGGCTTCGAGATGAAAAGAGGCCCTTTCGTCCTCGATCATCTGCTGCTGGTGACTGAGCATGCTCCGTTGGCGCTGCACCATCTCCGCCGCTTCCCCGGCAAACAGGGTGAGTAGCTCTCTCTGCCCGCTCAATTCCTCCCACTGGCCTCGCCCGATGCCGACGGCGATCAGCCCAAGCTTGGCATGGGGGGAACTCAGTGGCAGGTAGAGCAGCCCCTCTTGCTTGAGAAAGCGGGTCAATTGATGATCGACCACGCTGAGCCTGGACAGGTTCTCTTCATCGAGGGTGTAGTGGGCACGCAATTGATTGAATGCAATGGCAGCCAGGCTTCGCTCCGAATCGATGGCGATTCCGATCTCTTCCAGAAGGGCGTTCTGGTGGGCGATGGGACTGACCGGACAGAGCATCTTGCCGTCCTCGTCCAGCAACAGATAGCAGATTTGATGAATACCGAACAGGAGATCGAGGTCACGCTGAATCTGTTGCAGGGTGGTGACCATGTCCGGCGTTTCCGGCATCGGTTCGAGGCCGCCGCCGAAGAGGGCTGCCTGCTTGACCCGTTCCGCAAGCGCCTCCTGGTGTTGTTGCGACTGGTCCTTGGCCTTCTCTGAAGGCAGCGCGATACAGAGGCTTTGCGCCGCATTGGCCGCCGTCTCTTCAGCCTGCCCGATGAGCTCTTCAACGATCGCCTGATTCAACCCGAACAGCGTATCGGCCCGTTCCAGGGTCTCATTCTCCGGTTTATCCGGATTGTCCGAGAGCTTGCTGGCGAGATTGACCAGTTTTACCAGCTGTGAGCAGTCGAGGATATTTTCCGCCGGTTCCTGTTGGAAGAGCACGGCGTCGGCCAGAAATGATTGCAGATCCCAACTCTCGATCATGTGGGATCCGATCTGCGGCGACGAGTAGTCGAATTTCTCGATCTCCGCATTGACCAGCGCCTCGCCGCTCAAGCCTTGCTCCATCAGGGTTTTGTAGTCGTCGGGAAAGGCCTGCAGCAGAGCGAGTTGACCCAATCGGTGCAGGAGCCCCGCAAGATAGGCCTCGTCAGGGGAGTGGTAGGCGGTCAGTTCGGCAAGCGCCTTCGTGGCTTGGGCGCATATCAGCGACTGCAGCCAGATCTTGTCGAGGGCGCGTCCGGCCTGTTTGCTGAGCTGGTTGAAAAACTGCTGAACCGCGCTGTTGATGGCGATGGTTCTGACACTGCGGATGCCGAGCACGACCAGCAGGCGCTGTAAATCACTGATCTCCTTCCATTGGCGGTAGAAGGGTGAGTTGGCCGCGGTGATGACCTGGGAGGATACCCCTGCATCCTTCTCTATGGTCTCCGCCAGTTGCTTGAAACTCACGTCGGGGCTGTTACAGCTATCGATTAGCTCGATCAGGATCGCTGGTGGGCTTGGGAGATTGCTGAATTTCCCCAGCAGTGACTTATGCTCCGATTGAGTAGGCACGGAAATCCTAAAAAAATTTATTTATTAACAGATGGTTACCGATGTAATTAATAGCACTTAATGAGTCCCTGATAAAGCGGTTTTTTCATCAAACTGCTGAATTCATCAGTAATCGATTGCCGAGACCGGGAGAACCGGCTTTTGCGGCGGCATGACGATATTTCGCCTGGTGCACGATTTCCGGCGAGTCAATATTTTGTCTCTCACCAAAGATGTCCATGTAACCATTTGTTTTAAAAGAATAAAAATGAGACAAATCCCGTGGCATCTAAATTGCATAAGGTAGGGTACGAATCTTGAGGAACGCTATATGGCAAACGAACAAGCAGCGGAAGAGCTCGACCTGGGTGAAGAGAAATCGGGTAAATCCAAGCTCATTATCATCATAGCAATCGTTGCGGTTTTACTCATCGGCGGCGGCGTGGCCGCCTATTTTCTGCTGATGGGTGGTGACGAGGCGACGGATGAGGGGGAGGCGGCATCGGAGCAGACCGCGGAGGCTGAGGTGGAGCAGGGTCCGCCCCAGTATATCGACATGAAGCCGCCCTTCGTAGTCAATCTTCCCGGAAAGCCGAGTCTCCTCCAGATAGGCGTAAGCGTCCGGGTCAGGTCCGATGAGATGGCTGAATTCATAAAGCACAATGATCCGATGATTCGTCACAATCTTCTGAATCTGCTCTCAGGGGCGGATGCGAAGGCGCTGAAGGCGCGCGCGACCAAGGAGGCGCTGCAGTCGGAGATGCTTCAGGAGCTCAATCGGGTGGTCACGGAGCTCCAGGGGCCGGGCGAAGTCGAAGCCCTCTATTTCACCAGTTTTGTAATGCAATAGATCATGAGCGCAAACGACTTACTTTCACAAGAGGAGATCGATGCCCTGCTGCACGGGGTCGATAACGGCGATGTCGCAACCGAAACCGACGTGGTCGAAAGCGGTGGCGTCAATGCCTATGACTTCACCAGCCAGGACCGCATCGTTCGTGGACGTCTGCCAACCCTGGAGATGATCAATGAGCGATTTGCCCGCCTGTTTCGCACCAGCCTGTTCAATATGCTGCGCCGCACTGCGGATCTCTCCGTATCGGGGATCCAGATGCAGAAGTTCTCCGAGTTTGTCCACAGCCTTTTTGTCCCCACCAGTCTGAACATGATCCGGGTGCCGCCACTTCGCGGAAAGGGGCTGTTCGTCATCGATCCGAAGCTGGTATTCAGCGTTGTCGATAACTATTTTGGCGGTTCCGGACGGTTCCACACCAAGATCGAGGGGCGCGACTTCACGCCGACGGAAAACCGGGTCATCCAGCTCCTGCTGAAACGTGCCTTCGAAGACCTGGTGGTCGCATGGAAACCGGTATTTAAAGTCAAGTTCGAATACAGCGGTTCAGAGGTCAATCCCCAATTTGCGAATATCGTCAGTCCGTCCGAGGTGGTTGTGGTGACATCGTTTCATGTCGACCTCGAAAGCGGAGGCGGGGATTTCCATGTCTGTATGCCTTATTCGATGCTCGAACCGATCCGCGAATTGCTGGATGCCGGTGTTCAGAGCGATCGCGGTGAAAGGGATGAGCGTTGGGAACGTTCTCTCAAGGAGGAGATCATGAGTGCGAAGATCGAACTTTCCAGCTCGCTTACCGAGGTGCAGATGAGTCTCAAGGAGCTGGCTGAGCTGAAAGCGGGAGATGTCATTCCCATCGATATGCCGGAAGAGGTCGAGGTCGAGGCCTCAGATATTCCAGTCTTCAAGGCCAAACTGGGCGTATCCGACGGCAACTACGCGCTGAAGATCAATAAGTGGATTCTACGTAATCGAAGCAAAGGGCTGCACGATTACCTTGAGATGGAAAAGAAGGCCGCAGAGGCAGCCGCAAGTGAAACTTAACGGATGGCTATGACAACAAGTCACCTGTGGATGGCCTGACAAAGATACCCCAAGAGGGCGAGACGATGAGTGAAGAGAATACGAGTGATCCGAATGAAGCATTAGCAGACGAATGGGCGGCTGCACTGGATGAACAGGGCGACACCGAGTCTGGCGATGAGGCGGCAGCTGCCGCCTCCTTCGATGAACTTCAGGATGAGTCGGTCAATGAAGCGGTTAATATGGATGCGATACTGGATGTGCCGGTCACGATCTCGATGGAGATCGGCCGCACCAAGATCAACATTCGCAATCTGCTGCAGTTGAACCAGGGTTCCGTCGTTGAATTGGATCGGTTGGCGGGGGAACCCATGGATGTATTGGTCAACGGCACCCTGATTGCCCAGGGTGAGGTTGTGGTGGTGAATGAAAAGTTCGGGCTGCGCCTGACCGATATCATCAGTCCCTCCGAGCGGGTAAAAAGGCTGAGTTGATATGCGCCCCTGGCCCTACCTCACGCTCCTCTTCTGCCACACCCTAAATGCGGCCGATTCCGCTGAGAAACAGCTGGGTGCGAATCTCCCACCCCTGGGGACTGAAAGCCTGCTGAGCACCGCCGGCGGCCTGCTCCTGGTGTTGGCGATCATCATCGGTGGGGCCTGGCTGTTCAAGCGCTATGGGCAACTGCCAATGGGCGGTAAGGGTCTGGTGCGGGTCATCGGCGGTGCCTCCCTGGGTACCCGTGAGCGCGTCGTGCTGATTGAGGTCGAGAATAACCGGTTGCTGCTGGGTGTGGCGGCTGGTCAGGTGCGCACCCTGCATGTGCTGGCCGGATCACAACAGGATTTTCATAACCAGCTGGAGAGTGAAAAGCGCAGTGTCGCGGTAGCCGACGGCGGTCAGGAGCGCGGCTGATGAGGCCCTGGCTGTTAATCATCGGCATGCTCAGCAGCACCCTGCTGCAGGCCGCGCCGGGGGTTGATGCATTCACGGTGGCGCCGGACGGGGAGGGGGGGCAAACCTATACCCTGACCATCCAGGTGCTGCTCTTCATGACCGCTTTGACCCTGCTGCCTGGCGCCCTGATGATGATGACATCCTTCGCCCGTATCATCATCGTACTGGCCATACTCAGGCAGGCATTGGGCACCCAGAATACACCTTCGAATCAGATTTTGATCGGCCTCGCCCTGTTCCTCACCCTGTTCATCATGATGCCGGTCTTCACCGAGGTAAACGAGGTCGCACTGCAACCTTATCTCGCTGAGGAGCTCGATACGGTGCAGGCGCTGCAGGCCGCCGCCGAGCCGGTGAAATCGTTCATGGTCGCGCAGACCCGGGAAGATGACCTGGCGCTGTTCGCGCGTATCGGCGATTTCGCCGAACTCGAACAAGCCGACGATGTGCCGTTCAGCCTGCTGCTGCCCTCCTTCGCCACC
This sequence comes from gamma proteobacterium symbiont of Ctena orbiculata, assembly GCA_003058495.1. Taxonomy (GTDB): domain Bacteria; phylum Pseudomonadota; class Gammaproteobacteria; order Chromatiales; family Chromatiaceae; genus Thiodiazotropha. The sequence continues at coordinate 112,477 of QBVC01000015.1, read as the reverse complement.
AGTGAGTTGAAAACCGGTTTCCAGATCGGTTTTCTGCTGTTCATCCCGTTCCTGATCATCGACATCGTGGTGGCGAGTATTTTGATGTCGATGGGCATGATGATGCTCTCTCCAATGATTATCTCATTGCCGTTCAAGATCATGCTGTTTGTGTTGATCGATGGCTGGGCATTGGTGTTCGGCACCCTGGCGGCCAGTTTCCAATTTTGACGGGGAGAAGCGATGAGTCCCGATACCGTGATGTCGATTGGCCAGAACGCCCTCGAGGTGATTGGCCTGCTGGCTGGTTTGGTGTTGCTGCCGGCGCTTGCGGTGGGACTGATCATCGCCATGTTTCAGGCGGCAACACAGATCAACGAGATGACGTTGACCTTCATCCCCAAACTGGTCGTCGTCGGCCTGGTACTGATGCTTGCCGGCAACTGGATGTTGCATTTGCTGATGAATTTTTCCATGAACCTGATCGAGAGTATTCCGGAACTGCTTTTTTAACGCCTCCTAGGCGAGTCGCAATTATGAGGCACCAGTGGAAACGCCATGATCTTCAACGAAGCGCAGCTCAACGCCTGGTTAGGGGCCTATCTGTGGCCGATGGTGCGCATCAGCGCCATGCTGCTGATGATGCCGCTGTTCAGCTCCCGCCAGGTGCCGGCGCGGTTCCGACTCTTTCTCATGGTCCTGGTGACCCTGCTGGTGGCGCCCACGCTGCCGCCGCAACCGCAAGCGGATGTCTTGAGCCATACCGGTTTCATCATCATGCTGCAGCAGATCCTGATCGGTGTGTTGATGGGATTCATTCTGCAGATGGTCTTCGGCGCCCTAGTCTTCGGTGGTCAGGTGATCGCCTATAGCATGGGCCTCGGATTCGCCTCGATGGTCGATCCGACAAACGGCGTACAGGTGCCCGTGGTGGCGCAGTTCTATCTTATTCTCGCCACCCTGCTGTTCCTGATTTTCAATGGCCACCTGCTGTCGATTGAACTGATCGCCGACAGCTTTTCCACCATGCCCGTTGCGGTGGACGGTATTACCCGTAACAGCGTGCTTGATGTCGTCGCCTGGGGAAGCCGGCTGTTCACCGGCGGCCTGCTGATCGCACTGCCCATCGTCGGGGCGATGCTGATGGCCAACATGGGGATGGGGGTGGTGATGCGGGCGGCGCCGCAGCTGAATATCTTCTCGATTGGCTTTCCGATCACCATGCTGCTCGGTTTTTCCTTGATCTGGGTGACACTTCCCAACGTCTTCAGCGTCTTTAACGAACTCCTGGATGAGGCGTTCCAATATCTGATGCTGACCCTTCGGGTGACGAGGTGAACCATGGCTGAGAACGAAAACGGCCAGGAAAAAACAGAACAACCCTCGGCGAAAAGGCTGCTGGATGCCAAGCGCAAGGGGCAGGTGCCGCGCTCCCGTGAACTCAACAGTATGGCGGTAACCCTGATTGGCGTGACCACCCTTGTAGTGATGAGTCAGGGACTTGGATATGGCCTCTCTGAAATGATGAGTCAGAGCTTTGTCCTCACCCGCGAGCAGGTGTTTGATATCAACACCATGGTGATTCAGCTGGGAGAGCGCTTTCTGGATGTGCTGCTGGCGTTGGCGCCCTTTTTCCTGATGGTGGTTCTGGCAGCGATCTTCAGTTCTGTTGCCTTGGGTGGATTCTCCATCAGCGCCGAGGCGCTGACCCCGAAATTGAGCAAATTGAGTCCGATTAAGGGTATCAAACGGGTCTTTTCCGCCCGTGGACTGGTGGAGATGCTGAAGGCCCTGGCCAAGTTCGTTCTTATCGGCGGTGTCACCATCCTCCTGCTTTGGCTCTCATTGGATAAATTCCTCTCACTGCACGGCATGGAGATCGCCCAAGCCTTGCAAAACCTGAACGGTCTGATCGGCTGGTCGGTGATCCTAATGACCTCGACCATGATCCTGATCGCGGCCCTCGATGTGCCGTTTCAACTGTGGGACCACAAGCGCCAGCTGAAGATGACGCGCCAGGAACTTCGCGACGAGCTGAAGGAGACCGAGGGCAAGCCCGAGGTCAGGAGCCGCATACGCCAGCTGCAGCGCGAAATGGCGCAGCGGCGGATGATGCAGGAGGTGCCGAAGGCCGATGTCATCGTCACCAATCCGACCCACTATGCGGTTGCCCTGAAGTATGATCCGGACTCCATGCATGCGCCGAAACTGCTGGCGAAGGGCGCCGACCTGGTGGCGATGAACATCCGCGAGGTGGCTGCCGAGGCCAAGGTGCCGCTTGTGGAGTCGCCGATGCTGGCCCGCGCGATCTATTTCCATACCGAACTGAATGCCTTCATTCCCGCCGGACTCTACCTGGCCGTGGCCCGGCTCCTGGCCTATGTGTTCCAGCTCAGGGCCTATCAGAGCGAAGGCGGGGAGTATCCGGAGTTGCCGGATGATCTTTCGATTCCGGAGGAGTATCAGCATGAATAGGAATTTTGAATTTTTAATTTTGAATTTTGAATTGAATGAGTGCGCTTCGCGCACCGGTTTATCTTCCTATTGCTCGGTTCTCTCTCAGGGTCAGAGGGGGTTGCACCACCGACCCTGTCATCGAGTGGATGATGCCTTCATAAAACAAGCGCGAGCAAAGCGAGCCCGTCAATTCAAAATTCATAATTCAAAATTCAAAATTCAAGGTTAAAAACAAATGAACGCCACCATGATCCTCGACAATGTAAAACAGGCAGGCGCCCGCGGTCTGGGCGCGCCGCTGATGTTGTTGATGTTGTTGACGATGATCGTGATTCCGCTGCCGCCCATCGCCCTCGATATGTTTTTTACCTTCAACATCACCCTCTCGCTGGTGGTGATGCTGGTGGTGGTCTATACCCGCCGGCCCCTCGAATTCTCGGTTTTTCCCAGCATGCTGCTGATTGCCACGCTGTTGCGTCTCGCCCTCAACGTCGCCTCCACCCGGGTGGTGCTGCTGGAGGGCCACACGGGCGGCGATGCGGCGGGCAAGGTGATCGAGGCCTTCGGCGCCTTTGTCATCGGCGGCAACTACGCGGTCGGCCTGGTGGTCTTTCTGATCCTGGTGATCATCAATTTCGTCGTCGTCACCAAGGGCGCGGGGCGGGTCTCCGAAGTCAGCGCGCGCTTTACCCTGGATGCGATGCCGGGTAAGCAGATGGCGATCGACGCCGACCTCAACTCCGGCCTGATCGATCAGGACGAGGCCAGGACCCGGCGCGAGGATATCGCCCGGGAAGCCGATTTCTACGGCGCCATGGACGGTGCGAGCAAGTTTGTGCGCGGGGATGCGATAGCCGGCATCCTGATTCTCTTCATCAACATCATCGGCGGCCTCTCGATCGGCATGGCCCAGCACAACCTCGATTTCTCCACGGCGCTGCAGCACTATGTCCTGCTCACCATCGGTGACGGTCTCGTGGCGCAGATCCCTTCGCTGCTGCTCTCGACCTCGGCCGCGATCATCGTCACCCGGGTTGCCAGCAGCCAGGATGTGGGCGGGCAGATCATCAGTCAGCTTTTTACCACGCCCAAGGCGCTGGCGGTTGCCGCTGCGGTGCTGTTTCTGATGGGGATCATTCCCGGAATGCCCAATTTTGCCTTTCTGACCCTCTCCGCTGCCGCGGCGGCGGGCGCTTGGATGATCTGGCAGCGTCAGCTGCAACCGGCCGAGGAGCCGGTTATCGAAGAGCCCGTAGAGCAGCCGGAACAACGTGAATTGAGCTGGGAGGACGTACAGCCGGTCGACCTGATCGGACTCGAGGTGGGCTACCGTCTGATTCCTCTGGTCGACCGTAATCAGGGCGGGCAGTTGATGAATCGCATCAAGGGTGTCAGGCGCAAGCTCTCCCAGGAGATCGGATTCCTCATCCCCTCGGTACATATTCGTGACAACCTGGATCTCAATCCCAACAGCTATCGCATCTCGATCAATGGTGTTGCCGTGGCCGAGGCGGATATCTTTCCGGATCGGGAGTTGGCGATCAATCCAGGTCAGGTATTCGGCGAACTCCAGGGCATGGCCACCAAGGATCCCACCTTCGGTCTCGACGCTGTCTGGATCGATCCCGATCAGAAGGACCATGCACAGACCCTGGGGTATACCGTTGTCGATGCCAGCACCGTGGTGGCAACCCATCTCAGCGAGATCCTGCAGAGCCATGCCAGTGAACTGCTCGGCCATGAGGAGACCCAGCAGCTGCTGGATATGCTGGGCAGAACCGCGCCGAAACTGGTGGAGGACCTGGTACCAAAGGCACTCTCTCTGAGCGTGGTGACGAAAATTCTGCAAAATCTGCTGACCGAGCATGTGCCGATTCGCGATTTTCGCACCATAGCGGAAAACCTGGCCGAACAGTCGCAGAGAACCCAGGATCCAGGCGCCCTGACGGCGGCGGTGCGGATCGCGCTGTCGCGGGGGATCGTGCAGCAGCTGATCGGGGCCTCCGAAGAGATCCCGGTGGCGGTGCTCGAGCCGACCCTTGAACAGCTGCTGCAGCGAACCCTGCAGGCTTCCGAGGAGGGGCAGGCGGGTTTCGAGCCCGGTCTGGCCGAGCGGTTGCAGAATGCACTGGCCGAAACTTCCGCCGCCATGGAGGCCCAGGGACAGGAGAGTGTCCTCCTGGTGGCCGCCCCGATCAGGGCCTGGATGGCGCGTTTTGCCAAGCATGCGGCTCCCGGCATGCATATCCTCTCCTACAACGAGATACCCGATAACCGCCAGATCAAGGTGGTCACAACCATCGGCAATACGGCAAACGGTGAATAATGGCGATCAACTCCCGAATATGAGATAGTGTGGCGCGATTTGGCAGTTGAGGTGGCGTTTGAAAAAGGCTACGCATGATCAACCTCATCAAGGACCTAACAAAATGATCAAGCTAATTGTAAAAGGGTGGTCGGACGAATCTGCTTGGATGGGCGATGATCGCTGGTCGCATTTCGACTATTGCCAAAGGCTCTCTCACTGCACCTATCTGAGGGGCGTGGCGCTCAACAGCGCGGCCAGGGGCTTGTTGATGAAGCAGCGCTTGGAGCTGGAACTGGTGAGCAGAGAGCGTGCAGAGGCGCTTGTCTTTAGCCTGGAGTCACTGGGAGCGCAGTGCGAAATCAGGCAGCCGCGAAGGGAGAAAGTGGTCTCACTCGATCTGTTCCGCCAGGCCGTGGGCGAGCGGGCGCCTGCCCGATTCATCGCCGGTCTCAGGTGAATCCCACGACAGACTGAAGGGCGTCTCGCTGATTTCGGCTGCACGCCTCTGTTTTTCTCCGCCCGCTGCGTCAAATTTCCGTGTAATCCTCTCTCCCCATTCCGCAGGGCGCCGAAACCTTGGCGGATTGCCGATGGATAGTCAAGAGACTGGCGTCCACGAAAGCCCTTGCCGGTCCCGGCGGCGAGGGCATATAGATATTCAACTTGTTGTATTAAAGGAAAAATATTTTTCAATCCAGGCAAGGCATGGATTGGAACGGTTATTGCAGAGAATGTGATAAGCACCCGATATGGGTCGATTGGCTGACGTGCATGGCTGGCAGTTACCAGCAGCCGAATAAGAAGGCCGGAGAGTGGATAAGCAGGTTGAAAGGCGCAAGCTCGATCCAGAGCGACCGCCGGGGTTTGCGGACTATGAAGATAAGACGTTTTTTTGCCTCTGACATGCGGCAAGCTCTGCGCCAGGTACGCGAGGCGTTGGGTGCGGACGCCGTTATTCTCTCCAACAAGAGCGTACAGGGGGGGATAGAGTTGGTGGCGGCCGTGGATTATGACGAGTCCGCATTCAACGCCACCCAGCCAACCAGCATGGAAACAGGGCCTCAAATCCTTGCTGACGACAATGCCACCCTTTCGGCCGCGGCCAGGACAGCCTATCTGGATGGGGATGCCGATAGCGACGGATCGCCCGATGCCAACCGGGAATATCACGATTCCATGCCGCAGCAGGGACAGGACCAGCCACGGGTCGAATGGAGTCAGGATCCGGTATTGAGAGAGATGCGCAGGGAGATGCAGGCGTTGCGTAGAATGATGGAGAATGAACTCTCCGAGCTCACCTGGCGCGATCTTGGGCATCGCCGCCCGCAGACGCAGGATCTGATCCGCCGGCTGATGGGATTGGGACTGGATGCCAATCACTGCAAGGAGCTGGCCTATCGTGTTGAAGATGCCGAGACCCCCGAACAGGCCTGGCATCTCGCTTTGAATCAACTCAACAGAGAAATTCCCATCGTCGAGGGTGACCTGCTCGATCAGGGCGGAACCCTGGCGCTGGTGGGACCCACCGGTGTCGGCAAGACCACCACCATCGCCAAGCTGGCTGCAAGATTCTGCCTGCGCCATGGCAATCGCCATCTCGCCTTGATCTCGGCCGACAGTTATCGGATCGGTGCCCAGGAGCAGTTGCAGAACTACGGCCGTATCCTGGATGTGCCGGTTCGCAGTGTCACCTCGGCGGAAGAGCTCAACAGCGCCCTGCACGCCTTTGCCGAAAAGCGGCTGGTGCTGATCGATACCGCGGGGATGGGACAACGGGATCTCAAGCTCACAGAACGCTTGGCGCTGCTAAAGAAGGGTAATCACCCCGTCAAGTCGCTGCTGACCCTCTCCGCGACGACACAGCGGTCGGCGCTGAGTCATGCGATTCGCGCATTCGACCTGGTAAAACCGGTTGGCGTCGTCCTGACCAAGATGGACGAGGCCGCTTCGCTGGGAGGTGTCGTGTCGTCGCTGCTGGAGGCCAAGCTGCCGCTGGGATTCGTTACCGATGGCCAGCGGGTGCCGGAAGATATAAAGATCGCCCAGGCCGGCAGAGTGATCAGGCAGCTTGTGGAGTTGTCCGAGCTGGTGGGTGAGCGCCCAGATGAGGAGTATCTGGCGATGGCTTTCGGGGGAATGAATGAATATGCACATGTCTGAACATATCGAAGATCAGGCGACGGGATTGCGGAGGATGATCAACCCGGAACCGGTGAGGGTGATTGCCGTCACCGGCGGCAAGGGAGGGGTAGGCAAGACCAATATCTCCGCCAATCTGGGCGTCGCCTTCGCCGAGATCGGGCGCCGGGTGATGCTGCTCGACGCCGATCTGGGCCTGGCGAACCTGGATGTGATTCTCGGACTGCATGCGGAGCGCAATCTATCCCATGTAATGAGCGGCGAATGCGCGCTGGAAGACGTGCTGGTGAACGGACCCAAGGGAATGAAAATCGTCCCCGGCGCCTCCGGCATCCAGCAGATGGCCGAGATGAGCCCCGCCGAGAACGCGGGTTTGATCCATGCCTTCAGTGAAGTGGCCAACGATGTGGATGTATTGCTCATCGATACCGCGGCCGGCATCTCCGACGTGGTGATCAGTTTCAGCCGTGCCGCCCAGGAACAGATTGTTGTCGTCTGTGATGAACCCGCCTCCATCACGGACGCCTATGCCATCATCAAGCTGCTCAACCGCGAACACGGCATCACCCGGTTCCGCATCTTGGCGAACATGGTAAAAAGCGTGCAAGAGGGGCGGGACCTGTACAACAAAATGTGCCGGGTAACCGATCAGTACCTGGACGTTATGCTGAACTACATGGGCAGCATCCCTTATGACGAACAACTGCGCAAGGCGGTGAGAAGTCAGAAACCGGTGGTCGAGGCCTTTCCCCGCTCACGGGTGGCGCAGGCATTCAAGAATTTGGCCAAAAAGGCCGATAACTGGCCTGTACCCTCCGGAGTGAGTGGTGATTTGCAGTTTTTCGTCGAACGTCTGATCCAATTTTCAAGCCAATACGGGGAGATATGACGGTGAGCGGTTTAGCGACATACACCGCCATGCAGCAGCAACAGAACTATGATGATCTGGTGGATCAGCATGCCGGGCTGGTGAAGAGGATTGCCTATCACCTGATGAACCGGTTGCCACCGAATGTTCAGGCGGACGATCTGATTCAGGCTGGGATGCTGGGCCTGCTCGAGGCGAGCAGAAACTATGATCCGACCCAGGGTGCCAGTTTCGAGACCTATGCCGGTATTCGCATTCGCGGTGCCATGCTGGATGAAATCCGACGCAGTGACTGGACGCCACGTTCTGTTCATCGCAAAGCGCGCATGGTGGCCGAAGCGATGCGGGAGATCGAAAACAGTGAAGGCCGTGATGCCCGGGATGTAGAGGTGGCGGAAGCGCTGGACATGAGTCTGGAGGATTATCACCAGATCCTGCGGGACTCGACGGGTTGCCGTATCTTCAGCCTGGATGAGTTGACCGCTGTCAGCGACGGCTTTCCGGTTTCCCGGGAGGGGCCTGCAGACACGCCGTTTGACGGCCTGCAGAAGGATGCCTTCAAAAAGGCGTTGGCGGATGCGATTGCCGGTCTGCCCGACCGGGAACGACTGGTGATCGCGATGTATTATGACGATGAGATGAATCTACGCGAAATCGGGCATGTGCTGGGTGTCAGCGAGTCCCGGGTATGCCAAATCCACAGCCAGGCGACACTGCGTTTGCGCTCCCGCCTCTCGGATTGGCTCTCATTGGTGCATGACGAAGAGTAAATGGTTGGCCTGTGATTCGCTGTTGGGAAGAACGGCGGAAACAGGATGGAGGTTGCATTGGACAAGAACATGAAGATCCTCATTGTGGACGATTTCTCCACCATGCGGCGCATTATCAAGAATCTTTTGCGTGATCTTGGGTTCAACAACACCCAGGAAGCGGATGATGGTCTCACCGCGCTGCCCATGTTGCAGAACGGAAATTTCGATTTTCTTGTCTCAGACTGGAATATGCCGGGAATGACCGGTATCGATCTGTTGAAGGCGGTCAGGGCGGATGACAAGCTGTCGTCGCTGCCGGTGCTGATGGTGACCGCGGAGTCAAAACGCGAGCAGATAATCGAAGCGGCACAGGCCGGGGTCAATGGTTACGTGGTCAAACCCTTTACCGCCACCACCCTTGAAGAGAAGATCAACAAGATCTTCGAACGCGTGGGTTAAGACCGGGCCGTGTCAGGAGTAAACAATGGGACAACAAGATAACCAACAACGATTAGAGCTTGCCAAGTCCCTCGTTGTCAGCTTGGAAGCCGGTGATGATGAGGAGTCCGAGCGTTTGATCTCAAGTTTGGCGCCTAAACCAAAACAAGACGATCTGTTTTTGGAGGTGGGGCGCCTCACCCGCGAACTGCACGATGCGATCAACGGTTTTCTGCTCGATGCCCGCATCTCCGACATGACCAATGTGGAGATCCCGGATGCCAAGGAGCGGCTCAGCTATGTCATTACCATGACCGAGCAATCCGCAAACCGCACCCTCACCGCGGTGGAACAGAGCCTCCCGCTGGTCGAGAAGATAGAGCGGCAATCCGTCGAGCTCGCGCAGGAGTGGGAAAAGCTGCGCTCGAGAATGCTTAACAAGGATGATTTCAAGGAGCTCAGCGTCTCGCTTTCGAATTTTCTGAAAGCCACCAATACGGACGCTGGTGAACTGCACAAAAACCTATCTGAAGTGCTGATGGCACAGGATTTTCAGGATCTTACGGGCCAAATCATCCGCAAGGTCATCACCCTGGTTCATGATGTGGAGGAGAAGCTTGTCATGTTGGTGCGGATCACCGGTGACAAGATGGATGATCCAAATCAGAAAAAAGACAAACAAGAGGAACTTGCAGGGCCGGCTATTCCAGGTCTGGATCAGGGAGACCAAGTGACAAGTCAGGACGATGTTGACGATCTGCTCTCCAGCCTGGGATTTTAGTTATACAGGTATAGACCGATATAGATTTCAATAACAATCGGTAAAGTTCGGTGATCCACCGGGAGCATTAGATGAGCATCGATGTCAACGATGAAATCTTGCAGGATTTTCTGGTAGAAGCTGGAGAGATCCTAGAACTGCTCAGTGAGCAGTTGGTGGATCTGGAACAGCAACCTGATGATTTCGATCTGCTGAATGCGGTATTTCGTGGTTTCCACACGATCAAGGGTGGCGCAGGATTCCTTTCCATAGAGCCTCTGGTGGAGGTCTGCCACCGCGCCGAGGATGTGTTCAACATACTGCGCCAGGGTCAGCGGAGCGTAAGCCCCGATCTGATGGACTCCGTTTTGGAAGTGCTGGATGTCGTCAACGCGATGTTCGAGCAGGTGCGGGAAGGTGTCATGCCGGAAGATGCGGAGCGGGACCTGATCGAGCGGCTCAACCGTTTTGCCGTGCCGGAAGCCGAGGATGAGGAGGCCGAGAGCGAAGGCGAAGCGGAGCCTGCGGTGGCCGAAACCGAGCCCGCGGTAGCTGAGGCTGCGGTAGAGCCTGAAGAACCGGTCAACCAGGCGGTGCAATCAGCGGCAGCGGAGAGCGGGCCGGCGGCGAAGGACGATCTGAGCGACAACGAGTTTGAAAACCTGCTGGATGCGATTCAGGAGCCCGACTCGGGCGGCAAAGACGACAACATCACGGAAGATGAGTTCGAGGCCCTGTTGGATGAGTTGCACGGCGAGGGCAAATTTAGCGGCGCGCCGAAACAGAAGGCCGAGCAGGAAAAGCCCAAGCCCAAGCAAGGCAAGTCCGCCGCATCCGACGACATCACCGAGGATGAGTTTGACGCCCTGCTCGATGAGATTCATGGCGAGGGTAAGTTCGATCCCGCGAAACTGAAAAAAGAGAAAACGCCGGCGAAGAAGAAGGCTGAGACGGGCAAACCGGCAGCCGCGGATGATGAAATCACCGAAGATGAGTTTGATGCCCTGCTCGATGAGATTCATGGCGCAGGGAAGTTTGATCCGAACAAACTTACCAAGGCCGACGGTTCGCAACAGGGAGCGGCAAAACAGCCCGCCCAGGCGCCAGCCGATAAACAGGCAGCCAAACCTGCAGCCAAGGCGACGCCCAAACCCAAACCCAAACCCAAGGCCGAGGCAAAACCAAAACCGGCGGCAGCCGATTCGAAGGCCAAAAAAGCCCCTGCGGCCGCCGCTAAACAGCCCAAGGCAGCGGCCAACAAACCGGCGGCCGAGACCTCGGTGCGGGTGGATACCCAACGGCTCGACGACATTATGAACATGGTGGGTGAGCTGGTGCTGGTGCGCAACCGGCTGGCGACCCTGAAGGCCACCATGAATGACGAGGATGTGGCCAATGCGGTGAGTAATCTGGACGTCGTGACTTCCGACCTGCAGCTGGCGGTGATGAAGACACGGATGCAGCCGATCAAAAAGGTCTTCGGCCGGTTCCCGCGCGTGGTGCGTGATCTGGCCAGGAGCCTGAAGAAAGAGATCGACCTCGAGATGGTGGGCGAGGAGACCGATCTCGACAAAAACCTGGTGGAGGCATTGGCCGACCCCCTGGTCCATCTGGTGCGCAACTCGGTCGATCATGGTATAGAGTTGCCCGACGACCGCGAGGCGAAGGGTAAGCCGAGGCGGGGCCGGGTGGTGCTTTCCGCTGCCCAGGAGGGTGATCACATCCTGCTTTCCATCGCCGATGACGGCAAGGGAATGGATCCGGAAGTGCTGCGCAAAAAGGCGGTGGAGAAGGGCATGATGGACACCGAAGCTGCCGCCCGCCTGGACGATAAGGAGTGCTTCAATCTGATCTTCGCCCCCGGATTCTCCACCAAGACCGAAATCTCCGATGTCTCGGGACGCGGAGTCGGCATGGACGTGGTTAAGACCCGGATTGCCCAGATGAACGGTTCGGTGGAGATCGATTCCGAATGGGGAGAGGGTAGCCTGATTACCATCAAACTGCCGTTGACCCTGGCCATACTGCCCACTTTGATGGTTGTGTTGGGCGCCCAGCCCTTCGCCCTGCCTCTCGCCAGCGTGGTGGAGATATTCAATCTCAATCTGAAACGCACCAATGTGGTCGACGGTCAGTTGACAATCATGGTTCGCGAGCGGGCCCTGCCGCTGTTTTACCTGCGCAACTGGCTGATACCGGACAAGCCCTTGAACGACGAAGAGAAGGCGAAGGGACATGTGGTGATTGTCAATGTAGGCAATATCCAGGTGGGCCTGGTCGTCGATCATCTGATTGGCCAGGAAGAGGTCGTGATCAAGCCGCTCGGTGCCCTGCTTCAGGGATTGGATGGCATGGCCGGCGCCACCATCACGGGCGACGGCAAGATAGCCCTGATCATGGATGTTCCCGGGTTGATGCGAAAGTACGCCAAGAAATTTTAATCTCAGCCTGAATGCTTTTTTATTGTGTACGGATGGAAACTGCAACATGGCTGGCGGCCCCGATAACAGGCAAAGCAACACGAGAAATAGCGGATAATGGGCGCCAAGTTGAGAATACTGATTGTCGATGATTCGGCCTTCTTTCGAAACCGGATCAGCGCTGCGCTGTCTCAGGCGGAGGATATCGAAATCGTCGGCATCGCAGCTGACGGCAGGGAGGCCATCGAGCAAGCGAGGCAGCTAAAGCCAGATGTGATAACGATGGATGTGGAAATGCCCATCGTGGATGGAATCTCCGCCGTGCGCAAGATCATGAGCGAGACGCCGACACGCATCCTGATGTTCTCCGCGCTGACCAAGGAGGGGGCCCGGGAGACGTTGGATGCGCTGGATGCGGGGGCAATGGATTTTCTGCCCAAGGATATGAACAATCTGGGCAGCGGTGTCGAAGAGGCCAACAGACAGCTGCTCGAACGCGTCAGGGCTGTCGGCCAATCAAGGGTCAGCAGCGTACGCAGCAAGCCGGGCGGTTATCGCCCCCAGGCCAGTCGTCCATCCCCCTCATCCCAGGCATGGAACGGTAAGGGCCGCAGGCCGGAATTGCTGGCGATCGGTGCCTCCACCGGCGGTCCGGTGGCGCTGCGCCAGGTGTTGAGCGCGCTGCCTCGCCACTACCCGCTGCCGGTGGTGGTCGCGGTACATATGCCGGGCAGTTTCACCGGCGCCTACGCGGAACGATTGAATACCGTCTGCTCGATAAGGGTCAAAGAGGCGGTTGACAGGGACCGACTGACTGCCGGGCAATGTCTGGTTGCACCTGGCGGCAAGCAGATGCAGGTGGAGCGGGGACCCTCCAGTTACCAGGTGCGGATCTCGGACCCGCTTCCCGGCCAGATCTACCATCCTAGCGTGGACATGATGCTCGCCTCGGTTGCCGAGAGCTTCAGGGACAAGGCGTTGGGGGTGATCATGACGGGCATGGGGGCGGATGGCCTGCAGGGTGCGAAGCGCTTGAAACAGGCCGGCTCGGGATTGTGGAGCCAGGATCAACAGAGCTGTGTCGTCTACGGCATGCCCCAGGCCGTTGAAAAGGCCGGCTTGTCCGACCGGGTATTGGCGCTGGATGAGATCGGACCGATGCTGGCCAGGATCACTCAGTGACGGAAGGGGCAGCAGGTATTGATGGGCAGGGTTAAAAATAGGAATTTCGTGCCGATGAGACTGTTATGAGACTCGACTTTCTTAGCTTTATCGGAATCCTGATCGCATTTCTCGCGATCCTGGGCGGCAATTGGCTGGAGGGTGGTCATATCGACTCCCTGGTCAACGGCCCTGCCATGGTGATCGTGATCGGCGGTACCATCGGCGCCATCCTGTTACAGACACCGGTGCCGGTATTTCTCCATGCACTGCGACTCTCAGGTCGCGTGTTTCTCCCCGCCAGGCTGGATATGCGCAGCACAATCGACAAGCTGGTTTCATGGAGCAATATCGCCAGGAAGGAGGGTCTGCTGGGATTGGAGACCATAGCGGATGAAGAGCCCGACCCCTTCATACGCAAGGGCATGCAGCTGCTCGTCGACGGCAGCGAGCCGGAGAGCCTGCGCGACATTCTGGAAATGGAGGTTGACGCAAGCGAACAACACGATATTCAGGCCTCCAAGGTCTATGAGGGGATGGGTGGCTATTCGCCGACCATCGGCATTATCGGCGCGGTCATGGGCCTGATCCATGTGATGCAGAATCTGGCGGACCCGAGCAAACTGGGCAGCGGTATCGCCACCGCGTTCGTCGCCACCATCTACGGCGTCGGCCTGGCCAACCTCTTTCTCCTGCCCATCGCGGCCAAGCTGAAGACCCAATCGGAAAACATCGCCAAGTTTCGCGAGATGGTCATCGAGGGCGTGATCGGCATCGCCGAAGGCGACAATCCACGCAGTATCGAGACCAAGCTCAAGGGCTTTCTGCAATGAGCAGAAGACGCAAGCGCAAGCAGGAGCATGTCAATCACGAGCGCTGGATCGTCTCCTATGCCGATTTCATCACCCTGCTGTTTGCCTTTTTCGTGGTCATGTACTCGGTGTCGTCGGTCAACGAGGGTAAATACAGGGTGCTATCGCAGACCCTCACCGAGGCCTTTCAGGAGACCCGCCGCAGCCTGGAGCCGATCCAGGTAGGCGAACTCAGCCGCAACCCGGGAAACACCATGGGTTTCGAGAAAGAGAGCGCGCTGATAGAAACCGAACAGATCCAGGGGCCCGGCAGCTATCAGGAGCAGGGGCTCAACATGGATCAGATGGCGATGATGCCCACTGACGAGCAGCAGCGGCTCAGTTTTCTCGCCGCGACCATCGAGGATATGTTGAGCGACTATGTCGAACAGGAGCTGGTCGACGTCTCTTTCACGGAAGACCGGGTGATCGTCAACATGAAGGACAAGATGCTGTTTGCCAGTGCCAGCGCCCACCTCTCCAGGGAGGCGGTGAATGCGCTCAGAAGCATCAGCCGGGTGTTGAAGACCGTCCCCAACCAGATTCAGGTCGAGGGCAATACCGACAACCGCCCCATCCATAATGAGGAGTTCGCCTCGAACTGGGAGCTGTCCGCCGCGCGTGCGGCGAGCGTGGTCCATCTGATGAGTCGCATGGGCATCAAGCCGCAACGGCTGTCGGCCATCGGCTATGCGGAGCATCGGCCGGTTGCCGATAACAAGACCGAAAAAGGGAGGGCGAAGAACCGCCGGGTATCCCTGATCATCATGGGTATGAACGGACGCGGGGATCGCGTCATCGATCTCCCCACGGGTGGCCAATGAAGGTCTGGACCGTCGCCAATCAAAAGGGTGGGGTGGGCAAGACCACCACCACCGTCGCCCTGGGCGGGCTGCTCTCCCAATGGGGGATGCGGACCCTGCTGGTCGATATCGACCCCCACGGCTCGCTGACCAGCTATTTTCGCTATGATCCCGATGCGCTGGATGAAAGCGTCTACAGCCTGTTTCGAGGTGTGGCGCAACAGCGTCATGTGGATCCCCTCACCCTGATCCATCCGACCGGCACCGAAGGCATCGACCTGATGCCGGCGGAGATGGCCTTGGCAACCCTCGACCGTCAGGCCGGAAAACTGGATGGCATGGGACTGGTGATCAAGCAGGCCCTTGCTCAGCTGCAGAATCGTTACGATCATGTGATTCTCGACTGCCCGCCGATCCTCGGGGTATTGATGATCAATGCCATGGCGGCCTGCGAACAGCTGATTATCCCCGTGCAAACCGAGTTTCTCGCCCTCAAGGGATTGGAACGGATGATCCATACCCTGGAGATGGTGACGAAATCGAGGCATGTCCCGCTGCCCTATCTGGTGGTGCCGACCATGTTCGATCGGCGCACCCGTGCCTCCATAGACAGCCTCAGGGTGATGCGGGAGAGCCATCGGGGACATGTTTGGCATAGCCTGATTCCGGTGGATACCCTGTTTAGAGAGGCCAGCAAGGCCGGTATACCCCCGGCGCTGTTTGCCCCCCAGAGCCGTGGCGTCGCCGCCTACGAAAAGCTGTTGCATGAGCTTCTCGACGAGGGTGATCAGCAGGCGATCCAAGCCGGTGCGGCAACATGATACGCCGGTCCGGAGAGACCCGGCCGGCACAGCCAGCCAGCAAGATCGCGGAGCCGGACACTGCACTCAAGAGCTACCTCGATACCCTGTTGTCGGAGATCGACGGCCTCTCCGTGGCGGCCCCGCCGACGGAGGTTAAAGAGGCACTGGCGAATGCCGATATTAAGTGTGACGAGGTGGTTGATGCTAGAGTTGAAGTAACGACTCAAGCGACCATCAGCGAAGCGGAGTCGGGGCCGCAACCCGTTGTTCCACAATGGGCGGACGAGGCCTTTCAGGTGTTGCTGTTCGAAGTGAACGGCATCAAACTGGGGATCCCACTCGCGTCTTTGAAGGGAATCCTGAATTTTTCAGGCGCAGCGAGTCAGCTGCCAGGGCAACCAAGCTGGTCACTGGGCGTCATAGTCAACAGGGAAGAGAAGGTCGTGGTCATCGACAGCGCCAGGCTGCTGATGCCGGAAAGGTTGGGCATAGACGAAGCGGTGTCACCGCAGCAGCTGTTGTTGATCGGTGATGGAGACAGGGCCTTGGCGGTGGACCGGATCTGCAATACGCTGGTGGTGGATAAGGAGGCGATACGCTGGCGATACGGCGCTGGGATACGACCTTGGTATGCAGGTATCATCATAGAAGAGTTGAGTGTTTTGCTGGATGTAGACGGGATCATGAAGATGCTTGCCGGCTGAACAGAGCGGTCGAAAGCGCAACTCCGTTCAGCGCGAAAAAGAGATAAGATGATGAGGTGTAAGCATGACGATTGAAGAAGACGAAGAGGCCGGCGGTGGCCCGCTGATCCAGTTTGTAACCTTCATACTGATGGATGAGGTCTACGGCATCAATGTAATGCAGGTACAAGAGGTGCTTCGGATAACCGAGATCGCCCCCGTACCCGGCGCGCCTCCGTATGTGCTGGGCATCATCAATCTGCGTGGAAATGTGGTGACCGTCATCGACACCCGCACCCGGTTCGGGCTGCCCACCACCGAAGTGGACGACGCCAGCCGCATCATCGTCATCGAGTCGGAAAAGCAGGTCGTCGGTATCCTGGTGGATGCCGTTGCCGAGGTGGTCGAACTTCGGGAAACGGATATCGATGTGGCGCCGAACGTGGGTACCGAAGAGAGTTCGCGCTATATCCAGGGGGTCGCGACACAGGAGGATAGCCTGCTGATCCTGGTGGACCTCAATAAACTGCTGACAGATGAGGAGTGGAAGGAGATCAGTATGTACTGATCTTGGCCCGGATTCCGGGCTGAACAGCCTGAATTCGCTGGCGATCGGCTCCCGTCACCTGGCCTTGTCCGCGGCGCGGATGCGAGACTATCTGTGGTATGGCGTGCAGAGGATTTTGTGTCTGGCCCGGTTTTTCGGCTATTCTACTTATAAATCAACAGGACAGGATAGGCGAAGCCAGGTTCTTTTAGCGAAAAGGAAGCCAAGCATGCCCGAGATTGGTGGAGACAACCCGCTCATTCCACTGACACCGGTAAAACCGACAAAGCCGCCGTTGCGCCGTGATCGCCCCAAGCCTGCGCAAGAGCGTAAACAGAAACAGCAGAGGAAACCGAAAGACAATGAGGATGACGGTAAGCCGCACATCGATGAGTACGCCTGATCCGCTCCTCTTTCTCGAATCGGATGTCAGCGATGACAGGTAGCGGTGCGACGCTGTTTTGGTTTGGTATGTTGCCGATCGTACTGCTGCTGGTTGTACTGGTGGTAGTGTTTTTGATTTTCGAGCGCAATCGACGCGACGCATACGATCTGCTTCAGCGTGAAGTCGAAACCCTCAAGCAGACGGTCAGCGCGCTCTGTTCGAGTGCCGTGGGTGTCGATAAGCGCGTGAATCGCCTGGAGCGACACGGCAGGGACCTGGAGGAGCGGCAGGAGAACATCGAGCAGACTAGCCAT
Source organism: gamma proteobacterium symbiont of Ctena orbiculata (assembly GCA_003058495.1). Taxonomy (GTDB): domain Bacteria; phylum Pseudomonadota; class Gammaproteobacteria; order Chromatiales; family Chromatiaceae; genus Thiodiazotropha. Next base: position 94,809 of record QBVC01000015.1, on the reverse strand, counting down.
CAGGGCGAACCCCCTTACAGCGATGCGATCCGTATGGTGCGTGCGGGCGCCGGTCCGGAACAGCTTGTCTCTGAACTGGGAATCAGCCGGGATGCCGCCGACTTGATCATCATGATCCATGGCATGAAACGCGAAGATGCCTAGGGACAGCTGAGACTCATCCCGCTTCCCCACACCCGATGCCGTCATTTCCACTCCCCCTGCTAGGTTTTGCCGCCCACAGCGGTACCGGCAAGACCACCCTGCTCAAGCAGCTCATCCCGCTGTTGAAGGAGACCGGCTTGCAGCTGGGGGTGATCAAGCACGCCCATCATCAGGTCGAGGTCGACCATCCGGGCAAGGACAGCTATGAACTGCGTAAGGCGGGTGCCGGTCAGGTGCTGCTCGCCAGTTCCAGGCACTGGGCGTTGATGGTGGATGAGGTGCAGGAGCATGAGCCGGCGCTACCCGAACTGCTGCAGCGGCTCGACTGCAGCAGATTGGATCTGGTGCTGGTTGAAGGGTTCAGGCATCTGACCTTCCCCAAGATCGAACTTCACCGTGGCTCGCTGAACAGACCCCTGCTGTTTCCGGACGACCGTTCAATCATTGCCATCGCCAGCGACGGCGGCCTGGACAGGGAGACGGAGCTGCCACTACTCAATCTCAACAACCCGCCGGAAATAGCGGACTTCATACAGGATTATTGCGCCCGGTTCAGGGTCAATTAAACGCTTTGTCACTTCTCCGCGGTGATATAGCAGATCCAGCCCGCATCCGCTTCAGCCTCGGTCACGGGCTCGAACACCCCGTCAGGTTCACCGTCCTTGTCGAAACCCTGCCAATAGAAGGTGACTTTGCTGAATCCGGTCTCATTCAGCAATTCGTGGACTTCCGGCAGGCTCCAGAGGCGCCAGTCGTAGCTGAAGGCGCGTTCCAGGCGGGAGCCATCCTCAAAATCGAAGTGGATATGGCAGATCAGGGTGCCGCTGATGGGATCGTATTTCTCCTGTTCCCAGGTATAGGTGAAGCTGGTGTCGCCATCCTCGATTTCACGCTCCTCCTCGATCTCCTTGTAGGAGTCATAGCCGCCATAGGCGTCCATGAACAGGATGCCGTCATCGGCCAATTGGCGATGAACCTGCTGAAAATAGCTTTTCAGCTGATCGCGCTCCTTGAAGAGCCAGTAGCTGAAGTTCATGGCCGATATGATCTCCATCGGTTCGGTCTCCACCGAAAGCACATCCTCCTCCATCAGCCTGATCCGCTTCCGCTCCGAGGACTTCAGTTTGCTCAATTGATTTTCTCTTCCCCAATCAAGCACTTCGGCATCAAGATCCACGCCGGTCGCTTGATTGGACTTACGCCGCCGCACCCACTCGCAGCAGACATTCGCGGTACCGCAGAAATCTTCCCTCAACTTCTTTGCCCGCCTGCCATGTATCTTTTTATAGGTATCGTCGACGAAATCTATCTCAGCCTCCGAGCACTGCACGGAGAGCTCGTAGAGGTGGTGGCGGTCGGCCGATTTCGCCATTGACGGGGATTTTTTCTTTCTCTTTGCCATGATGAATCGTTGATAAGATCGTTAACCAAGGGAATAAAAAACCATTTCCGATCAAGCCGTCAATAGTCTTGACCGGCGAACTATACTCCTAATTAGGCCCCTAAAAAACAGACGGGGCACGGATTGATCTAAGACGTACCGCATCACGCCTTTTTCAAACCCCGGCATCCCGTCTCGGCGTTGCGGCAGGACCATGCCAGGTCCTAGTCGCAATATCGGTTGATGGCGCCACTGTCTTTTTAGGGTGGCATATCTCGAAGGAGATGTTGTTTGAGGTGAGGATATGGCGATAGCAATTACACTCAAAGAGTACCTGCAGAATAATGACGTCAGTTATGAGATCATCGATCACCGGCGCACCGATTCTGCCCTGCATACGGCGGAAGCGGCCCATATACCCGGCGACAGAATGGCCAAGTCGGTCTTGCTTGGGGATGATGAGAGCTACCTGCTTGCGGTTATCCCGGCGACACACCGGCTCCAGCTGGACCAGTTGACGCAGCTGACCGGCCGCAAACTCAACCTGATTACAGAGGATGAGCTGCAGCAGGCCTTCGCCGATTGCGAAACCGGCGCAGTGCCCCCCACCGGACTGCCGTACGGTATCGAAACGCTGGTCGATGCAAGCCTGCTGAAACAGCCCGATCTCTACTTCGAGTCCGGCGACCATGGGAAGTTAATCCACATCAGCGTCGATAAGTTCAGAGAACTGGAGTCAGACGCAATTGTGGCGGAATTCAGCAAACACCTCTAAACAGACGCCAGACAGGGGCATCCCGGGCCATAACAGCGAAGCTAATCGGAAATCGCGGGTCTCACTGGCCGTGCAAATTGCAGCATAAGCCCGGCCAGGCAACCTCTGAATCGGTCAGAGGTCCCTTAGCTATTTGATTCTGGAGAGAAACTAGTTTAATCTTGCGCCTCCAAAAATCCGGAGAGATGTCCGAGTGGCTGAAGGAGCACGCCTGGAAAGTGTGTATACGTTAATAGCGTATCGAGGGTTCGAATCCCTCTCTCTCCGCCAAATAAACAGGGGCCCAACAGGGCCCCTGTTTATTTGGCGGATAGGGAGGATTTGATTCGAACCCTTCGTTCGACCAGGCGCGCAGCGCCGCAGAACGCCGAGCGCAGCGAAGGCGCCCCGCAGGGGCGAGTCTGCGCAGCAGGCGAGTAATCCCTCCCCCCAGCCGGCACCCAAGCCAAGGAGTCCCGCGCCCCTGTTTATTTGGCGGATAGGGAGGATTTGATTCGAACCCTTCGTTCGACCAGGCGCGCAGCGCCGCAGAACGCCGAGCGCAGCGAAGGCGCCCCGCAGGGGCGAGTCTGCGCAGCAGACGAGTAATCCCTCCCCCCAGCCGGCACCCAAGCCAAGGAGTCCCGCGCCCCTGTTTATTTGGCGGATAGGGAGGCCATGATGAGCTCTGTCTGTAGGTTGATCGTCTAGGTTAAAAAGTTAGACAAAAACTTGTACAAATCAAAAAATATTATACAATTTTTATTTTAAGACTCCACCCCGGCCTAGTGAAAACTGAGACGGCATCACCGTGAACAAGCGATCCACAGATGTTCCAGGACAAGCGCCCTACCAGGATGGCTTTCCCATCAGGGTATTGGCAGAGCGCACCGGTGTTGCCACGTCGACCTTGAGGGCGTGGGAGCGTCGCTACAATCTGCTGACGCCCCAACGCACACCCAAGGGACACCGGGTCTACAGTGAACAGGATGCGCGCATCGTTGAACGGGTGGTTGAGTTGCTCCGCGAAGGCCACTCTCTAGGGACAATAGCCAAACAGATAGACCAGCCGGAGCGTCGCTTGGCGAGATGGCAACCGGAATTGGAGTTGAATGGAGTATGGCGCGACTATCTGGAGGATACCCTGCGCGCCATCGTCGATTTCAGCCATGAGCGTATCGAGGCCGTCTTCAACGAAGCCTCTTCCCTCTATCCCCTTGATATGGCGATCGAGCGCCTTATCGAGCCGGCGCTCTTGACCCTGGGCGAGCGATGGCGGTCCGACCCTGCCGGTATTGCCGAGGAGCACTTCTACAGCTGCTGGCTGCGAAATCGCTTGGGCGCCCGATTCCATCACGGCTATAGCCTGGCCAAAGGGGCACGCATCCTTTGCGCCTGCATGCCTGGAGACAACCACGACATCGGATTGATGTTGTTTGCCCTGTCTGCCCAGTCACGCGGTTACCGGGTGCTCTATTTCGGCCAGGATCTGCCGCTGGAACAGATTCCACTGATCGTGGAGCGTTCAGGCGCAAGGGCGGTGATCTTGTCGGCCCGGATGCCCTTGACCGAGGATCAGGAGAGGCAATTGGCGGCGTTGAGCAGACAGTCCGCAGTGGCCGCGATGTTGGGAGGGCAGGCCAGCGACAGGCCCCTGCCGGCCTTCGAAGCGGCGGGTGGCGTCCGCCTGGGCTCACGAATGCTGGCGGCAATTCAAGTACTGGTCTCAAGGGTGGATGTGCATAGCGGTGGCAGCGGCAGGCGAAGGGCCTCCAATGCCGGCTGAGCGACCATTCGCCCTGGTTTGGTTTCGCCGCGACCTGAGGTTGCAGGACAATCCGGCGTTGCACGCGGCCCTGGTCAGCGGCCATCCCGTGTTGGCCCTCTATATTCACGACCCGCGGCCGGCCGATGGCTGGGCCCTAGGCGGCGCCAACCGCTGGTATCTGCATCAAAGCCTGCTTGCGCTGCAACAGGACCTGGCGGAGATCGGCGTGCCGTTGGCATGCCTGAAGGGCGACGCCGAGGGGGAGATGAAGGGATTCCTCACCAGACGTGCGGTGGCGAAGCTCTATTGTAACCGTGTCGTCGAACCCGGCCAGGGAGAAGTCGAGGCCGATCTGTGCGCCTTGGCGGAGAGGGGTAGAATCGAGGTTGAGACCTTTCATGACGACAGCCTGTTACCACCTGAACGGGTAGCCAAGAAAGACGGCACGCCCTATAAGGTCTTTACCCCTTTTTGGCGCCATGTCTCGGATCTTCTGCAGCGAAATGGCGTGGAGCAGCGTTTATTCCCGAGGCCGAGGCCCGCCGCTGATCCACTCCCCGCGGATCCGCTGGAAGTGGAAAAGCTGGGATTGCTGGATGCGCATCCCTGGCATCGGAAGCTCCAGGCCTACTGGTCGCCGGGAGAGTCTTCCGCCCTTAAGGCGTTCTCCCGCTTCCTGCAGGAGCGCATTGACGGCTATGACGACTGGCGCGATTTTCCCGCTCGTCAGGGGACGAGTCGTCTCTCGGCGGCGCTCCATTTTGGTGAACTGAGCGCAGCGCGTCTCTACGCCGTCTGCCAGGGACGGCTGGCCCATAAAGCCGATGAAGGGGCGCGCGCCGGTATCCGCCGCTTTCTCGCAGAGATCGGATGGCGCGAGTTTTCACGCCATCTGCTGCACGCCTATCCCCGTTCTCCGGCCATCTCCTTGAATGGGCGCTTCGAGCGCCCAGGCGCCTGGGCGCAAGATCACAACGACCGCCGGCTCAGGGCCTGGCAGCGGGGAGAAACCGGTATTCCATTGGTGGATGCCGGCATGCGCGAGCTCTGGGAGAGTGGCTGGATGCACAACCGGGTGCGCATGGTCGCAGCCTCCTTCCTGACCAAGAATCTGGGCATACATTGGCGCCAGGGTGCGGCCTGGTTCTGGGATACCCTGGTGGATGCAGACCTGGCTAGCAACACCCTGGGTTGGCAATGGGTGGCAGGGTGCGGCACCGACGCCGCGCCCTACTACCGGATCTTCAACCCGCAGTTACAGGCAAGGAAGTTCGATCCGGCGGGTGAGTATATCCGCCGCTGGCTGGGTGATGGCATTGAGCCTGCGCCACTCGTGGACCTGGGGGCCAGCCGCGACCGGGCCCTGCAACGTTATCAGGCGGTCATTCGCGGGGCTAGCGGGTAGATCAAGGACGGTGTGGGTCCATACCGCTATCTTCAAGATATATCCCGATCTCTCGACTCGCTGACGGAGCCTGGCGAGATCGGGATGGCGTTCATATGCCATTGACAAAAGGGCGATAAATCTTCAGAATTCGCGTTCCACAAAAGGCGCCCGTAGCTCAGCTGGATAGAGTACCTGGCTACGAACTAGGGGGTCGGAGGTTCGAATCCTTCCGGGCGCGCCATATTAAAAAAGGGGGTCTGCGTAAGCAGGCCCCCTTTTTTAATATGTTGTCCAGATAGCTTCGAACCTCCGACTTCAAAGGCCGGTTCGACAAGGACCGAAGGTCCGCAGCATGAGCGCGAAGCGCGAATCATCCTTCCGGGCGCGCCATATCCTCATCCGATCGGATGTTGTGGGCGATCCGATACTCAATCCCGGTCACAGAAGAGAAAGCGGAAGCGCGTCGAATTGATCTGCGATTGAATCCCTTGACAAATTAGGACAAACGCCCTAGTTTGAGAGTAGGTCAATTGTCCTAATTTGGATCCTGAGCCAAGCCAGGTGGCGTAGCGGGTTCCAGCGGTCCGGTTCAGGAGATAGTGAAAGGTAGTGTTATGGCCCAGCGTGGGACACGACATCAGATAGTGAAGGCCGCCGACGATCTCTTCTACCGGCAGGGTTTCGAGCATACATCGTTTGCGGATATCGCCAAGGTGGTGAATATCTCGCGCGGTAATTTTTACCATCACTTCAAGAGCAAGGATGAGATTCTCGATGCCGTTATCGAGGCCCGCCTGCAGAGGACAGAGCGCATGCTGGTGGATTGGGAGGAGGAGGGCGCTTCCCCGCAGGACCGGATCAAGCGCTACCTCAGAATACTCCTGACGAATTGGACAATGATCAAAGACTACGGCTGTCCCGTGGGAACCTTGTGTACGGAACTTGCGAAGTTGAACCACGGCTCGAAGGATGAGGCGAGCAAGGTCTTCACCCTGTTTCGGCTGTGGCTGAAACAGCAGTTCACTCTGCTGGGCTGTCGGGATGAGGCCGATGGCCTGGCGTTGCATGTTTTGGCATGGAGTCAGGGCGTCGCAACCCTAGGCAATGCCTTCAACGACCTCGAGTACGTCACCCGGGAAGTGGATAAGATGTGCGCTTGGCTTGACTCACTGTGAGCGATAGGGACATGGCCATGAAGATATTCTACAGCCTGAAAAGGAAACAGCTATGTTTGTGATCATACTCAAATTTTCTGTCAACAAATCCCAGGCCGGAACCTATATGAGCGGCCACACTGCCTGGCTCGAACGTGGTTTTGATGAGGGTGTATTTTTGCTCGCCGGCACCATTCAACCGGGTTTGGGTGGCGCGCTCCTCGCGCACAATGCCTCGCTTTCAGATCTGCAAAGCCGGATCAGCGACGACCCGTTTGTGGCGCAAGAGGTGGTCAGTGCGGAAATATTGGAGATTACACCAGGACAGACCATCGAGCGGCTCGACTTTTTGCTCGATGTCTAAGCAACGCCGAGTTATCAAATCAAAGCAATAATTTTTGTAAAAAAATAAAGTTAATAATTCACAGCTTGTATCAATACTATTTTATAACTATTTGGTTATGCGGCATGTCAGGGTGAAAGCGGCATAACCAGACGCCTTGCATAAGTGACGCCTGAACGACCCTATTCGTTTGTCTGTTTCAGCAACTCTCGGTTTGGATCAAAGAAGCATCCGCACTTTATGTCTGGCGCTGGTTTATGCGTTCACTATTGGAAAAGACATCTGGATCATAGCAAAACTCTTGCCACAGAGAAGGGTTTGAGTACGGAGGCGATACGGTTATGAGTGAATTGCATCTTTATGACTATACCGACAATGCATTGCGCAGAAAGGGATACAAAAAGCACTACGAAGACGAACACTATCTGGTAAAAGACAAGAGAATCTATCATGGTGGAGTCGATTCGATTTGGGGCGTGAGGGATTTTTTCAAGCTCTTTTATCTCCGCAGCGGCCCGATCAGCGATGTTATATTTCATACCCACGGCAGCCGCGGATATATCCACCTGCCGAAGGGGCCGATCAGGTCATCAAATGTCGGTCTTTTAAAGAATGCCTGTTCCCAATACCTGGCAAAACCGGCAACGGTTCTGTTCTTGGGTTGCAACGTGGCTGAAGGCGATAAAGGAAAAGAGTTTATGCGAAAGGCGGCAACGGCCATGTTGGGTCACGGCGGCGGGGTCATGGCGGCGTACACCTCCAAGACAATGTCCATTCCCTGGTTGGGTCAGAGGATACCCAAATGGGGTGACAGGGTTTTGGCGGTCGTCGATAAAAGCGGTAACGTCACAATCAAATAGATGACTGCCTGACCGGTCGTTCAAAAAGAAGGGAAGGCATTGCTGCCTTCCCTCCTACCGATCATCTGTAATGAACGGTTATCGGCTTAGTCAAACAGGTAGTTACGTGCGAAGGGCTCAGGTCGCTGATCACGAATCTCGAATACCACGGTCTCGTGATACTTGCGTCCATGCTTGTCTTTCGCCGTGACCTTGGCAGTGTGAACGCCGTTCTCCAGATCGCTGGGCAGGGCGACCTCCCAGAGGTGGTTGGAGTTGTCGGTGTGCATCCACTCGTCAGATGGGCGAGGGCTGCTCGGACCATGAGTGGCGCCAGTCCAGAGCTCGAATCCCTGGGTGCGGGGATTGCCGGACGTGCTTTCTGCGGCAAAACGGAAAACATACATCTGCTTCTCCAGGGCAAAGGGATCCAGAGTGTTTTCGCTGCGCACCATTTCGATCTTGTCACCCTCGTCGATCTCTACCCAGACCTTGGTGGCGCTGGAGCCGTTCCAGACATTGGCCGTGAGCGTGGTTCCGTACAACTCGTCCACGGGGATGATCATGTTGTCTTCAAGGTCGTTGATGTTCACCGGCGGAATGCCGTCCGCGCCGGCCCGCAACCAGTCGAGCAGTTGGCCGTACCAATCGACGAAGGTGGGGGTCAGCATGCTGACCGCAATCTGCTTCTCATCCGGCTCGCCAGTCGCCTTGAAGCTGTCCTTGAAGCTGTTGCCGTCGAATTCGAACACCATGAAGCCGCGCTTGGCGCCCAGGCGCTGATAGGACATGGGTACGCCGTCATCATCGAAATCGCCGCTCCACCAGGATCCACAACCGGCGCCGGTGATGATCTGAGGGAAGGGAGTCGCCGGGATGTCGAGCCCGGCGATGCCGGGACGGGCCCCCTCGCCGGGTTCGAAGTGTTCGAGGGTGTGGGTGTGTCCACTCAGCGCCAAGGCGGGACGACCCTCCAGCAGACGGTAGATATCGCCGGCGTTGTCGGTCTGATGCTTGTTTGACCCGCTGTCTACAAATGAGATGATCGGGATGTGCATGTTCAGTACCACCAGCTTGTCCATCGGCACATGGGCGAGGTCGTTCGCAAGCCACTCCATCTGCTGCTCGGTGACATAACCGTTATAGGTATTGCTGGCGTCACAGAAGGCATGTTCCCCATCGTGGTTTATGCAGGGGTACTGGACATTGTCCAGGGTCACGAAGTGCACATCGCCGATGTCGAATGAATAGTAGGCGGGACCCCATTCACGCTTGAAGGTGTCGAAGGAGTTCTCATCGGTTGCGGCGTCGAAGTCCAGGTCGTGGTTGCCGGGCACATAGTACTGGGGTGTATCGGCTACGCCGAGAATCTGCTTGAAGCGGGGATAGAGGCCGAGGTCGTCGCCCAGCACGTCACCCTCGACGATGATGCCCTCGACATCATCCATGTCCATGGCAGCGAACTCCTTGGCCAGGGTGTCGCGGACATAACCGACTTCGTTGTTGCTGTAGGGCTGGGTGTCGCCGATGATGATCATCTTGAAACGCTTGTCGCTGTTGCGCTTTCCTTTCTTATCATCATATTCGTCGTCATCGTCGTGCTTTTTGTTTTTGCTCCTGACGATTGGAAAGTTGATCGCTTCGGGCAGGGGACCGGTGGGCTGCAGGCCGCCGAAGCGGAGTTCTGGCGAACCTTCCGGCAAGTGGTGGTAGAAGAACTGGGGAATATTGTCCTCATCCACTGGTATGTCATAGCCCGCCGGTTTGGTGATGAACAGAGTCATACCTTCGAAAGCCGGTAGTTCATAGTAGCCATGTTTGTTGGTTTTAACCACATCGCGTCCATTGGAGACCAGGACGTTTTTGATGCCCCTTTCGGAACTTTCCATTGCACCGTTTCTGTTACGGTCCATAAAGACCGTGCCTTTTACCGTTTCGGCATTTGATGAAATGCCGATTGCTTCAATTGTCGCCTTGTAGTCAACATTTTTCGCATGGACCACAACAGGCTGGATGCTGCAGCCTAACGCTACACCAACCGCTGCACTAAGCGCTTTTTTCATCACAGGAATCCTCCCTAGGATAGAGTTATGGCATGCAAACCCGACGGCTTGCGTGGCGAATCTTATTCCCGCGTGATGACATTGGTATGTCGCAATTGATAAGGTTTTTTGCCTTTACATGGCACCTCCCTTATCAAAATTAATTCATGGAAATGTTAATAAAATTTAATCGGGACATGTTTTCATTTGCAGCTTGAATGGGTGTGGACCGGCATTCACAACCGGGACAGATGATTGCGTCAGTGAAAGCTGAAAAAGGACAAAAAATGATCAATTGGTTAAAGGAGCCAATGTTGCACTTCATTGCTATCGGCATGCTGGTGTTTTACCTCGGCGATCTGCTTCAGAGCGACGATGTCGACGAAAATCTAATTGTTGTCGACGACAGAGTCAGGAATGAACTGGTTCAGGAGTTTCAGCAGAAAAAGAGCCGTGACCCTTCTGCTCAGGAGATCAAAAAACTGTTGGATGCCTGGCTGCAGAGTGAGCTGCTCTACCGCAAGGGATTGGAGATGGGACTGGCGGAGAACGACACCATGATCAGGGACCGTGTAATCCAGAAAACGGTATCCCTGTTCCGCAGTCTGGCTGCGCAAAAGGAACCCAGCATACAACAGCTGCAGGATTGGTATCAGGAAAAATCCGCGAATTATCTGAAGCAGCCCAGTTACGACTTTGAGCATGTCCTCATTCGTGACCGGGGTGAGAATGGGAAATTGGAAGTCGATACAATCATGCATGAGGTATTGGCTGGAAAGGAGGCGTCCGATTTCAAGCAGGCTTATCATCAATTCGTCGGCCGCAAGCGCACCGCTTTAAGCATCGCTTTCGGCGAAGAATTCGTAGCGATACTGGACAATTTGCCGGTGAATGAATGGAACGTCGTCCATTCCACGAAGGGCTGGCATCTGTTGCGCCTTCAGGATATGCATCAGGAACCCTTGCCTGAGTTTGAGAAGCTGCAGCCCCTGTTGCGCCGGGATTGGCTGAAGCAGCAGCAAAATGAACAGGTGGTCAGGCTGATCGAGGAGTTGCGCAACATCTACACAATTCTTCACCAGTCGTCATGAAGATCGATAAAGGCCTGCTCTTTCTCTCCCTGTGGCTGTTCACCGAGCTCGCCCTTGGCCATGCCATGGGCTCTTCGTTTCTACATCTGACCGAGGCCGCTCCCGGAAAATTCACCCAACTCTGGGTCCCCGCGAAGCAGATCGAACGCCTGGCCACGACAGTGGAGCCGGGGTATCCACAGCACTGCAGCCGGCAGGGGCCGGTCATCGAATGCGGTGACAAGGGATTGATTGGCGAGATCCGTTTCACCGATCTGCCGCTGCATGCAGATGTGGTGGTTCGCATCGAATGGCTGAATGGCAATGATTTCACCCAGTCAGTGGCAAGCGAGACACAAACCGTGCAGCTTACCGCCGCGGACAATGGCGCAAGCAGTTGGCAGCAGGTATTGACCACCTACATCGTGATTGGCATCGAGCATATCCTGCTTGGCTTGGATCATCTGTTGTTTGTCGCGGGGCTGATCCTGTTGGTCGGCTTTCAGCGGCAACTGGTTTGGACGGTCACTGCATTCACCCTGGCGCACAGCCTGACCCTGGCATTGAGTGTGACCAATGTGGTCGCCGTCTCGCAAACTCCCGTAGAGATCGTCATTGCCCTGTCTATCCTGTTGGTCGCAACCGAATCGTTGGATAAGAGACCTACCCTGGCGCGACGCTTCCCCTGGATGGTGGCGTTTATCTTTGGCCTGGTGCACGGCCTGGGGTTTGCCGGCGCTCTCCGTGAAGTCGGGCTGCCGGAACACGAGTTGCCACTCAGCCTGCTGGCGTTCAATCTGGGCGTCGAGTTTGGCCAGCTTGGCGTGATACTCACGGTCTATCTGCTGGCACAAATAGTAGCTCGATCAGGCGGCGGCAGGGAGTTTGCAAGACCTGCCATCCTGTTCTCCAGCTATGTTGTCGGCAGCCTCGGCGCCTACTGGACGATAAGCCGATCTTCAGAATTGCTGGGCTTGGTTTAGACCTATTGTGGTCAGCTCGCCCCGGTGGCCGCCTCCGATTGTAATCTGCTCTGTTCCGGGATATAGCGTGAGACCAGGAAATAGAGTCCCGTCGTCGCTAACATAAGGACGCAAAAGAACAGATAGTAGTCGGCGCCCTGCAACAGGTCGCGACCCTCGATGGCGAAGTTGACCATGGAGGTGAAGAGATTGCCCAGCGCGATGGACATCATGAAGAAGGCCATGACGAACGACTTCATGCGGTTTGGCGCCTGGGTGTAGGAAAACTCGAGGCAGGTGATGGAGACCATTACCTCGCCGCTGGTGAGTACCAGGTAGGCGAAGAGCTGCCAGACGACGGATGGTGTCTGTCCGAGATCTATCTGGTGTTGCGCCCAGCCGGATATGGCGAAGGCAACGGCTGCCAACAACATACCGAAACCGATCTTGGGCAGGGCTCCAAATCGCCAGCGGCGCTGGATGGCGGGATAGATGAGATAGGAGAAGGTGGGTACCAGCAATATAACCAGCAGGGGGTTGGCGGCCTGTATCTGCGCCGGCAGGATCTCGATACCGAACAGATTTCTATCCATCGACTGGGCCTGGAGCACCCAGGCCGAGCCGCTCTGGTCGTACAGAGCCCAGAAAACGGCGACAAAAAGATAGAGAACGAGCAGCCGCGCCAGGGTGAGCAGTCCGTCCCGGCTGAGTGTCTCGCGAACAAAGTCCCAGCCCCCGGGCGGTATATGGACGAAACGGTGTCGTCCTGCCCAGAAGAGTAGCGTGGCGATAACCATCAATACCCCGGGAACGCCAAAGGCCCAGGATGGGCCTACCTCCCGTAGCAACCAGGGCGTGGCGAGAATGGAAAAAAAAGCGCCCAGGTTGATGGCAAAGTAGAACCAGCCGAAGGCACGGGGAAGAAGATGGGCATTGGTGCGGCCGAACTGATCCCCCAGGTGAGCGGAAACGCAGGGCTTGATGCCCCCTGAACCGAGGGCGATCAGTCCCAGTCCCAGCAGCAGACCGAGACGTGTGTGGTCCAGCGCCAAGACAAAGTGGCCAAGGCAGTAGACCAGGGAGAGAGTGATAATGGTGCGGTACTTGCCCAGCAGGCCGTCTGAGATCAGCGCACCCAGCAAGGGGGTGATATAGACCGCCGAGACGAAGAGATGGAACCACCCCTTCGCCTCCTCCTCGTTCATCGGATCCGCAACGCCGCTGCCGTCCAGCAGATACTGGGTCATGAAGACCACCAATATGGCGCGCATGCCGTAAAAGCTGAAGCGTTCGGCCGCTTCATTGCCGATGATATAGGGGATACCCGCCGGCATGTTGCGGGAAGGCAGTGGTGCACGCAGATAGTCGGTCATGGTTTGGGCCTACGCCATGGTGGCGCTATTTGCCATCGTCTGTCGTTGTCATGCCCCCTATTATTGCGCAACCAGGAAAACAAAGCCCCCATCCGTTGCTGGGGGCTTTTTCATTGCAGCCGTCAGGCCGCGAAGCGTGCCTTGGCTTCACGTGCGGCCTTGGCCTCGTCGTGGCTGTAGGCCTGGCCGGACCAGAGCATGTCGTAGGCGATCTCCTCATTGCCGTTTGCACACAGTTCCAGGACTCGTCTGAAGAGCGGTTGGAAGCTGTCGCTGCGATGGGATTGCTCATGCTCGGCAAAGCTCCTCCAGAAGGTAACGATCAATGCCTCGCGATCCTTGAGGTCACTCGCCACCGCTTGACCGATGGTCGAGCCTTCGTTGGAGATCTCACCGCTGTTGAGGGCGACGAAGCCGCCGATGAAACCGGTATCCGAGTGATAGGTCTTGACGTTTTCGCAGAGCTCCGCGACACGTTCCTGCAGCTCATCCACGCTATAGCCAGGTTTCAGGATTACCCGGTTCACGGTGACCACCCCGTCGTAGGGGAAATTGGCAATCAATCCGTTCATACTAATCTCCAGATTATCAGAATATTCTAAATATCTGACAAAAATAGTAGGAAATGGTTCTCCGGGAGTCTTTCCGAAAACCCCATGAAAAACAATGTATTAAACAAATATGGAGTGGCTGCTTCAGAAGGCTGCAGGGGTGGGAAACTGCCATATCCCCCTTGAACCCGTCCAGGCCGGCGTGCGCGGAGATCAGGGCTTAGAACGCAAGCAGCCCTTTAATCCAATCGATAAAATCGTAGACCCTGCCGACGAAGGTATCCTTGGGACGATAACCCTTGCCGTTCGATGCGGCGGTGTTGTCCTCTATTGCATCGAGGAGCCGGTTGAGACGGCGTTGATGGATCCCCGTCAGGCTTTGTATAGGATCGTGAAGCATGCCGGAAAATGCCGCGACCAGAGCGATTGTCACCATCACCAGGGCGATGGTTGCCGCAATGATTCCCAGTGACGGGCTCACCGGGAAGAGGGTGTAGTAGAGATGGCCCAGGGTCTCTCCGAGAAAGAAATCCGAGGCCGCCTGCTCCCTGGCGACGAGATGGGCGATTGCCGTGCCGGCGGAGATGGATCCGGGGGTGAACTGGCTCAATAGGGTAAGGCCAAGAATGGCTGCCAGGGTGCCCGCGGTGATGTCGGCGGCGACATTCCTCGTCTGGAGATAGATCTGCACGGGCTCTTCCGCGGCTTTGCGTACCCGTTGCTGCAATCGCGGGTCGGCATCGATCGGGCGCCGGCACAGGACGAGGAGTTCCCTATTTAGGCGATGAGCCAGCTCCTGCTGAACCCGTGTGGGCATACCAAGGTGGAAGCTCAGCATTCGCCGTGCCGCGCGACGCCCGCCAAGGAGTTCGATGACCAGGGCAAGCAGACGAAGGAGAAAATTGGGAACGCCCATGAGGAAGTTGAATGGGGCGACCAGGATATCCGAGCCCAAGGCCTTGCTGTTGAGATCGATGGCGCCAGGTAGAGAATAGTGTCTGTCGACGAAGCTCGGTATGCGCTGACGACAGGCCTCGAAATAGTCTGTCAACTGATTCTCGATCAGCGGAGTTGAGGAGGGCTTTGGCTGCTGCCTGGTTTCGGCAATCATTCCAACCCCGCGAACCAACTATTTTTTGGGATTGATGGGGACCACATTCGTCAGCATCTCTGGACCTGTATCCATGGCCACAAAGACATTCTCGTAGTTGCGCCTGTCGATGAAGAGTGAATTGCCCTGTATCCGTTTCGCCTGCTTCTTCACTTCGCTTGAGATCGAGGCCACTTCCTTGTGTGATGTGAAATGTTTGTAGTTGACCTGAACCACGCCAATGGAGAGGGAGATGATATCGAAGAACTGCTGCTTTCCCGTGCGATCGATTGATGTTATTCCGAGTGTTTTCTTGTGCTGATCGTCGTAGAAACGGATGGCGGATTGCTGAAAATGATCGAGCAGGTCACGGCAGCGGGTCTCCCAGTCAATGCTGCGGAACACCACAATAAAATCATCGCCCCCGATATGTCCGACAAAGTCCTGATCCTGTTGAGAGAAGCGGGACAGGAGTTGCCCGATTTCACGGATCACGTCATCGCCACGGGCATAGCCATAGGTGTCGTTGAACGGTTTGAAATTGTCGACATCACAATAGGCGAGTACGAAGGACTCCTTGGCCGAGAGCAGGCTGTCGATGTGCTGATTGATGCGTAGATTGCCGGGAAGCAAGGTAAGGGGATTGGCATGCCTGGCGGCAGTGATCCTGAAATCGGTAACCGAGCGCAGCAGGTCGATCAGAGAACCTACCCCGGTGTAGCGCTCCTTTTTGTCAACGATTACAAAGTACTCGTCCGGGAGCGAATCGTTGTTGGTGGTTATTTGATTGCTGAGACGGTCTATCTTGGTCTCCTCGTTAACGGTTATTGCCTCTTCATTCATGATCAGCGTCACCGGTTTTCGCCCGTAGAGATCGCGCCCGTAATGGCTGGAGAAGAGTTGCTGCAGACTGTTTCTGGTAATGATCCCCAGGGGTTTTCGATTCTCCAGGACCACCGCCACGCGGAGCGATTTGTCTTTGTAGAACGCCTCCGATAGGTCCTTCACGGTGAGTGAGGGAGAGACCGTCAAAGCGGGTTTTTCGAGCGCGCGTACCTGCTGTTCGTTCACCAGATAGGGTGTGTTTTGACTGAACTGTTTGAGTCGGTTGGGGATGTGCCGTATCGGTTTGCGCTGCGGTCTGGCTACCAGATAGCCCTGAAGATAGTCGACCTCGAGGGATCGTATGGTATCCAACTCCTCTTCCGTCTCTATGCCCTCGGCGATGACGCTGCTGCCGATATTGTTTGCGATTTCGCAGATCGAGCGGACAAACTGGCGCTTGATGGAGTCCTCGTGGATGTTCTCCACGAAATGGCCGTCGATCTTTACAAAGTCGGGTCGAATCTCAGACCACTGCCTCAGGCTGGAGTAGCCCGCGCCCAGATCGTCGATGGCTATCTTCAAGCCGTGGTGTCTCAACGCCTGCAGGATGGAGATCATCGGCACAAAGTCGTGGACAGGATGCCGTTCGGTGATCTCGATAATCACCTTATCGGGAGTGATCTCGGTTTTAGCGATCTCTTTTACCAGCTCTGCGATTTCGAACTCGTTGCTCGACAGGCACTTCGAGGAGAGATTGAGGAACAGCTTGCCTTTCAGTCCCAGTTTATGATGACGTCTGATATGGGTGTAGAGGCTGGCGATCTCGACTTTGCTCCCGATGTCGTATTTTTCCGCCAGGGAGAAGAGCATTTGCGGAGAGTGCCATGCCTTGTCGGAGGGACCCCTGACCAACGCTTCATAGCCAAGGATTTCGAGTTTCTGCACCGAGACGATGGGTTGAAACAGGCTGATCAGTCTATTCTCTTTTATAGCCTTCAGTATGGCCTTGGCGGAGTTTCCGCTCACGTAAGCTGCCCTGGATTTGATGAAGATGGCGAAATGTCTCGATCATCGACTCTACGCCACAAATATGACATAGCCGTGAAATCTCAGGGAATGAAGAATAGGGTTCCTCTTTTCTGCCTGGACTGCAAGCGTACCGCCCCGGTCCCTGAACAGGATCGAGGCGGCACGATCGGATGGGGTAGCGCCATCCGGCAAACGCCTCCTGGCCTGTTATCTCTCCGCCAGGCTGCCACCGACAATCTTTTCACAGGTGCCTTTGAGCACCAGCAT
This sequence comes from gamma proteobacterium symbiont of Ctena orbiculata, assembly GCA_003058495.1. GTDB lineage: Bacteria > Pseudomonadota > Gammaproteobacteria > Chromatiales > Chromatiaceae > Thiodiazotropha. Next base: position 77,830 of record QBVC01000015.1, on the reverse strand, counting down.
CCAGGCGTTACCCTGGCCATCGGTTTTCGAGCTGCCTGCACAACTGGTGCCTGGGCCGGCCTTACAGTCGTTTTTCCCCGCCTTGGCGACGCCGTAACACTTTTCCGTGCCGGCCGAAGGCGCTGCATTTACCGCTCCCATGGCCAATGCGGTGGTGATCGCTCCGGCGACGATTGCGGTCTTGGTTGTCTTGTTCATGGAAATCTCCTCTGATGGTAGATGAATTGTTCAGTCAGATTGGTCAGCCTGCTTGAAGCAGAACCTCAAGCATGAATACGCACCAGGTCTGAACCCGGATTCAACAGAGAAGAAAAAAATGGAAAAACACGAGGATTTGGCTAGGGCCTGTTAGCAGGCCCTAATTCATCCTATTTGGCGAGTTTGGCGCCGATGATGCCGAACTTTGCCTTCGAGAGTTGCTGTTTCGGGATGTCGCTCAGCTGCAGGTCGATCAAACGCTTTTTCCCGGCGGCCAGGGTAGATTTATAGACCCGCTTGATCTTCCGAATCTTGCCATTGGCGTCCCGAAAATGTACGGCAATGACGATATTCCTGATGTCGCTGGGGGTTGGGTTATACAATTCCGCCTTGACTCTGCCCTTGTTATCCAGGCCGGTTCGCAGTTTTACGTAGTTTTGCGGATTTTCGGAGAGATCGAGCTCCATCAGGGCGCTGTAAGCGGCCTTGCCTTCCGTGGTGTCTTTGGAGGCGGCCCTGCGAAAGTAGGACTTGGCCGATTTCAGGTTGCCTTCCGCCCGCGCCAGATTGCCCAGAGAGTTATAGGCATTGGCTGTCGGCAGCAGTTGCACGCTTCTCTCCAGGTCATGCTTGGCGGCATCGGTGTTCTTGAGCCTCTCATTGACCAGGCCGCGTTTCAGGAAGTAGTAAAAAAAGCTGTCGTTCAGCTTGATCGCTTTGTCGTAGTGCCGCTTGGCGGTGGCAGGGTGCTTGCGTTTCTCTTCGATATCGCCCAGCAGGGCGTGGAAATGGCCCTCCCGCGGCTCCAGGCTTAACGCCTTGTCCGCCATCTTCCGGGCCTTTTTGAGATTGCCCTTTTGCAGGGCCTCACGGCCCTCCTCATAGGCCTCATAGGCCGGTTTGGTGCGCTTTATATGCGCGGTCTTGGCCTTGAAGCGCTGCTTGCCGGTGATGCCGCCCTTCGGCAGCTCGGCGACCGTCTTGATGTTGTTTTCAACCCGTTCCATGGAGGGGGGATGGCTGGCGAAGAGGCCGCTGAGCCAATCCTGGTTCTTGCCTTCCGACAGGCGCACGAAGGTGCGCTGCAGATCGACGGCCCCCTGGGGATCATATCCCGCCTTGGACATGTACCTCATGCCGTAGAGATCGGATTCCCGTTCCGCGTCACGGCCATATTTCTGGGTGATCAGCTGGGAACCGAGGCCGGCGCCAAGCTGCGCGATCTGGGCGTAATCCTTGCCCTGGGTGCCGATGACCGTGGCCATCACCGCACCCTGTATCAACATCCCGCGGGACATGCTGCTGGCGGTGTGTTTCGCCGCGGCGTGAACGATCTCGTGGCCGAGAACGGCGGCCAGTTCCGCCTCGCTCTGCAACTCCGTCAAGAGGCCGCGGTTGATTGAGATCTTACCCCCGGGCAGTGCCCAGGCATTGGGTACAGAGTTATTCAGGACCTTGAATTCATAAGGGAGCTTGCGATCGCTGACCAGAGCCAGCTTTTGCCCTATTTCGCTGACATAGGCGGTCAACTCCTTGTCCACCGTGTAGTCGCCCCCCTGGGATTGGCGCAGCGGGGCATAGTTTTTTCTGCCTATCTCCATCTCCTGGGCTTCGGAGACTAGGCTCAGCTCATTCTTTCCGGTGACCGGATTCACCGCGCAACCGGTGGCCAGGGAGAGGGGCAGCAGGATGGCGATCAGTAACCTATTCATGTCAAGTCTCGACGCTAAACGGATGTGTTTATACAGTACGGCACCCGATCCGGAGTGCCGGGCAGGCAGTCGCATGGCTGTACCAATCGACCCTACGTCAGCCGGGCTAACGATGTCAACGCAGGGGGATTCCGATGCAGAAAGATTATGCCTGCATACTCCATTGACAAGCATGGATCGGCGTTGTTCAAGTGGCTGCGCATCGCCATGGCACTACCGGGTAGGGATATTTAACGGATTGATATTACGTGTTTTATTTCACTCGGTTTTTGGGGCGCCAGGGGCATGGGAGTCGCTTGCGCTTGGTCACACTCTTTTACATTTTCGTCGATCCGCTCTCTCTTTGCTTAAGTATACATGCTGACGACCGCTAACTATCCGAGGGTGCACGATCGCCCGCAATACCGGGGTTTCATTACTTATTCTTTAATTCCTTTACCGCATACAGCCTAAAGCACGGCAACCAGTAAATGAGCTTCGATCCCGATGATATCTGGGTGGATGCGATCAAAGGACTTAATCACGTTCCTCAGCAAAAAAAACGGCGTCTTTTTCGCATCGCGATGGTGTGCGCGGTCGGTGTCAGCTACCTGATCGATACCATTCTGCTCTCTCTCTTCTGCATCGCCGGCACCGTTGAATGCGACACGCCGCTCTATTATGGTCTCGCCGGCCTGGGTCATGTTGCGCTGTTCAGCCTGTTGCACTGGAGCGGCATAAGCGATCGCTGCAGGAACCGTCACATGACCCTCTGGCAGATGATCTATGCCATCTGTGTGCAGTCGCTGGGGATCTATCTGGCGCCTGAAATATCCCCCTTCTTTCTTGCCATCGTATTTATCATCTTCGCATTCGGCACCCTGCGTATCCATTTCTCCGAAGCGCTCACCGTCTGGTTGTTCACTACTTTCGTCATCGCCCTCACGCTCTTTCTCAACAGTGGCGGGCTCACCCTCCTGGAGGGCACCTTGTTCGAGTACCTGTTGGTGGCGGTCAGCTTTTCACTGATCCTTTTGCGTACCATCGCCCTCGGCTATTACGGCTATGTGACGCGCTCGCGCATCTTCAAGGTCAGCCGCGCATTCGAGGAGAAGGCGATCTACGATGCCTTGACGGGCATCTACAATCGTTGGATGCTCGGTACTATTCTGGATGAACAGTTCAACCTCTATGCGCGGAAAGGGATTCCCTGTTCAGTGGCGATGATCGATATCGACCACTTCAAGCGGATCAATGACAGCTTCGGACACGCCGTTGGTGATGATGTGTTGAAGTCGATAGTCGCGCAGATCGGCAGTGAGTTCCGGGAATCCGACAAATTGGTGCGGTACGGGGGTGAGGAGTTCATCCTCATCATGGCGGCCACGAGCCTGAGCGATGCGATTGCCCTGGTGGAACGCATCCGCAACCGCATTGCCCGCACCAATTGGAAAGAGATACCGGATCAGGTTTCGATCACGGTCTCCGCGGGTGTCACGGAAGTGCGGAACGGCGACGCCGCGGACGATCCATTGGTCCGTGCCGACAGCGCGCTCTATCAGGCGAAGCAAGGCGGCAGAAACCGGGTGGTGGTCAATGGAGAGGCGGCAGATCACCATCCAAGGCCTTGAGAAAGGCTACAATCTCATCGACCTCGCTATCGCTCAGCGCCTGCTGGGTCGCAACCGCCAAACGCCGATCCCCGGGCAGCCAGTGAATGGAGCTGTCATCGGTTGCGCTGTTGCTCAGGGATTTGTTGAGTTGAACACGCGCCATGATGCGCACCGCCTCCTCCAGCGAGGCTACCGATCCGTTGTGAAAATAGGGGCCGGTTCGATTGACGTTGCGCAGCGAGGGAATGCGCCAGATACCGGGTTTTGAGCCGCTATGGTCTGGCGCAGCGCCAGGGTCGTCGGTGAAACCATACTGCTGCTCATACTCGGTATCGGGCACGGAGGGAAACAGCCTGAAGGGTATGTCGTCAGCGAAGATGCTTGCAGCGCTGAAGTTGGGTCCGGAGTGGCAGAAAACGCAGCCGGTCGATTCGAACAGCGCCATGCCGCGGATCTGTTGCGCGGAGAGTGCGCTGCTGTCGCCCTTGACGAATCGGTCATAGGGCGAGTCCGGGGTTATCAGGGTGCGTTCGTAGGCGGCGATGGCCTTGGCGATGTTGTCGATTGTGACCGACGGCTGAGCGGGAAACGCCGCGGCGAATGGCTCGATGTACTCCGCGATGCCGCTCACGGTTGCTACCACCCGATCCAGTGAGGGCATACCCATCTCGATGGGGTTGATCAGCGGGCCCTTTGCCTGATCCTCCAGGGAGGTGGCGCGTCCATCCCAGAACAACACCTTCTGGAAGGCGGCGTTGAGTACCGTGGGGGCGTTTCTCGTCCCCTGCTGGCCGCCGATACCGATCGACGCTCTCAAACCGTCACCCCCCCCTTTATCGCTGGAGATCTCATGGCAGGATGCACATGACAGGGTGCCGTCCGCCGACAACCGGGTATCGAAGAAAAGCATTCTGCCCAGCCTTATCTTCTCCGCCGTCTGCGGATTGTCCCCCGGCGATGGCGCGGAGGCGGGCAGTGCCTGCCAGGTATAGGGAGTTTTCACCAGGCTTGAGTCGTGCCGCCCGCCGTCGGGGAGATGGCTTGGCGCGTATTCGTGCTGACGCTCGGGAAAAAGCGACAGCATCGGCCCGGGATAGAGGGAAAAGAGTAGGATCAGGCCGATCTTCAAGCTGAAAGCGATGATGCCGGTTCCCAGACCGATTCCCAGCAGCCATTTTCGCCGCTGCTCGGGCGCGAGTTCGAGCACCATGCTGACGAGGAGAAAAAAACCGGCGACAATCGCCACCAGGCCGAATGCTATCAGCTCCACTATTCCCGTATTCATCATTACCCTCCGGTCAACCGCGGCGACTGGTTCGCGACTCAATCCCTATTTGAAGCCGAGTCTGCGATAGAGCATCAAGCCGGGACAGATACCGGTCAGGCCGGCAAAGACCAACATCCCGGCGGGCAGATAGAGAAGCCAGTGCACCTGGTTCCAGCCGGAAAGGGCGATGCCGCTGAAGAGCAGGGCGGCGACGGTAAAGAAGAGCATGCGTTGAGCACTCATCGATAATCTCCATGACGTTGAAATGTTTCGATGAAGAGCATATGCTCGGGGTGAATAATTTAGAAATTCTATTTATGAATAAAATATATTTAAAAAACGAATGAATTGAATCATGAACCTGAAACAGCTCCAGTTTGCCACCCGCGTTGCCGAGACCCAGTCATTCAGCCGAGCCGCCGAACTCTGCTTCGCCACCCAACCCACCCTATCCAACGCCATCTCGCAGCTCGAGGATGAGCTGGGGGGGAGGCTGTTCGAGCGAACGACCCGCCGGGTCGATCTGACCCCCTTCGGAGATTATATGCTGCCGCGCATCAACGAGGTGTTGCAGAGTCTCGATGAACTGACCAAGGCGGCCGACGCCTACCACAACCCGGTGCACAAGATCCTGCGCCTCGGATTCTCCCCCCTGGTGGACATGCGCCTGCTGGATCATGTCCTGGAGCCCTTTCGCCAGGCCAACCCGGAGGTCACCATCTTCTTCAAGGAGTGCTTTATCGATGAACTCGACGAGCGCCTGAGCAGAGGCCAGATCGATGCGCAGATCGTGCCCGAGACTGACGGGAACGAGACGGATCACAGCTGTCTCTTCTACCGTGATCCTCTCCACTATCTGCCGGCCGCCGATGACGGCCGGTCCCCAAGCCATCTCTCATTCAAGATCGCCGATCTGCCCGCCACCCCGGTTATCCTCACCGGCGGCGGCTGCGGACTGAACGGCGCGCTGACGGCACTGCTCAAGTCCCAGGGTGTGGAGTTGCACGCCTATCCCGGTCAGGCCCTGAGCTACAAGGTGATCGAGGAGTGGGTCTCGCTGGGTATCGGCGCGGGCATTCTGCCAAAGGCCAAGATCTCAGCCGACTGCAAGGCCGGCTATCCGCTCTTTGTCGAGAGGGATGAACCTGCCTGTTTCAGCTTTGTATGGATCTGGAACAGCGACAGCACACAGCCTGAGCATGTGAAATCATTTCTCGACTATATCCAGGAGACGGTTCCGGTTCTGGTTTCGGGGCAAAGCGGCAGGGCGGCGGCGCAACAGGCCGAGACTGTTTGAGTTCGATTGATAAAAAAATCAAATAAGACACATTCTTTATTAAAATTTCTCATTCAATCGGCAAGTACCTACTCTGACGTTGCGACCGACAGAACGAGTCGCAACGAAACAATCTTTATATGTTTAGGAGTAGTGTCATGCATAGCTGGTTTTACAAGTTTGCCGTCAAGGGTCTGTTTCCCCTTCTGCTGGTATTCGCATCAACATCGATAGCCGCCGCCGGAGATGAGCGATCCCAGGCCTCTCTCTATGAACGGCTGGGTGGGTATAACGCCATCACCGCGGTGGTGGATGAGGTGGTGGTGCAGATTGCCGCGGATGAGAAACTCGGTCGCTTCTGGGCACATCGAGGCAAGGACGGCATTGCACGGGAGAAACAGCTGATTGTCGATTTTATCGTCGCCAAGGCGGGCGGATCCCTCTACTACAGGGGACGCGAGATGAAGCTCTCGCATGAGGGTATGCAAATCGATGAGCAAGACTGGGAGATCCTGATCGACGCCTTAAAAAATACCCTGCATAAGTTCAATGTGCCGGCACGGGAGAGCCGCGAGGTGTTGGAGTTTTTCGACACCACCAAGAAAGATATCGTGGAAAAATCCTGAGTGCGTGGATTGATCAACGCTTTCATCAACAACAGGGTGACTCCGAGGGTGTGGCCTGAGTCGGGATCTGCAGTCCAGCCGTACCCTTGGAGTCACCGTGAATCAATCAATGAAACGGAGCCCATATGTTACTCAGGACTGGTCGCTTGCTGACTCTCGCCTTACTGGCTCTCTCAACACCGCTGATTGCCGAACCGGGAGAGGAGAGCACCCTGTATCGATTCAGAACCCTCTCGTTGGAGTTGGCGTCAAAAGCCGCATGGGGAGCAATCGAAACCTGCCGCCAACGGGGTTACTCCGTTGCGGTGGCGGTTGTCGACCGCGGCGGCAACGTTCAAGCCCAATTGCGCGACCGCTTCGCCGGCCCCCATACCCCGGAAACCGCACTGCGCAAGGCATGGACTGCCAACAGTTTTCGCCAATCGACGGCAGAACTCGCGGGCATGCTCGAGCAACGCCGCATCCCCGCTCAAGTGGCGAACAATCCCGGGGCCCTGCTGGTGGGAGGCGGTCTGCCGATCGAGGCGGGCGGTGAGGTTGTCGGCGGCATCGGTGTTTCCGGGGCGCCGCCGGGAAAGTCGGAACGGGATAGTATCGACGGAGCCTGTGCCAATGGCGCGCTCGAACTGATACGCGAATCGCTGGAGTTCGCTGACTGATTGCACCCAGTCTGTGATCGATGCAAGTGGAAGGTGGAAGAACTGACAGCCCTGACTGATAATTGAGGTATATGGGTTGTGAAGTTGTTAGGGGGGATCGCCGCAATGAGGGATGCCCGGCAACCTCGTCAAAACAGGTGGATCGGTCGCATGTCGACGATTGTCGGATTCGTCCTGTTCGCGACCTCGATCGTTCCCGCCATGATTGCACAGGAGTATGGCGAGGGGGACTACCTGCTGATCCTGTTGTGCCTGGGGATGTTCGCTGGCGGCGCGATGCTGGTTATCCATGGCAAGCGCCATCTCACCCCAAGGGTGGAAGAGGTCCTGGCCAAAGACCAGCGCGCACCCATTCTCTATCTGCGCTCATTCAACGACCAGGCGGGCGATTTCACCCTGGGCGGCTTTTTCTCCGCGGTCGGTGCCATGTTCACCCGCAGAAACATGGGGCTCTCCACCAGCAGTTGGGGGCCGACCTTTCAATCCCAGCTCGGCTATGTCATGGAGCGTGTCGGTCCCTATATCGCCGTGGGTCGACCCGGCGTGCGCCTGCCGGGAACCGGTGCCGCCCGGCTCTATGTGCCCGACCAAGCGTGGCAGGAGCGCGTCGTGCAACTGATCCGCTCGGCGAGGCTGGTCATCATCCGCGCGGGCACCAGCGCCGGGCTGAACTGGGAAATCGAAACGGTCAAAAGGATCATCGACAAGCCCCATCAACTATTGGTGATTCTGCCCCTCTCGAAAAAGGGTTACCTGGCATTCCGTCAATCGGTGGCAGAGGCAGGTATAGAACTTCCCCAGAGGCCACCGAATGCGATGTTCATGACCTTCGATGAGGAATGGAAACCACGTTTTCTGGAGACAACGGGAAAGCTGGAACACACCCTCAGTCCCTTTTTCCTTATGAACAACATCGAACCGCCGGAGGTCAGCGCCTGGGATGCGTTCCGGCTCTTTTTTCGCTGACGGTCAAATGAAAAATAGCACTGACTGGCAGTATCGGAGCCACTCTTGACCTGAATAACTCGGTTATGAATGATCCCCAATTATATGCAAAAATCTTGAATTTATGTCGATTTACGCATATAAAAAGGGAATGGCTTCCTTGGACCACTATATCGATGAACTGCTTTCCCGCGGTCGGTCCTACTTCTCGCGCGAAGAGGCATTAGACGCGGTTGGATTGACTGCTCAGGCTTTTATTGCCGCGGCTAGTCGATTGACCAGGAAGCAGAGGTTGGCGTCTCCCCGCCGAGGTTTCTATCTGATCCTGCGGCCGGAGGACAGGGTGGCCGGTGCGCCCGAACCGGTGCGATGGATCGCCCCCTTGATGAATTACCTTGAACTCGACTATCGCATCTCCTTACTGCGTGCCGCTGCTTTTAACGGGGCTTCGCATCAGGCGGCTATGGTCTTTCAGGTGATCGTTCCTAAGCAGCTGCGTGGATTCGATATCGGTCGCCATCGGCTCCGGTTCATTTACCAGGCTCCCGTGTCTTTTAACAAGACCAATCTTCCCGACTTGCTCGCACAGATGAAAAGCGAGGCGGGGTTCGCAAAGGTTGCCGGTGTAGAGCTGACCCTCCTGGATTGTATCCGTTATTTCCACAAGGCGGCTGGTATCAACGGCGTGGCCCAGATCGTAAAGGACATTGGAGCTAAGGCAGATCCGCACAAGCTGGTAAAGGCCGCGATGGCCTACGAAAATACCGCAGTACGTCGACTCGGATATCTGCTGGATCGCGCAGGTCATACCCGCCAGGCAAAGCTATTGGAACCGCTCGCAAAGAAGGCCAAATCTATGAAGCCACTGGATCCGTCCGTTAAGCCGTTGACCGAATCACTTGCGGAACTGCATGAAAAGGACACCAAGTGGATGCTCGTAATCAATGAGCCTGTGGAGATCGACTATTGATTCCTGTCTCATACATTCAAGAATGGAGTAACGAGGTACCCTGGCCAGATGCGAGATTGGTGGAGCAGGACCTGATCATATCACGCGCCTTGTGTGATCTGTTCGATTCACCGGCATTGGTGGGCAAGATCGCTTTTCGTGGCGGTACAGCCATCAACAAGCTGCTGTTCCCAAAATCTTCTAAATATTCGGAAGACATCGACCTACTGCAAACGCAACCTGAGCCAATTGGCGCCACCATTGATGCCGTACGAGATGCGCTCGCGTGGTTGGGTGAGTGCAATCGGCATCAAACCGAACATTCCATGCACTTAGTGTTCAAGTTTGTGCCCGAAGCAGATTTGGAGACCGCACTCAAACTGAAAGTCGAGATCAACATCCGCGAGCATGAAAACCTGTATGGCATTAAACAGTACCCCTTTGAGGTTGATAGCGGTTGGCATAAAGCGAAAACCGACATCTCGTCTTTTGAGCCGGAGGAATTGTTCGGAACCAAATTTCGCGCCTTGCTGCAGCGGCGTAAGAACCGCGATCTGTTTGACTTACATGAGGGGCTCAGGCAACTCTCGATGAATCTCGACAAGCTTATTGCATGTTTCGAACATTATCTCGCGCTGGAGGGAACGCCAATTACGCGCGCCATCGCTGAGCAGCGCATGCTGGAGAAATTACGTCGAAGCCTGACGGATGACATTGCGCCGTTGTTACCCGTCGGCATCCGATTTGATGACGACGACGCCATACAAGCGTTCAATCACGTCTGGCAAGAGTTGATTGTGCGGATCAAAGGGGATCCGTGGAAGTTATCCGAGCAAGTGATCAAGGAACTGCGCAATGGCAGGATACCGAACTTGCTTCGGTAGCCTATTTCTTCAGCGGTTGAGAGCGGTCTTCAACGAAATGAAATCTCAGATACAAAAAAAGCACTGCATAAACAGTGCTTTTCGTTGTTTCAGGTAGTCTTTGACGGTGTTTGAATCTGGTGCCGAGGAGAGGACTTGAACCTCCACGGGCTAAACGCCCACTAGCACCTGAAGCTAGCGTGTCTACCAATTTCACCACCTCGGCGGATGTGGCGTGCCGGTGCGGCCGGCGTAGAGATCGCGAACTCTACAACCAGTTCCCTTATCTGTCAATCCTTTAGAGCCGCCCGGTTGGCTGGTGGGGGCTGCTGTGTTAGGTTGCTGCAGATTCGGTTGTCATGGCGTGGATGCGGCGGAATCTGTTCGAGAATGGGCGTGAGTCAGATCGACCCAACGTCATCCGTCTATTGAGTGGGGTTACCATGAAATTCATACCCTCCGGTGCCAGGAGAGTGATACACCTTTTACTGCTGTTCATCTGCCTGCCGCCACTCTCTGTCGCGGGCGTGAGCCTGGATGGTGAGATGGTCCAGGGGGGGATGCTGATCGGCAAGACCGAGCCGGGTGATCGGGTCAGCTTCGACAATCGACCGGTCAGGGTCTCACCCGAGGGGGTCTTTCTGCTCGGATTCGGCAGGGACGATGAGCTGCGCCACACCCTGGTGGTGAGCAGGGGCGGGCGGCAGATCGAAAAACAACAATTCACGATCGGCAAGCGGGAGTACCGGATCCAGAAGATCGACGGTCTCCCGCCGAGCAAGGTCACGCCGCCCGAGCGGGACTGGGAACGCATCAAAAGGGAGACCGCGCTGGTGAAAAAGGCGCGCAGGCGCGACGATGACCGCAGCGATTTCATGTCAGGCTTCATCTGGCCGGCCAAGGGCATCATATCAGGAGTATATGGCAGCCAGCGTATCCTCAACGGCGAGCCCAGACGCCCCCATTTCGGCATCGACATCGCCGCACCGGTGGGTAGCCCGGTGGTGGCGCCGGCGGACGGCGTGGTAACCCTTGCCCACCCCGACATGTTCTTTTCCGGGGGAACCTTGATCATCGATCACGGTCATCAGCTATCGTCCTCCTTCCTCCATCTGCACAAGATCCTGGTCAGGGAGGGGGATCGGGTGAAACAGGGCGACCCGATCGCCGAGATCGGCGCCACCGGCCGGGTAACCGGCGCCCACCTCGACTGGCGCATGAATCTGCGCAAGGCGCGTATCGATCCCCAGCTCCTGGTGCCGCCCATGCCCAAGGCGGAATAGGTGGGCGGTTGATATTTGTTACAGGCCGGGCAGGCGATCTATGGTAAAGTCTCCCGGAATTTTCAGTAGTTTGACTGCCTTTAAGGCGATGGAATAAGAATGAAATCGATGAAGCGATTGATCCCGATTCTGTTGACGCTGATGCCCGTGTTGCCGGCCCAGGCAGAGGACCTGATGACCGTCTATCAGTTGGCGCTGCAAAACGACCCTCAACTGCAGGCCGCCAAGGAGCAGTTGAGTTCGGCCCGCGAGTCCAAGAGCCTGGCCCGCTCCCAGCTGCTGCCGACGGTGGGATTGGGCGCCACCTACGATGTGGTGCGCAGGGATCTCAAGACCCTGCAGGGTGCCAGCGTCGACACGGAAAGCACCGACAATGAACGTGCCATGGCCTTGAACCTGACCCAGCCGCTCTATCGCCGGGACCGGCTGCTGCAGCTGGAGCAGGCGGACAGCACCATCGCCCAGGCCGAGGCCGAGTACGCGGCGGCGGAGATCGACCTGATGGTGCGCAGCACCACCACCTATTTCAACATCCTCGCGGCCGAGGACGATCTGCGCGTGGCCAAGGCGGAACGCGAGGCCACCGGGCGCCAGCTCGAGCAGGCGCAGCAGCGATTCGACGTGGGCCTGATCGCCATCACCGACGTGCACGAGGCGCAGGCGGCATTCGACGCGGCAAGGGCCTCGGAGATCGCCGCGGAGAACAGTCTCGACAATGCCTGGGAGGCGCTCTACGAAATCATCGGTCCCCAGCCCAAGAGCGAGCTGGCCAAGCTGGGGCAGGAGCTGGCCCTCAATCCGCCGGTGCCCAACGTCCTGCAGGAGTGGTCCGATACCGCGCAGCAGCAGAACTACAGCATTATCGCCGCCCGCGCCAACCTCGAGAGTCTGAAACAGGAGATCGAGGTCAGCCGCTCGGGCCACTATCCGACCCTCGATCTGGTGGGCGGCTACAGCATGAATCGCAGCGATTCCGACACCGCCACCGAGGCCGATACCGGCACGGTGGGGCTCTCCCTGGAGGTACCGATCTACACCGGCGGGGCGGTCAGTGCCCAGACCCGCCAGGCGCAGGCGAATTTCCGCGCAACCCAGCAGGGCCTGGATCAGACCCGCCGCGCGGTGAATCGCCAGGTGAGGGACGCCTACCGCGGGGTGCTTTCCACCATCAGCCAGGTGGAGGCGTTGAAGGCGGCGACAGTGTCGGCGCAAAGCGCCCTGGAGTCGACCCAGGCGGGCTACGAGGTGGGTACCCGGACCATCGTCGATGTGCTCAATGTGCAGCGCAACCTCTTCTCGTCCCAGCGCGACTATCTCAACTCCCGCTACAGCTACATCATCAACGGGCTCACCCTGAAGTCCGCCGCCGGCACCCTCAGCGAGTCGGACCTGCAGCGGGTCAACGGCTGGCTGGAGCACTAGGGCTGGCATGTCAGGCAATACCATCGGCAAGCTCTTTACCGTGACCTCCTTCGGCGAGTCCCACGGGCCTGCCATCGGCTGCATCGTGGATGGCTGTCCCCCGGGACTGGCGCTCTCCGCAAGCGATCTGCAACCCGATCTGGACCGCCGTAAACCTGGCACCTCCCGCCACACCACCCAACGCCGCGAGGCGGACGAGGTGGAGATTCTCTCCGGGGTCTTCGAGGGCAAGACCACGGGAACCCCCATCGGCATGATCATACGCAACACCGACCAGCGCTCGAAAGACTACTCCGAGATCATGGACCGTTTCCGCCCGGGGCATGCCGACTACACCTACAACCAGAAATACGGTATCCGGGACTACCGCGGCGGCGGGCGCTCCTCCGCCCGGGAGACCGCGATGCGTGTCGCCGCCGGCGGGATCGCAAAGAAGTATCTGCGGGAACGCTATGGCATCGAGATCCGCGGCTACCTGGCCCAGCTCGGGCCGATCAAGGTGGAAAGGCTCGATTGGGATCAGGTGGCTAAGAATCCCTTCTTCTCTCCCGATGCCGATAAGGTGGCGGAGATGGAGGCCTACATGGACGCCCTGCGCAAGGAGGGGAACTCCATCGGCGCCCGCATCAACGTCGTCGCCAGCGGCATGCCCGCGGGGCTGGGCGAGCCGATCTTCGATCGCCTGGATGCCGATCTCGCCCACGCCCTGATGAGCATCAACGCGGTGAAGGGGGTCGAACTGGGTGCCGGTTTCCGCTGTGTCGAGCAGAAGGGTACGGAGCACCGGGACGAGATGACCCCCGAGGGTTTTCTCAGCAACCATGCCGGCGGGGTGCTGGGGGGCATCTCCAGCGGCCAGGATCTGCTGGCATCGATCGCACTGAAGCCCACCTCGAGCCTGCGCCTCCCGGGAAGGACGGTGAATCGGGAAGGCGAGTCGGTGGAGGTGGTGACCACCGGGCGTCACGACCCCTGCGTCGGGATCCGCGCCACGCCGATCGCGGAGGCGATGATGGCGATCGTGGTGATGGACCACCTGCTGCGCCATCGCGGGCAGAATATGGATGTCGATTCGGGCCTGACCGATCTTGGGTCAGACTAGTCCTGCGGCAACGGCGCGGATGCCCTACTGGCGTCTCTCCGGCTTCTACTTTTTCTACTTCGCATCCCTCGGCGCCCTGATTCCCTTCTGGGGGCTCTACCTGCAGGCGCGGGACTTCACCCCGGTGGAGATCGGCGAGCTGATGGCGGTGATCATGATCACCAAACTGATCGCCCCGAATATCTGGGGCTGGATCGGCGATCACACCGGCCACCGCATGCCCATCGTGCGCCTCGCCTCGCTGCTCTCGCTGTTCTGTTTTCTGGGGGTCTTCACCGCCGGGGGATTCTGGTCCTTTGCCCTGGTGATGATGCTGTTCAGTTTTTTCTGGAACGCATCCCTGCCGCAATTCGAGGCGATCACCATGAGCTACCTGCGGGAGCAGATCCGGCGCTACAGCCTGATCCGTCTCTGGGGTTCGATCGGTTTCATTCTCACCGTCATCGCCTTGGGGTTCATGCTCGACCACTGGGGCGTCAAGGTGATCCCCTATTTTGTGCTGGTGCTCTTTTTCGGCATCTTCCTCAACAGCATGGTGGTGGCGGAGAAGGAGGCGGTCATCCCCGAACATGATCAGGGTTCGATCATGCAGGTGTTGAAACGCAGTGACGTCATCGCCTTTCTGCTGGTCTGTTTCCTGATGCAGGCCAGCCATAGCGCCTACTACGCCTTCTACTCCATCTTCATGGAGGAGGTGGGCTATTCGAGCAGCGTCATCGGTCAGCTCTGGGCCCTGGGGGTGATCGCCGAGGTCGGGCTCTTTCTGTTGATGCACAGGTTGCTGCATCGATGGGGCGCACGCCGGGTGCTGATCTTCAGTCTGGGCATTGCCGTGGTGCGCTGGATTCTCGTGGGCTCCGCGCCGGAGAATCTGTTCCTGGTGCTGCTGGCCCAGGTGATGCACGCCGCCACCTTCGGCACCTTCCATGCCGCCGCCATCCATCTGGTCCACCACTACTTCGTCGGCCGCCATCAGGGCAGGGGGCAGGCACTCTACAGCAGTGTCAGCTTTGGCGCGGGCGGGGCCTTCGGCAGTCTCCTCAGCGGCTATCTCTGGAGCGGCGTCGGTGCCGCCGCAACCTTCTGGATCGCCGCGGCCTATGCGCTGGTGGCCTGCATTATCGCCTGGCGATGGATTGCTGATGAGCATTGTGCTGAAGAGTTTTGAGTTGTGAGTTTTGAGTTGCGGAATCATCGATCGTACTTGTTTGCCATACTTCTCGTAATCTGCCTCAAGGGCATTTGCTTTTGAGCGTCCATTGATAGGGCTTGAGCGAAGCGAAAACATCAACTCAAAACTCAAAACTTAAAACTCAAAACTACAGGAAGTCGCTGATTCGGGGCGAACAAGCTGGGCAACTGCCAATCCATATCGTAGCCAACCCCTTGACAGCAGTCCTGATGGTCAGTAAGTTGCGCGCCTGTTGCACTGCAACACCGCTCGCTTATCCATCAATCCACCGCCAAATACTGACTCGGGAGTTCCGCCATGGCCATCGAACAGACCTTCTCCATCATCAAACCGGATGCGGTTGCAAAAAACCTCATCGGCAAGATCTACAGCCGTTTCGAGGATGCGGGTCTGCGTATTGTGGCCTCGCGCATGCTCCACCTCAGCCGTGAGCAGGCGGGTGATTTCTATGCCGTGCACAAGGAGCGCCCCTTCTACAACGACCTGGTCGATTTCATGACCTCGGGTCCGGTGATGGTGCAGGTGCTGGAGGGTGAAAACGCCATCGCGCGCAACCGCGAGGTGATGGGCGCCACCAATCCCCAGGAGGCGGCCCCCGGTACCATCCGCGCCGATTTTGCCCAGACCGTGGATGAAAATGCGGTGCATGGATCGGATGGTCCTGATACCGCCAGGGTGGAAATCGACTTCTTTTTCCCCGAGGGTGTCTGCGAACGCACCCGCTGAGTCTATCTGTTGGCGTAAAAGAGCAGCAGCTCCCTCATCACCCGTGCCGCGTTGGAGAGGGTGCGTTTGCGGTGGCTGACGATGCCGAGCGAGCGACTCAGCTCGAGTTCGGTGACCTGCAGCGGGACCAGTTGATCATCCAGCAGGATATCCGGCAGGAGACTCCACCCCAGGCCAATGGTCGCCATCATCTTCAGGGTCTCCAGGTAGTCGGTGGAGAGGGTGCAGTTGACCTGCAGATGATGCCGGTTGATCCGCTGCTCGATCAGGGTTCGGGTGTAGGTGCCCCGGGTGGGCAGCACCGCCGGATAGCTCACCAGCTCCGGGAGACTCACCGTCTCCAGCTTCGCCAGGGGATGGTCCGGGCCGACCACGACCAGCAGCGGATCCTGCCAGATCGTCTTGCTCTGAAGGGCATCCACCGGATTCAGGGGCAGGGTGACCACGGCCAGTTCCAGCTCCCCCTGTTCCACCGCCTGGCAGGCCCGCTCCGACTCCATAAAGCGGATGTCCAGTTCCACCTGGGGATTGGTATCGCTGTAGCTGCGCAATACGGCCGGGAGACGATGGAGGCCGATATGGTGGCTGGTGGCCATCGCCAGACGTCCGGCGACCCGCCCGCTGAGGTTGGCGAGTTCGCGGCGGATATCGCTCATCTGATCGATGATATGCTCCGCTCTCGGCAGCAGATGCCGGCCCGCCTCGGTGAGGAAGACCTGCCGCCCCATGCGATCGAACAGGCGGGTGTCGAGCTCGCTCTCCAGCGAGGCGATGCGCTTGCTGATTGCGGGTTGCGTCAGAAAGAGGTGTTCCGCCGCCTGGGAAAACGAGCCGTCACGGGCCACCTGGAGAAAGGCGCGAAGGGTATTTAATTCCATATCTATTCCTAATAAGAATGGAAAAAATGAAAAATATGAATTTGTATTATGTAGCATACTCCCCTATGTTTTTCACCATTCAATCGAACCCGGATGAGGCTATAGATGAGTGCCAAGACCCTGTATGACAAATTGTGGGAATCCCATCTGGTGCGTAGCGAGGCGGATGGCACCGCGCTGATCTACATCGACAGACACCTGGTGCACGAAGTCACTTCGCCACAGGCGTTCGAAGGCCTGCGCCTCGCGGGGCGCAAGCCCTGGCGCGTCGATGCCAATCTGGCGACGCCGGATCACAATGTGCCGACGACGCCCCGGGAGGGGGGTGTGGAGGCGATCCGGGATCCCATCTCCAGAACCCAGGTCGAGACCCTGGACGCCAACTGCCGCGACTTCGGCATCACCGAGTTTCAGATGCTCGATCCGCGCCAGGGCATAGTCCATGTGATCGGCCCCGAGCAGGGCGCCACCCTGCCGGGCATGACGGTGGTCTGCGGTGATTCCCACACCTCCACCCATGGCGCGATGGGTGCGCTGGCCTTCGGTATCGGGACCTCGGAGGTGGAGCATGTGCTTGCCACTCAGTGTCTGATCCAGAAGAAGTCGAAGGCGATGCAGATCCGGGTCGAGGGTGAACTGGGCAGGGGGGTGACAGCCAAGGATGTGGTCTTGGCGATCATCGGTGAGATCGGCACCGCCGGCGGAACCGGTTATGCGATCGAATTTGCCGGATCGGCGATCGAGGCCCTCTCCATCGAGGGCCGTCTCACCCTCTGCAACATGGCCATCGAGGCGGGCGCGCGGGCGGGCTTCGTCGCCGTCGACGACAAGACCATCGACTATGTCAAAGGGCGACCCTACGCACCCGAGGGCGAGTTATGGGAGCAGGCGGTCGCCTCCTGGAGGACCTTGCACAGCGACCGGGGTGCGCAGTTCGATCGTGTGGTGACGCTGGATGCGACCGCCATCAGACCGCAGGTTACCTGGGGGACTTCCCCCGAGATGGTGGTGGCCGTGGATCAACGCGTCCCCGATCCGGGAGAGGAAAGCGATGGCGTCAAGGCGGAAGGGATGCAGCGCGCCCTCGATTACATGGGCCTGCAGGCGGGTACGCCGATCACCGAGATCCCCCTCGACAGGGTCTTCATCGGTTCCTGCACCAACTCGAGGATTGAGGATCTGCGCGCCGCCGCCGATGTGGCCAGGGGACGCAGGGTGGCCGGCAACGTCAAGCAGGCGCTGGTGGTGCCGGGCTCGGGCCTGGTCAAGGCCGAGGCAGAGGCCGAGGGGCTCGATAAGGTCTTCATCGATGCCGGTTTCGAATGGCGGGAACCGGGCTGCTCCATGTGCCTCGCCATGAATGCCGACCGCCTGGAATCGGGCGAACGCTGCGCCTCCACATCGAATCGCAATTTCGAAGGCAGGCAGGGGCAGGGCGGGCGGACCCATCTGGTGAGTCCCGCGATGGCCGCCGCCGCGGCGGTGGCGGGCCGTTTCGTCGATCTTGCCGATCTCGACAAAGGTTGATTGCAGCCGCGACTGCAAGAGGAAGCAACAGTGGATAAATTCAACACCTTTACCGGCATCGTCTGTCCGCTGGACAGATCCAACGTGGATACGGATGCCATTATTCCGAAGCAGTTTCTGAAGTCGATCAAACGCTCCGGCTTTGGTCCCAATCTCTTCGACGAGTGGCGCTATCTCGATCATGGCGAACCGGGTATGGACAACAGCAAAAGGGCGGTCAATCCCGATTTCGTACTCAACGATCCCCGTTATCAGGGTGCGCAGATACTCCTGGCGCGAGAGAATTTTGGCTGCGGCTCCTCCCGGGAGCATGCGCCCTGGGCCCTTGAAGACTATGGATTCAAGGTGATTCTGGCACCGAGTTTTGCCGACATATTTTTTAATAACTGCTTTAAGAATGGATTGTTACCAATTGTTTTAAAAGAAGAAATAATTGACAGTCTTTTTAAGATGGCAATGGGCGGGCAACCCTTGGAGATGACCGTGGATCTTCAGGATCAGCGCCTGAAACTGCCATCGGGAGAAGGGATCGACTTCGAGGTCGATCCCTTTCGCAAGGATTGCCTGCTCAACGGGCTCGACGACATCGGCTTGACCCTGCAGCATGTGGAGGCGATCCGGGCCTATGAGGAGAGGCGTCGCCGGGAGGCGCCCTGGCTCTTTGGATCATGAACCAGCCGAAAGGGGGACGCCGGGCTCAGCCAACATGCGCAGTCACGCTTCTCCCCTGGGATTTTTTGAGATCCATATCGGCAGGCTGTCAGCGGCCATTTCGTGCTGTTCCTGGTTTGCCGATTCAACTATTACATTTCGTTCCACTTACTTGATGCAACGGGTTAATCAATGAGCAAAAAAATTCTTGTACTGCCGGGTGACGGCATCGGTCCCGAGATTGTCGCCGAGGCGGTGAAGGTGCTGGCCAACCTGCGGGACGCCCACGACCTGGATATCGATCTGGACGAGGCCCTGGTGGGTGGCGCGGCCATCGACGCCACGGGCGGACCGCTGCCGGAGGCCACGCTGGAGCTGGCGAAGGAGGCCGACGCCATCCTCCTCGGCGCCGTCGGCGGTCCCAAGTGGGAGCCGCTGGATATCTCGATTCGGCCCGAGAAGGGGTTGCTGGGGCTGAGGTCCGAGTTGAATCTGTTCGCCAATCTCCGTCCCGCGATCCTCTATCCCCAGCTGGCCGGGGCGTCGAGCCTGAAGGCGGACCTGGTGGCAGGCCTCGATATCATGATCGTGCGTGAACTCACCGGCGGCATCTACTTCGGTCAGCCCCGGGGGATTCGCGAACTGGATGGCGGCGAGCGCCAGGGCTTCAACACCCTGGTCTATTCCGAGTCGGAGATCGACCGCATCGCCAGGGTCGCCTTCGATATTGCGAAGAAGCGGGGAGGCAGGCTCTGTTCGGTGGACAAGGCCAATGTGCTCGAGACCACCGAACTCTGGCGGGAGGTGGTGACAGCGATCGGCGCGGACGATTACCCGGATGTTGAACTGACCCACATGTACGTGGATAACGCGGCTATGCAGCTGGTGAAATGGCCCAAGCAGTTCGATGTAATAGTGACGACCAATATGTTTGGCGATATTCTATCAGATTGTGCCGCGATGCTGACCGGCTCCATCGGCATGCTGCCCTCCGCTTCCCTGGATGAACGGGGCAAGGGCATGTACGAGCCGATTCACGGTTCGGCGCCGGATATCGCGGGCAAGGGTAGCGCCAATCCGCTGGCCACTGTGCTCTCCGTGGCGATGTTGTTGCGCTACAGCCTCGACGAGCCTGAAATGGCCGATCGGATCGAGGCTGCCGTGGACAGGGTCCTGGATGAGGGCTTGCGCACAGCCGATATCATGTCCGACGGCATGACTGAAGTGAGCTGCGAAGCGATGGGCGATGCCGTGGTGGCGGCATTGAGTTGATTTTGCATATAGACTGTTGTGTGCTGGATCGGAACATGTAGGGTGCGGCCTGCCGCACCGTGAAATTTTTTAATTTGGTTATTGAGATGAAACGAGTAGGTATTGTTGGTTGGCGAGGCATGGTGGGTTCCGTGTTGATGGGGCGCATGCTGGAGGAGAATGACTTTGCAGGCATCGAAGAGCCGCTATTCTTCACCACCTCCCAGGTCGGTCAACCCGGCCCCGATATCGGCAGGGGACGTGCACCGCTGAGAGACGCCACCGATATCGATGCCTTGATGGAGATGGACGCGATCCTGACCTGCCAGGGCGGCGGCTATACCAATCAGGTCTACGACAAGCTGCGCAGCGCGGGTTGGCAGGGTTATTGGATCGATGCCGCATCCAGTCTGCGCATGAAAGATCACACGGTGATTGTCCTCGATCCGGTCAACGAACCGGTGATTCGCGACGGCCTGGCCAACGGCAAGCGGGATTTCATCGGCGGCAACTGCACCGTGAGCCTGATGCTGATGGCGCTCGGTGGACTTTTTCAGCAGGATCTCGTGGAGTGGGCCACATCCATGACCTATCAGGCTGCGTCCGGTGCCGGGGCGCGCAACATGCGGGAACTGCTCAGTCAGATGGGGGCCCTCGAGGCATCGGTGAGCGACGCCCTGGCTGATCCCGCCTCCGCAATCCTCGATATCGACAGGGATGTGGCGCAAACGATGCGCAGCGACGCCTTCCCCACGGATAATTTCGGTGCCGCCCTGGCCGGCAGCCTCATTCCCTGGATCGACGTGGCATTGGAAAACGGCCAGAGCAAGGAGGAGTGGAAGGGTTTTGTCGAGACCAACAAGATACTCGGCCGCAGCGACAAACCTGTACCCATCGATGGCACCTGTGTGCGTATCGGTTCGATGCGCTGCCATAGTCAGGCATTAACCATAAAGTTACGCAGTGATGTGCCGATAGACGAAGTGGAGTCGATATTGGCAAGTGCCAATAGCTGGGTAAAGGTTATCCCCAATGATCGGGATATCACGATACAGGAATTGAACCCTGCCCGGGTTACAGGAGCCTTGACTGTCCCGATCGGACGGCTGAGAAAGATGAACCTGGGTGACGAGTATCTGAATGCCTTTACCGTAGGCGATCAACTGCTATGGGGAGCAGCTGAACCTTTGCGGCGCATGTTGAGAATTCTGCTGGAGGCTTGAGCCCCGGCCGAAGGATCCGCGCCAACCGGTGTTCAACCCCGTCGTGGTGGCGATCGGCTGACGACGGGGTTTTCTATTTCAGCTCGACAAATCAGGGGATTGGTTGATGCTGAGGGAATTGGCGATTGGCCAGAAGGCGTGATTTTACAGGGTGAAAAATTCGACCTGTTTCTCACTTTGGGTAGTCGCAGGCTAACGGCGGTATGGTAACGCAGAAAATAGTGTGAAGATCTTCGAAGTTTTGGTAAAAAGATTATTTATCAGCTATAGTTAGCGACTAATTATTAAGTTTATTCTAAACCTATCGGGACTGTTCGACGGACCATTTTGAACGCTGTATTCGGACTGAGTTTTACCGGTGGGTTATGTTCTCTGGCAAGGAGGAAGCATGATTCGTAAGCTGTCTCTGGCAGTGGCTGTGGCAACAGCCCTATCACCCGTCGGTGTCTTGGCCCTCGGATTGGGTGAAATACATTCCCAGTCTGCACTCAACCAAGCCTTCAAAGCCGATATCGATCTGCTTTCGGTCTCCCAGGAAGAACTGCAGGATGTTCGTGTTTCGCTCGCCTCGCGCGAGGCCTTTGAGAAGGCGGGCATGGAGAGGCCCTATCTGTTGACCGGCTTGAAATTCACCCCGATGTTGACCCCCGCCGGCAAGCCGGTGATCTCCATTTCGAGCAAGGATGCCATTCGCGAGCCTTTCCTCAACTTTTTGATTGAGGTGAATTGGCCGAAGGGCAGACTGGTACGCGAATACACGGTACTGCTCGATCCGCCTGTAACCCTGCAACGTGCACCTCAGCCCGTTACCGCGCCTGCGACCACGATCGCGCCCACCACAACCCAGGTTGGCAGATCTCGCCCGGCAGCGGTGACCTCTTCGATGAGCGGTGAGTCTGGTGACAGGGAGTACGGTCCGGTACAGCCCAATGACAATCTCTGGACCATTGCCAAGGGGATGCAGCGTACGGATGAGTCGGTGGAACAGGTGATGATGGCGCTGCAACGCCATAATCCATCCGCCTTTATCAACAACAACGTCAACAACCTCAAGGTCGGCAAGATACTGAGGCTGCCCGAGGATGCGGGTGTTACCTCGCTCAGCAAGCAGGAGGCACGGGAGGAGTTTCTCGCCCAGACAAGGTCATGGAAAGCGGATCGCGGCGTACCCGCGGCTCCCGCGACCACCAAGACTCAGGAAATGGCCGAGGCCAAAGAGGAAGATCGTCTGCGTCTGATATCCGCCAAACCCGGCGAGGGTGAAGCCGCCGAACGCGAAGGCATGGCTGAATCCGAGAGCGAGGTCAGTCGTCTGCAGGAAGAGATCATGCTGGTCCGGGAATCGAACGAAGGGGCCCTGCAAGAGAATGAAGCACTGCGGAATCGGGTGCAGGAACTGGAAAAACAGATCCAGGATATCCAGCGTTTGTTGACCCTGAAGAGCGATGAGCTGGCCGAGATCCAAACCGCGCAGGAGATCGCGGCGGAGAAAATGGAAGAGATGGAGGCGGTTGAGCCCCCGCCGGCTGAGCCTGAAGCTGAACCTGAAATGGCGCCGCCTGAGGTAGAGGCAGAGCCGCCGGCAGTGGCCGAGGAGCCTGTGGTCCCGGTACCACCCGGCACGGTCATCGAAGAGGTCGATATCGAAGCCAAGATCGAGGCGGCCCAGCAGCCGGAGCCTGCGGTTACCGAGGCACCGCCTGCGGTTGAGACGGCACCAAAGATCGCCAAGGTCGAACCGACCCCGGCCAGACCCCCGGTTGCCCCGATACCGCCGAAAACGGTGAGTTACTTCGATGGCGTCAAGGAAAACAGCACCCTGCTCTCCATCGTCGGCGGTGTCGCGGTCCTGCTGATCGGCCTGTTATGGATGATCATGCGCCGTCGCAAAGAGGCCGAGGCGGAGTTTGCCGAGAGTATTCTGGTATCACCGGACAGCGGCGTCGTCACCGCGGCTAAGGATGATTCGAGTTCACTCACCGCGCCGACCGACGAAACCTCGTTTATGAGTGATTTCTCCCCCAGTGATATCGATGCACTGCAGGATGAGACCGGTGAAGTCGATCCCCTCTCCGAGGCCGATGTCTATATCGCCTACGGCCGTTATCAACAGGCCGAAGAGTTGATCAAACAGGCGATGGAAAAGAATCCGGAACGCGAGGAGCTGAAGCACAAGCTTGCTGAAATCTACTTCTCGGCGAAAAAGTCGCAGGAGTTCAACGCCCTGGCCCAGGAGCTGCATGACGGTGGCCTGGAGGAGAGGGAGCCGGACACCTGGTCGAAGATCGCCGCGATGGGCAAAGAGCTTGATCCGTCCCTCGCCCTGTTTGCCGGCGCCGCCGGCGTGGCCACGGGCGGTGTGGTATCGGGTGACGACACCCTCGGCGACCTTGGACTGGATATCGCCTCAGAGCCGGTTGCCGACGATCAACAGGAGGCGCAGGCCCAGGAGCCTCAGGCGTCGTCCGACGTCGAGATCGATTCCATGGATCTCAGTGGTCTGGAGAGTATCGACGACATGGATTCCGAAAGCCTTGAGGCCAATCTCTCCATGGATTCGGAGTTCCTCAACAAGATGGAGTCGGGTGAGACTCCACCTCAAGAGGAAGATGCCCTGGATATCGACCTCAGCGATCTCGATATGGATTCGAATGTCGAAGAGGCGCAGCAGCCCTTCGATCTGGCTGATATCGAGCAGGATTCCGATGTCTCCGCCGATGTAACCGCCGCCGGCACCTCGGATGCCATAGAGCTCGAGGATTCAGAGACCTTGGACAATCTGGACCTAGAGAGTATCGAGCGGGAGTTGGAAGGGCTCTCCTCTGATCTGGACAGCGAAGAGCCGCAGGGCGATGACTTGAGTCTGTTGCAGAGCCATAGTGAAAACCTGGATCTCGACTCCACCGATGAGATCACCACCAAGCTGGACCTGGCCCGGGCCTATATCGACATGGGCGATATCGAAGGTGCCAAGAGTATCCTCGAGGAGGTCTCCAGCGAAGGCAGCGACACCCAGCAGAAAGAGGCCCAGGAGTTGCTAAACAGCCTCGGTTCCTGAGTCAGGGTTTCTCCAATCTCTATAAGGGGTGCACCAACCAGTGCACCCTTTTTTATTGCCCTTGGCTCAGATCATTTGGGAAATTCATAAAATAAAGAACAAACCGCCAATAAACGCGAAATGTTCAGAATCAGGATAGAGTCTATTCATGATGTGCAACTCAAGCGCGATTATATTTGAGATCCCAAAGAGGAGGTATAAAGGTTCCAGCTATTTGTTTGCGTGGTGACAGACGACATTGTCTTGCCATTTGCGACGATTCGCGGTAATTGGCGTTCATTTGCGGTTAATTCTTTTGTATCAGGGTATTAGATGAAAATAGCTCTGGGTGTGGAATACGACGGCAGCGCATTTCACGGCTGGCAGTTCCAGGGGGATGTCAGAAGTGTCCAGGAGTCGTTGCAGCAGGCGCTCTCCAGGGTGGCCGATCATGCCGTGACGGTACACTGCGCGGGCCGCACCGACTGCGGCGTGCATGCCACCGGGCAGGTGGTCCACTTCGAAACCGATGCAGCGAGGTCGGAGCGCTCATGGGTGCTGGGCGGCAATGTCAATCTGCCCGCGGATATCAGCATCGGCTGGGCGCAAGAGGTGCCGGACAGCTTTCATGCACGCTTTTCCGCGCTGGGGAGGCGCTACCGATACCTGATCCTGAACCGGCGCTATCGCTCCGCACAGTGGCGCAACCGGGCGGTCTGGATTCACCAGCCCCTGGACGAATCAAGGATGCACCGGGCGGCGCAGACGCTGCTGGGCAATCACGATTTCTCTTCCTACAGGGCGATGGGTTGTCAGGCCAAACACCCGAACAGAACTATTCACAGCCTGGATGTCGAAAGAGTGGGTGAATTGATCTCGATCGAGGTCCATGCCAATGCCTTTCTCCACCATATGGTACGCAACATCGCCGGTGTCCTGATCGCCATCGGCAAGGGGGAACAGGAGGAATCGTGGACCCGGGAGGTGCTGGAGCTGCGTGATCGCACCCTGGGCGGGGTCACGGCACCGCCCCAAGGCCTCTATTTGACCAAGGTCGACTATCCGGCGGAGTTCGCAATTCCCGATCCTCCCCAATTGGGATTTTGAGCCTGGCTGATTGAGGTCGAGGCAGGCATCCCTGCAGAGTGCTCAAGACTGGCCTCGGGGTGTGGCTTACTGTATCTTTCAGCAGCTTATGAGAACGCGTATCAAAATATGTGGCATCACCCGTGCTGAAGACGCAGCCGATGCGGTCCGCCTCGGCGCGGATGCCATCGGACTGGTCTTCTATCCCCCCAGTCCGCGCGCCGTCAGCCTGCAGCAGGCCAAGGCCATTGTGCGGGGACTGCCGCCGTTTGTTACCGTGGTCGGACTTTTCGTAAACGAGGAGCGGGAGGCGATCGAGAGGGCGATTCGGCAGGTACCGATCGATCTGCTGCAGTTTCATGGTGACGAGAGCGCCGAGGAATGTTCGGGCTACTCCAGGCCCTGGATCAAGGCGATCCGCATGCGGGAGGGGATAGACCTGGCAGAGGCGGAACAGCGCTATGGCAGTGCGGCGGGTCTGCTCCTGGACAGCTATCAGGCAGGACTGCCCGGAGGCACCGGCCAGCGATTCGATTGGGGTCGAATCCCCGGATCCCTGGCTTCGAGGATAATCCTGGCGGGTGGACTGGATGCGCAGAACGTGGCTCAGGCGATCGCCCAGGTGCATCCCTATGCAGTGGATGTGAGCGGTGGAGTCGAACGTTCGAAGGGTATAAAAGACGCGGCAAAAATTGAGGCATTTATTGCGGGAGTCAAGCGTGGAGACAACTGAGAAGATCATCGGGTCCCTGCCCGATAGTCAGGGGCATTTCGGTCCGTACGGCGGGCTCTTTGTCTCTGAAACCCTGATGGCGCCGCTGCAGGAGTTACGCCAAGCCTACCAACACTACATGCAGGATCGGGCGTTTCTCGAGGAGTTGGACCAGGATCTCGCGCATTACGTCGGACGGCCCTCTCCCATCTACCATGCCAAACGCTGGAGTGAGCAGCTGGGCGGCGCCCAGATCTACCTCAAGCGGGAGGATCTGAATCATACCGGCGCCCACAAGGTCAACAACACCGTGGGGCAGGCGCTACTCGCAAGACACATGGGCAAGAGCCGTATCATCGCCGAGACCGGCGCCGGTCAGCATGGGGTTGCCAGCGCCACCGTCGCCGCGCGGTTGGGATTGGAGTGCGTTGTCTACATGGGGGCTGTCGATATCGCCCGGCAGGAGGCGAACGTCTACCGCATGCGGTTGCTGGGCGCCGAGGTGAGGGCGGTCGAGTCGGGCTCCAAGACCCTCAAGGACGCCCTCAATGAGGCGATGCGCGATTGGGTGACCAATGTGGACAACACCTTCTACATCATCGGCACGGTCGCCGGACCCCACCCCTATCCGGCAATGGTGCGCGATTTCCAGTCGGTGATCGGCCGCGAGTCGCGCAGCCAGATGGCGCAGCAAGCGGGACGGCAGCCGGATGCACTGGTCGCCTGCGTCGGCGGCGGTTCAAACGCCATCGGCCTCTTCTATCCCTACCTGGACGATCCGGAGATCGCCATCTATGGCGTCGAGGCGGCGGGGGATGGTCTGGAGAGCGGCAACCATGCGGCACCGCTCTGTGCCGGAAGGCCGGGTGTGCTGCATGGCAACCGTACCTATCTGATGGAAGATGCGGACGGGCAGATCATCGAGACCCACTCCATCTCCGCCGGGCTCGACTACCCAGGGGTCGGACCGGAGCATGCCTGGCTGAAAGACAGCGGCAGGGCGAACTATGTCGCGGTCACCGACGATCAGGCCCTGGCCGCATTCCATGATCTGACCCGCATAGAGGGCATCATTCCGGCGCTCGAATCGAGTCACGCCCTCGCCTATGCGGCAAAGCTTGCCGCTACCATGAGTGCGGAGCAGATAATCCTGGTCAACCTCTCGGGACGGGGTGACAAGGACATGCACACGGTCGCGGCGCGGGAGGGGATCCAGCTATGAGTCGGATAGCGAAGAGGTTTTCCCGGCTCAGGGCCGAGGGCAGAAAGGCGCTGATCCCTTTCATCACCGCCGGTGATCCGATCCCGGAGATTACCGTCGATCTGATGCACGATCTGGTCTCCACCGGCGCCGATCTGATCGAGTTGGGGGTGCCCTTTTCCGATCCCATGGCCGACGGGCCGGTGATACAGAGGGCCAGCGAACGGGCCCTTGAGTACCATGTCAGCCTGCGTGACGTATTGGAGATGGTGGCCCAGTTCAGGCAGCTGGATAGCGACACGCCGGTGATTTTGATGGGTTACCTCAATCCCATTGAAGTGATGGGATATGAGCAGTTCGCCGGCCAGGCGGCAGAGGCGGGCGTGGATGGTATACTGGTGGTCGATATTCCCCCCGAGGAGGGCGGTGAACTGCAGCGGCTGCTGCAGGCCGAAGCCATCGATCAGATCTTCCTTGTTGCGCCCACCAGTACCAAAGAGCGCATTCAGCGGATCTGTGACTTGGCGGGGGGCTTCGTCTACTATGTCTCCATAAAAGGAGTGACAGGTGCAAGCCATTTGGATCTGCACTCCCTGGATGAGAAGCTGGGTGAGATCCGGGCGGCAACCGATCTGCCGGTGGGTGTCGGTTTCGGCATCAAGGATGCAGAGACGGCCGCCGCAGTCTCCAGGCTTGCCGACGCGGTAGTCGTCGGTAGTGCGCTGGTTTCCCGTGTCGAGGCCCTCGCCGAAGCACCGGAAAAGATAGGTGCATCTTTGCGAGAAGTCATCTCAGCCATGAGATTGGCAATGGACAGGGCAGAGTGATGCGGTAGTTTTCTGTATGCCGACACCCCCTGTTTCCGATGCAGACAACGAGATAACAAAGGTCGAGTACATCCTATGAGTTGGTTCGAAAAACTGATGCCGAGCCGCATCCGCACGGATGCAGGGCACAAGCGCGCGGTTCCCGAGGGCCTCTGGGCCAAGTGTCCGGGTTGCAGCGCCATACTCTACCGTGCGGAGATGGAAAGGAATCTGGATGTCTGCCCCAAATGCAACCATCACAACCGCATCGGCGCCAGGCGTCGCCTCGAGACCTTTCTCGATCCCGAACCCCAGGAGGAGATCGGGGCAAGCCTGGAATCGGTTGATCCGCTGAAATTCAAGGACAGTAAAAAATACAAGGAGCGTCTCAGCCAGGCGCAGAAGGGATCGGGAGAGAAAGAGGCGCTGGTCGCCATGCGCGGCCAGTTGAAGGGAATAGATCTGGTGGTTGCCGCCTTTGAGTTCAGTTTCATGGGGGGCTCGATGGGATCGGTCGTCGGCGAGCGCTTCGTGCGCGCCGTCAACATGGCCTTGGAGCGGCATACCCCTCTGATCTGTTTTTCCGCCAGTGGCGGGGCGCGGATGCAGGAGTCGCTCTTCTCCCTGATGCAGATGGCGAAGACAAGCGCCGCCCTGGAGCGGCTGCAGAAGCGCGGTCTCCCCTTCATCTCGGTGATGACGGATCCCACCATGGGCGGTGTCTCCGCCAGCCTGGCGATGCTGGGTGACATCAATGTGGCGGAACCCAACGCCCTGATCGGTTTTGCCGGGCCCAGGGTAATCGAACAGACAGTGCGCGAGAAACTGCCCGAAGGTTTTCAGCGCAGCGAGTTTCTCCTCGACCATGGCGCCATCGATATGATCATCGACCGGCGTGATATGCGGGATCGAATTGCCGATCTGCTTACTATCATGTTGAACAGACCCAAAGCCTGATCGCTGCCGATGCGGCCGACGTAGATCCAGGCCGTATCGGTCCTGCCTTGGCTGTCAAAATTGAGCTTTTGATTTCAAATAACATATTTATGTATTTTGTGCCTCGACGAGGGATTGGCGATAGCGGCCTATGGAGTCTTGCCGGTGCGCTTTGAGAGTTTGCAGCAGTGGCTCGAATGGCAGAACAGCTACCACCCGACAGAGATAGACCTTGGATTGCAGCGGGTTGCAACCGTATGGCGCAGGCTGCGACCGGAGGGTGTTCAGGGCAAGGTGGTGACCGTTGCCGGCACCAACGGCAAAGGCTCCTCCGTGGCGCTGCTGGAATCGATCTACACCCGGGCCGGGATCACGGTGGGCTGCTTTACCTCACCCCACCTGGTACGTTACAACGAACGCATCCGCCTCAATGGCGAACCCGTCTCGGATCGGCAGCTGTGCCGTGCCTTCGAGATGATCGACCGGGCCAGGGAACAGATAAGCCTGAGCTATTTCGAGTTTGCCACCCTGGCCGCATTGATCTGTTTCGCCGCGGAGAGACCGGAGCTGATCATCCTTGAAGTGGGGCTGGGAGGCCGTCTCGATGCGGTGAACATCATCGATGCGGATGTTGCCCTGATCACCACGGTGGATCTGGATCATACCGACTGGCTCGGAGACGATATCGAAACGATCGGCAGGGAGAAGGCGGGCATCATCCGCCGCCGCAGGCCCGTCGTCCTGGGTGATCGGGCCATGCCGCAGTCGGTTCTTGCACAGGCCGAACAGCTGGATGCCGATATCTATCTCTCGACCCGGGAATTCGACTATCGCCCGACACCGCAGGGTTGGCAGTGGCGGGGTCCGGATGGCGAGGTACTGGAGCTTCCGGCACCGGGCTTGACCGGCGGCAGGCAACTGCAGAACGCCAGTGCGGTGGTCATGGTCTGCCGTCTGCTGCAGGAGAGCTTTCCGTTGCAACCGGATCTGATCGCCCGGGGATTGCAGCAGGTCAGGCTGCCGGGACGGCTGCAGTTCGTGGCAGGAAAGCCCGCGATGCTCCTGGATGTGGCCCATAACAGGCAATCCCTGGAAAGCCTCGGCGAGGCCCTGCAGCAGTTGCATTGGCAGGGGAGTGTGTATGCGCTGTTCGGGATGCTGGAAGATAAGGATGCGGCCGATGCGGTCGAGTTGATCGGTCCCTACCTGGCCGGTTGGCATCTGATCGACCTGGATGGCTGGAGAGGGCGCAGGGCGGAGCAACTTGCCATGGCCCTGAGAGGGGCCGAGGTGAAACAGCCTGTCAGCTGCCACCAGGGATTTGCCGAGGCCTACGGTGCCTGTCGCGACCAGGCAGGGCCGGAAGATCTGCTGCTTGTCTTCGGCTCTTTCCGGATTGTGGGAGAGGCTATGCACTATTTGGATCTGGCATGAGGGAGATCGGGGATTGAACTGATATACTTGGATCAACAGACAAGGACTGAATCCCTGCATAGGGTTCAACCTGTTACTGAATCGTAAGCTGGAATAGTGGATATGGCACTGGAGGAGAGATTAAAACAGCGACTGTTGGGTGGCGCGGTGCTTGTCGCATTGGTGGTGATATTCGTGCCCATGTTGATCGAAGAGCCGGTCGAGCGACGCACTGTCTCGGACTACAAAATACCGGCCAAACCCCCGGTAAGAAGACCCCTGCCGGAAGCGGGGAGTCAACAGCAAAGGGCGATCGAGCAGCGGCAGGCTGCTCCCCCGGTTGCGAAATCTGAATCCAAACCGGCATCCAAGGCTGAAGCCGAACCGACCCCCGAAGCGAAACCGGCCCCGGTCAAGGAGAGTACCCCGCCTGCCGCAAAGCCCGAGGGTGCGCCCCGGAGTTCACCCGCAAGACCCTCGCCCACAGCCTGGGTGATCCAGGTTGCCAGCCTTACCAATGAGAATAATGCGAAAAAACTGGTCGAACAGCTACGTAAGGCCGATCTTCCGGCGCAGATGGAGAAGGTGAAGCTGAACGGTAAACAGCACTATCGGATTCGAGTCGGACCGGAGGTGGATCACAGATTGGCTGAAAAAATGGCTGCTAAGATAAAAAAGAGCTTCAAATTAAAGCCCAAGCTTATGCGATATCCGGAGTAGCGGCCGGATATGCGGGGAGTTAGATGAATATCGCGACACAGGCCCAAGCCTATCTCAACGGCTGGATGTCAGAAAAGAGCGCGCCAAAGTGGCTGGAGAATCTGCTGACCAAGCAGCTGCCGGTGGCGCTGGCGCTGCTGCTGGTGCTGCTGATCAGCTGGCGTGCGGCGGAACTCACCTGGAGTCTGATTCCGGCGCCGGAGATTCAGCAGCAGACGCTGAAACAGGGGGGGAAAACAACACCCGCCATGAGCAACAGGGGTGCAACCAACCGGCTCGACAGCGTGGCGAATCTGCATCTCTTCGGGGTCGCGGGGGCCCCTAAAGCGGTAAAGAAGATCGATACCAAGGCGCCTGAAACCCGACTCAACCTGACCCTGCATGGGGTGTTCGTCGCCGATGAAGCCGATAAGGGGGAGGCGATAATCGGCACCTCGGGCAACGTGCAAAAATATTATAAAGTCGGCAACGCCGTGATGTCGGGGGTTACCTTGCAGGCGGTATTCAACGACCGGGTGGTGCTGTCGAGAAATGGGCAGTCGGAAACATTGCGTTTTCCCAAGGTCTCGAAAAGATCGGCCCCGGCGGCCAGAAAAAGACCGGCATCCTCCAAAGGCGCAACCAGGTTGAGTACAGGCCCCAGCGCCGCAGAACAGAGGCCAAGTAAAAATCTCAGCAAATACAGCGACGTGTTGCGTAATGAGCCGCTCAAGATTTTTGAGTACGTGCGTTTTGTGCCGGTCAAATCCAGGGAGGGCATGAAAGGGTACCGGATACTGCCGCAGAAGAATCGCGAACTCTACAACCAACTGGGGGTACGGCCCTCGGACCTGGTCACCTCGGTAAACGGCATCGCCCTCTCCAACGATCAGGAGGCGATGAAGCTGATCGAAAAATTGAAGGATGTGACGAGCATCCAGGTCGAGATCGTGCGCAACGGCAAACCGCAGGTTCTAAACTTCGATCTGAACTGAGCCGATTCCCGATCCTGCGCGACCGGCGGGCGGTGCTAGATATCAGGCGTTGCGGGCGGTGTCGGGCGATTGGGTACCAAGGCCACCTCGTCCCCATCTTCCAGGCGGGTGAAAAACTCCGCGAACTGCTTGTTGACGGTGGGTCTCAAGAGCGATTCATCGAAGACCTGGGCGATTTGATAACGGCGCTTCCTGAGGAGGTCCAGCAGCTCCGTTACGGTCGTCACGGATGGCGGCAGCACCAGCTCTTCACTCTCTCTGCCGGTTTTGTTCGCCAGCCAGGAGAAGTAGTAGAGCTTGATCCGGCGCTCCTGTCCCCCTGTCTCCTTGCGCTGGTAGCCGATGGCCTCAAGCCTGGCCAGGTAGTCGGCCCAGTTCCTTTCCTGCTCCATACCCAACCGGTAGAGGCTCTCCCAGGAGTAGATTCCGGTATCGTGGCCGTCATCGAAAAGGAGGCGCACCGCATACTGCCCCTGGGGTTCGATTCGGGTGATGTTGACAGACTCCTTGCCGGTAACGGGGGAGTCGCTCGCCTTGACCTCTGCCGCCGTGGAGAAGACACGCAGATATTCGCAAGGGAGTTCAAAGCTCATGCCGTCGGAAAATCGCAGCGTCAATAGACGGGATTTTTGATGCAGTTTGATCTCAATGGGGGTTGGGATCTCATTCGACATAGCAGGTATCGGACTTCAAGGTTGGAAAAGGGGCAAGGATGATGTCACAGAACCCCTTGCCGCTTCAACCTGGAATCTCAGCTGGAGCCATCAGCGTCTGCCACCGCCGCTGACCCAGAGCAGGGTGCGATCCATGGCGCGGCTGCTGAGCAGGCGGCGCAGCACCGCGAAGAGGCGGGTGGGGAAGGTGACAGGGTAGCGTGGTTTCGGATTGCTGCTCTCCAGGGCGTGGATGACTCGCTTCAGCACCGCTTCCGGCGGCAGGGTGAAGGGGGCGGCATGCCCTTGTTTTTCGAGTCTTTTGACCATCGTCCTGTAGTATTCCCGATGCACGGAGCGGTCACTGTCGATATGTTTGTTGAACATGGCATGGGCATTTTCCCGAAACCGGCTCTCGATGGGGCCGGGCTCGATCAGCGAGACATGGATGCCGCTGCCGGCCAGTTCCAGGCGCAGGGTGTCGCTCAATCCCTCGAGGGCATACTTGCTGGCCACATAGGCACCTCGATAGGGCAGGGTGATAAAGCCCAGGATGGAGCTGTTCTGGATGATGCGTCCCTCGCCCTGTCTGCGCATCAACGGTATCACCCGGCATGTCAGCTCATGCCAGCCGAAGAGATTGGTTTCAAACTGCTGCCTCAATACCTCGCGGCTGAGATCTTCAACCGCCCCCGGCTGACCGTAGGCGCCGTTGTTGAAGAGGGCATAGAGGCGGCCGTCGGTGAGTTCCAGCAGCTGATCCACCGCCTTCTCTATGGCGCTGCTGTGGGCAAGATCGAGGGCCAGCGATTCAAACCCCTGGCGCTGCAATTCCCTGACATCCTCCTCCTTGCGGGCGCTGGTGATGACACGGTAGCCGCGATCCTTGAGCCCGGTGGCGACGCTGTGGCCAATACCGCTGGAGCAGCCGGTGATCAGAACGTTTTTTCTCTCTGCCATAGTGAGTGCAAAGGTATCATGGAGGTGACAATTTGACCCGCAAAATGCCGTTTCTATAGCCGAAATTCACCCTTTTCGGAGCCAAAAAGCCGATTCTTTCCCACCCCTTGAGGAATTAAAGTTTGACCTATTCCTACCGCTAAAACAAACAGATTGGAGTCCTTTCTCAATGCATGCGATCGCCCTGGACGGGTCGATCTCGAACGGTTTAGTAACGAATCAAAAAACAGTACGGGGATTCGGAGAAATAATCTGTGGATATTGCTACTCTGGTTGGTCTATTGGGTGGTTTCGGCATTATCATCGGAGCGATCGCTTCGGGTGGCGATGTCATGCTGTTCGTCAATGTCCCCTCGTTGTTGATTGTGGTCGGGGGAACCTTCATGGTCACCCTGATGCAGGTCTCGCTGGGTGATTTCCTCGGCTCTTTCAGTATTGGCATGAAGGCCTTCTTCTATAAGACGGATGATCCGAAGAAACTGATAGATGAGGCGGTGGAGCTGGCCGACATCGCGCGTAAGAACGGCCTGCTGGCGCTGGAGGGCCAGGAGATCGGCAATCCATTCCTCAAGCAGGGCATCGGCTTGTGCGTGGACGGCCACGATCCGGTGCTGGTCAATAAGCTGTTGACAAAGGATATCGATCTGACGATCCAGCGCCATGAAGTGGGTCAAACTATGTTCAAAAACATGGCCACCATGGCCCCGGCGATGGGTATGATCGGTACCCTGGTTGGTCTGGTGCAGATGCTGGCCAATATGTCGGATCCTGCGAGCATCGGTCCCGCCATGGCGGTGGCCCTGCTGACGACCCTCTATGGCGCTGTCATCGCGAACGCCTTCGCGCAGCCCATCTCCGACAAACTGGCCAGGGCCAGTTCCATGGAGAAGACCAATAAATCCCTGATCATCGAAACCATATCCGGTATCCAGGAAGGCATGAATCCACGGGTGCTGGAGCAACTGCTGAGCACCTACCTCCCGACCGGCAAGCGCCCGGTTCAGGAAGCCTGAACAGATGGCTGATGAGTGCCCGAAGTGTCCCGACGGCCTGCCGCCCTGGCTGGCGACCTTTGCCGATCTGATGTCGCTGCTGATGTGCTTCTTCGTGCTCCTGCTCTCGTTCGCGGAGGTCGATGCCCAACGGTTCAAGAAAATGGCCGAGTCGATGAAGGACGCCTTCGGTGTGCAGCGTGAAATCCCGGTGATGGACGTGGTCAAGGGCACCAGCGTCATCATGCAGGAGTTCAGCCCGGGCAAGCCCGAACCGACGCCGTTGGACGAACTGCGCCAGTCGACAGCGGATATGGAGAAGGAGTTTCTGCAGCGCGAGGAGCAGCAGCAGAGCGAGGATCTGATCGATCCGGAGCTCGATATCGATGCGGCAAAGGCGGCGATGCAGGCGCAGCTCGAGCAAGAGGTCAAGGAACAGGCGGAGGAGCTGCAGGAGATGCTGGATGGGGAAATCACGGCCGGATTGCTGGATGTGGAGATGGAGGATACGAAGATCATCATCCGTATTCAGGAGAAGGGCTCGTTCCCATCCGGGCGTGCCAATCTCAATCCCGATTTCTTCGAAGTGATTTCCAAGATAACCGATGTGATCGCCACCACGCCCGGCAAGATAATCGTTGCCGGTCATACCGATAATGTGCCGATTTCGACACGCCGTTTCCGCTCCAACTGGGAACTCTCATCAGCCAGGGCTGTGACCGTGGTACATGCTATGCTGAGTAACGCCGCGATTGACGAAAACCGTTTTCTGATCCAGGGGTATGCCGACTCTCAGCCGCTGGTTGCCAACGATTCCAGCGAGAACAGGGCGCAAAACAGGCGTGTGGAGCTGGTTATTCAGCGAGGTGAGGATGAGGACAGCGGCCAGGTGATCAAGGCCAGTGAACACCAGTCTGAGGCGGAGAGGAGTGCTGATTGATGAGCAATGACGAAAAGGGAATCTCCCGGGATGAACGCAGAGAGTTCTTCCGTATCGACGATTCGATCCAGGTCAGCTATCGGGTGATAACCCGAA
This sequence comes from gamma proteobacterium symbiont of Ctena orbiculata, assembly GCA_003058495.1. GTDB lineage: Bacteria > Pseudomonadota > Gammaproteobacteria > Chromatiales > Chromatiaceae > Thiodiazotropha. The sequence goes on along the minus strand of QBVC01000015.1, from coordinate 41,962 downwards.
ACGAGCTGCCGCAGAGTATCGATGAACAGCTGCAGGAGAGTGACAGGTTCACCGTAATGACCAGACTGCAGAATATCAGCCAGCACCTCTCGGCGCCCCTGCACCGTATCGAGCAGCGCGATCCGGACGTCGCCGACTACCTCAAGGCGTTGGATGAGAAGATCAATCTGCTGGGACAGAGCTTCCTCGCGGATGAGAATGAACTGCTGAATCGTCCCTCCAGCACGGTCAACCTCAGTGCCGGCGGAATCGCCATGGACATCAAGGAAAAGCTCGAGCCGGGAGCGCTGGTTGAGCTCAAGCTGCTGCTGTTGCCCTCGTATACCGGAATCATCGCCTACGGCGATGTGGTCGGCATCGAAGAGGCCGCGGGCGGTGACAGCGCCTATCCCTACCATACCAGGATCAATTTCAACCTCATTCGCAGCAGTGACCAGGATGCCCTGATCCGCCACATCACACGACGCCAGGGTGAGATGCTGCGTCAACGCAGAGAGAGACAGGAACAGGACAGCGATTGATTGCCGCGCCTGTCGTGATTCTTCGGCGGGCCGAAGTGGCGCTTCTCCCGCAGCGGATGCGACGCTCTCTGACTGATCACCCGGCCCCGGGCTCGCAAGCCCTGCTCAGCGGTGAATGCGACGCCTGTTGGCCGGCGCCGGGGCTGTTTCGGGCCTTGAAATGTCGTTTCCCATCCCCATTATGGTAGGATTCCCCGTTTCAGGGGTATGCCAGACATCGCTGCCGCTGCGGATCGAATATTGAGGAACCTATCATGCCTATCTACGAGTATCGCTGTGAGGCCTGTGATCATGAGCTGGAAGCCATCCAGAAGATGAGCGATCCGGCCCTTTCCGAATGTCCGGAATGCAAGCAGGATACGCTGAAAAAGATCATCTCCGCCGCCGCCTTCCGCCTCAAGGGCGGCGGTTGGTACGAAACCGATTTCAAGAGTGGGGGCAAGAAAAACATCCACGACAGCGGCGCCGGCGAAGGCAAATCCGCCGGCAAAGAGAAAAAGGCGTCAAGCTGCGGCGGCGGCTCCTGCGGCTGCCACTGAAGCGCGGCGGGAAACAGTGCGATGAGCTTTCTCCGCCGCTATCTCGTGGCCGGTCTCCTGGTATGGCTGCCCCTGGGGGCTACCTTCCTGGTCATCAATCTGCTCGTGGGCTGGATGGACAACAGCCTGCTGCTGCTGCCCGAGGCCTACCGTCCGGATAATCTGTTCGGCTTTCACATACCCGGACTGGGTGTCCTGCTCTCCCTGCTGATCCTGCTCCTCACCGGCCTGGTTGCCGCCAATCTCTTCGGCCGCAAGGTGGTGAGCATGTGGGAGAGGCTGCTGGCGCGGATACCGCTGGTCAGATCGGTCTACTCCGCGGTCAAGCAGATGGTCGAGACCATGTTCGCCGACAAGGGCCGGTCGTTTCGCAAGGTGATCCTGGTGGAGTTCCCGCGCCGCGGGCTCTGGACCCTCGCCTTCCTGACCAGTGAAGAGAGTGGCGCGGTGCAGCAGGCCACCGGACGGGATGTGGTCAATGTCTATGTGCCGACCACGCCCAATCCCACCGGCGGCTATTTCGTCCTGGTGCCGAAGGAGGATATAAGGGAGCTGGACATGAGCGTCGACGACGGACTCAAGATGCTGCTCTCCATGGGGGCGGTCAATCCGGCCGATGCCGATGGGCTTGCAGAGGCAGAGGTCAAGCCGTAACATTCCCGCTCTTTAGCCCGTTGCCGGGCTGGTATCAGCGGATTCTCACAGGAAATTTCCATGCGCAGTCACTATTGTGGACAGATCAACAGCTCTCATATCGACCAGGAAGTGGAACTTTGTGGTTGGGTGCACCGCCGACGGGATCACGGCGGGGTCATTTTTATCGATCTGCGGGACCGGGAAGGGCTGGTGCAGGTGGTCTACGATCCGGATCTGCCCGAGGTTTTCAGCATTGCGGAGCAGGTGCGCAATGAGTATGTGCTGCGTATCAAGGGCCGCGTCAGGCCCAGGCCCGAGGGCACGGTAAACCCCGATCTGCCCACCGGTGAGATCGAGGTCCTGGGATTGGAGCTGGAGGTGCTGAATCCTGCCGATACCCCGCCGTTTCAGCTCGACGAGCATGAGAAGGCCTCCGAGGAGATCCGCCTGCGCTTCCGCTATGTGGATCTGCGCCGTCCCGAGATGCTGGAGAAGATCCGTACCCGGGCAAGGGTGACCCAGGTGCTGCGCCGCTTCCTCGATGACAACGGTTTTCTCGATATCGAAACACCGATGCTGACCAAGGCGACCCCGGAAGGGGCCCGGGACTATCTGGTACCGAGCCGTACCCATCCGGGCTCCTTCTTCGCGCTGCCCCAGTCCCCGCAGCTGTTCAAGCAGCTGCTGATGATGTCCTGCATGGATCGCTACTACCAGATCGTGCGCTGTTTTCGCGACGAGGACCTGCGTGCCGACAGGCAGCCCGAATTCACCCAGCTCGATATCGAGACCTCCTTTCTCGACGAGAACGAGATCATCGAGATCAACGAGGAGATGATTCGTCAGCTCTACAAGGAGATACTGGATGTGGATCTGCCCGATCCCTTCCCGCGCATGAGCTATGACGAGGCGATGGAGCGCTTCGGCTCGGATCGCCCCGACCTGCGCGTCCCCCTCGAGCTGGTGGATCTGCGCGACCTGATGAAGGAGGTCGAATTCAAGGTCTTTTCCGCCCCGGCGAAGGACCCCAAGGGCCGGGTCGCGGCGTTGAAGGTGCCCGGCGGCAGTTCGCTCAGCCGCAAGCAGATCGACGAATACACCAAGTTCGTCGCCATCTACGGCGCCAAGGGCCTGGCCTACATCAAGGTCAACGAGATCGCCAAGGGGACCGAGGGCCTGCAGTCGCCGATCCTCAAGTTTCTACCTGATCCTGTGGTCGAGGCGATCATGCAGCGCACCGGGGCCAAGGACGGTGACCTGATCTTCTTCGGCGCCGACAAGAGCCATGTGGTCAATGAGGCCCTGGGCGCGCTGCGGGTCAGGCTGGGGCATGACCTGGAGCTGCTCCAGGGCGAGTGGCAGCCCCTCTGGGTGGTCGATTTCCCGATGTTCGAGTGGGACGAGCAGCACGACCGCTGGGCGCCCCTGCACCACCCCTTCACCTCGCCGAAACTGGACCAGCTCGAGCTGCTCGAGCGTGATCCCGGGGCCTGCAAATCGCGGGCCTACGACATGGTCATGAACGGCGTCGAACTGGGCGGAGGCTCGATCCGTATCCACCAGCAGGAGGTGCAGCAGAAGATCTTTCGGCTGTTGGAGATCGGCGAAGAGGAGGCCGAGGAGAAGTTCGGCTTCCTGCTGAGCGCGCTGCGATTCGGTTGTCCTCCCCATGGCGGCCTGGCCTTCGGTCTCGACCGCCTGGTCATGCTGTTGACCGGTTCCGCCTCGATCCGTGAAGTGATGGCCTTCCCCAAGACCCAGACCGCTGCCTGTCCGCTCACCTCCGCGCCCTCGGAAGTGGGCGCGGATCAGTTGCGGGAGCTCTCGATCCGGGTGCGTAAACCGGTCAGTGAAGAAAGCAAATAAGCGGCCCGAATCGGTCCTGGTAGTCGTCTATACCGCGGCGGGTGAGGTGTTGATGCTGCGTCGCACCCGCCCCGGGGACTTCTGGCAATCGGTGACCGGCAGCCTGGAGTGGGGTGAGTCTGCCGCCCAGGCCGCGCGTCGGGAGCTCTACGAGGAGACCGGGATTCTCGTTGGAGGGAGCCTGGTCGATCTCTCTTGCCGGGAGACCTTTCCGATCCTCCCCGCCTGGCGTTCCCGCTACGGTGCCCATGTGCATGCCAACACCGAACACTGGTTTGCGGTAAGGCTGCAATACAGGCGGCAGCCCAGGCTGCACGTAAAGGAGCATGCGGAATATCGTTGGGTCTCTTATGCGCAGGCCCTCCGATTGGCCAGCTCCTGGACCAACCGCAAGGCGATTCGCTATCTGTTTGGCGGCTGACTTGTAGCTTGTGATGGCGGTTGTTTTTCCGCTTTCCCCATGGGAATCCGTGTCGTCTACTGTTTTGCAAGCCATGCGGCGATGGCACGCATCTCCTCATCACTGACGGCCGTCATGATGCCCTTCATGATACTCGATTGGCTGTTGTTGCGGCTGCCGTTTTTCAAGTCGCGCAGTTGATTGTAGAGGTAGGTTTCGTTTTGCCCTGCAACCTTCGGGTAGTAGGGGGTCGCGGGTGTACGGCCGTCCACCCCATGACACCCCGCGCAGGCCTTGGCGAGATAGAGGCTGGCGCTGTCAGCATCGCTGTTTTGGGCATGTGCGGTGGCGAATAGGAAGCTTGCAATGAGTCCCAACAGAGACAATGCCTTGCAAATCGAAATGTTCATCATGAGACCTCCAGGCGGTGAATGCTGTATGCAGCTGTTTGTTTAGATGAATTCAGTTTCATCATTCTGAAACATCCTCGCGACCTCAAAGCGCAAACGTTTGTCTATACCCAGTCCCTGCCAGCCATCACTGGCGTTCAATGCCGCCAGCGCCAGGGGAAAACCCTGGTGGTTGCGGATCAGCAGGGTTTCGGTGCTGCCATCCGAAACCTGGCTGACTATCTGTCGACCAAACAGATCCTGGAAATCGATCTCTCCTTCCGAATCCCAAAGCTCGCTCTGTTCTTCGCTAAGGGTCACCACCGCGAGCGGCCGCCCGTCCATCATCCCGATAAAGCGGTGGATCTCATCCATGGTGCGCTGCCTGGATTCCTCGATAGGATCTTCGCTAAACTTCAGCTTGTAGTCGGACATCGTCTATCCCCGGCCGGTAATGCGAGTATAACTGTCATGACAGATCAAACACCCAAGGTCAAAAAAAGAGCAGGAAAGGTTATCCACGGCGCGGTCTCGCTGCATGCCCTTGAAAAGGCAAAGGAGATTCGAAACCGCTATGGCGAAAACATCGACTACCAGACCGTGCTCAGCATGCTTGACGATCGCAAGTCGGTCCGCTATCCGGTACAGGTCAGGTTTACCTCCGAAGGTATTGAACCGGGGATGTTCGCCAAGACCGAGCCTGTTTCCGATAATCCCGATGACGGCTACACTATCTCGCTGCACAGTTATTTCGAAAATCGACACGACGAGCTACCCGCGCTTATCCTCTATCAGTTGGTACTGGTCAATTACGGCGATCTCGCCACCGCAAACGACGCGGAAATCTTCGGCGCCACCCTGCTCGGCATGGATCGCGACGCCTATTACGAACAGATCAGTTCCCTGGCTGATGCCGCCTGGCGCTGATGCCCGCGCGTACCGGCCCAGTTGACAGCCGGTGTGCAACTTATTCAGGCAGCTTGGCCAACCACTTCGCCAATATCGACATCTCCTCGTCGCTGATCAGATGCATGACGTTTTTCATCGCGATCGAGTGCGCATTCGACCGCGATCCGTTTTTTATATCCCGCATCTGAGTCAGCAGATACTCTTCGGACTGTCCGGCCAATTTAGGATAGTCATCCATTGCCGGTTCCCTGCCGTTGCTTCCATGGCAGGCGATACAGGTGCGTTCGTGGTAGAGAGCAGGCGCATCCAGTGCCACGGCCGAGACCGGCGACAGCGTGATCGCAGTGAGGCAAATGAAAGCAAACAATCTGTTATCAATCGTCATAATGTCTTTTCTCATAATCTATCTGTGCATCCGTCATCGACTTCCGCTAAGCCTTGCATGCCTTGTGTATCGCAACCGTACCGCCCAGCAGGGGTCTGCCGTCGACATCCGAAAAACCCAGTTCTGAGAGCAGCCGGGAGAGCTCATCCGTGGAGTAGAAGAGACGTATGGCATCGATGAAATAGTCACAGCAGGTTCTCGCTTCCGGACCGCAATTGATGGCCCAGGATACTGTTTTGAGACAGCCCTTCAAGTAGAGGCAATAGGCCTCTTCGATGATTTTGTTGGCCGGCCTGAGCATGTCGAAGTGATAGAAATGCCCCCCCGGCTTGAGCACCCGGTTGATCTCCGAAAAGACATCGATCACGCGCAGGTGGCGGGTCGCATATTGCAGGGTGACGATATCGAAATGGTTGTCGGGGAACGGCAGCTGGTGCACGTCGCAGATGCGTCCCTTGATTTCAAAGCCCTGCTGTGACGCGCGGTGATAGCCGACTTTCTGCATCGCATTACTGCGATCGACCGCGTGGACATCGAGGTCCGGCTCCTTTTTCAGCAAGTCGATGCCGATCACATTGGTGCCGGCGCAGACATCGAGGACCCGTTGACCGGGGAAGACGTCAATCGTCGCAATGAACTTGCGACGCAGACCTTTCAGGGTGCCGAGACTGGCAAAGTCGTTGGCCCTGTCGTACACCGCCGCGACATCGGCAAACACCGCGTCGATCTGGCTTTCCCAGATCGACTCGAATGCCTGTCGCCTGGTCTCTTCTCTGTTCTGGAAACTTGTTGTCACGCCTCTTTCCCCATCGACCAGTTTGCTTTCATCCCGGATTACGGACCATGGATCAATACCCCCGTACCCTGACCAGTGTCACTGCATGGACATCGTTTTTGCGGCCAACCTTAATGCGTTGAATCACCTTTATCCGGACCATGATGCATCCTTTCATGGTCCGCATTCGTCATGCCCTTGGGCAGGTTGGGTGCAGGCTCCGGCGCCAGCTGGGCAAAACCGGAGTTCCTGTCGCCCTGTTCAACGTCGTGCGGATTGTGGCATTCAGTGCAGACCCACCAGCGTTTTTTGCCGCCCTGGTCCCACATCCCGATGCGTTTTCCGTGAATGCCGTCGCGCCAGGCGCGATAGACCTGGCCGTGGCACTTGCCGCAGAGCTTCTGCGGCTGGTTAAAGCTGACTGAATAGCCGAAGTTGTCGATCAGCTTGGTGCGATCGACCAGGTGGTGACAATCCAGACACCAAACGCCTCCCTTGCCATGTTTGAGGTTCATGGCATCCGGGATAATGTCCAGATGCATCTTCAACGGGCGGGCATCCTTGTTGTAGGGGATCGGAACATAGACGCCGTTGTGGCAGGCCATACTGCATATGGTCAGCATTTTGTTCCTGTCGATCTGCGGTTCGCGGGGTTTCACCACGGCCTCTTCGTGCCAGTAGTCCGCCTCGACTTCCATGTCCCCCATGGGGACAGTGCCTTCGAAAGGATCTCCCCACCAGAGTACGCCGCCGGTTTCGGGTGAGCATTTCACATTCACCACGCCGGCTGCTGATTCATGGACATCGACCTGAGACATGCCGTCCCTGCTTTCAAAACACTCGCCGGTTTGCTCCAGCCCGGCGCCCAGCGAAGGTTTGATCGACAAGATCGCCAGCAACCATAGACCCATGATTGACAGATGGTTTCGATAGCTTGTCATCATTGTTTCTCCAAATCGATTTTGTCTCTACATGCCATGCGTCATGAAGCTAGATTGCCGCTTCTCCCTGTTCGCTTGAAACAGGTCGCTTGTCTGTCTGCGGCTGATAACTCACCTCGCCCAAAAGCACCGCGACCGCGCCTTTGAGCAGGATGGTGAGGAGGAAGAAACCGATCGCCCATACCCCGCCGACCACCATCAGTTCGATATGGCTCGGTGTATACTCCGCGAACTCGCCGATCGGCGTCGGGATGACGCCGGGCAGCATCAGTCCCATTCCCTTTTCGATCCAAATGCCGACAAAGGCGGCGGCGCAGATGAAGGGCAACAGGGTCAGGTTCTTTCTGAGCCTGGGTATCAGCAGCAGCACGAATGACACCACCATCAGGGTGAGCGCGATCCAGAAATAGGGCACCAGGCTGTTGAGGCCGTTATGCCCGAACATCAGGTATTGCAGGCCGAGGGAGTGTTCGGTGGCCGGATAGAGCTCGGTGACGATTTCAGACATGGTCAGAAACAGGGCGATACCGAGGCACCAGACAACGATCTGGGATAGCAGATCGAAGGCCTCATCGGCGATCTTCATTGGGGTGAATCGACGCACCAGAAGGAATACGATGATGATCAATGAAGGACCGGCGGCAAAGGCGGTGGTGATGAACTTGATCGGCATCATCGAGTGGAACCACATCGGACGCGCCGGCATGGTATTGATCAGAAAAGCGGTAACCGTGTGGATGCTCAGCGCCCAGACGATGGCGATATAGACGATCGGCAGATAGAACGCCTTGTTGACTTCGCCGCCGGCATATTTTTTATACAGGTAGTAGAAACCGCCGATGATGTTGAGCAGCAGATAGCCGCTGAGTACGATCACATCCCAGGTCAACATGGCATGGGGCCAGTTGAAGATGCCGATCACCGGAAGGATATGCCATAGCCGGTCCGGTCTTCCCATGTGCGCAATCACGAACAACAGGCACATCACCACGGCGGCAATGGCGAGCATTTCACCGAGGATGACGATTCGATGCAGCTCCTTGTGCTTGTAGACATAGGCGGGAAACACCACCGTGACCGCCGCCGCGGCCACGCCGACCATGAACACGAAGTTGGCCAGGTAGAATCCCCAGCTGACCTGATCATTGAGATTGGTGACGATCATGCCGTTGGCGATCTGCACATATTCGCCATAGCCCCAGAGCATGATGAAGAATGCGAGGAAGAGCATCCAGCACCAGAAAAGGATGCCGCCGGTGAATCCCGCCCGCAGGAAATCAACCACGAATTGAGTAAAGCGCATCATGAGATCTCCCATTAATCCATGAAATAGAAAAACTTTGGATAGGTGTTGAGGTCGGCCCGCAGGCGAAACACCTTCTTTTTGGCGAGGACCTTGCGGATTTCACTGTTGGGATCCAGCAGATTGCCGAACTTGCGTGCGCCGACGGGACAGACCTCGACACAGGCGGTCCAACGCCCCTTGCGGGTGCGTTGCACGCAGTACGTGCACTTCTCCACGACCCCCTTCATGCGCGGGCGGTTGCCGAGATAGTGGGTGACGGGATTCATCTCCTCCTTCGGCAGATTGGGTTCGCCCCAGTTGAATCGTCTCGCCCAGTAGGGGCAGGCGCCGATGCACATGCGACAGCCGATGCACCAGTTGTAGTCGATGACGACGATGCCGTCCGGGTCGCGGTAGGTGGTGCGCACCGGGCAGACCTTCACGCAGGGGGGCTTCTCACACTGCATGCACTGCATGGGGAAGTAGAAGGCATCCTTTTCCGGCACCTGTTCGGGCTCATAGTAGTGTTGGCCCTCCAGCACCACCCCTGCAGGCTTATAGGCGTTGCCGCCGACCTGAACGCCGAACGATTCCGGATAGCCGTGCTGATCCCTGTCCTCTGCGGAAAAATTTCCCTTCTCCATGCGCAGAACCCGAATCCATTCGATCTGCTGTTCATCGCCGCGGGACTGGTTGTTCTCGGCCACGCATGCCTTAACGCAACGCCGGCAACCGATACACTTCTGAATATTCAGCGCATAGCCGAACAGCACACCCTCTATGGAGGGTGTGCCGTCTACCGTGACTTTTTTACCGTACTCCTCGGAATATCGGGTTTCCAGGCGTTCGATGGCCTCCTGCTTCTCCTCTTCCGTCATCAGGCGGTAGTTCTTTTGGAAATGTTCCGCCCAGGTGATATTCGCTTTCGCCGGTTTGGGGTCGGCCAGCAGCATCGCCGCACCGGAGAGTGAGGCCACCGTGTAGTTGCCCGCGCCGCGCAGAAAATCCCGGCGGGTGGTGGGTCTGCTCTCTTTTTCTTTGCTCTTGTCTTGATTGGGCATGGCTGTCCTCTGATCAAGTGGCTATCGAAGGGAATGGAACGATCACCCGGTGATCAGGATTTTTCGTCATAGTTATCGATGAGTGTCTGCACCATGGCCTGCTTTTCACGCTCGGTCATGAGCACATATTCACGGGACAGGAGTTCCTCTTCACCGTTGACGGCATCTTTGTTGTAGCGCTGTTTCAGGTCGGGTTGCGGGAGACTGTCCACCACCGCCTTGGCCAGACCGGCAGTACCGGTCACACTCACCGCACTGACGGCGGCGCGGGTGAAAAAACGCCGGCGCCTGGCATCTGGCTCGTCACTGCCGTTGAGCCGACCCTGCCCTGGCTTGGCATCGCCACCGAACAACCACTTGGGTAGCGGTATGAACCATCGTCTCTTCATTTCAATCCCCCTTGGCCTGGATCAGAATCGTCGATGCATGCGTTCATACCGCCCGGCGCGGTGGTCGGCGCCGGTGAAGCTTTACCACGTCAACGAATTCGGAATCCTGCAATCGCGATATTTTTTACTGCAGATCTAAGTTGGCCCCTGCAAGCGCAACTATTAGCCAGCAGCAATCCCTGTGCCATTGCTTGCGCCAATTCGATATCCTATTGATTGTTTTGGAAAAAGTGCCTATGGAAGGATGTCAAAACAGGCGCCTTCGATCCCTTGAACCTGACAAACTGTCGTGCTTTTTTAAGCGGGCGGATGTAAACGCCTGTTATCTAAACAAAAAAAACATGCCAATTTGGCGTGTTGTAAAATAGCCTGTAAATTGCCATGGGGAGGCATAAAGAAACTGCCTTATCTGGTTGAATTATCGGGTTTTGTACTGCGATGATGGGTCAGGTGGCGGGATTGTAAATCCGTTGGCGGTTCAGATATGGCTGGCGTCCTATGGCCCAAGAGTGAGTTACAGGTATGCGTGAGACGATACATTTAGAGACCCACAGCCGGGAGACCCTTGTGGATATAACCGACCAGGTCGAGCGTCTGGTAAACCAGAGCGGGATCCAACAAGGCCTGGTCAATGCCTACGCCCAAGGGGCCACGGCGGCGATCATGATTCAGGAAAACTGGGATGAGAGCGTACAGACCGATGTGATCGACCTGCTGCGTAAAATGATCCCCCGGGGTGTCTGGTTGCACGATGCCCAGGACGGCAATGGGGACAGTCATCTGAAGGCGGGTCTGGTGGGCCCATCCGAGACCGTGCCGATCATCGACGGCAAACTGGGCCTCTCCCGCTGGCAGAATATCTTCTTCTGCGAATTCGACGGTCCGAGGCGGGATCGGCGGGTGGTCTGTACGCTGATGGCTGAAAGATGATCAGCACATCCCTGTGCAGGTGGCGGAATAGGAGGATGGAGATGCGCTATTTTTCGATAGGTAGTTATGGGTCAAATGAGTTCATTGCTGAGTCACAGATCGCCCGGGTATATTACAAGCAGTCCCCTGGTAAACGTGCCCAGCCCTGGATCCGAACCGTAGACGGTCGAGACTACGAAATTCACGGGCTGGATCCTGATGAGCCCGAGCCTATGATCAATTCTCAACCCCACCTGGTGCTACTTGTTGGCCTGTTTTATGACGATAAATCTCAGATCGATACCTTCCCGATCCTGGGCTGGCAGAGTGATACCGGGAGTCATGGGGGCAGGGTATTAACACCGGTGACAATCAGCGACTTTCCACCCCTCACACCCCGTGTGGTGCTCGATACGGTAACTGGTCGCTGCAATGAGGTGTGCGGCCTGACCTTCGGATCCCAGGATGAGGCCGAGGCCTGGATCAGGCAGCAGGTGCTGAGGCAGAAAGGGGAGCCGCGGGCGGCTTAGCCGCTCCCAACAAGACCTTAATCAAGTATATTTTCATGTGTCCCGCAATACCCTGGTAATCGTCACCAGCAGCTTGTGGATGCATAGTCCCGCCAACCCCAAGGGTTCTAACCTGGGGTTCATGTTTGTGGGCCTCTTCATTATTCAGTTATCTACCAAGAAATGAATTCCCATCCTTTCGAGCCCTTACTGCTGGAAAGGCTGTACTCAACATGACTGTAGTGATAATAATATAGTGTTTATTTAATCAGTAAATTGATTGTCATGGATAGGGATAAAATAATGCAGCAAACAATAAAGTTGGCAGTAAAAGATGCTACTGATCAGTTATGGGAATTCACAAACCTAGCTGAATTAAAGGAGTTTTTGAATACAGAAATAGAATTCTGGAAAGGGAAATATGAAGGGTTCGAAAGTACAAAAATTCAAGAGATTCATCAGCATTTTACATCTTATACGCATATATCTCGTATTGTTACAGCAATCGATGATCTTGAAAAGGAAGCGAGTGAATTAGATGAAAAAGTTTATGTAAATCGGATTAATCAAATAAACGAACAACTAAGAGGATTGAGGGCAATCTGGTTGTGGAGCGGACAGCCGTATACTGAAACTTTCTACAAGTGCAATCTGAAATATAACTTAAAAGTCACTACTGCTTTCATTGACTTTCTTATCAAGAAGCAATGTGCAAACCTAAATGAACAAGATTATTTGATCGGTGTGTTGTTGGGTTATGAATTCCTAATGCAGGATTCAGACATAACAAAGCGTAGTGTTTCAGAACGTGAATCACTATCTCGGTTGAGAGAAGCTTTATCAAGTTCGAAAAACGAGTTAGTACGAGAAGTTGATGAATTTAAAGCTGAATTTCAAGATTGGTATAATGTTACAAAAAATAGTTGGCCAGGTTGGTTAAATGATAAAGAAAAAGAACATAAAACTGCTCAAGGCGGATACCAGACTGAGTTTAATGAGTATATAGAACAATGTAAGGATAATATATCAACATTGGAAAAAACATATGAAGAATTATTGCGCTTGGCAAAGCCTGCGGATTATTGGAATAAAGCAGCAAAAAAATTCAAACTACAGGGTCTGTTGTGGTCGCTTACTCTTGTAGCAAGCATCGCAGTGGGATTATTGTATTTTAGTGATTTCTTTTCGCTATGGTTAATCGGTAAAGAATCAGATGTAAATCTTGGTAGCGTCCAAGGGGTTATTATCTTCGGTACGCTGGTTGCAGTTTACGCTTATCTTGTAAGAGTACTGTCAAGAATCACATTTAGTGCATTTCATTTAATGAGAGATGCTGAAGAAAGAGAGCAATTAACATATCTTTATTTGTCACTTATTAATAACAAAGCAGCAGATGAGAAATCAAGAGATATTGTATTTCAAGCCCTCTTTAGTAGGGCGGAAACAGGGTTGCTTGCTAGTGAATCTGGACCAACTATGCCAGTAATATCAGAGATAATAAAAGCTACTACTAATCGATAGGAAATAAAAAGTATGGAGATTAATGCATGGATACCGTCAATAACAACAAGTTCAATAGTGCTGATCCTATTGTGGCTTGGTAGGAAACTGATTCTTACAAGGCTAACGCACTCAGTTAAACACGAATACGATGTAAAATTCGAAAAGCTCCGAGATGATTTAAATAAGAATTCGATACAAATGAAATCACTTAGCAGCGGGGCTTTGTCAGGCATAATCAACAGACAAAATGCTCAATATAAACGCCAAGTATTAGCTGTAGATCAAATTTGGAATTCTGTGATTCAGATGAAGCCAGCAAAAGTATTTGCAGCACAACTGGGCGCATATAAGTTCGATACTATGATGAAAGCAGTTACTGAGAATCCACACCTAAAAGAAGTTATCGACGTTATTGGTGACGACTTTGATCGTAACTGTTTAAACGGAATAGATGCTGAGAAGGCGAGACCCTTCATTTCTGATTTAGCATGGGCATATTATTCTGCTTACAATTTAATACTACGTAATTATTATGTAAAATATCTTATGATACAAAAGAGTCTTGATAAAACTGAAATCATTGAAAATCCAATTGTAATCAAAGTACTAGTTGTAGCATTACCGCATCGTGAAGAAGCCATACAAAAACATGGGCACGAGATTTTCCACACATACCTGGAAGAACTCGAAACGCTCCTTCTAAATGAGTTGAAAAGTTTGTTGCTGGGGGATAAAGCTAGTGAGGAAAGCATTAAACAAGCAAATCTAATTTTAAAAGTCGTAGAAAATCTGCAATTAAAATCACCACACACATGATTTGTAAAGTCAACTAAATAACCGCCAACTCAAAAAACCCTTCTGGCAGATCTTCTGGCGGATTCATCCACCCTGTTTTGATCGCCGCCTGCTGACAACCGATCTCGTCATGACCCGGCATAGTCTTCTTACTCTTCTTCTGATCCCGTGCTACGCCTATCCTTCTGGCCCTGGTCATGATCGCTACCTCTGACCGCCGCGGCATGTACTGCCGGCAGTAGGCTGCACCGAAGTGTCGGTAACATGTCCTGATCACGTAATCTTCGGCACCTGTCCAATCAATTCCATTGACACCGAGTTGGCCCGCACGCTTGGCAACCCCACCCCTTGTCCTCTCTGGCATACGGTCTGCTACCCACTGTAGGCCATACGCCTAGTAGTGAGCACAGATGAATTCATCCTCTTCTGCAGTCCACCGTTTACGTTTGACCATGCTCGCAAATCCTACATTGTGGGATCACAAAAATAGTATTCAGGCACGGTTGAACTCAGCTTCGGCGAAGTAAAAATGGTCAAGAAGTGGTCAAGAAATAGGTTTAAACTATTCGAAACTGGTCGAAAGTAGACTACTTGAAAATACTATTAACGAATAAAAAACCGTAATGAGCGGAATTGAAATATTCACTATACCTATATAGTTAGAATATCTTCTTCTGCGAATTCGACGGTCCGAGGCGGGATCGGCGGGTGGTCTGTACGCTGATGGCTGAAAGATGATCAGCACATCCCTGTGCTGATTAGCAGTCTTGTTCTTTTTATTATGGATTCCGATTTTGTTTTCTACCCGAGGATACCCAATTCTCTCCCTGTTATAGTGGTTCCGAAAGAACCGTCTTCCTTGTGATTTAACTATAGGCGCCGGGCGGGATTCGGTAAGTGAACAATTTATCTGTGCGATTGTGAAATTTTCACACAGGTCCGTATCTCAATCACAACATCCGCCAACCAAAAACTCATTTGCGTTTATTGGCGTTCATCTGCGGACCTCTTTCCTTAAGAGGATTCCTCCTCCAAGGCATCGAGAAAGCGCTCCGCATCCAGGGCCGCCTGGCAGCCGGTGCCGGCGGAGGTGATCGCCTGGCGGTAGACATGATCCATCACATCCCCGGCGGCGAAGATGCCGGGTGTCGAGGTCTGGGTGGCGTTGCCCTCCAGGCCGCCGGCGACATGCAGATAGCCGTTGGTCATATCGAGCTGGCCCTCGAACAGGGCGGTATTGGGGTGGTGGCCGATGGCGATGAAGACACCCT
The DNA here is from genome assembly GCA_003058495.1 of gamma proteobacterium symbiont of Ctena orbiculata. Lineage (GTDB taxonomy): Bacteria > Pseudomonadota > Gammaproteobacteria > Chromatiales > Chromatiaceae > Thiodiazotropha. The sequence goes on along the minus strand of QBVC01000015.1, from coordinate 26,879 downwards.
GCAGATCGATCTCCTTGGTGGAGTCGTCCTTTACGTTCTTGATCCGCATCCCGGTGACCCCGCTCTGGTCGCCGAGCACCTCGTTCAGGACATGGTCCCATTCGATGGTGACATTGCCTTCCTCGGCCTTCTTCTTCAGCTTGTCGGCCAGGATCTTCTCCGAGCGGAACTGATCGCGGCGGTGCACCACCACCACTTCCGATGCGATATGGGAAAGATAGAGCGCCTCCTCCACCGCGGTGTTGCCGCCGCCGATCACCGCCACCCTCTGGTTCTTGTAGAAGAAGCCGTCGCAGGTGGCGCAGGCGGAGACCCCGCGGCCGCGGAAGGCCTGCTCCGACTCCATGCCCAGGTATTTCGCGGAGGCCCCGGTGCAGATGATCAGGGCGTCGCAGGTATAGACCGCCTGGTCGCCGGTGAGACGGAAGGGGCGTTCGCCCAGCTCCGCCTTGTTGATATGGTCGAAGATGATCTCGGTCTCGAATCGTTCCGCGTGCAGGCGCATGCGCTCCATCAGCTCCGGGCCCTGCACCCCTGCGTTGTCCCCGGGCCAGTTGTCCACTTCGGTGGTGGTCATCAGCTGGCCGCCCTGTTCCATGCCGGTTACCAGCACGGGATCGAGGTTGGCGCGGGCGGCATAGACCGCCGCGGTATAGCCGGCGGGACCTGAACCCAGGATCAACAGACGGCAATGCTTGGTTTCACTCATGTATACTTACTCCAGCTCTGCTCTGCCATGGCCGGAAGCCTGGCAGACCATATATATAGAGGGACTTGGCCTGGCGCGTCCTCAATCGGTGACCCGCATCCAAGTCTTAAATCGGGAATGCGGGAATACTACGGAATCATCCCCCTGGGGTAAAGAATCGAGAGAAGCTGTGAATGAAAATCGGTGTACCGAGAGAGATTAAACCCCTCGAGGGCAGGGTTGGATTGGTGCCCGAGGCCTGTGGCGAACTGGTCAAGGCGGGGCATCGGGTGATCCTGGAGCAGGGTGCGGGCGAGGCGAGCGGCTATCCGGATAAGCGCTACCTGGATGCGGGGGTGGAGACCGTCGCCGACGCCCAGGCCCTGTACGATCAGGCTGAACTGGTGGTCAAGGTCAAAGAGCCCTATGGCAGCGAGCCGGAGATGCTGCGGGAGGGGCAGCTGCTGTTCTGCTTTCTCCATCTGGCGGCGGACGAGGACTTGACCCGGCGCCTGCTCGCGTCGAGGGTGACCGGCATCGCCTTCGAGACCGTGGCGGATCGCGGCGGGTTGCCGATCCTGGCCCCGATGAGCGATATCGCCGGCCGCATCGCGGTGCAGAATGGCGCCACCCTGCTGCACCACCAGCAGGGGGGCAGGGGGCTCCTGCTTGGCGGTCTGCCGGCCGCGGAGCGGGGCCATGTGGTGATCCTGGGTGCGGGTGAGGCGGGCGGTAACGCGGCCCAGCTCGCGGCCGCCATGGGCGCCAGGGTGACGGTGTTCGATCGTCTGAGGGAGAAGATGGGATCGATGCGTGAACTGGGGGCCAATGTCACCGCCCTCTATCCCTACCAGGATGCCGTCAGCGAGGCGGTTGCCGATGCCGACCTGCTGATCGGTGCGGTGCTGATACCGGGCGCCAAGGCGCCGAAGCTCGTCTCCGGCCGTCAGGTCTCGAGCATGCGATCCGGCAGCGTGGTTGTGGACATCTCCGTTGACCAGGGAGGCTGTATCGAAACCACCCGGCCGACCAACTACAGAGAGCCGACCTACCGGGTGGACGGGGTGATCCATTTCTGCGTCACCAATATGCCGGGCGCGGTCCCCAGGAGTGCCAGCCAGGCCCTCTCCGCGGCGATGATGCCCTATCTCAGGCGCCTGCTGGAGGGGTGGCGGGACGATCCCCTGCTGAGCGCCGCGGTCAACCTCAGCGGGGGTGAGCTGGTCTATCCGGCCTTGCGCGACCAGTACCTATGAAACTACAATAATAAAGAACTGTAACATTTTAATTTAAAAAGATTATTAATATGCCAGTACAGGCCAAGACACAACAGACACCGGATCAGAGCGCGTTTCAGAGCCACGTCAGCCATGCCCTGCGCGAGGGCATCATGTGGAGTCTGTTTTGCCTCAGCGGCTATCTGCTGTTGTCGCTGTTCAGCTATTCGCCGCTGGATCCGGGCTGGTCCTATACCGGCCCCGCAATGAAGGTGGCGAATTCGGGCGGCCCGGCCGGCGCCTGGTTTGCCGATGTCTTTCTCTATCTCTTCGGGCTCTTCGCCTATCTCTTTCCCGTCATGTTGAGCTGGAGCGCGGTGCTGGTGTTTCGCCGTCGCAATCCGGATGATTCGGTCAACCTGAACCTGGTGCTGGTGCGCTGGCTCGGCTTTTTCATCACCCTGGCGTCCGGCTGTGCCCTGGCGGCCCTGCATACCGGCCATCTGGGGACCACACTCCCCACCGGCACCGGCGGGGCGCTGGGTAATTTCCTCGGCAGCCATTTCGAGGCCACATTCAGTCGCTCGGGCAGCTCCCTGCTGATGCTGGCGCTGTTCCTCAGCGGGTTCACCCTCTTCACCGGCGTCTCCTGGTTTACCGTGATGGACTTTCTCGGCGGGCTGGTGCTCGGCACCCTGCGCAAGATCCAGCACTTCTATATCCGCTGGCGGGAAGGCCTGGCGGCAAGGCGGGCGCGTCAGGAGCGGGTCGAGCTGATCAAGAAGGAGCAGAAGCGGTCGGTGACCCGCAAACAACCCCGTATCGAACCGGTGATCAACGCGCCGAAGGTCAGCGAACGGGTGGAGAAGGAGCGCCAGGTGCCCCTGTTCGAGGCCGACCCCAACAGCGAGCTGCCGCCCCTGTCCCTGCTCGATCCGGCGAAGCAGACGGTCCAGGGCTACTCCCCGGAGGCGCTGCAGGCGATGTCGCGTCAGGTCGAGTTGAAATTTGCCGATTTCGATATCGATGTTCAGGTGGTCGCTGTCCATCCGGGTCCGGTGGTGACCCTGTTCGAGCTGCAGCTCGCCGCCGGCACCAAGGTGAGCAAGATCAGCGGTCTGTCGAAGGACCTTGCCCGCGCGCTCTCGACCATCGCGGTGCGCGTGGTGGAGGTCATCCCCGGCAAGTCGGTGATCGGCCTGGAGATCCCCAACGAGTATCGGGAGATGGTCTTCCTCAGCGAGATCCTGCAGTCGGAAACCTACGAGGGGGCCAAATCGTCACTCACCCTGGCCCTGGGCAAGGACATCGCCGGAAACCCGATGTGCGCGGATCTGGCGAGGATGCCCCACGTGCTGATCGCCGGCACCACCGGTTCCGGTAAATCGGTGGCGATCAACGCCATGATTCTCAGCCTGCTCTACAAGTCCAAACCGGACCAGGTGCGGATGATCATGGTCGATCCCAAGATGCTGGAGCTGTCGGTCTACGAAGGCATTCCGCATCTCCTGACCCCGGTGGTGACCGATATGCAGGAGGCGGCCAACGCCCTGCGCTGGTGCGTGGGCGAGATGGAGCGCCGCTACCGGCTGATGGCCAGCCTCGGGGTGAGGAATATCGTCGGCTACAACCGCAAGGTCAGGGATGCGATCAAGAAGGGCGAGCCGATCAAGGATCCGCTGTTTCAGCCGGAGCCGACCGAGATCATCGAGGGCATGGAGCATCCCACCCTGGAACCTCTCCCCTATATCGTGGTCATTATCGACGAGCTTGCCGACATGATGATGATGGCGAGGAAGAAGGTCGAGGAGCTGATCGCCAGGCTGGCGCAGAAGGCCCGCGCCTCGGGCATCCACCTGGTCCTGGCCACCCAGCGCCCCTCGGTGGATGTGATCACCGGTCTGATCAAGGCGAACATACCCACCCGTATCGCCTTCCAGGTCTCCTCCAGGGTCGATTCCCGTACCATCCTCGACCAGATGGGCGCGGAGCACCTGCTGGGCCATGGCGACATGCTCTACATGGGCACCGGCAGCAATATCCCGCAGCGCATGCACGGCGCCTTCGTGGATGACAACGAGGTCCACCGGGTGGTGAAGCACCTGAAACAGGCAGGGCAACCCGACTACCTGGAAGAGGTGCTGCAGGAAGCCACCGAGGCTGTTCCCGGCTTCCCCGCGGAGAACGGCGATGTGGAGGATAGCGATCCCCTCTATGACGAGGCGGTTCGCATCGTCACCGAGACCCGCCGGGCCTCCATATCCGGCGTACAGCGGCGCCTGAAGATCGGCTATAACCGTGCCGCCCGGATGATCGAGGAGATGGAACGGACCGGCATTGTCGGCCCGGCGGAAAGCAACGGCAGCCGCACGGTGCTGGCACCGCCGCCGCCTAAAGATTGATCGAGGGCTGATGCTCGTATGAAACCAGTTTTGCAAGCGCTTATATTCCTCTTGGCAACGGGCCTGGTCCAGCCGCCCCTCTGGGCGATGAACGGACCCCAGCAGCTGGATGCCTTTCTCAAGGATCTCACCACCCTGAAGGCCGACTTTCAACAGACCCTCGAGCAGCAGGATGACGACCGGCTCTACATCAGCAACGGTGTCTTCTATCTGAAACGGCCTGGCCTGTTGCGTTGGGAGTACAACACCCCGAGCGAGCAGTTGATCGTGGCCGACGGTGAGCGCATCTGGCTCTACGACATCGAGCTGGAACAGGTCTCCCACCGCAGCCAAGAGGCGGCGCTGGTCGGTACGCCGGCCCAGCTGTTGAGTGGCCAGGCGCCGATCAGCGACCATTTCACGATTCAGGATATGGGCGAGGAGGATGGCCTCCACTGGGTCGAGCTGCTGCCGAAAGAGGAAGAGGCGCAGTTCAGCAGCCTGCGTCTCGCCCTCATCGACAACCAGCTGCAGCGCATGGAGATGATCGACAATTTCGGCCAGACCACCCGCTTCGTGTTCGACAACATCCGGCGCAACCCGGAGCTCGACGCGGCACTGTTCACTTTTCAACCCCCTCCCTTGGTCGATCTGATCGGCGACCTATGAACGAACAGGATCTCTTTGCCCAGCCTGGGGGCGGAGAGAACCGCCCCCTCGCCGACCGCATGCGTCCCCGGACCCTGGAGCAGTTTGTCGGCCAGTCCCACATCGTCTCCGATGGCAAACCCCTGCGCAGCGCCATCGAGGAGGACCGCCTCCACTCGATGATCTTCTGGGGCCCGCCGGGCACCGGCAAGACGACCCTGGCGAGACTGATCGCGCACCACTCCGGCGCCCAGTTTCTCAGCCTCTCGGCGGTGCTGTCCGGGGTCAAGGACATCCGCGCCGCGGTGGAGCAGGCGAAGCACTTCAAACAGCAGGCGCAGCGCCCCACCGTGCTCTTTATCGATGAGGTGCACCGCTTCAACAAGTCGCAGCAGGACGCCTTTCTGCCCCATGTGGAGGATGGCACCGTCGTCTTCATCGGCGCCACCACCGAGAACCCCTCGTTCGAACTCAACAATGCGCTGCTCTCCCGGGCGCGCACCTATGTATTGAAATCGCTGACAACAGAGGAGCTGGAACGGATTATCGATCTGGCCCTGAGCGACAACAGCAACGGGCTGGGAGAGAGGGGACTCACCATCAACAGCGAGGCCCGCGGCTTGCTGGCGGAGGCGGCGGATGGCGACGCCAGGCGGGCATTGAATCTGCTGGAGATCGCCGCCGACCTGACCGAGTCGGGAGAGATCCCGCAATCCGTTGTGGAGGAGGTGGCCAGCGGCACCCTGCGACGTTTCGACAAAGGCGGCGAGGCCTTTTACGATCAGATTTCGGCGCTGCATAAATCGGTCAGGGGATCCGCGCCGGACGCCGCCCTCTACTGGTTGGCGCGCATGGTCGACGGCGGCTGCGATCCCCTCTACATCGCCCGCAGGGTGGTGCGCATGGCAAGCGAGGATATCGGCAATGCGGACCCGCGAGCGCTGCAACTGGCCCTCAACGCCTGGGACACCCAACAGCGCCTCGGCAGCCCGGAGGGCGAACTGGCCATCGCCCAGGCCGTGGTCTACATGGCCTGCGCCCCCAAGAGCAATGCCGTCTACACCGCATGGAACGACGCCCTGGCCGAAGCAAGAAATTCAGGCTCTCTCGAAGTCCCCCTGCATCTGCGCAACGCACCCACCAAGCTGATGAAAGAACTCGACTACGGCAAGGCCTACCGCTACGCCCACGACGAACCCAATGCCTATGCCGCCGGCGTGAACTATATGCCGGACCAGTTAAAAGATCGTCAATACTACCATCCGGTCGACAGGGGCATGGAGATCAAGATCGCCGAGAAGCTCGCTTATCTCCGCCGCCTGGATGAAGAGGCGGGGGAGGAGTGAGGGGATCAAGAATTGAAATTTGACCGCTAGCACATTGCTAGAGCCAAACATAGTAGTAGTGTTCAGAACTGAGAATTAATTATATAAGCCAGAATATCAAACCTTGAATAATATGTGAGGTTGTTCACATTACCGTGTGGGTGTTTTCTGAAATCAATCTTTAAGCGTCCTGTTACTGTTTCATTCACGGGGGATAAGGCGGTACTCTCGGCTTAGCTTAATGGAATAAGCATAGGAAATAGGGACATGATGAAATCAGTAAAGCCAGGGATGGCGCTTCTAGTTATCCAACTGCTCGCACAAGGATGTGGTGGCGGTGGTTCCTCCGACAATCCAACCGACACAAACGATCCCGTCAACAACAACAATCCGGTCGATACCAACTCCGGTGGCTACGACAGCAGCGAAGAACAAGCCGTGGTTGCTGAAAATAACGCCAAGGATTTTGCGATAAGTGCCGCATCCGGTGCGAAGCAAGTGGTTGATGAACATGGAATAGAGTTTCCGATGCAAACGGCTACAAAGTCGTACTCAGGAGTGCAACCGATACAACCAATGGTGATCATAGTGCCCACAAAGAGGAGCGGCAAAGGACTACAGCGGGACTCTGTCCTCATGGAGGGGAAGTCATCATTGAGCACGTAGAACGTCTTGGGGATGCTGTGAACTATGTATATAGATTCGATTCCTGTAGCTATGGTGATGGTCTTTTTATTTAAAGGATTAGAGATTGAGCAGATCATGGAAGGACGATTATCACTACGTGCTGTGGTTGCATCACTGTCCTGCCTGATTGGTACTGGTGCGTTTGCGGCTGGTATAGACAGAAGAGATAGTGGTAGTGGCTTTATACCCACGACGCCTTTTAGTGGCGTGCTTGTTGAGTACAACAGAAATAACCCGAACCTGAAAACAGAGACGCGTCTGATACTCAGTGAACAGGGCATGCGTTCTGAAACGAAGACCAACCGGTTTGGTAGTGTAAAGATAGTTTTTATAAGGAACCACCAAACCGGTCAGGATTGGCTGGTTGATCCAAAAAAGGAGATATACAGTGAGTTACCAAGGGGTACTCTGGTAGCAAGCAATGAGGACGCCACTGGCGAGTGGACCCACCGGTTAGGTGTTCTGGCAAACAGACCCTGCGTTGGATTGAATGGCAGCAAGCAATCATCGAGCGCGGTTGGCGACAGCGAACTGAGTATTTGGCGCTGCAATGATGAGCATGGACAGGCTTATCTCCAGCACTTTAGTACGTTGCTGGGTGTTGTTGTTAGACAAGAGAGCCATGATGGCTGGATAAGTGTGTTGCGGGATATCGTATTAGTGAATAGATCAAGTGACCACATTATACCATCAGAGGACTATCGAGAAGTATCGCTAAGCGAATTGATCATGGGAGAAGCAGAGCTTCCTGACTATGTGGAATGAGTCATTTTTTTTCGAGCAAACCGGACACTTCTAATCAAGAATTGATTATTTGTTACTCGGATTAGGCTGTATACATAAGTAATAACAAGGAAGTGGTGTCACGGTATTAAAGCGGGATTTATAAATTCGATATAGGAAAGCGTTTATTCACAAGGAGTCGCAGATATGTTTAAGTTAACCGGGAAATTAACCAAAAAATCCTACCTTGGACAGGGAATGACTGAATACATCATCATTGTTGCGGTCATTGCGATAGCCGCTATCGGTGCATTCGGCTATTTCGGTCAAATTGTAGAGACTCAGATCGCAGGTGTTGGTCAAGAGCTCGGTGGTGTTGATGCTACGGAGACCAGATCTGCCGCAGGTTCCTTGGGTGATGAGTCCGCGAATTTTGCCGGACAGGAGAATAACACCATGGGACAATATACGGATAACAACAGTGGTGGAACTGGTGAATAGTAAGTATTTGAGAGAGAAATAAACGGCGATAGCCATATTTGGGAAGAATGATATTACCGAGGCGCCATCTGCTTATCAATAGATGGTACCCGGTGGTTGTGAGCAGATGGATTGAGCAATGAATTCCATGAAGGAAACAGGACAAGCGCTTCCACTAGGTATCGCCTTTCTCATGTCATCGTTATTGCTGGGTATAGTCCTATTTAACACGGCGCAGACTGCCTCCGAGAAGTCCCGGCTCACCAATGCGGCCGATGCCGCTGCCTACAGCGGTCTGGTATGGCAGGCACGGGCGCTAAATTTTCAGGCTTACACCAACAGGGCAATGGTCGCTAACCAGGTCTCCATCGGGCAGCTGGTGAGCCTTACCTCGTGGACCGACTACGCCTATATTTTAGCCCGGAGAATCAATGAAATAACCAACTATTTCCCGGTAGTCGGCTACATCACGCAAGCGGCGCAAGAGATAACGGAACGGATCGATGATGAAATGGTCAACGTCGCGGAGGTCTTTATCCCCATTATCGATAGCGTAAACGGTGTGTTGAGCAGAACCCAGCAGGCGATCTATGTCGCCAGCTTCGCCGCGACACCGGGTATTGTCCGCGAGGTGGTGGAGGAGAATGATCAGCGCTACAACGCAAGCACGGCCTATGCGGTTATCGGTATGGGTGAAAATGCCTCGGGATGGCGGAACATCATAAGGCAGTACGATGATTCGGTTGGACTCCTGCGCAAGGCGGATGTGGTCAATCGTTCAAAGGACGAATTCACAGCATCAAGAAATCTCAGTACGGGAGAGATTGTCCCAGATGCGCCTAATAGACTGAATTTAGGTTTTGTTCGTGTCTGGGTCACAAAGGAAGGTAGGACAAATTTGGTTAGTGAGATTAGTTCATCTACGACTGATGATGTGGAGTTTGAGTGGAAGGGTAAAGATACGCTTTCATTACACATTGAAACATGGGATTCTGGTGATCAAGAATGGGATCATGAGGAGGTACCAATCGCGTGGGGCTCTCGTCACGTGAATGGCGATTTCGAGTGCGAGGAAAATCAAAATCAAAGTTATTGGTCTATGTGGTTCTCTTCTGGTGATTGCCCGAGATACACACAGGAGAACAGGCGGGCGGAGTGGTTTGCCAATATGAGTAATCAAGAACTCAATGCCGAATATAACGGTATGCGGGCCTATTATGACTTGAGAGACCTGAGTCGGGAGAATAAAGATCCCCGTTTGGCGCTGCGCATCGAGGTCGAACTGCCGGAGAGCGATGTCAGAACAGCCTCCAAAATAGATGGCTTGGGGTCAGATGCCATACCCCAGGAGCTACTGAGAACAGGGATCGGCGAAGGCATGTTTGGTACGGAGGACCAGATGGCGGGCGGGGGCATGACCGCGATTGCGGCTGGTGAGCTCTATTTTCATCCGCCTGACGACTATAACCCGGCCATGAGAACGGGTCGTTATGAAATCGCCAGCCTGTTCAGCCCCTATTGGGAGGTCCATTTGATAGACACGCCCATGGAACGACATTTCATGGCATGGGCGCTTAGAGATGAGGCGCTACTTGCTGACGGCGCCTCCGGTGTGGCAGAAGGTATAGCGCACTTTGCCAGTGATAGGTTGGAGGAACTTGAGCAGCTTCGCCAGTTGCAAGCGAGCCTTCAAAATCAATTGGATAACACCCTCGATGCGATAAGGCGTGGGCAGATCGAGACGCAGCTTGCTCAAGTGTTATCACAGATTGATCAACTGGAGTCGGCGGACGATGCCACGGCCAGCTTTACTGAAAGATTTGAACAAGAGATGGCGCAGGGTCTCACCTATGCGGAAAATGCTCAGGTAGCAGGGTATGAAGAGATGTTGCAGGAGTATGGGGAACTGCAGGGAGAGGAGCTTATTGAAGGATTCCAGGATGAGCTTGTTGATCAGGCGACTGGTCAGTTGCAGCAAACCCTAGAGCAGGATGCCGAAACCACTGTTGAGAGTGCGATGTCATCAATTTTACGATGAGTTGGGAAATCATGTATAGAGTGAGGATTAATTACGTAAATAAAATGTAATCAGATTATGCAACTGCCTATAGGGAACATAAGCATGCTTTCATCACGTCCGGTAATCCTATCGAAGCAATGCGGAAATGCGACGGTAGAAACCATTTTAATAGCCACTGTAATGGCGCCTTTGCTCAGCGGCATCCCGTTAATAGGCAAACTAGCGGACATCGACAACTCCACGACGCAGGCGAGTCGCTACCTGGCCTGGGAACAGACTGTAGCCAGGCCAGGTAGCGACACACAACCTCAAACGGAGCTAGAGACAGAGATCCGAAACAGGTTTTACCTGGATCCAGATCTACAAATCCGAACAAATCAGCAGCTAGCCGATCAAGACTCTATCAACCCGATGTGGACTGGCTATGGGCTTAGTGATGATGAGACAGTCAACCGTTTAGTGGATCAGGATAGCAGTGTTGGATATACACTGCAGAATGACCGGCCCCATGGCTTGACTGGGACAATGTCTGCAGCAATCGTCACCATGGGCAGAGCCATGGCGGGTTTATCAGGTGGTGATTGGCGTATTGAAGATCGTGGGTTATATAGGGGTGAGGTTTCAATCGAAGTCTCCAGAACCGCCTTTCTTGCATCGGGTATTGATTGCGATGGTATGGAATCTGAATCCATCACTCTTTGCATCAGTCGCACCAATACTATTTTTGTGGACAGTTGGGACGCAGAAAATGCGGGTCAGGCAGGGAATAGAGCGAGGACATTTGTCCCTGCCGGCGCGCTTGAACCTGTTGGCGATAGTCTGGCAGTGATTAGACGAATTATCCCATTCTTTGCCGATATTACTGGTTTGCGCTCAGATGGCAACGGTGGTTTCGGCTATGTGAATCCAAATGTATTGCCTATGGATCGTTATGCAGAAGACTGATACCACCAGCACAATATACGTGCGTAATTCATTCCTATGTCTTTTATGCATGTTCCTGCATGTTGAGCCATCCTGTGCGTACAGTTTGACGGATATCGCAAAACCGCCTGGTTCAAAAATGACTTATGTGGGTGAAGTGGTACACAACGCCCTGCCGATGGAGATATTACAGTTTACATCCCATTACTCTCCCACCGAAATATTGGCCTTTTACAAGCAGCGCTGGTCTGACGTGACGAGTGGAAAAGACAATGTTCCATCCTTTATTGAAAAGCATGTCAGCAATTGGGCAATTTTGAGCAAGGTCGAAGCATCAAAAAGCGTTGTGGTCCAGTTAAAGAAATTATCTGACGGAACTACCGAGGGCTTTATATCGATAGCTGACTTATCAAACATAGAAAAACCGGGCCGATGGGTGACTGAATTTCCCCGTATGGATGGGAGTGAACTGTTCTCCAATACAGTGTCGAATGACAAAGGTCGACGAGCATATACACTGATTTTTTTAAATGATAATTCAGTGACTGAAAACAACGAATTTTATCTGACGAGCATGGATGCACAGGGTTGGCGCTTGTCCCGAAGCGGTGCCAAAGACAATATATCGATTCTTTACTTTCTAATGGATAACTGGTACTGCGATCTCACCTTGAGTAAAACCGACGATGGAAAGTCAGTTATATTGGCAAATCTGGTGGAAATAAATGACGAGAAATAAGGACAGAAAAGTCACCAGTGAACAAAAAGGTCATATTGCTTTGGAGTATGCTCTAGTGACATTCATCCTTGTTATGTTTTTATTTACGCCGATAACAGATGATAATCAATCAGTGATGGGTCTGTTTATGGATGCTATTCGAGATTACGATAGAAACAGATCCCTGCTCTTTTCCCTACCATAATATTTGGTGAATTTTATGGATGTGATTAATGCCAAGGAAGTGGCAGGTTTGCACAAAAAGCAGAGAATAATAAACAAAAATGTGATCATGCTTGTCATTTCTCTAACTGTGGGGGTAGGCGGTGTGTACCTGACCAAGGACTTTATAGAAAAAAAGATCAACTACTACAGGAGTCAACTGGAAAAAACAGAAAAGATGGTGACCCTTGTCGTGCCGAATAGAAACATTCCACGTGGCTCAATCGTCTCATTGCGTGATTTTGTAAAGCGGGATATCCCAGCCAAGTATGCGCATAAAAATGCCGTGACCCAAGCGACATTCAATACAGCTGTTGGTCAAAAAGTATCTTTTGATATCACCGAAGGTCGTCCCCTGTTATGGGCGCATCTCGAGGGGGGTGTGTACCCTACATTTTCCGGTAAGCTGGAGCCTGGTACAAGAGCATTGTCATTTACTGTCGATAAAGTCAATTCAATATCTGGTTTTTTGCAGCCAAATGATAAAATAGATCTGCTGCTCGATTATAACGACCAGGTTATTCCAATAATACAAAATTTACATGTAGTAGCAACTGGCAATAAAACACGTATCGACAAGACGGGTAGGCAGGTTGCAGATCCATACAGCATAATTACAGTAGTGGTGACGCCTGAAATAGCAGAAAAAATAACCTTGGCAAGGACGTTAGGCAAGATTACGGCGCTACTACGACCTCCCCATGACGAAAAACCGATCAGTGATGAGCCCATGACGGTAGCGCGTCTTTTCAATAAGCCAAAACCAATAAAGAGTGTACAGAAAAGATTAGAAAAGAAAGAGAAGGGTATCGAGTACATTATTGGTGGCAGTGGAAGTTGATTCGTGGCGATGTAAGATATCAAAGGGACGATCTATACGTGGTGAATAAATGGATAAACACAGGAATATCTCTTTGCTTGATGATTTTGTCAACAGGGGTTTTTGCAACAAATATCGATCTGTTCGTTGGTGAGGTGAAAATACTCGGCAAAGTCTATGTGGACCGAGTCGCAATAGGTCAAGCAGGTATAGTCAAGCTGGAAATACTTAGTTCTGATGAGTTGCTGGTCATCGGTGAGAAGGCGGGAAGTACATCAATACGTTTATGGAACAAGGATGGAAGCTACACCCAGTACACAATTAGGGTGACTGAAAAGGACCCAGAAAAGCGTGTTCGGATGGATAGCATGATAAGGATCAGTGTCAAGATGGTTGAGTTCAGAAAAAGCGCGTTATCGAAACTAGGTATTGACTGGTCAAAGGATATCACTGGCCCGACTTTTGCTACAGTGGGTGATTTTCTTTCAAATTCCATGTTCAGGTCACCGGCGTCGGCTATCGACGGCAGTCAGCTGCCGCTTCGTGTGAAGCCGTTTACCTCCTATTTCGGGATTGCAACCAGTCTTACATCCCGTATAAACCTCTTGGCATCAGACGGTGATGCAGTCGTACTATCAGAACCTGTTTTGAGTTGTGTAAATGGAGGTACAGCAAAATTTATATCGGGAGGTGAGTATCCGATACCAGTTACTAATCAAAACGGAGGCACCAGTGTTGAGTTCAAACAATACGGTATCAAAATAGATATATCACCAAAGGCAAACAGTAAAAATCAGATTTATACAACGATTAAAGCAGAAGTCAGTGAAATCGATCAGTCCACTACAGTATTGGGTGTACCTGGAATCCTGACGAATGAGACTGAGACTATTGTCAATGTCCATTCTGGTCAAACGATCATTATCTCAGGCTTGTTAAAGGCAAAGCAGGGTAGAGGTACAAGTAAGATACCTGGGTTGGGAGATATACCGCTGGTAGGCGGTCTCTTCAGTACCGATGACCTGCAGCAGGAGATGTCTGAAATGGTCGTCTTTCTAACCCCGGAAGTCGTGAAGGTGGAAGAAACATACGATCAGAGGGCGAAGCGCATGATGGGAATAAGACAGAATACCGTCGATCAGCTAGACAAGCGGCTCAAATTCAATATCCTGGACTGAAAAAGTGTTTGAAATTCACTATCAACAAGGAAGAAAAAGAAGAAGCCGTCATACCGTAAAAGGGGACAGGTGCGTTATCGGCAGTGCCCGTCACAGCGACCTGGTGATCAAGCACCGTCATATTGCAAAAAGGCATGCCACCCTGTATGCGAAAGACAATCAAGTACATATTGAGGACCATGGCAGTATAACCGGAACCTGGGTCAATCGTGAACGCGTCATAAACTATGGTCCCTTAAATAACCATGATGAGATAACCATCGGTGATGTTAGTCTCAGGGTCGAACTAGACAACAACCGAGATCTGGTATTCCCACAAATATCAGATAACGACGGAATTCAACAATATCATACACAAGAAAATGCCTTAGGACTGGGCGATATTAATCAACAGGGCGAGACAGCAGAAGAACAAAAGATAATACTCTACTGGACAAGAATAATACACGAACAGCTGATATCGGAAATGGACCTGCGGCGCAAGGACGTTCACAGCATGTCAGATGACCAGCTTAGAGTTGAAGCGGAAAATCTGATAGATCAGATTATTGTGCGATTAAAGCCTGATCTGCCTGATCATTTCGAGCTTGGCAAGCTGAGAGTCAGTGTACTTAATGAAGCAGTCGGGCTCGGTCCCCTAGAACGTTTCATCGAAGATGACTCGATTACTGAAATCATGGTCAATAACCACAGGGAAATATTCGTGGAGCGTGCAGGAAAACTGGTAAAAAGTGGGGAGAGCTTTAGTAGTGACCAGGCTGTCTTGTCGGTAATCGAGCGTATCATCACCCCTCTGGGAAGACGCATCGATGAGAGTAGTCCAATGGTGGATGCACGTCTCAAAGACGGATCACGTGTCAATGCGATCATACCGCCTTTAGCGATAAAAGGCCCCAGTCTCACGATTAGAAAGTTTGCCAAACAACGCTTGACGTTCAACGATATAATAAAATATGGCTCGATAAGTCATGCCATGGTTGATTTTCTCAAGATTTGTGTCGAACAAAGGAAAAATATTATCGTATCCGGCGGCACAGGATCTGGCAAGACAACCTTGCTCAATGTGCTTTCAAATTTTATTCCTGATAGTGAGCGCATCATCACTGTGGAGGATGCCGCAGAGCTGCGGCTTTATCAACCAAATCTTGTCTCATTGGAGGCAAAGCCAGCGAACCTTGAAGGACGAGGCGCGGTAAGCATTCGCGAACTAGTGAAAAACACCCTGCGTATGCGCCCTGACAGGATTGTGGTTGGTGAGTGCCGGGGGGGTGAAGCACTCGATATGTTGCAGGCCATGAATACGGGGCATGACGGCTCACTCACAACCGCCCATGCCAACAGTCCAAGAGATGCTCTCTCGAGGCTGGAAGTCATGGTTCTGATGGCAGGTATGGACCTACCTGTTACCGCGATTCGCGAACAAGTCGCATCAGCAGTCAATATCATCGTTCAACAGACGCGTTATGCCTGTGGTTCCAGGAAGATCACAAAGATTACCGAGGTTACAGGAATCGAAAGAAACACAATTCAGTTGCAGGATATCTTCGAATTTAGACAGCGAGGATTCGACGAGCAGGGAAAAGTATGGGGTAACTTCATCGCCACGGGATTCGTACCGTCATTCTATGAGACACTCAACTCGATCGGTGTACCTGTGGATCTTGGTATCTTTGATAATAGCCAGGTTGATTCCAACTAATGGAGATCTACCTCATACTCGCTCTTGTGTTTCTAGGTCTCAGTCTCATGATATGGGTGATACTGGTATACGGCATCCAAGGTTATGACCGCTACAAGAAAGCATTTACAGAGCGGACTGAGACTCAATTAGAGAGTCTGTTTTTATTTGTGGATGCAAAAAAAATGTTCCTCTTAAACATAGTAACGCTTCTGGGCATCCCCGTATCCATCTATTTTATAACAAATACGCTCTTTTATGTGGTTTTATCGATTCTTGCATTGCTGTTAATACCAAGATTATTACTCATAAGAATGGAGAAGAAGCGAAAGGAAAAGCTTGTAAGTGCAATTCCGGATGTCTTGGTGCAGATCGCAGGCGGCATGAGTGCAGGGCAGACCTTTCTATCGGCTGTGGAAACCATGGTGAAAGAGACAACGGGTCCCATAAGCCAGGAATTTTCTCTGGTATTGAGAGAACAACGCCTGGGGATGTCGTTGGCAGAAGCAATGGATAATCTGGCAGAACGGGTACAGGCAGAGGAGATAGATTTGGTTGTCACAGCCACTCAGATCGCAAATGAGGTGGGAGGTAACTTATCAGAGATTTTTCAGCGATTGGCAGACAGCCTGAGGCGAAAAATGGCGATGGAGGGCAAGATCAAGGCATTGACCGCCCAAGGCGTACTCCAGGGATGGGTAGTAGGTTTATTACCAATGTTCATTATCGGTGCGCTCTATTTCGTTGATCGCGCGAACATCGAGCCTATTTTCACCAATCTTCTAGGATGGATATTTCTTTGTATCATCCTGATACTCGAGATGATCGGTGGATTGATGATCCGCAAAATAGTCAATATAGATATCTAAGCAATGGAACTGATCATAATAAGTCTTTTCTTCGGTGCAATCCTGGCGATGATCATATGGAACACCTACAGGGTGTTTGCTTTGGTACCTGTTCAGGATAGATCCTATCTCGATCGTCCACCCATGGGTTACCGTTTGACATGGCCCCTGGTAAACGCATTTGTTCACTATTTCGGTGCTTTGATAACGAAGAATTACCGCATTGTCACACTGTTAAGGCTAAGAAAAGCAGGACTTGACTACATGTTGTCCCCGGAACAGTATTTTGCAGGAAAAGTAATCGCATCTGTTTTCTTTTCGCTATTCACTTTCTTGTTTCTCAATATGCTTGGATCAGACGCATGGTATATAACACTACTCGGATTGGTGGGCGGATTTTTCTATCCAGAGTTATGGTTACGGGAGGCTACAGAGCAAAGAAATAGATGCATTTTCAGGGAACTGCCTTTTTATCTAGATATCATCATCCTAGCCGTTGAAGCCGGCACCAACTTCACCGGCGGATTACAACAGGCTGTCAACAAGGCAACCAATGGCCCTCTCAGACAAGAGTTCGTCAGGGTGCTGCGGGATGTTCGCGCAGGCAAGCCACGTGCCGATGCGCTTCGAGACTTGGGGGATCGCATAGACACGGAAAGTGTGCGAAATGTGGTCAGCAGTATCATACAGGCAGAGAAAACCGGCTCCAGTCTGGGACCGGTTCTCAAGGCTCAGGCGGACCAACTGAGATCGGCCCGGTTCCAGAGAGCCGAAAAGCAGGCCATGGAAGCGCCGGTCAAGCTGCTGGGGCCCCTGGTCATGTTTATCTTCCCAAACACCTTTTTAATCATCATCTTTGTCATTCTCAGCAGCGCAATCCAAAAGGGTGTGATGACATGGCCCATCTTCAAACCGTTGATATGGGCCTTTAACTGGCCAGGTTAGGGATAACTATGAAGTCACTCGTTCTTTCTATGAATACTATACATACAAAACGCTTTTGTAACCGGCTGTGCATAGGCGCTGTTGCTCTGTTATCAGTGGCGTGTAATAACCAAAACGAGCAATTTCCACCAGGCGCCAATGTCACCATCGCTCCATCAGCTTATTCCTGGACTGTGATTGAGTATCTTGATGACCAGGGTCAGTGCATCTACTTCTCAGATGACTATCAGGATAACGTAATGGTTATAACGGTCGCCGATGCGAGTGGAAGACCGATTGGCGAGATGGACTTGGAAATCTATCTCTCGCCCTCCAACTCTACCTCGCCTCCACAACAAGAAAATCTACATATATTTCACCTCTATGATGACCTTAACAACAATGGTGTAATAGATCATCCACAGGAACTGGTGAGTGGTACCGGCGACCCCATTCTATATGCCACCAAGACTGAGAAATACCACGGTACAAAGACTGTGATCGTAAGGACCAATACCTCTTGTGGCGGTTACCGTGCAACGCTGCACGCGTATGCAGGAGATGGATACGATGCGATGGAGATCAAGACTCAAACCGAAGAGGAGCCGGCTGATGAGACTACCGAGAGTCAGGATGAGGTTCAGGTAACGGAATAGAACAGACGGTCATGAAACGGGTAAGACTGAAAAAGCACGCTATGAATAGCGAATTGATACATGATGGTTCCGAGCTCGAGGCATGGTTGGCCGACACATTTCTGAGCCGACTACTCGGCCTCCTGGGTAAGAAGCGGCTCGGCGATAATGAAGGTCTGCTGCTCATCCGTTGCGCTGCTGTCCACACAGTTGGTATGCATTATCCCTTGGATATCATCTTCATGGACAAAAAAGGTATGGTTTTGAAGTGTATTCAAGGGGTCATGCCTTTTCGAAGCGTATCTGCTCGCGGTGCCTACTACACGCTTGAAATAAACCAGGGAACAATCAGCAGTCAAGGTATTTCGGTCAACGACAGCTTCACTTGGGAAGATGCTTAAAAGGAGTCGATGTGTATAAGAACACTTTAGCACAAGCGATTCTAGCGATGTTGATTCTGGTACTTACAGCCTGTGGCGGGACGGCGCCCAAACAGAAGGCATTCACTCGTCTTGAGTTGGCGGATAGGGCCTATGAACAGGGTAGATGGGTGGAGGCTGAGCGACACTATCGGGCTATCACAGAGGTTGCGCCTAAAGACTTCTATGCCTGGTTCAGGCTGGGCAACTCGCGGCTCCATCAAGGCAATATCCAAGCAGCGATTCACGCTTACAACGCCTCGCTGCAGCGTGATGCAAGACAGCCGAAACCTCACCATAATCTGGCGGAAGCCTACCTATTGATGGCCCACCAGTCGTTACAGATGGCGCAGCGGTTAGCCGCAGAGTCGAGCTATGAGCGCAGGGTAATAGAAGAAAAACTCAACCGGCTGCATGGGATTATCTACAAACCGATCAGTGATCTGCCATCGCCTGCTGCGGGATTGATCCGATACTGAAACCGATAACATACCAGGGTAATGGGAGGAATATCGAAACAGAAGACCGGATTTAACATAAAAAGGAACGGAACGTTTATCTATATTCACAAACGAAACGGATTTTAACTTACTGAACATCATTTTTCAGATGCTTCACCGAATCCATAATGTATTTTAGGAGAAACAAATGGACCTTGTAATCAACTCTAAATACTCAAGTTTGCTTTCTCAATTTAGTATCGCAATATTTTTTGCATGTACTTTAGTTGCATGTGGAGGTGGAGGCAGCGGTAATGGGGAAAATGATGGACTTGGTGATGGTACGTCTGGCAACGACAATAGTAATGTAGACATTCTTCCTGTATCCGAAGACTACGTGGGAACAGCAGCAAGGGTCTATGTGACCCAGTCCAGTCTGGGTGGCGTTTATGCGGCTGATACAATCTTCGCCCATATGGCACTTTATTATAATGATAGTGGTCAAGAAGTAATGGCTTGCGAAATCGGTGGTGAAAAGAATGTAAATATGCAAAAATCCGGGCCTGCCAGATCTCTCAGTTCGGGCGACAGTATGACTACAACATTTCTGCAGTGTGATGAGGGAGATGGTGTTAAGGAAGGAAACTACTCAATTGTTTTTATCGAATACGATGAAGTAAGTAATGTTGAGTCAAGACAACTACTTGAAGTTGTTAGCAATGGGAGTGTTGATGGTGAAACGAAGATAAAGAATATGCGAATTAAGAATGAAGTGCTTGGTGAAGAAAGTGTTATTGGAATTAACTCGGATCGCTATGAAATTGATGGATCATTCAAGGGCAACCCAAGAACGGGTCAACTTGCAACACCGCATTATGAAGATGATAAAGTTCGTATTTCCAGAATGGTATTTGAAAGATACTTTGATGACTCGATATCCGTAAATCAACTCTACTGGGATACAGAAGCTCATGATAAAGAAAATAGCGATTTCTCGTACACCACAACGGTATTGGATGACATGAGGGCTGATGAGAATGGTTTATATTCGGGTAGCTATTTCTTGATCATACAAGGACACAGAATCGACGTCACTATAGCTGGGTTCGATAATATCCAAGTGGTTTTGGATAGGAACAATGATGGCACGATTGATGAGCAGCAACAACTGACAAACAATGACTTTTTTGCGGCAGCAATTATTATCCCAGAAGACATTCATTCAGAGTAACGGATGAGGAATGACCCACAGACTAAATATCAGCCATCACAGATAATGAATCTGATCTGCTAAAGAAAAAAACCAACTCTATGGAAAGACCGTTGGTTTAGGAGTGCAGAATGCACATCAAAAGGAACTTGAACCGTCTCTTAAAAAGATACTCAGGCGCAGCCATGACCGAGTTGCTGGTCTCTCTGCCGGCACTGCTGCTGATGGGGCTTGGTGGTCTGCAGACAGCCCTTCTGTTTGACGCCAAGACAACCATCAACTACGCTACTTTCGAGGCGGCCCGCGAGGGCGCGGTCAACCATGCACAGAGTGATGCTATGCGCGAGCAGCTAGGCTTACGCCTGGCTCCTTTGTTCGGCGGCGACGGCAGCGCTGATAGAGCGATATCGGCAATCACCCGTGCAAGCCTTGATGTTCAGGATCGGCGCTTCACCGAGATCGAGATCATCAATCCCACCATCGAGGCCTTTGACGAGTTCGGCCGCGAAATCGTCGATCCCCGCACGGGTCATGTCCACTTCGGCATCCCTAACAGTCACCTGCGCTGGCGTCAACGCGATATTGGCAGCAGTGGCGTCAACATCCAGGACGCCAACCTGCTCAAAGTCAAGGTTACCTACGGCTATCAACTTAAAGTCCCACTGATGGATCGGGTTATCCCTGCGGTGATGCGTATGGTTGATCCGGGTAATAGCCAATACTACAACGCCCGCCGCCTACCAATCACCTCGGTGGCGACGGTACGCATGCAGTCGGATGCCTGGCGGGATGAGAACAATGTCCATATGGAACTACCTGGTAGTGGCGGTACTCCACCTCCTACTGAAACTGATCCTGAAACGGGTGATGCCTCCCCGGGTGATGAAGCGGATCAGGGGGGTGACGATGAGGAGGCGGATGATACGGCTGATTCAGGTGATACAAATGTATCAGATGATACGGATCTTCCGTCATCCGACGATAACCAAGATGAAGACAATGAAGAAAACAGTGATGACGATGATCCACCACCGATCAGTGATGGAGGAGACTTCCCGTCAATCAGCGAAGGTGATGATCACGGTCCGGCTATATGCGAAATACCTGAGACACCTGGGGATGAGACGTTCAGTCCAACCTCGCAATCCAGCGGTATCGCCGGTAGCCACGAGGGCAACCCGATCCACGTGGTCACCGGCAACAAATATCAGCATGAGGTTGATCTCAGCCCCTTACCCGGAAGTCTGGGCCTGCTCTTCAAGCGCCACTACAACAGCCACAGCAGCTACAAGGGTCCCCTTGGTTATGGCTGGAGCCACAGCTACGACCTGAGTCTATGGGCAGTGGGGGACGGCTACCGCCTGCGCCAAAGCGACGGCCGGGTCATCCACTTTCACCCCAGTGACAGCAGTGATCACTATATCGCTCCCCGTATCAGAGACGGATGGCTACGGATCAATAGTGAACAGCTCACATGGCACTGGCGCGACGGCCGCCAGCTCCAGTTCAGCCCGGAAGGTCGACTTCAACGCATCGTGCTCGTTACCGGTCAGACCCTGAGCCTCCTCTATAACCCCCAGGGCAAACTCTTCCTGGTGCGCGATCCCCTGGGCCGCGAGCTGAGCCTGGATCACTACCCCAACGGCCGCCTCAAGTCCATGTATGATCCCGGTGGCAAAGAGACCCGCTACCGCTACGATGCCGTCGGCAACCTACAACAAGTGACCAGATCTGACGGCGCCGCACGGATCTACCACTACGAAGATCCCCACGACAGCCATAACCTCACTGGTATTACCGATGAGAGGGGTGTGCGTTACGCCACCTGGGCATACGATGACAAGGACCGGGCGATTCTCTCCACCCATGCCGAACAGGTGGGCCAGGTCAAACTCGACTTCAGCAGCCCCGGCGAGACCCGAATCACGGACAGCCAGGGCAAGGTCAGTGTCTACACCACCGAGGTCAGGGAGGGCGTGGCCCTGGTCACTGCCATCCATGGTCCCGGCTGTTCCAGCTGTGGTCCCGGGGATGTGAGTTATCGCTACAACGAGCGTTTCCAGATCATAGCGCAGACAAACAGCGACGGTACTACCCTGCACTACACACACGACGAATTGGGGCGTGTGACTGAGCTGATCAGAACAGCCGGAGAGAATGAGCGGAGGGTCGTTAGCTTTAAGTACCTTGCAGAGCGGGATATGCCGATTGAAATCAGTGTACCCAGTGTAAAATCCGGTGCCGATTTTGTCAGGGAGGTAGACTACAACGCACGGGGTAAGCCGGAGAAAGTGCAGGAAAAAGGTTTTGCCCCGCAACCTGAAGGTGGATTCACACCGATTACACGTGAAGTACAACTGAAATACGAGAGCAAGAGTAAACAGCAACTGCACTCTATCGATGGTGTCTTGAGCCAGATAGCGGACATCACACACTTAGAAAAAGATTCGTATGGACGCACTGAGAAAATAGCCAACTACGATGGTACGACCCAGAATATTTCATACAATGCATATGGAAAAATCGATGAAATACAGTTTGATGGAGGGAATCCGATAACGGTCTCATACACAGCCGATCTAGCCGTTGCATCGATAGAAACTCAGGCTGGAACATTCAGTTTTGAATACGATGTCACGGGCAAGCCGTTGCTTTACAGAGACATGTATGGAACCGAACTCAATATGGAGTACGATTTGGCGGGACGGATGATCAGGCGATATAACGACCGCCTGGAAACCCGTTACAAATGGACCAAAGATAACAGAATCGAGCAAAAATCCTGGCATGTCGCGGGCGTCCCGGTCTCCACACTGAACTATGTTTACGACGATCACCAAAGATTGATCGCCCTGAAAAACCAATCCGGTCAGATCGTCCGCCAGTTTGAGTATGAGACGGGGAAAAAACTGCCCAACAGCATAATTGCCCCGGGTAGGCTTACCACAATCGAATATGACGACTTTGGCAAACTCAAGCATCTCATAACCTCGGATGGCATTGTCAGGCGTTATGCCAGTGAAAGCCACGGCAAGCTGATCGCCGTAACCAATGCGCGCGGCAACACAACCCACTACCATTACGATGATTTCGGGCGGGTGGTGTTCACACAGAGTCCGGACAAGGGCCTTATCACCTATCAATACGACGAAAAAGACAGACTGGTTTCCAAAACCGATGCCGCTGGGCAGCGCGTAGTGTTTTCATACAATACCGCTGGTAGGCTGGCGAAAGTACGCTACCCGGACGAAGAGGTGATCCTGACCTACAACCAAGGTGAGCTGCAATCCATATATCGTCAAAAAGAGAGTGAACAGTGGCAATATGACCCAAACGGCCGCATGACTGCCTTTACACGAGCCTATGCAGATCATGACTACACCACCCGCTACTGGTATGACGAGACCGGCCGCCTCGAAAAGGTCGGTCTGCCGGGCGGGCAAAAGCTCAAATACAGCCAAGATCCCATTCGAGGTGGAGTGAACCTATCCCTTGACGGATGGTTCCGTGATAAAAGCATCCTTACATCAGTGAAGGAGAGTAACCTATTGAATCAAATACGCTTCGGTAACGGCATCACCACAACCTACCGCTTTAATGGCACGAAACTCGAAGGCCTCCATGCCAAGGGTATCCACGACTATCGCTACCAATACAACGTAAGCGGTGCCATATCCGGCATCGACGATGGAGAACAGGCCTATGCCCGTTATCGCTATGATAACGAAGATCGTCTTAACTTTGCCATGATGCCTTTCGCGCTCTACGGCTACCGCTATGATGCGAACGGCAATCGCACCGAAAAAATAGTCAATGGCACCCATGTTCACTACGATTATGCGGATGACAGTAACCACATAAAACAGGCATCGCTAAATAGCTATGCGATACCTATGGTCCACGACAGTAGGGGCAACATCCACCAGAGCGCGGATGCCAAGATAGACTATACCGCCAACGGCCAGCCCGAGCATATCTGGGTGGCGGACGAACTGGTCGCCAGCTATAGCTACAACAATCGTGCCGAGCGAATCAGTAAGACAGTCTATGGAGAGGCGGTCCCGGTCACCACCCACTACCTTTACGAAAACAAACGCCTCATTGCCGAGATGGATGAACAGGGAGAGATCGTCCGCCAATATCTCTACCTGGGCTGGCAACCGGTCGCCCTGCTGGAAGCGGGAGAGATCTACACCATCCACAGCAACCACCTGAGTGCGCCGGTGGCGGTGAGCGACTCCGCGGGCCGGCTTGTCTGGCGCGCTCACTATGCCCCATTCGGTCGAGCTCATATAGAGGACGACCCGGACGGAGACCAAATTTCGTTCCAACTCAACCTGCGGCTCCCCGGTCAATACGAAGATACCGAGACCGGGCTCTACTACAACTACTATCGCTACTACGATCCGGAGACAGGCCGCTACCTCAGCAGCGATCCGCTGGATCTGAACGCGGGTATGAACACCTACGCCTACGCAGCCAACGACCCCGTGCGCAACATCGACCCCACCGGCCTGTTGCTCTTCGCCTTCGATGGCACAGGCAACACCAACAACCGGGACGAACTGCGCGATCCTGAGAACCCGGGAGACATCTCCAACGTGGTGCGTTTCGCCGAGAGTTACCGCAGTGCCCCCGGTGAACTGCCTGTCACCCCCTACATCGACTGGGACGGGAGTACGGCATCCAACCGGGACTACTACTACATCACCGGCGCCGGCGTGGATGATCCGAATTTTAGCAGTGCGCCATCACCAGATGCAGCATTTGGCGTCAGCCTGCAACAAAGGGTCGCCCAGATGGCCGACTATCTGGTGCAATATATCGAACAGATGGAAGCGCAGGGCGCCACCACTCCGGTGGATATCGACATCGTCGGCTTCTCCCGCGGCGCGGCGGAGGCCCGCATGTTTGCCAATGTGGTCGATGACATCATTCGGGTCGCCCAGTCCGGCGCCGATTTCAGCGATCCTGCAGCCGCCGATGATCTTAGCTATATCTATGAAAACCTGAGGCGGGAACAGGACCCATTTATCGATACTAATGTCGGATCAGCCATCGATGCCGACATGAATCGCCTGAGAGCTGCCCTCGACTACCTCAACCGGGACTGCAACCTGATGATCAACCTCAACTTCATCGGCCTGTTCGACACCGTGCCACACTATTGGGCATACCAGGGCAACGATCTGCAGCAGTTGCGCCTGGGCATACCGGCGATTGCCGACCATGCAGCTCATGCCGTGGCGGTGAACGAACACCGGACCGACTTCGCGGGAGTCTCCATTCACGACTCGCCGTCGACGGCCAACAGCGCCACCCGTATCGAGCGTGGCTTCATCGGCGCCCACTCGGATATCGGCGGTGGCTACGCGGAGGGCGACCTGTCGGATGTGGCCTTCATGTGGATGGTGCAGCAGGCGGAGAGTGAGGGGGTGGAGATGGATAGAGGTTACATGCAGAGTGAATTGTGGGATGAGGTAACAAATCCTATCGTCCATAACAGCGTGGACGTATGTCCGGAATGGTACTACTGCTACTCCGGTCCCGACCGGGAGTTCATGTATGCCAACGGCAGTGATGTTGTCACCCAGCAGGCATGGCTGGGTGCTGCCGGAGATGGCAGCATGGACTATTCTGAGTCCCAGCCGTTCTTCGATGAGCGGTTTATGGAGGATGTCCCCTGTGGATTCATGTGGCAGAATACCTGCCACGAAAAGGGGGTGGATAGAGGCGGTAACCGGACCAAGGTGGGTGCAATTATCCTCGAAGACGCCAACAACCTGACGGAAGCGATTGATACCTATAGTGAATGGTTAACTGCACACTATGGTCTCTACATAGACATTAACCACAGTGATTTGCGCCCATGAAAACAAAACTGAGGATCACGCGAGCCTATAGGCAGTACTTTCTATTCGGGATTGTATTGTTGAGTGTACTTAGTATTATCACCTTGTCTAGTTGTTCGAAGTTTTTGTATGCGGTAGGGATGGCCAATTATGGGGATTATGGGGTCATAATAATTTCACCGGAGACAACAGCGGGTACCAATAGGATACGAACTGGAATACCGGGAGTCAGAGATGACATTATTGACAAAGGCCGCTTTCCCGACCATCCAAATTCCCTGCCGGACCAGGTTGTGGTGGAGTGGCAGTTGGCGGAGTTGAGTGATTGTCGTCGGGTAGACAGATTTAGGTCAAAAGTGCCAAAAACGGATGACACTAAGATATATATAAGAAAATTAGGCTGTACCTGGACGCCCTTGGAAGAAAAGGTCTTCCGTAAAGTGTTTGATCTGAAAGAAATTCAAAACACCGAGTACGCTAAGCGAGCGGGAGAGCGCATTCGGTTTGGCAGCAAGCGTGTTATGACCATTATGTTTATTTTTAGAGATGAGGAGGTGGAAATGCGTGTGGGTGGCTTCGCCAGTAATTCACTTAGCTGATTTAATCGATAGTTATGTGTGTCGAAATTCAACCAATCACATAGTCCACGACAACGTGGACGACTGGTCAGAATGGTACTACTGCTACTCCGGTCCCGATAGGGAGTTCATGTACGCCAATGGCAGTAATGTCGTTAACCAACAGACATGGTCGGGTGCCGCCGGCGATGACAGCATGGACTATGCGGAGTCCCAGCCATACTTTAATGATCAACTCATGGTAGATGTCCCCTGTGGAATAAG
>QBVC01000016.1 GCA_003058495.1 gamma proteobacterium symbiont of Ctena orbiculata | reverse complement strand
GGCGGCTGGTGTGCCTCTTTCTCCGCCGCCCCAACAGCACGTCCCTGTGCTGAAGGGGCTACCGCGGCATCCCTGCCGCTGCTGCGAAAGAGGCACACCAGCCACCTCCGTTCTGCAAGTTGTATCTAGGGTAGCATTTGCGCTTATTCGCGTTCATTTGCGGACTTATTACAAGTCGACCCGCAGCCCCTGCTATGAGAGCAGCGACTTGAGGTTGGCCAAATGGGCCGTGCCCCGCTGCTGTTTCTCTTCCTTGCTGAGCTGGTTTTTGCTTCCCTCCCATTTAAGATCCTCTTCCGGCAGCTCCTTGAGGAAACGACTCGGTTCGCAGGGGACCAATTCGCCGAAACGCTTGCGTTTGGCGGCGTAGGTGAGGGTCAGGCTGCGCTGGGCGCGGGTGATGCCCACGTAGGCGAGGCGCCGCTCCTCCTCGATGTTCTCCTCCTCGATGCTGCTGCGGTGGGGCAGCAGCTCCTCCTCCATGCCGACCAGGAAGACGTGGGGAAACTCGAGTCCCTTGGCGGAGTGGAGGGTCATCAGGTGGACCTGGTCCTGGGCCTGGGCCTCCTCTTCGTTCTGCCGCTCCAGCAGATCCATCAGGGTCAGGTGATTGACCATCTCGGCCAGGCTCTTCTCCTGCAGTTCGCCGTGATAGAGGGCCTTGATCCAGTCCAGCAGGTCGTTGACATGCTCCATGCGCCGCTCCGCCAGGCTGTCGCTGCTGGCGTTCTCCCGGATCCAGTCTTCATACTCGATCTCGCGTATCAGCCGCTGCACCGTCTCGACCGGGCCGGCTTCGGCCGCGCCGGCGTGGGCCTCCATGAGTTCGGCGAAGCGGTTCAGGCGCTCATGGGCGCGCGGGCTGAGCAGGCTCTTGAGCCCCAGTTCCCGGCACCCGGGGAGCAAAGCGATCCCGCGCCGGCTGGCGTAAGCCCCGAGCTTCTCGAGGGTGTTGGGGCCGATCTCCCGGCGCGGGGTGTTGACGATCCTGAGGAAGGCGCTGTCGTCGTCGGGATTGGCAAGCAGCCTGAGATAGGCCATGACATCCTTGATCTCCGTACGGGCGAAGAATGAGGTGCCGCCGCTGAGGAAGTAGGGGATATTGTGGCTGCGCAGTGCCTTCTCGAAGGGCCTCGCCTGGTGGTTGCCTCGATAGAGGATGGCGAAGTCGCTGTTGGCGGCCTTGGCGGTGAACTTGAGATGGATGATCTCCGAGACGACCCGCTCCGCCTCCTGCTCCTCGTTGCGGCATTCGAGCACGCGCAGTTGGGGTCCGGGGCCGAGATCGCTCCAAAGCCGTTTATCGAAGAGATGGGGATTGTTGCCGATCAACCGGTTGGCCGAACCCAGGATACGGCCGCTGGAGCGGTAGTTCTGTTCCAGTTTGATCAATTTCAGCCGCGGGTAGTCGGACTGCAGCCTGCCAAGGTTTTCGGGGCGTGCGCCGCGCCAGGCGTAGATCGACTGATCGTCGTCGCCGACCACGGTGAAGGCGGCGCGCACCCCCACCAGCAGCTTGACCAATTCATACTGGGCCTGATTGGTGTCCTGGTATTCGTCGACCAGCAGGTAGCGGATCCGGTTCTGCCACTGCTCCAGGGCGTCCGGGTGTTGACGAAACAGGGAGACCGGGAGCAGGATCAGGTCGTCGAAGTCGACCGCGTTATAGGCCTGCAGACTGCGCTGGTAGGCGGCATAGAGATGGGCCTTGCGTCGCTGCTGCTCATCCTCCGCGGTGTGCAGGGCCTGCTCGGGAGTGACCAGGTCGTTTTTCCAATTCGAGATGGTCCATTGCAGGGCCTTGATCTGGGACTCATCCTCCAGCTCCCGATGGCGCAACAGCTCCTTCAGCAGGCTCTCGCCGTCCTGCTGATCGAAGATGGAGAAACCGGCCTTGTACCCCAGCCGTTTCACCTCCCGGCGCAGGATATTGAGGCCAAGGGTATGGAAGGTGGAGATGGAGGGCCCGCCGGCGTGCTCTCTTCCGATCATCCCGCCTACACGCTGCTTCATCTCCCGCGCCGCCTTGTTGGTGAAGGTCACCGCGGCGATCCTCCCCGGGTCGATGGCGCAGCGATTGATCAGATGGGCGATCTTCGCGGTAATCACCCGCGTCTTGCCGCTGCCGGCCCCCGCAAGCACCAGCAGAGGGCCGTCGATATAGTTTACCGCCGCTTGTTGACGCGGATTGAGATTGGACATGGGTCGGTCGTTCTACTTCGAAATCGGCAAGGTTACGCAGTGAAGCGGTGCATTTCAACACACCGGGTTGCTTGCTATGATGAACGCCCTCTGGCGCAAGAAAAAATGACAACGAGTGATGATCCGATGGCAATGACTAGAGACCGACGCAGGAGCCCCAGGGGGGGCAACGAACGTCAGCTGACCCGAGAGTCCTGGCGGGTATTCCAGATCATGGCGGAGTTCGTCGAGGGCTTCGAGCAGCTGGCTCAGATCAGTCCCTCGGTGAGTTTTTTCGGCTCCGCGCGCACCCCCCGCGACCATCACCACTACGCCCTGGCGGAGGAGATCGCGCGCCTGCTCTCGGACAGCGGCTTTTCCGTGGTCAGCGGCGGCGGGCCGGGCATCATGGAGGCGGCGAACAAAGGCGCCTTCGAGGGCAAGTCCACCAGCATCGGCCTCAATATCCAGCTCCCCATGGAGCAGGCCGGCAATCCCTATCAGGATATCGCCCTCAACTTCCGCCACTTTTTTGCCCGCAAGGTGATGTTCGTGAAACACGCATCGGCCTACGTGGTGCTCCCGGGCGGCTTCGGCACCCTGGATGAGATGGCCGAGATCCTCACCCTGGTGCAGACCGGAAAGACCCGCAAGATACCGATCATCCTGGTGGACGGCGCCTTCTGGCAGGGATTGCTGGACTGGTTTCGCGGCACCCTCTGCGAGACGGGCACCATCAGCCCCGAAGATCTCGATCTGGTGCAGGTCTGCAATCAGCCGAAAGAGGTGGTGGACGCAATCTTCGCCCACTATGAGACACGCCGCTTCGAACCCTCTCCCGCGGAACAGGAGATTCTGCTGGAACTCTGAGCCGGCAGAGCTATTTCACCCGGACCGAGGGGCTGTTAGACTTTTTCGTGACGAGCTGGGTTGCCCGGCCGGTATTTGATGTGCCTCCCAGGAGGGAGCTGATGCCTAGTTACAGTTTACTGATCCCGCCAGCGTTGATCCTGATGCTGCTTTCCGCCGGCTCGATTATGGCCGAGGATGAGGCCGTGCCCGAACCGCCCGAGCTGCCCCTGCCCGAGATCATCGTCGATGGCGAGGTGATCGAGCCCGAGGTGACGATCATCAAGCGGGAGGAGGGGACGATCTACGAGTACCGGATCAACGGCCAGCTCTATATGGTGAAGGTCCAGCCCGATGCGGGTCCGCCCTACTACATGGTCGACAGGGACGGGGATGGCGAATTCGACTCCCGCTCCACGGATCCGACCAATATCTCAGTGCCGAAATGGATATTGATGCGTTGGTAGTGGTCAGCAGGGCACGATGAAGGCTGTCGTCGCGGCACTCGAACCCGTTGCCCGGCTGTTCGAGTCTATCAACGAGTGGACCGGGCGGGCGGTCTCCTGGCTGAGCCTGTTCATGGTCCTGGTCACCTTCACCGTGGTGGTGCTGCGCTATGTCTTCGATCTGGGCTGGATCTGGCTGCAGGAGTCGGTCACCTTCATGCACGGCGCGCTGTTCCTGGTCGGCGCCGCCTATACCCTGAAGCATGGCGGCCATGTGCGGGTCGATATCTTCTTCCAGCGCTTCTCGGCCCGGCGCCAGGCCTGGATCGATATGCTCGGCAGCCTGCTGCTGCTGCTGCCGGTCTGCCTCTTCATCTTTGCCGTCAGCTGGGACTATGTGGTCCAATCCTGGTCCCTGCGCGAGGGCTCAAGGGAGGCCGGCGGGCTGGATGGCGTCTACCTCTTCAAGAGTCTGATCCTGGTAATGGCGTGGCTGTTGCTGATGCAGGGGGTGGCGACGGTGGTACGCTCCCTGCTGCGGCTGCTCGGGCAGGCCGATGCTAGCGAGGCGCAAGGGAATGGCTGAGTATCTGCCGCTGATCCTGTTTCTCGTGGTCTGCCTGGTGCTGCTGCTGGGTTACCCGGTCGCCTTCTCCCTCGGCGGCACCGCGCTGGCATTCGCCTGGCTGGGCAGCATCAACGGCTATTTCGATGACGCCTTCCTCCAGGCCCTGCCGAATCGGCTCTACGGCATCATGACCAACGAGACCCTGATTGCGGTGCCCCTGTTCGTCTTCATGGGGGTGATGCTGGAACGATCGCGGGTGGC
Organism: gamma proteobacterium symbiont of Ctena orbiculata; assembly: GCA_003058495.1. Classification (GTDB taxonomy): domain Bacteria; phylum Pseudomonadota; class Gammaproteobacteria; order Chromatiales; family Chromatiaceae; genus Thiodiazotropha. The sequence continues at coordinate 137,795 of QBVC01000016.1, read as the reverse complement.
GGAGAACCTCCTCGACACCATGGCCAGCCTGTTCGGACCGCTGCGGGGCGGGCTGGGCATATCGGTGACCCTGGTGGGCATGCTGCTGGCGGCCAGTACCGGCATCGTCGGCGCCACGGTGGTGACCATGGGACTGCTCTCCCTGCCGACCATGTTGAAACGCAACTACCATCCCGGGGTCGCCAGTGGTGTCATCTGCGCCGCCGGTACCCTGGGCCAGATCATCCCCCCCTCCATTATCCTGGTGTTGCTGGGGGATGTGCTCTCCGCCGCCTATCAGCAGGCGCAGCTGAACATGGGGATCTTTTCGCCGGACACGGTCTCCGTCGGTGATCTCTTCGTCGGCGCCATGGTGCCCGGACTGATCCTGGTGCTGCTCTACCTCTTCTATCTGATCATCGTCGCCTTCGTCCGGCCCGAAACGGTGCCGGCCATTCCCCGCGCGGAGCGGGAGCAGGAACGCAGGCTGCTGCTGCGGGTGGTCAAGGTGCTGGTGCCGCCGCTGCTGCTGATCGTCGCCGTACTCGGCTCTATTCTCGGCGGCCTGGCGACGCCTACCGAGGCCGCGTCCGTGGGTGCGATCGGGGCGATCCTGTTGGCGATCAGTCAGCGCAAGTTTACCTTGACGACCCTCAAGGAGGTGATGAGCGGGACCACCAAGGTGACCAGCATGGTGTTCCTGATCTTTATTGGCGCCTCCCTCTTTTCCCTGGTGTTTCGGGGCTTCGGCGGTGACGAACTGGTGACCGAGCTGCTGACCGATCTGCCGGGGGGCGTGATCGGCGCGATGGTGGTGGTGATGCTGGTGATGTTCCTGCTCGGCTTTATTCTCGACTTTATCGAAATCACCTTCGTGGTGGTGCCGATCGTCGGTCCCATACTCCTCTCCATGGGTCTGGATCCGGTCTGGCTGGGGGTCATGATCGCCTTGAATCTGCAGACCTCATTCCTCACTCCCCCGTTTGGATTCGCCCTCTTCTATCTGCGCGGCGTCGCCCCCCAGGCGGTGACCACGGGTGCCATCTATCGCGGGGTGGCGCCGTTCATCGTGATCCAGTTGGTGATGCTGGGTCTGCTTGCCTACTGGCCGCAACTGGCTACCTGGCTGCCGTCGGTGGTGTACGGTTAGTGCGGAGGCGGGTAGCTGATCCCCGGTGGGCCGGGGATCCAGCATGGTTTTGCCTCAGTCGAGGGGGATGCGGATCTTCTGCCCGGGATAGATCAGGTTGGGATCCTTGATCACCTCGCGGTTGGCCTCGAAGATCTTCGGATAGTCGGAGGCCTTGCCGAGAAAGCGTTTGGCGATTGCCGAAAGGGTGTCGCCGCTCTCAATGGTATAGTATTCGACCTTGGCCTCTTGCGGCGGCGCGCTGACACCGTCCACGGTGACCTCGCTGACACCCTGGACGTTGCCGGCGATCAACACCGTCTTCTCCAGGGCTTCTGCACTCTCCGCATTACCGGAGAGCACGACCTTGCCGTCCTCGAAGCCGACATCGAGATCCTTGATACCCGGATTGTCCGCCTCTATCTGCTGTTTTATCTTTTCGGCGGGATCGTCATCCCTGCCAAAGAGCTTTTTTCCCAAATCTGCAGCGAAATCAAACAGCCCCATTATCTTCTCCTCTTAATGCTTTGCTGAATGCGTGAAACAGGTTTGTGTCCAGAACACCTGATTATGAATCGGTTGCACCGATTATCCCAGACGATGAAGTCAGGCCGGTTACACCGGCATGGGCAGCTCAATCCTTCAATACGAAGGTCACTTTCATGGTTACCCGGAACTCGGTGACCTTACCGTTACTGACAGTGACCTGTTGATCCTTTACCCAGGCCCCCTTGATGTTCTTCAACGTTTTGTTGGCGCGTTTGATGCCTTTAGTGACGGCGTCATCGAAACCCTTGTTGGATGAAGCGATTATTTCAGTTACTTTTGCGACTGACATGGTGGTATCTCCTTTTTGGAAACTGATTTTTTTTGAGCTCTGCGATCCGGCAACCTGATGTTGTGAATCTCAATATGCCGAAAAATTGCGAAAAAATGGCTCATCAAAACGATTCCAGGTGCCTTAGCTTTAATCTTAGGCAAAGCTGAAGCGATTTTTTACGCACCCATTATTGGGTTGTTGGGATTGCGGAGCGCTACACTTTCGCATGCCGCGAAAACGGGGTCCGAAGGCTATCGCAGGCCCAACAGACCAGCCCGTAGCATAGGATAACGGGATGCTCCCCGACAGCGGCGGCCGGTAAAAGACACAAAAATTTTCAATCACATGACAGGGCGATGGGGCCTGTCGAATGCAGTCAACCGCTCAATGCCTGCAGCAGTCCCTGCAGCGCCTGTCCCCGGTGACTGAGGCTGTTTTTTACCGCCGGCTCGAGTTCCGCGGAACTGCAGTCATGGCCGGGGACATAGAAGATCGGGTCATAACCGAAACCGTTTTCACCCTGGGGGCGGTGCAGGATCCGGCCCTCCCATGTTCCCTGGCAGATGATCGGGGTAGGGTCCTCGGCATGTCGCATATAGACCATCAGGCACTGGAATCTGGCGCTGCGCTGATCGTCCGGTATCTCCTCGAGATGGGTCAGCAGTTTTTGCAGATTCGCCTCGTCCGATGCGCCGGGTCCGGCAAAGCGGGCGGAATAGATGCCGGGGGCGCCGTTCAGTGCATCCACTTCGATGCCCGAGTCGTCGGCAATGGCCGGTAATCCACTCAGGCCAGCCGCATGGCGGGCCTTTTTGATGGCGTTTTCAACAAAGCTAAGTCCGTCTTCTATCGCGTCCGGAATATTGAACTCCTTTTGTGCAACCACGGTGATCTGTGCGTCGGCAAGCAGTTGGTTGATTTCACGAACCTTGCCCGCATTGTTGCTGGCAAGAACGATTTTTTCACCTTTGTGATGTCCACTCATTCCCATCTATCTGTTCCCATCGTTTACTAAATATGTCCATAAGTAGCTGACTATGTTTTTTTAATACGTCTTCCATCAAGTAAGTTGTATGACGCTGTTTAATTATCCAGTGCCCCATGCTGGATCTGGATTATCCTCGCAATACCCTGTTGCGCAAGGTCGAGCATGGCATTCAATTCATCACGGCTGTAGGCGGCGCCCTCGGCGGTGCCCTGGACTTCGATAAAGCCCCCGCTTTCACTCATCACCACATTCATGTCGGTCTCGGCATTTGAGTCCTCGGCATAGTCGAGATCGAGTACCGGCATGCCATCGTAGACACCCACGGAGACGGAAGCGACCATGCCCGGCATGGGATTCTCATCCAGCAGTCCAAGTCTTCGGGTGTGACCAATGGCATCGGCGAGGGCGACACAGGCGCCGGTGATGGAGGCGGTTCGGGTGCCGCCGTCGGCCTGGATCACATCGCAATCGAGGGTGATGGTGCGCTCGCCCAGTCGCTTGAGGTCCACCGCGGCGCGCAGTGAACGCCCTATCAGGCGCTGTATCTCCAGGGTACGCCCCCCCTGCTTTCCGCGTGCCGCCTCTCGCCCCATGCGGTCGGTGGTGGAGCGTGGCAGCATGCCATATTCCGCGGTGATCCAACCCTGGCCTGTGCCCTTGAGAAAGCGGGGAATCGACTCTTCCACACTGGCGGTGCAGATGACCTGGGTATCACCGAAACAGACCAAAACAGAACCTTCGGCATGCTTCGTATATTGGCGGGTTATCGTGATCGGTCGCAGTTCATCGGCTTGGCGCGCGGAGGGTCTCATTGAGGAATCGGCTCCATTCTGTCTCTGTAATTCCGGTCTGGTTCGAACAAACCGCAGTGATTATCGGGGGGCGACATTATGGGTGAAACAGGAGGGGTTGTCAGCTTTTGCGTTGAATTGTCACATTTACGCCTGGATTGGGTGCAAATCTAATCAATCCAGGCAGGGTGCAGCTTGGCTCACCGAACTACAGTCAAGGTTACAATCTGAACTTTAAGGGCAGCTAGACGGTATTCTGCTTACGACCTGATCATTGGGTAGGGTGGGGCAGGGCCCCACCCTACGGTTGTTTTTGTTGTGGAAGTTTTTCAGCGCCCGCCGATGATCGATCCAAGGATTCCGCGAACGATCTGTCGTCCCAGTTTCGAGCCGATGGCGCGCGCCACGGACTTGGCGAAGGCTTCGCCGACACTCTGACGCCTGGAACCGCCGCTGCTTTTGCCGGCCCGTTTCCGCTCCTTCTCTTCGGCCTCCTTCCTCGCCTGTTCTTCCCTGCGCTTGATCAACTCCTGCTCACGCTTCTTCAGCATCTCATAGGCCGATTCCCTGTCGACCTCCTTGTTGTAGGTGGCGCTGAACGGTGAACGCTTGATGATTTTTTCACGCGCTTCCTGATCGACGGGTCCGAACTGGGAGCGGGGCGGGGACATCAGTGTCCGCTCCACCACGCTGGGCACGCCCTTTCGGTCGAGGGTGGAGATCAGGGTCTCGCCCACGCCCAGGTTGCTGATCACCTCCACGGTATCGAAGGCCGGATTTTCGCGGAAGGTCTCGGCGGCGGCCTTGACCGCCTTCTTGTCCCGCGGGGTAAAGGCCCGCAGCGCATGCTGAATGCGGTTGCCCAATTGGCCGATGACCTGGTCAGGTACGTCGTTGGGGTACTGGGTGATGAAAAACACACCCACGCCCTTGGATCTTATCAGCCTGACAACCTGGGTGATCTTCTCCAGCAGCGCCTTCGGTGCGCTGCTGAAGAGTAGATGGGCCTCATCGAAAAAGAAGACCAGCTTCGGCAGGTCGGCGTCGCCCCGCTCCGGCAGCTCCTCCATCAGTTCGGAGAGGAGCCACAGCAGGAAGGTGGCGTAGATGCGCGGTGAGTGGTAGAGGGTGGTGGCGTCGAGAATGCTGATCACCCCGCGGCCGGAAAAATCGGTCTGCATGAGATGCTCGATCTGAATCGCCGGTTCGCCGAAAAAGATCTCTCCGCCGGCCTCTTCCAGCACCAGCAACCTGCGCAGAATGGCGGTGACACTCTGCTTCGAAACCCGGCCGTACTCCCGCTCGAGTTCGCGGCTGTTGTCGGCGACCCAATTGAGCATCGATCGAAGGTCTTTCAGGTCGAGCAGCAGAAGACCCTCGTCATCGGCGAGGCTGAATGCGATCTGCAATACCCCTTCCTGGGTCTCGTTGAGCTCCAGCAGATTGGCCAGCAGGGTCGGCCCCATTTCGGAGACCGTGGTGCGCACCGGATGCCCCTGCTTGCCGAAGACATCCCAGAAGAGCACCGGGGATGGCTCAAACTGATGACCCTCGATCTTGATATAGTCCAGGCGCTCGGTGATCTTTGGATGCGCCTTGCCGCTCCCCGCAAGCCCCGAAAGGTCACCCTTTACGTCGGCGGTGAATACCGGTACACCCAGGCGTGAGAAGGATTCCGCCAGTACCTGCAGGGTGACGGTCTTGCCGGTACCCGTGGCCCCGGTGATGAGGCCGTGTCGATTCGCCATGCCTGCGTTGAGCAGGATCTGCTGCGCGCCGTTGCCGCCAAGCAGGATCGTGTTGTCTGTCATCTTCAATCTTCCTGGGTCGCGAGTTGACAAATATTTAACATTCTCGACTGTCATGTGTTTTTTTTTCGGTTAGACTCAGCCAACACTGGTTTGGGAGCCCTCACCCCGGAGACCCCTATTTAACACGCCAGTCGGGTTTTGGCGAATTGGTGATGCTGAATTTCGATGCCGCCAACCTCTTCGATAGGGAGCTGTTCCGGGATTTCTGTAGGCTGCGGGAGCCCGTACCCTGTAGAATCGCAGGCAGCTGTAATAAACAGGTCTTTCACTGAGATTTGGGAGTTGACAGATGCGTTGGAGAGGTCAGCGAAGAAGCGACAATGTCGAGGATCGCCGCAGCATGCGGACGCCGTCCCCGATGGGGGGACTCGGCGGCGGTGGTGGCGGTTTGCTCAATCTGCTGCCTGCGGTCTTCAAGCTGTTCGGTTTCAAGGGCGGCATGGTCGCGGTGCTGGCGATTGGCGCCTACGCCCTGATGAGCGGCAACCTGGGGTCCATGCTGGGAGGGGGCGGCGGCCAGGAGAGCCTCTCCGAACATGAGGCAGGGCCGGTCAAGCAGAGCGCCGAAGAGAAGATCCTGGTGGATTTTGTCTCGGTCGTGTTGGCCGATACCGAGGACACCTGGCATCAGCTATTCCGTAACATGGGCGGGGAGTACGAGGAGCCGAATCTGGTGCTGTTTCGGGGCGCCACCAGGACCGCTTGCGGTTTCGGTCAGGCGGCGATGGGGCCTTTCTACTGTCCGGGCGATCACAAGGTCTATATCGATCTCTCGTTCTATGACGATTTGAAAAACCGCTTCAAGGCGCCGGGTGACTTTGCCCAGGCCTATGTGATTGCCCATGAGGTTGGTCACCATGTGCAGACCCTGTTGGGGATCTCGCAAAAGGTGCAGAAGGCGAAGCGATCGTTGAGCGAGGTGGAGGGCAACAAACTCTCTGTGCGCCAGGAGTTGCAGGCAGACTGCTTCGCCGGTATCTGGGCCTACCACGCCGACCGTACGCGCCAGCTGCTCGAGTCCGGTGACGTCGAAGAGGGATTGAATGCGGCAAGCGCGATCGGCGACGACCGTTTGCAGAAACAGTCCCAGGGCTATGTCAGTCCGGACTCCTTTACCCATGGCAGTTCGGCGCAACGCGTGAAATGGTTCAAGATCGGTTTCAAGGGCGGTGATTTGCAACAGTGCGATACATTTTCTGCAAAATCACTGTGATTCAGTCAGGGGTGGCGGCCTGTGCCTCGCTCCGGGCCGGGTGCCGGCCAAATTGAGAAGTCAGCAACGACGACAGGGTGATTGAAGAGGTTTAGCTATGGGTATTATATCCTGGATAGTGCTTGGATTGATTGCAGGCGCACTGGCCAAGTGGCTGATGCCCGGCAAGGATGGTGGTGGTTTGATCCTGACCACGCTATTGGGGATTGGCGGCGCCATGGTGGGCGGTTATATCGGCTCCTTCATCGGGCTGGGTTCAACCAGTGGATTCAACATTGCCACCATTCTCACCGCCACGGCAGGTGCGTTTCTTATCCTGTTCGCCTATCGCCTGATCAGGCAAACCGACAAGGGAAAGGATGCGGGAGACGCCTAGTCCACGTCGATATCATCGACGAACTTGCGCAGGTCGTTGATTGCATTTGTCACATCGACCTGTTCGGCGGGCGTGGCGAGCAGATCCCGCTTTTTTCGCGACAGGGACATGCTGACATCGGCGGGTGACAGTCTGGCCTCGGACTCCCGCCAACGCAGCGCGACTACCGTGACGTTATCGCTCTCCGGATGGCTGGTGGCGGCGGCCTCGTTGGCCAGCTGGGCGATCTTCTTGACCAGCGATGCCTGTTCCTTGTAGAGGGCGTCTACCATGGGCCGCTCCGCCAGCGGTCCCCAAAAACCGTCGCTGCAGAGCAGCACCACATCCCCTTCCTGTAGTTCATGGGGTCCGCTGAGTTCCGCGACCGGACGGTTGTTGGTGCCGCCGAGGCAGCGTGTCACGTAGTTGCGGAATTTATGGGTATGTACCTGCGCCGCGGAGATAAGGCCCTGCTGACGCAGATGCTCGACATAGGAGTGATCGTCCGTGCGCAGGTGGATAACGCCGTCGCGCATGATATAGAGCCGGCTGTCGCCGATATGGGCCCAATAGGCGCTCTCCTCCTGCACCAGGCAGAGCACGCCGGTGGTGCGGGGCTCGATCGCCGGCTCCTGGCGGGCGCCGAAATCGAGGATCTCCCGATGACTCATCTCCATCAGACCGGAGAGGAAGAAGCGTGGATTGGAGATGGGTTTGCGGCTGGTGAGAAAGGCCTTGCGGGCGTTGTCCATGAGGATCTGCGCCGCCTTCTCGCCTTTGGGATGGCCGCCCATGCCGTCCGCCAGCGCCAGCAGGATGGCGTCGGGCGCCTCCATGATCAGGTATCGGTCCTGATTCATGGAGCGATCCCCCATCAGGGTGTATTGCGCCGTTTCGTATTTCACGATATCGCCCTTTTCTCACCGATCAGGTCAGAAATGACGCTTTCGCTGTCCATTTTTTCGACTTCCAGCGCCTGCAGCAGTTCACCGGCGTTCTGCGGTCGTTTCTCGTACTCGACCTCCATCGCCCAGTCGATCGCCTCCAGCATGCTTGCCGGGTAGCGGCGGCGGTAGATTCTGGCGGCCGGCTTCAACTTCTCCTTGGCGTGGCGCTCGATGGCGGATGGCGGCGCCTTGCCGTCGAGACAGGCGCGCATGCTGGCGCCGATGGCATAGACATCGCTCCATGGGCCGACGTTGCCGGACTGGTAATATTGCTCGACCGGGGAGAAACCCGTGGTGACCACGCGACCGGTCCGGCTGCCTTCGTTCTGCACCTCATGGACGGCGCCAAAGTCGAGCAGCAGGGGGTTGCCGCCGGTGCGAAGATGGATGTTGCTCGGCTTGATATCCAGGTGCAGCAGTTTGCGTGAATGGATCAGATTGAGGGCGTCGAGTATCGGTGGGAAGACCGTCATCAGAAAGCGGGTGCTGAGGCTGCCGCTACGCTTCTTGATATAACTGGCGAGGTTCTTGCCCCTTTCGTGATCCATCACCAGGTAGCCTGTGTTGTTGGCAAGGAAGAAACCTCTCACCTGCACGATATTGGGGTGGCGCAGGGAGGCCAGGACCTTGGCTTCCTGATAGAAGAGGCGCAGGCTGCGATTGAAGTTGTCGGCCTGTTTCTCGTCGAGGGGTATAACCTTGGCGTTACTGCCCCGTTTTGCCAGCTTTTTAGGCAAAAACTCCTTGATGATCACCTCATCCTGGGTGTCTTCGTCTTCGGCCAGATAGATCAGGCTGAAACCACCGCTTGCGACCAGTTTCATGATCACATAACAGTCGATTTCAGTACCGTCCGGCAGACTGTCTCGGAGCTTATCCATGCCGTTTCCGTTAGATTCGAATCTCTGTCAAAGATGGGATGAGCATCACACTGATTATAAGGACATTTTTCCGGAATTACTCAAACGGATTGAGAATTTTAACCCTGAGTACTGAAAAAAGGTGATATTCATCATAAAAAAAATGAAACTCCGGCACCTGTGGTCCACTGCGATTCTTGCATAGCCACTGATATCCAACCATAGCGGCCTTGATTTCTAATTCTGTAGCTGCGGAAATGCCAGCTGCGGCAATGTCAGGTATCATGCCCGACACTGGCAACCTCAAGTCCACCCGGATGGCGATTGCCTGCCATCCTCAGGCCATATCGGAGATCTCAGGCGGTATTTTATGATCAGTAGTATGACAGCCTTCGCAAGGGAGGAGTACCGGGGCGACCTGGGAATCTTGAGCTGGGAGATCCGCTCGGTCAATCACCGCTATCTGGAGGTGTTTCTGCGCCTGCCGGAGGAGCTGCGGGTGCTCGAGCCGGCGGTGCGGGAGCGTCTAAACGCCAGGCTTGGCCGGGGAAAACTGGACGTCTGCCTGAAATTCAAGCCAGGGGGCGCGGCGGAAGCGGGTTTGAGCGTCAACCGGCGCCTGCTGGAGCAGCTCACCGAGGCGGAGCGCCAAGTGGCCGATGCCACGGGTTTGAACGAGAGCCTGCGCACCACGGATCTGCTGCGCTGGCCGGGGGTGCTGGAGGAGAACGAGCAGGACTTCACCCCGGTCAAACAGCAGGCGATGAGCCTGCTGGAGACCACCATCGACAGCCTGATCGACAACCGCCTGCGCGAAGGTGTGCGGCTTGGCGAGATCATCCACCAGCGCTGCTTCGGTTTGAAATCCCAGGTCGACCAGGTGCGCGACCTGATGCCGGAGGTGCTGGAGGCCGTGCGAAGCCGGATCAGCGAACGCCTCTCCGATGTTCTGGATGAACTCGACGAGACCCGCCTGGAGCAGGAGATGGTGCTGCTGGCGCAACGACTCGATGTGGATGAGGAGATGGATCGCCTTGAATCCCACATTGCGGAGGTGGAGCGGGTGCTGGAAGTGGATGAACCGATCGGGCGAAGGCTCGATTTCCTGATGCAGGAGCTCAACCGCGAGGCCAATACCCTGACATCCAAGTCGACCAATGTGGACGTGACCCGCGCCGCGGTGGAGATGAAGGTGTTGATCGAGCAGATGCGCGAGCAGATCCAGAATATCGAATAGCCACCAGGTCAGGTTGATATGGAAACAGAATTGACGTCGACTCGCGGGACCCTCTATATCCTCTCGGCACCTTCGGGCGCCGGCAAGACAAGCCTGTTGAAGGCGTTGCGCGAGCGGGACGGCGGCCTGCATGTCTCGGTCTCCCACACCACGAGACCGATGCGACCCGGCGAGCAGGAGGGCGTCGACTACCACTTTGTCAGCCAGGAGGCGTTCCTCCGCCTCGCCGGTGAAGGGGGCTTTCTCGAGCATGCCGAGGTCTTCGGCAACTACTACGGTACCTCGGAAGCGTCTGTGAGCAGCGAGTTGAAGGCGGGCCATGACACGGTGCTGGAGATCGACTGGCAGGGCGCGCGGCAGGTTCGCAAGCGCTTTCCCGATGCGGTTTCGATTTTTATTCTGCCACCCGACCGGGAGACACTGCGGGAGCGTCTCGATGCCAGAGGGCAGGATAGCGAAGAGACCATTCAGCGGCGCATGAATCAGGCGGTGGAAGAGATGTCCCACTTTGCCGAGTTTGACTACCTGATCATCAATGACGACTTCGATACCGCCCTCGCCGAGCTGACGGCCATCCTGGTCGCGCAGCGCCAGCGTCTCACCTACCAGGTGGCGCGCAATGGGTTGCGGATTCAGGACCTGCTGCAGCCCGCCTAGCGGTCGACCGCTGGCGTCCGGCTGCGAATCCGGCGGGTGACCAATCGATCCTTGCTCATGCCGGGGTTTAGAGGTTGATCACTATTTGGTCCTGGACGACTAAAGCTATACTATAGCGACCCCGATTTATCCTGGATTCGACATGGCCGCAAAACTCTACATCAAGACCTTCGGTTGTCAGATGAACGAATACGATTCGTCGCGCATGGCGGACGGCCTGCGTGCGGCCGAGGGACTCGAGTTGACCGAGGAGGCCCTCGAGGCCGACGTGCTGCTGTTGAATACCTGCTCGATCCGCGAAAAGGCCCAGGAAAAGGTCTTTTCCCAACTCGGGCGCTGGCGTCCCTGGAAAGAGAAAAATTCCTCCCTGATCATCGGCGTGGGCGGCTGCGTGGCGAGTCAGGAGGGGGAGGCGATACGCGCGCGGGCGCCCTATGTGGATATCGTGTTCGGACCCCAGACCCTGCACCGGCTGCCGGAGATGATCCGCCAGGCCCGGCGTGATCGGCTGCCGGTGGTGGATGTCAGCTTCCCCGAGATCGAGAAGTTCGACCGCCTCCCGGAGCCCAGCGCCGATGGCCCCACGGCCTATGTCTCGGTGATGGAGGGGTGTTCAAAGTACTGCACCTACTGTGTCGTGCCTTTTACCCGGGGCGAGGAGATCAGCCGGCCCTTCGATGATGTCATCGCCGAGGTGGTCGGACTGGCGGCGCAGGGGGTGCGCGAGATCAACCTGCTGGGGCAGAACGTCAACGCCTACCGGGGCGAGATGGCGGACGGCGAGGAGGCCGATCTGGCCCTGCTGATCGAATATGTGGCGGCGGTGGAGGGGATCGACCGCATCCGCTTCACCACCTCCCACCCGGTGGAGTTTTCCGATTCGTTGATCGAGGTCTACGGCCAGGTGCCGGAGCTGGTCAGTTTTCTCCACCTGCCGCTGCAGTCGGGCTCCGACCGCATCCTGGCGATGATGAAACGGGGCCATATGGCGGTCGAATACAAGGCGAAGATCCGCCGCCTGCGCGAGGTGCGGCCCGATATCACCGTCTCCTCCGACTTCATCGTCGGCTTCCCCGGCGAGACCGAAACCGATTTCGAGGCGACCCTGGCGCTGATCGAGGAGGTCGGTTTCGACCACTCCTACAGCTTTATCTACAGCCGTCGTCCCGGCACCCCGGCCGCCGATCTGCCCGACGATGTGCCCCTCGAGGTCAAGCAGCGTCGGCTCGACCGCCTGCAGCAGCTGATCAACACCCAGGCCCAACGCATCAGCCGGCAGATGGTGGGCACGCCGCAGCGAATCCTGGTGGAGCGGCCCGCGAAGAAGGACCCGGCGCAGCTTGCCGGACGCACGGAGAACAACCGGGTGGTCAACTTCGATGGCCCCACCGCGCTGATCGGGCAATTCGTCGATGTGCGCATCACCGAGGCGCTGCCCAACTCCCTGCGCGGGGAGTGGATAGAGGCTGCCGCGGGGGACAGGGCGGCAAACGCATAGGATTGACGATTGGCTGAACATCCCGAATCCCTCGATCTGCTCCTCGAACCCGCCGACAACGAAAGGCTGGCCAATCTCTGCGGCCAGCTTGACGAACATCTGCGCCACATCGAAGGACGCCTGGGGATCGAGATCAACAACCGGGGCAACCGCTTTCGCCTCATCGGCGAGCGCCCCTCGATCCAGGCGGGGGAGCGGGTGTTGCTCGATCTCTACCGCGCCACCTCCAACGAAAATCTCGATCCGCAACGGGTCCACCTCTATCTGCAGGAGGCGGGGGTGGACGAGCTGCTGGAACAGAAAAACCCCAACGATCTGCCGGACACCGTGATCAAGACAAGGCGCGGGCTGGTGCGGCCCCGCGGGGTCAACCAGAAGGAGTACCTGCACAAGGTATTGACCCACGACATCAACTTCGGCGTCGGACCGGCGGGCACCGGCAAGACCTACCTCGCCGTCGCCAGCGCGGTGGATGCCCTGGAGCGCGACCAGGTACGGCGTATCCTGCTGGTGCGCCCGGCGGTGGAGGCGGGGGAGCGGCTCGGTTTCCTGCCCGGCGATCTGGCGCAGAAGATCGATCCCTATCTGCGCCCCCTCTACGACGCCCTCTACGAGATGCTCGGTTTCGAAAAGGTGGCGAAACTGGTGGAGCGCAATGTCATCGAGATCGCGCCCCTCGCCTACATGCGCGGCCGCACCCTGAACGAGTCGTTCGTGATCCTGGATGAGGCGCAGAACACCACCCCGGAGCAGATGAAGATGTTTCTCACCCGCATCGGCTTCGGCTCCACCGCGGTGATCACCGGTGACGTGACCCAGATCGATCTGCCCCGGGGGCAGCAGTCGGGATTGCGCCAGGCCACGGAGGTGCTGGCCCATGTGGAGGGCATAAGCTTCACTTTCTTCAACGCCAGGGATGTGGTGCGCCACCCGGTGGTGCAGCGGGTGGTGCGCGCCTACGATGAGTTTGAGCGCGGGGATTGAAGCGGTGGAATCCCTGGAGCTGGAGGTTCAAAGGGTCGCCGAGAGTTCCGCCGAGATCCCCGGAGACGAGGATTTCAGGCGCTGGGTGGAAGCGGCGCTGCCGCGTACCAGCGAACCCGTGGAGCTGGTGATCCGCCTGGTGGACGAGGCGGAGAGCCGCCGCCTCAATCGTGACTACCGGGACAGGGATGGCTCGACCAACGTGCTCTCCTTTCCCTTCGAGGCGCCTCCCGAAGCGCCGCTGCCGCTGCTGGGGGACCTGGTGATCTGCGTTCAGGTGGTGGCCCGGGAGGCGGCGGAGCAGGGCAAGGAGCCGCATGCCCATTGGGCGCACATGGTGATTCACGGGGTGCTGCATCTGCTGGGATACGACCACCAGGACGACGCCGAGACGCAACAGATGGAGAGGCTGGAGCGGGAGATCCTGTGCGCTCTTGATTTCCCCGACCCCTATCCCGACGAGGCGTGATGGACGGCGAATTCTCAGCTCATGGCCAGGATCGCCACCCGGTGACCGACAATCGACGGACCTGATCTTGCAGATAAGCGCCAAGCAAAGCCTCGCCCTCCTGATGCGTTTCCCGAGCCTCTCGGCTCTGCTTGCGGGTGCCCTCACCACCCTCGCCTATGCCCCCTTCGGGTTCTGGCCGGCGGCACTGGTCGGGCCCGCGGTGCTGTTCCTGCTCTGGCTGCAAAGGCCCCGGCTCGGATTCAGGACCGGCCTGCTGTATGGTCTGGGACTGATGGGCAGCGGCGTCTCCTGGCTGCATGTGAGCATCGCCCAGTTTGGCGACCTCGGCTGGCTCTTCCCCCTTGTCGTCACCTTCTTGTTCGTGCTCTTGATGGCCCTTTTCTACGCCTGTATGGGTTGGCTGGCGGGACGCTTCGAGACGACCAAAGGGGTAGTGCTGATTCTTGTCTTTCCCTCGCTTTGGGTATTGCTGGAGTGGTGGCGGGGCTGGTTTCTGACCGGCTTTCCCTGGCTGCAGATAGGCTACTCCCAGATCGACTCCCCCCTGGCGGGCTACGCCCCGCTGCTGGGCGTCCTCGGGGTCAGCTGGGTGACCCTGGTCAGCGTGGGTCTGCTGCTCTCCCTGGGCGGTCCGCCCCGAAAAAGGGTCTGGTATCTGGGCCTGGCGGCATCCATCTGGGTGGCGGGCTGGCTGTTGGCTGAGATCGAGTGGAGCCGGCCGATGGGGCCGCCGATCCGGGTGGCCCTGATCCAGGGAAACATCCCGCAAGCGGAAAAATGGCTCCCTGAGCAGTTGCTTCCCAGCCTGGTGCTGTATGCCAACAAGACCAAGGAGAATCTCGATCGCGACCTCATCGTCTGGCCGGAGACCGCCGTCTCCGCGTTTCAGTTCCAGGTGGATGAGGCCTTTATCGTGCCGCTTGAGACCACGGTCAGGAATCACGATACGGATCTGGTCTTCGGCGTGGTGCAGATGGATGAGGCGCGGGAACGCTACTTCAACGCCATGGTCGCCCTCGGCAACGATCAGCGTGACCACTACTACAAGCGCCATCTGGTTCCCTTCACCGAATACCTGCCGTTGAAGGGGATACTCTGGCCGCTGGTCGATCTCTTCACCATTCCGATGTCGGACTTCAGCACCAGGGAGGCCGAGCCCCTGATGCGGGTCGGAGACTATCTGGTGGGGCTCTCGATCTGCTATGAGGACGCCTTCGGCAACGAGGTGATCGAGGCCATTCCGCAGGCGGCCTACCTGATCAATGCCAGCAACGATGCCTGGTTCGGCAAGTCGCTGGCGCCCCATCAGCACCTGCAGATCGCGAGGATGCGGGCGTTGGAGACCGGGCGCTATCTGCTGCGTTCGACCAATACCGGGATTTCGGCCATTATCGGCCCCGACGGTGAAATTCTGGCGAAGTCGCCCCTGCTCGAACTCGACGTGCTGCAAGGGGAGATACTCCCCATGCAGGGCGTGACCCTCTACGCCAGGCTGGGGAATCTCGGCATCCTGTCGCTGCTGCTGGTCAGCCTGATCGCGGCATTTCCCGCTGCCTATTCAAGATTCGGAAAAACTGGCGCCCGCGCGGGGGAGTGACAGTGCCTCCAGCTCATCGAGCCGCTGCCGATGCTCCAGCTCTTCGTAGCGCAGCAACTCACGCAGCTGATGGATCACCATCTCCTCCGTGTTCCATTCCGTGACCGGCGTTGCAGCTGTCCGGGCGGCTCTGTCGCAGCCCATCAGACAAAACAGTAGAATAAGGGCTACTGCAACACTCGGCCCCATGGTCATGGATCTGTTTCGATAGCGCATGGCGGTATTCGCGATGGGTAATAGAGCAAGTATAGGCCCTGCCACAATCCCGTAGACAATCTGGATTTTTTAGTGAGCTGAACGATGATGAAGAAAACGATCTTGATAACGGGCGCCTCCTCCGGTTTCGGCGAGGCCTGTGCGCGTCGATACGCCGCCGAAGGCTGTGATCTGGTGTTATGCGCCCGACGTCTCGATCGGCTCGCGGCAGTGGCATCCTCGCTCTCCTCTTCCTGTCGCGTCCATCCGCAACAGCTGGATGTGACCGATCGCGAGGCCGTGGCGGCGTTCGTTGAGCAACTCCCGGAGGGGTTCGGGGAGATCGATGTACTGGTCAACAATGCCGGCCTCGCCCTGGGCATGGAACCCGCCCACGAAGCCGATCTCGACGATTGGGAGACCATGGTCGATACCAACATCAAGGGCCTGATGCGCATGACCCGCCAGATACTGCCCGGGATGGTGGCGCGGCGTCGCGGCCACATCGTGAACATCGGCTCGCCGGCGGCCAACTGGCCCTACCCGGGCAGCAATGCCTATGGCGGCAGCAAGGCCTTCGTGAAACAGTTTTCGCGGGGGCTGCGCGCCGATCTGCTTGGCACGCCGGTGCGGGTCACCACCATCGAGCCCGGACTGGCGGAGACCGAATTCTCCCTGGTGCGCCTGAAGGGCGACGCGCAAAAGGCCAGGCATGTCTACACCGATACCCATCCGCTCTCCGCCGCGGATGTTGCGGAGATCGTCTATTGGGTAACCTCGCTGCCGCCCCATGTGAACGTGAATGTCATGGAGGTGATGCCGGTATGCCAGGGCTGGGGACCGATGGCGATCGATCGCACCCTGGGAGACGAGGTTTGAATCGGGATTCTGGATTGGCTGGGGTGAATGGCGCAATGGGGAACGGCTTGAATGGCATCGCGCCCAGCTTGGGCGAAGGGCCGGGGTAGGGATTTGAAGGCATTGTTGAACAGCGCGCTCGAGCTCTGTCTGCTGCGTAGAGGCCCCCAGGATCTACCGGCCTCGATCCATCTGCTTTGGCTGCTGGCGATGCTGAATCTGCTGGTCGGCACGATCATGGTACTGGACGCCCAGTTTGGTCTGTTTCGCGCCATTCTGGAGAATCTGTTTGGCTTGACCCTGTTACTGGGCCTGCTTGCCGCTGCCCTTGCGATGAGCGGCAGGCTGCCCCGCTTCAAGCAGACGGCAAACGCCATGCTGTTGAGCGGTCTGCTGTTGAGCCTGCTGGCGCTGCCCCTGATTGCCTGGCGCCATCGCAGTGAATCGGCGGAGTCGGAACTGCTGTTGCTGGTGGTATTTATCTGGAGCATCCTGGTGCTGGGCCATATCATTCGCCACGCCTTCGAGATCAGCTTCAACCTGGGCATAGCCATTGCCCTGCTCTACAACATCCTGGCGTGGAGTATCATGAGTCAACTCTTTCCGGTGGCCGCCTGATGCATCTACATATCCTCGGAATTTGCGGGACGTTCATGGGCGGAATCGCACTCCTGGCGCGGGCCCTCGGCCATCGGGTCAGCGGTTCCGACGCCAATGTCTATCCGCCCATGAGTACCCAGCTCGAAGAGGCCGGAATCGCGCTGATGGAGGGATTCGAGGCCGACCATCTGCAACCCGCCCCGGATCTGGTGGTGGTGGGTAATGCCATGTCCCGCGGCAATCCCGCGGTGGAGGCGATGCTGAATCGGGGCCTGCCCTATACCTCGGGACCGCAGTGGCTGGCGGAGAACGTCTTGCAGGGGCGTTGGGTCGTGGCGGTGGCGGGTACCCACGGCAAGACCAGCACCGCCAGCCTGCTCGCCTGGATCCTGGAGCAGGCGGGTCTGCAGCCCGGTTTTCTCATCGGCGGGGTGCCGGAGAACTTCGGGGTTTCGGCGCGGCTGGGGGAGGCCCCCTTTTTCGTGGTCGAGGCGGATGAGTACGATACCGCCTTCTTCGACAAGCGATCCAAATTCGTCCACTACCGGCCGCGTACCCTGGTCATGAACAATCTCGAATACGATCATGCCGATATCTTCGACGATCTGTCGATGATACAGCGCCAGTTCCACCATTTGGTGAGAACGGTCCCCGCCGAAGGTCTGATCATCACACCGTTGAACGACGGTAACCTCAGTGAAGTGCTCGATATGGGTGTCTGGACGCCGCTGGAGTTCTTCGATCCCGAGATCGAGGCGGGATGGCATGCGGAGCAGGCCGCGCCCGACGGACACAGCTTCGATGTCGTCTGCGAAGGCGAGAACCAGGGACGGGTCAGCTGGGATCTGATCGGCAGGCACAATGTGGCCAACGCGCTGGCGGCCATCGCCGCGGCCCGCCATGCCGGGGTGGCGCCGGGGCAGGCCATCCCGTCCCTTGGCGGTTTCAAGAATGTAAAACGGCGCCTGGAACTGCGTGGAGAGGTGGACGGGGTGCGGGTGTATGACGATTTCGCCCACCATCCGACAGCCATAGAGACCACCCTCGATGGGTTGCGCAGGCAGGTGGGGGATGAACGCATCTTCGTCCTTCTCGAGCCCAGGTCGAATACCATGAAGCGGGGGGTGCATGCCGACCGGCTGGCGGACGCGCTGCAGGCCGCGGATCAGGTGATGGTGTTCGTACCCGACGACCTGGGATGGGATGCCGCTGAGGCCCTGGCCCCATTGGGCGATCGTTTCGAGCTGTTTGACGATACCGCGTCAATGGTCAGCCGGACCCTGGAGCAGGCCCGCCCAGGAGACCATTTTCTGGTTATGAGCAATGGCGGCTTCGAGGCGATACATCAGCGTCTCTTGGATGCCCTACAATCCAGGTTATGAAGATGAAACAGAAACAGGCACCCATCGCGGTGGCGATCACCGGCGCCTCCGGAAGCGCCTACGCGTTGCGTCTGCTCGAGTCGCTGCTGGCGTCGGGGAGGGATATCTATCTGATGATCAGCCAGGCGGGCCAGATCGTGTTGAAAATGGAGAGCGATCTCGATCTGCCGGGACAGCCCGCCGAGGTGGAAAAGCTGCTCAGCCAACGCTTTCAGGCCAGTCCCGGTCAGCTGCAGGTGTTCGGTAGGCAGCAGTGGATGGCCCCGGTGGCGAGTGGCTCCAATCCGCCAGCTGCGATGGTGGTCTGTCCCTGTACCACCGGCACCCTGGCGGCCGTCGCCGGCGGCGCCAGCAACGACCTGATCGAACGTGCGGCGGATGTGGTGCTGAAGGAGCGGCGCAAGCTGATCCTGGTGGTGCGGGAGACCCCTTTTTCAGATATCCATCTGGAGAATATGCTGAAGCTGAGTCGCATGGGGGCGGTGATCATGCCGGCCAATCCCGGTTTCTATCACCACCCGGCGACACTCGACGAGATCGTTGATTTCATGGTCGCCCGGATTCTGGACCAGCTGGATATCGAGCACAGTCTTATGCCCAGATGGGGGGTTACAACGACTTGAGATAGCTGGCGACAAGCCCGGCATCTTCGGTGTCGATATTGGGAAAGGCCGGCATGATGTGGCCGCCGTTACGGATCTTGTCCACGATTTCATCCCGGGTGGCTTCGCTGCCGGCAAGTTTCAGCAGCAGGCCGAACTTGCCGCCGCCGTTTTCACCGTGGCAGCTAGAGCATGCATTGGCATAGATATCCATGGCGTCCATCCCTGCAACCGGTTTGAAATCGTTGCTGTCGCTGCAGCCGGTGATCAGGGATCCGAGCAGGCAGATACCCGCAGCATAGGTCGTTTTATTCATCGAAGAACCTCTTGATTGTCTACTACTGTCAAAATTCAGCGGTTGAACCTGTCTGAATGCGCAGCCAGTTGTCGGCAACTGACGCCGTCCACATTGTGGCGTCAATCGACACCCGCCCGGCTGCCGGGAGCAGATATTACTCTATTCGATGTGCGCTAGGATAGGTTTTCACCGCGGCCGCCTTCACAAAATGGTGAATGGCATGGCAGGCCAGGAAATGACGCCGCGACTGAGGGTGGCATAGCCAGGTGACGGAAGGGTGGAATGGAATCGCCAGGGACGCTAGAGAATGGTGCAGCGGTTGCGGCCGCCGTGTTTCGAGCGGTACAAGGCCATATC
Organism: gamma proteobacterium symbiont of Ctena orbiculata; assembly: GCA_003058495.1. Lineage (GTDB taxonomy): Bacteria > Pseudomonadota > Gammaproteobacteria > Chromatiales > Chromatiaceae > Thiodiazotropha. The sequence continues at coordinate 118,165 of QBVC01000016.1, read as the reverse complement.
CACCCGTTTCAGTAACGACTGTATGTTGTCATTATGGGTAATGATGCTGGCGCCAAAACTTGCGGTAACCCTGCCAACCCCCTCATGTTCGATCTTCTCGATGGAGCTGCGCAGGGACTCTATCATGGAGAGCAGGTCGCTCTGATCGATATCGGGAGCGATGATCATGAACTCTTCGCCGCCCCAGCGCGCCAGGATGTCGGATTTGCGGATTCTGGTGTGCAAAAGCTCCACGGTCTTTTTCAGCACCGCGTCGCCGGCGTCGTGGCCGAAGTTGTCGTTGACCTCCTTGAAATGATCGAGGTCGAGCATAATCAGGCCGAAGTGGTTATTGGTCAGGCTTGCCCAGGCGATCTGGTTTTTTAACTCCTCGTCGAACTTGGTTCGATTGTAGATCTGTGTAAGGCGGTCGGTTTCAGCTATGTACTGTAACTGTTTCTCCATGTTGATGGTGTCGGTGATATCCCTGTGCGATTCGATAATCTGCACCACATGCTCGCCGCTGTCATCGAAAATCGGTGTGGCTCTTACGTCCACGTACATTACCTTTCCCTGACTGTTGTAGTGCTTGTGCACGACGGATACGCTCTTCCTTGATTTTTCTATCTCGGTAATCGGGCAGGGATCGTGTTTGCCGTTGCATGGGGTGTTGCGTTTATGGGATAGGCGATAGCATGTCATGCCCTCTTTCAGTTGGCTTTCGTTGGTGTACAGGTTGAGAGCCGACTGATTGACCAGCTGTAACTGATGATTGTCTATATTGATCACCAGAGTGGGATCGGCAATGGCATCCACTACCCTTTGGATGTAGTTGTGGGAGTCGGTTAACTGCTCTTCAACCTCCTTGAGGTGCGAGATGTCGCTGATATGGACAAAGAAATGAGTGAGCCGGCCTACTTCGTCACGAATCAGATGGGTAGTATCCTGGACCCATTTCCGCTTTTTGTCCCTGTCCACGATCTTATATGGACTGCGTTTGAAATTGATTGCGCGATCCTGCTCGGCTTGGACGTTTTCATGAAAATAGTGCTGCAGATGGCCAGGGTCGATGATGTTGGAGAACGACAGCGAGCCATTGGTGAATGTCTCGGGCTCGTAACCCAGCAGCTCTTGTACATTTGCGGATATGAACTCGACAGGCCATCCCAGCTCGTTGCGTAATTTTGCAATAATGCTGGGCCCGCTGAGGAATAGATCGTGTTCGGCGGATATCTGCTGATTGAGGCGTTGAAGCTGCCGTTCGTTGATATTTCTTTTTTCTCTATTCCAAACTGCCATCGCCAAAACAATAAACACGATAACGAGGGTGGAGCTAAGAATGTATACCGAGTTGGTAAGCTGTCGCCATAACCTGGAATTGATCAGTTCTGTCGGCACATACAGGAGAACCCGCAGACAGCTCGTGCAGGTATCGCTCAGCTCCTCGCCGGATGGGTGAATCGAATCGAAGGTGTAGAGGCCCTGGCGATTGACTTCCTGTCCTTGGTGAAGCCGCTGAATGGTCCGCCAGACATCGGCATGTTGTACGTTGATTCCGACCTGGGGGCTGTCGGGAAACATAAAGCCCCAATCCTGGGCGCTTTCCGGACTCAGCAGCGTGTATCCCTGCCAATTGAGCAAAATCGCCTCTCCCGAGTAACCTGCCGATACTCTGCGAAACTCGTTCAGAATGTTTTCCGCCAGGTAGTTGAGGATAATCACGCCTAGCGTCTGATTGTTGCCGTCGACCACGGGAGACGCGAACCGAATCGTAGGCTTTAACGGCAGTTCTATCTGTTGATTCTCTATGTTTAGATCGAGTGGTGAACTGTATATCGTGCCGGGCTGTCTGTTGATGGATTCGGTGAAATAGTATCGGGACTTCTTTGATTGCAGATATTCTTCGCCGATAACAACCGGATCCCCGTTGTTGTAGTTGATGCGTATCCGTTCCTTGCCGTTGACATCGAGGAAGCGAATCTGGTCATATCGCCTGCGCTGAAGGGCCAGGGATTTCCAGGATTCCTGGAGACTGACTGTTGCCGAATGTCTTGCGAAAACTGAATCGATGTCACGTAGTTCATGCTGTTCGATGACATACAGCAAGTCAGAGTGTATTTCAATAAAGGCAAGGCTTATCTGTTTTGTTATTTGATTGATGAGGTTGTTCGATTCAAGTTTCAGCTCGTTAACGATGCTGTTCAAGGTTTGTTGATGGATGCCCCAAAAAAGCAGGCCGCCGAATGATGCGGTAGATATCAAGAGCGCAAGATAGATTGCTACGAGTCTGCCGATTTTCATGATGCGGCAATTGCAGGCTGCTCAAGATTCGGGGGTGCGTTGCGATGAAAGACCACGACTGCCCCGACTATCCTGCCGCCCTCCTTTATCGGCGTGCTGATGTAGTCCACTTGCAACGGCTTGCCGTTCTTCCGCCAGATTGTCTCCTGCTCGGCATGGTGGGTGTTGCCGTGTTTCAGTACGCTGGTAATCGGGCATTCCGCTTCCGGGTAGCTGCTGCCATCCTCTCTGCTGTGATGCCAAACGGCATGACAGTTCTTTTCCAGCAACTCGTCGATAGTGTATCCCAGCATGTTTGCCGCCGCCGGGTTGACGAAGATGTGGTTGGCTTCGCTGTCGATGCCGATGATGCCGTCGCCGGCAGAGTCCAGTATCAGTTCTCTCTCCAGCTTAATGCGTAATGACTCCTCCTCGATTTTCTTGTATTGATCGATATCGTCGATCACCGCAACCAGAAGGCTGTTGTCATGGGCATGCTCGGGGAGTTTCGAAAGTGAGAGCTGAATCCATTTTGTTGTGCCGTTGGCACAGACCAGGCGCAGTTGAGTCGATACGCTGCTCGTCTCTCGGTTGCGTAGCTTGTCGAATGAACGGGTGCATACCGGAACATCGTCGCTGAACAGCAGATCCTTGAGATTGATCTCCATGATCTGTTGCGGCGAGAGCGCGACGATTTCGCTCAATCTGCGGTTGAGGCGCACTATCCTGCCGCTCAGGCTGATGTGGGCGAGGCCGACGGCCGCCTCGTTGAAGGTGATAATCTGCGCCCGTTCACTCTCCTCGAGGGTCTTCTTGTGCGCAGTCAGTGAGCGGTTGAGCCGGATCAATCGCACAAGCAGGAGGACAAGGATCAGCAGTACCAAAACCCCCAGGAGATACCAGTGCCAAATGTCGTTGATTGAATCGGCGAGACTGTCTTTCAGTTTTTTGTCGTAGGGTGGCATCTCCAGCAGCGACAGCAGGTCATGCACCGTTTGGTAATTTTCGGGAATCGTCCAGCCGTGAATTCGGGCGTCCTGGGCCGCCGAATGTTCAGGCGGCAGTTCAAGCAGCGCCACGGCGACCTCCCGCGCGACCTCCAGCGATGTGTGAGGCAGTTGCGAAAACGGCCACTCCGGGTAGAGGGAGGTGCTGATCGCATAGGGAAAGTTCTCGTACATCTTGGGAGAGAGGATGCGAAAATCCTGCTGCTCCAGCTTGCCTTCCTGCGCCATCCGCTCCAGGGTGTCGGTTCTGACGATGCCAACCTCCGCCTCTCGTTTCAATACCGCATTCACCACCGCGTCGTGGGTATTGAGAAAGAGCAATGAGGCAAAATCCCACTTCTCTATGCCCGCGACCCGCAACTCCCTGCGTGCCATTATCCAGCCGCCGAGCGATGTGCTGTGGACGGCGGCTACCCGTTGGTTCTTGAGGTCAGCCAGATGTTGAATGTCCTCACGGTCCCTGAGGGTGAAGATGACGCTGCCGAATCTCGATACCTGGCTCTCGTCCGAGAGCTTGTTGACCAGGGTGAGGACGCGTCTGACACCATACTTGACCGAGAGGTTGACATAGATGCCGGGATTGACGATGACGAAATCGACCATCTGGTTTTTTACCAGGATCTGGATATCGTCGAACGCCATGGGAACAATCTTGAATCGATAGGCGGGCAGGGTGGCGTTGAGATATTCCGCCGTGGCGCTCCATCGTTCGAGGCTTTTGTCCGGGCCTCGTTTCGCCAGCACACCGATGCGGATTTCCGGCGTCTCCGCCAGGACCAATGAGGCGGCAAACCACAGGACGATTATGGCTATAAGTCGTTTGGCTGGAGAATGGTATCTTTGTTTCAATGGCGTAAACACGGGTTGCGTTGTCTGGCGTCCATTCTCTTCTCGTCTCATATTTTAGTTCAGGACACCGCGGATATCTCTCATAAGTAAATTCAATACCTATAAGGTCTGTTTCGACCGAATCACGGTTTGCTTTAACCTGGAGGGGGGTGATCGGGATTCATTGGCTCAGTCGCCGCCCGGTCTCAAATGCAGCCTGATCACACCGCCCGTCTCGAGGTCGATGCCGGCTCCCGTCTCTCCCAGCTCCTGCCGCAATATTTCCACCGGGCGCTCGAACTGGTGGAGGGTGCGGGGGATGGTGAGCATGCCGATCAGGGTTTCGGCCCTTTGCAGGGTCACGTTGCCGACGGAAATCCCGAGCGCATCGGGGGCGAGCCTGAGCGGGGTCGGCCAGAGCCTGAGCAGCAGCCGCTGCTGCTTGGTCAGCTGCTTGACCAGGACCAGCTCCTCGTGACCTGCATCATGTACCTGGGGGGGTACGGGCAGTGCTGCAAGCTGGGTGTGGGGGGTCAGCAGGCGCAATATATTGTGCCAGCCCAACATTTCCGCCTCTTCCCAACCCCGCTGGCGCAAGCGGTCGACGAGTCGCCCGGGATCGCCGGCCAGCTGGATGTTGAGGGGGTGATCCTTGGCGCCGAAGACATCGTTGCGGAAACGGGGCAGGGCGCTGCTGCCGCGCTGCCACTCATCCGGGGAGACGAGGACGATGGCGGGACGGTGTTGGAAGCTGGCTGATCTTTCAGCTGTAGTCATCCAGCCGTAGCCCCCGCCTATCAGCAGCAGCGAGAGCGTGGCCAGAATCAGTGTGGTGATCTGGGTCTCGGCCTCCACATGGCGATAGTAGGCAATGCCCAGCAGGGCGATCCAGGCGATACCCAGGGTGAGACTGGCGAGGATATCGGTCGCCCAGTGGACCCCCAGGTAGAGTCTGGAGAGCGAGACCGCACCGATGGCCAGGGCCGCAATACTGTAAGGAAACCAGCGCCACTCCCTGACCAGGGCCCGGGCGATCATGATCGAAACAAAGCCGTAGAGCGTGACGCTGCGCAGCACATGGGCACTGGGGAATGACCAGGGGCCGAGGAAATCGGGTGCATTGGGCGGACGGGGTATGCGCAGGCTGTATTTGAGCAGCAGCGGCGCCAACAGGCCGAAGGCGGTCGCCGCAAGCAGATAGTAGAAGGCGCGCCTGTGTCCCTGTATCAGCAGCAGTATGGCGATGCCGAGGGCGATCGGCAGGATCGATCCCAGATCACCCAAACCGGTGAACCACACCATCAGCTGGTCGCCCCAGGGCGTGCGCAGGCTCTGCAGCGCGCTGTAGAGCAGCAGATCCGCCTGTTTGGTCAGCGAGCCGTCCAACACGATGCCGGTGATGAGGACAAAAAGCAGGGTGGCGAGCAGCAGCAGGGTGGCGAGGAAGGCCAGGCCCCGCGCCTCCGGGTGGTTCGGATCCGCCAGGGAGCTGGAGATCGATCTGAATCCCCGGTGCATCTGGCCCCACTCGAAACCCCGCTGTACCAGCGTGGTGGCATGGGGCTGGATCAGCCTGAACAGGGTCCGGACAAGGATAAAGAGCAGCCAGGCGAGGAAAAGCAGCAGCAGCATCAGGGCGACCAGGCGGAACGCGACCTCGGAGGCAAGCTCCAGGGAGGCGCCAAAGACGATACCGGGCAGCAGATAGGCCGGCGCCCATACCAGGGCGGAGAGGACATTGGCGGCAACGAAACGCGACGGTGACATCCCCAGCATACCGGCGACAAGGGGGATGATGGCGCGCACAGGTCCGAAAAAACGGCCAAGGGCGACGCTTTTGCCGCCAAAGCGCTGGAAGAAGTGGATCCCCCTCTCGAGGGTGGCGGGATGGCGGTTGAAGGGCCAAAAGCCCTGCAACCTCTCCTGGAAGTGACGTCCCAGCCAGAAACTGAGGCCATCACCCACCACCGCGCCGGCCACGGCCCACCAGAAGACGGGCCAGAATTCGAGAATGCCGGTGGCGATCAGGGCGCCGAAGCCGAACATCATCACAACCCCGGGGATCAGCAGGCCGACTATCGCGACGGACTCGGAAAATGCGACCAGGAACACCGCCAGCCCCGCCCAGAATGGGTTTTCGCCGATCCAGGTCAGCAGGGGGGTGAAAAACTCACTCATCGATGGCGGCTCGCAGAAGCGATTGAATGGGGCGCTACAGGCTCAGTCTCTACCCGTCTGCCTCAATCCAGGGTCTTGAAGGTCTCCCCGGCGGCATGGATGGTGTTCTGGATATCCTCGTCGCTGTGGGCCTGGGAGACGAATCCCGCCTCGAAGGCGGACGGCGCCAGGTAGACGCCCCGCGCCAGCATGCCGTGATAGAAGGCCTTGAAGCGGGTCAGGTCGCAGGCGGTGGCGGCGGCATAATCGGTGACCCGGGAATCGCTGAAGAAGAGGCCGAACATCCCGCCAACGCGGTTTTCCGCCAGCGCAATACCCGCGGCCTCTGCCTGCTGCATGATACCGTCGACCAGCCGTTCGACCTTATCACCCAGCCGCTCGAAAAAGCCGGGTGCCGAGATCAGTTCCAGGGTCTTCAGGCCGGCGGTCATGGCCACCGGATTGCCGGAGAGGGTCCCTGCCTGGTATACGGGGCCCAGGGGAGCGATCCGCTGCATGATATCGAGGCGGCCGCCGAAGGCGCCCACCGGCATGCCGCCACCGATCACCTTTCCCAGGGTTGTCAGGTCGGGGGTGATGCCGTAATGGGCCTGGGCACCCCCCAGGGCGACGCGAAATCCGGTCATCACCTCATCGAATATCAACACCGTTCCATATTGATCGCAGACCTCGCGCAGGGTCTCGAGAAAACCGGGAACCGGGGGTATGCAGTTCATGTTGCCCGCCACCGGCTCGACGATGATGCAGGCGATTTGATCGCCGACCCGGGCGAAGCAGTCGCGCACCTGCTGGCTGTCGTTGAAGCTCAGGGTGATCGTATGCTCGGCCAGGGCCGCCGGCACCCCGGGCGAGGAGGGCTCGCCCAGGGTCAGCATCCCGGAACCGGCCTTCACCAGCAGCGAGTCGGAATGGCCGTGATAGCAGCCCTCGAACTTGACGATCTTGTCGCGCCCGGTAAAGCCCCTGGCAAGACGAATCGCCGACATGGTGGCCTCGGTGCCCGAGCTGACCATGCGCACCAGGTCCATGCTCGGCACCAGCTCGCACACCTTTTCCGCCATGCGGTTCTCGAGCTCGGTGGGGGCGCCGAAGCTGAGGCCCTTGTTGATCACCGAGGCCACCGCCTCGATCACCTCATGCTGGGAGTGGCCGAGGATCATCGGCCCCCAGGAGCCCACGTAGTCGATATATCTGTTGCCGTCCGGATCGAAGATATAGGGCCCCGCGGCGCAGTCGACAAAGACCGGATCACCGCCCACCCCATGGAAGGCCCTGACCGGTGAATTGACGCCACCGGGTATATGTTTCTGCGCCTGGGCAAATAGCTCATGGGAACGGCTCATTGTGGTCTCTCCTCCTGCTCGAATAGTCTGGTAAAGCGACGGCAGGCTGCCCGGATATCCGCCTCGCCGAATACCCCGTGGATGACAGCCAGCATGTCCGCGCCCGCACGGATCAATGGGGCGCCATTCTCCGGCGTTATCCCGCCGATGGCAACCAGGGGCAGCCCGAGTTCAGCGCTGGCCGCGGTTAAAAGCGCCGCATCGGCCTGCACCGCGTCGGGTTTGATGCGGGATGGGAAGAATCGTCCGAAGGCGATGTAGTCGGCGCCGCAGGCAGCCGCCTCCCGCGCGAGTTCCAGCCGGTTGTAGCAGGAGACGCCGATGACGGCATCCTTGCCAAGCCGCTCGCGGGCGGATGTGAGGGAGCCGTCATCCCTCCCGAGGTGGACGCCATCGGCGCCGACCTGTTCGGTCAGATCGACGTCGTCATTGATGATCAGCAGCGCACCATGATCCCTGCAGAGACGCCTCAATGCGGTGGCGTCCGCGAGGCGCCGGGCGGCGCTTGCGCTCTTATCCCGGTACTGGATGACCGCAGCGCCACCCAGCAGTGCCGCCTCCACATGCTGCAGCAGTCGTTCCCCGGGGCTGAGTCGGGAGTCGGTTATGGCATACAGGCCCCGCAGGCTGGATGCGCTATCCGCCGTCATGCGGGTGTCCGCGCCGGATCGGGCCAAGCCGTTCCGGGATAGCCTGGCATCGTCCTGTCCTGAAGCCTTGCGCGACGGCCGACCAACTGTAGGCCAGGCCCTGTTCCACCGCGGCCGGCAACGCCTCGCCGGTGGCCATCCTGGCCGCGATGGCGGAGGTCAGGGTGCAACCGGAGCCGTGATATTCACCCGCCAGGCGCTGCCAGCGGGAAAGCGTTGGGGGGCGGGAGGGCTGGTAGAGACGGTGGATGATCTCGCTCCCCCCGTCCGGGTCGTGGCTGCCGGTTATCAGCACCGATTCCGCGCCGAGCTCGAGCAGCCGGCTGGCCATGATGTCATAGTCCCTCACCCCGTTCGATCCGGCCAATCGCACCGCCTCGGGCTGGTTGGGTGTGAGCAGACGGCACAGAGGGATGAGTGTCTGGCGTAGACAATCGATCAAGTCCTGGTCGGCGAGTTCGCTGCCGCCTCCGGCCGCCAACACCGGATCGAACACCACCGGGATTGTGCTGTGGTGTCGCAGAATATCGATAATCGCCTGCGCCGCCGGGAGGCTGCCCACCAGCCCTATCTTGACCGCGGCCACCCTGCAGTCGCCCAGGGTTGCATTGATCTGATCCTTCAGGATCGAGACATCGATGGGAAGCAACTGACTGACATTGCAGCTGTCCTGGATGGTCAGACAGGTCAGCGCGGTGGCGGCGTGGCAACCGTTGGCGGCGATGGCCTCGATATCCGCCTGAATCCCGGCGCCGCCTCCGGGATCGTGTCCCCCTATGGCCAAAACCACGGGAGGGTGGTGTGATTTATCGTACATTCCGGAATTGTATCCCTTTTTTCGATCCCTGTGGTTTTTCCCGGGGATCCCGCAACGGCGGGGTTGCGATGGCCAGAAAACCCTATATCCTATGCCGTCCCATCCCGTGGGGGATATATTTTTTCAATTGAAATGGAGAGTTGGATTAAGGGTTTTTCCTAGGATTGAGCGCTATCGCTGCTAGACTCAGGGGGTACATGGAGTTCGAAGCATGGTGAATTGGTGTAGTTCATTGTCGTTGATCAAGTGACAGGCTGGCAGCCGTTTTTGCAGGCATGAATGAATAAAAATGACTGTGAGGGAATAAGATATGAGCCCACAAATAGAACAACTTGAAGCACTGGCGCGCAACTATTGCGAGCTGGTAGAGAGCCTGCAAGAGGGAAACACCCAGTGGCTGCAAGAGGTGGCCGGCCTGCTTCCACGCCTGCATGCCGCGGTTGCCGCGCTCAATCTCCCTACCCCCCGTGAGAGCCACTATACAGCGGCCGATCTGGACGCCAGGTTTGAACTCTACACCTATCTGCGCCAGCTGTTGGGAGAGCGTGACAGCTACTGGATGGAGTACGACGTGGCGGGTGACGGGCTGAGCATGAGCGGCAGTCTCGCGGACGATCTGACCGATATCTACTGTGAGCTGAAGCATGGACTCAACCTGCTGGACGGGCATCCTCAACGGGCCGTCGAGGGCTGGCACCTGGGCTTCCATCTCCACTGGGGGCAGCACCTGTTGGATGCGGAGCGCCACCTCTACGACCTGAATGCGCGAAATCAGCTGGCAACCTAGCCTTGGCGCCTGCCTCGGCCGCGTACTGCGACTCCCTAAAAACCAACTTTTTTTCTATGTTAATTGGCATAGGGGTGCCATTTCTTGATAGTATGGTGCATATACAAGATTTAAAGAATTCAGGAGATCCGGCATGAGTTTGAATGCCCTAAACGAAAACGACTTAACCCTGACCAACACCGCGCAGAGCAAAATGGTCGAACTCTTTCAGCAGGTCGATGACACCATCGAGGGCGTGCGGGTATTCGCCACCCCCGGTGGCTGCAGCGGTATCAGCTTCGGCATGACCTTCAGTGATGCGATCAACGACAACGATGGCGTGCTGGAGTGCGACGGTTTCAAGGTGATCGTCGATGACGGCACCCTGCAGTACCTGCGCGGGGTCGAGATCGATTTCATCGACCAGGGCGACGGCAACGCCAGTTTCGTGTTCAACAATCTGCAACCCATGGGAGGCGGCTGCAACACCTGCGGCTCCTCGTCTGGAGGCGGTTGCGGCTAAGCCGTTCCCGGGCGCCCCCGCTGCAGGATCTCAGGCGTGCGGCTGGCGGGCGCAGGGATCAGCACTACATTTGCTGGTCGTTCAAAGATACCGCGCCCGGATCTCCGGGCGCGGTTTTTGTTTGCCTGATTCATAGGTTGGCGGGATGAGCGGCAGGGTTGTGGATCTGTTGGTGGTGGGAGCGGGAATCAGCGGCCTGGGTATGGCGCTGATGGCCAGGCGCAGGGGGGTGCAATCCCTGATACTCGAGGCCGGCGGTCATCTCGGCGGCGCCATCAACAGCCATAGGTTCGAGACCGGTGAAGGTCTGTTCTGGGCCGAGCTGGGCGGCCACACCTGCTACAACAGCTACGGCAATCTGCTGCAGCTGTTGCAGGAGACGGGGCAGCTCGACAGCCTGCAGCCGAAACAGAAGTTGCGCTACTGGCTGCAGCACCAGGGACGCCTGACTTCCATCCCCTCCCAGTTGAACTTTCCTGAACTGCTCGGGGTCTTGCCGCGCCTCTGGATGAGCGGCAAGGAGGGGCGCACCGTCGCCGACTATTACGGCCGCATCATCGGCCGGCGCAACTTCAGGCGGGTGCTCGGCCCCGCCCTGGATGCGGTGGTCTGTCAGCCCGCGGCGGATTTCCCGGCCGATGCCCTGTTCCGCAAAAAGCCCAGACGCAAGGAGATTGTCCGCAGTTTTACCGGCCCACAGGGGCTGCAGTCGTTTATCGAGGGCATGGCGTCGCAGCTCGAGATACGGCTCCACAGCCCGGTGATCGGCCTGGAGAGGGGAGAGGGTCACTATCGGGTCCAGCTGGAAAACGATGCCATCGAGGCTAAAAGCGTCGCCCTTGCGGTGGCGCCGGATATTGCGGCAGGGATTCTGGCGGGGTCGATGCCGGATCTGGCTGCGCCTCTTCAGGAGATCGAAATGGCCGCCATCGAGAGCCACAGCGTGCTGCTCAAGGCGGATCGGCTGGCGCTGCCGCCGCTGGCGGGTATCATCGGCGTCGCCGACGATTTCTACTCGGCGGTGTCGCGGGATCTGGTGCCCGACGATCACTATCGGGCCTTCACCTTCCACTTTCGGCCGGAGGTTCTCGATCAGACGGGGCGCCTGGGGAGGATCTGCCAGGTGTTGGGCGTGGATCCGGATGCCATCGAGTCCCAGGTCGGCTGCAGCAATCGACTGCCCGCCCTGCGACTGGGGCACGCCGAGCGGGTCTCCCGGATCGACAAGGCCCTGCAGGGGAATCCCCTGGCGCTGACCGGGAACTGGTTTTCCGGGGTCTCCATCGAGGATAGCCTGATCCGCTCCGATCAGGAGTGCCGGCGGCTCTTCGGCGGGTAGGATTGAAGCCCCTATGAACGGGGCGGGACAAGGCTCAGGGTTACTGTCTCCGGCGGCAGGCAGACCTCATCGTTACAGGCCTGAAGCCGGATCTCAACCGGCAGTGACGGGGGGACGGAGGAGGCGCCGTCCGTGCCGGACACAAAGGCCTGCAGGCGCAACTTGCCGGTATAGACGGAGAGGGGCTGCTGCTGAAACGCGAGCTTCTGCAGCTCTCCCCGGGGATAGGTGACCGGTCCCAGTCGCATGCCCTCCACCCGCTCGGACAGGCTCAGCCGAGTTGCAATCAGATCTTTCGCCCCGGGCTGGCTCGAATTGACATGCCAGCCGTCGGGGATCTCGATGTCGACGCTCAGCATCAGCTGTTTCGCGGCCGAAGACAGGGCGCCCTCGATCCTGATGCCTCCCTGGGCCGCATAGGCGCGGGCGTCCAGTTCGCCATGCAGATGGTCGGCCGCGGCGCTGAGAAGATAACCGTAGCCGGTGGGGCTGCGCTCCACGGAAGGGGCGAAGCGCGTGATCAGGGCGTCCGTCAATCGGCGGAAATCGAGCTTTCCGGTGCGTTGCCAGAGCCGCTGCATGACCTGGATGGCCACTGAACTGCCGGAGGGCATGGCATTGTCCGAACCCTCGTCCTTGGGACGGCCCATCGCGGTGATCGTGCTCTCCGCCTCGCTCATGAAGAAACCGTCGTTCTCCTTGTCGAGAAAGCGCTCGATCAGCGCCTGGGCCAGCTCCTCCGCCCGATGCAGCCACTTCGCATCTGCGGTCAGATCGTAGAGGTAGAGCAGGGCCTCCGCGAGATAGGCGTAGTCCTCCTGGGTTGCGGCGATGGAGGACTGGCCGTCGAGGTGGACCCGCCAAAGCCGGCCCTCGCCGCGCCTGTTGTGTCGCCAGACGAATTCAGCCGCCTTGATGGCCGCCTCGCGATAGTCCGCGCGGCCAAGGGTGTCGGCGGCCTGGGCGAATGCGGTGATCATCATGCCGTTCCAGGCGGTCACGATCTTGTCGTCACGCAGCGGGGCGGGGCGGCGGTTTCTGACCTGCAGCAGCGTTTGGTTTATCCGATCAAGCCGCTGGCGCAGGGATGCGACCGTCAGCTCGTGCTCCTCGGCATAGCTCTCCAGCCCCTGGCCGAGGTGGAGGATATTGCGCCCTTCGAAATTGCCGTCTGGGGTGACCCCGTAGAGCGCCCGGGCCAACGCCGCATCCCGGGGTTCGAGCGCTGCCTCCAGTTCCGCCGCCGTCCAGGTGAAGAAGCGCCCCTCTTCACCCTCGCTGTCGGCGTCGGTGGCGGAGTAGAATCCCCCCTCGGGCAGGCTCATCTCACGCAGCACATAGTCCAGGGTCTGGGTTGTCACCCGGCGGAACTGCTCGCGTCCGGTGATCCGCCATGCGCGGAGATAGACACGGCTGAGGTGGGCCTGGTTATAGAGCATCTTCTCGAAGTGGGGGACCAGCCACTCGTAATCGGTGGAGTAGCGGTGAAAGCCCCCGGCCACCTGATCGTAGATGCCGCCGCGGGCCATATGATCCAGGGTGACCTCGAGCATCTCGAGCGCCCGGGGGTCGTGATTCCGCTCGGCCTGATCGAGAAGCAGATAGAGCCAGGGTTCACGGGGGAACTTGGGGGCCTGGCCGAAGCCGCCCTGAATCTCATCGAATGACTCCTCCATCTTCCCCACCGCGGTCTCGGTGACGGCCCGGTCCAGCGCCTTGGCCCGACCCTCGAGACTGTTGCTCGTCTCCACCGCGGAGGCCACCCGTTCAGCCTGCTCCACGACATCCCCCGGACGCTCCCGCCAGAGCCGCGCGATCTGCTGCAGCAGCGAAGTGAACTGTGCGGGGGTGAAGTAGGTGCCGCCGAAGAAGGGCTTGCCTTGAGGCGTGAGAAAGCTCGACATCGGCCAGCCCCCATGTCCCGTCATCAGCATCACGGCGGTCATGTAGACCTGGTCGACGTCGGGGTGGCTCTCGCGGTCGACCTTGATCGGAATGAAGTGCTCATTGAGGAAGTTGGCAATCGCGGGATCCTCGAAACTCTCCCTCTCCATGACGTGACACCAGTGACAGGTCGAGTAGCCGATGGAGAGGAAGACGGGTTTGTTCTCCCGTTTCGCCTTGGCGAATGCCCCCTCCGACCAGGGATACCAATCCACCGGATTGTGCGCATGCTGCAGCAGGTAGGGTGAATCCTCGAGGATCAGGCGATTGATGTACTGCGGGGTGCCGTCTTGGTTGAAATGCTCGGTGCGCGGCCGGTATGCGACCCCCTTGGCGAGATAGGCAGCTTTGAGTTTCTGCTCCATTTGGGGTGACCTTTCGACTTGGTAGGCGGATGAGAGAACGGGCAGGATCAGGCCCAGCAGAAGACCAAGATGGAGAATCGAGGGCCTGGTCATCGTTAACGGAGGGCGGTGACGCGGGCTGCCCCGGTGGAACGGCTGCAGCCACCGGGCAGTGAGGCGAGCTTGATCGAGAGTGCGACCATGTTCCCTGATCAGTAGCTCAGCTTGACCTGCTGCTCCATCGGCAGCGCTGGGCTGGCCGCCCACTCCTGGGTGGAGCCGTCGTAGAGTTTGGCCTGCCGATTGCCCAGGATCTCGTGGGAGACGAACCAGCCCAAGGCGGCCCGGTTGCCGGTGTGGCAGTAGTTGATCTGGTCCCCCTGCAACGGCACCTTGCTCGATGCATAGATGCGCTGAAGGTTTTCCGGGCTATGGAGCTTGCCGCCGCCGTTTATGGTCAACCAGTCATAGTTGAGGTGGACTGCCTGGGGTAGCCTGCCGGCCCGTTCCTTGCCGCCACCGCCGTAGATCCCGAGATACTCCGCCCTGGTTCTGTTATCCACGATCCGGGTGCCGTTGCCGATTGCCGATCTGACCTCATCCGCGCCGGGATTCATCTGCTTGCGATAGTTCGCCCTGAAGGTTTTCGGTTTCAGCTGGTGGTTTCCCTTTTCCAGCGGGTAGACCCGCTTTTCGGCATAACCGACCAGGCCGCCGTCGAGTATCGAAACCCGGTCGTGGCCGAGCACCTTGAAGGTCCAGTAGACTCTCGCGGCGACGGCCATGTCACCCGCGCTGGCGCCCAGGGAGATCAAGACCACATGGCTGTTGTTGTCTATGCCCAGGGAGCCGATCAGTTTTTCAAGCAGGGGCACCGGCGGCATGTTCTTGAGTTGCCCCTTTTTTTCCACCCGCCACTGGGCATAATTGGTGTTGATCGAACCGGGAATATGAAACCGCAGATAGTTTTGATTATCCTGCAGATCGAGCAAAACAAGATCGGGATTGTCTCTATTGTTGTGCAGCCATGAAGGGGTTACCAGGGGCTCGACGGCAGCTGCCAGCATGCCCGGAAACATCAGCAGCAGGAGAATAAGGGATCTTTTCATATCGGTTATTACCTGGGTTTGCCAGCTGATCACTGGATTGGACAGAGTGCAGCATGATCGCATCATTCAACAATCAGATCGATATCACACAGGAAAGTTGCGTGGTTGATCAAACTGCTTCGTCGGTGTGGATTTCCCCTGGTGCTGTGTCAGAATAGCGTGAAAACAGAGCGTTCAACCATGATGAAGTTTCAAACAGCACTTACTCTTTTACTCCTGTTTACGGCGGGGAATCTTCCCGCGGCGGATTTCGGGGAGGCCATGGAGGCCCTCAGCCGCGGCGAACACAGGGAGGCCTATCGCGGTTTCAAGCGCCTCGCCAAACATGACCATGTCGAGGCGCAGTACCAGCTTGGCATGCTCTATCTCTTCGGCAAGGGGGTTGGTCAGGATACGGATCAGGGTGTCGCATGGTTGAAGGAGGCGGCCACCAACGGCTCCTATCTGGCGGCCAACGAGCTTGGCCAGATCTATCTCTCGGGCAGGGGGGTGGAGATGAACGAACAAGAGGCGATCAAGTGGCTGGAGCTGGCGACAACGATCGCGGAACAGAACGAGGGGGAGGCCGAGGATGGCTGCGATTAGCCACCCTGAGATGGCATGAAATTCAGCGATTTCGGTTTCGAGGAGAATCCCTTCGCGATAACCCCTGATCCCAGATATCTCTATCTCAGCAGGGGCCACGAGGAGAGCCTTGCCCATCTGATCTACGGCACCGGCCCGAATGGCGGGTTCGTGCTCCTTACCGGTGAGGTCGGCACCGGCAAGACCCTGCTGCTGCGCAGTCTGCTGGCACAGCAGCTGGAAAACGTGGAGATCGCCCTGATTCTCAATCCCCGTCTCTCGAGGCGGGAATTTATCGCCACCATCTGCGACGAGCTGGGCATCGAGTACCAGGGGCCGCCCTACTCCCTGAAGCTGCTCACCGATATTCTGACCCGGCGTCTGCTGCAGACCCACGCCGAGGGCAAGCATACGGTACTGGTGGTGGACGAGGCGCAAAACCTCAGTCCAAGGGTGCTGGAACAGGTGCGCCTGTTGACCAATCTGGAAACCTCCCGCCACAAGCTGCTGCGAATCATTCTGGTGGGGCAGCCTGAGTTGCAGCAGATGCTGGAACGCAAGGAGATGAGGCAGGTCGATCAGCGCATCACCGCCCGCTATCATCTGATGCCGTTGAATGCCAAGGAGACCGACCACTATATCGCCCATCGCCTTGCCGTCGCCGGGATACGCGAGGATCTGTTTACGCCGATGGCGCTGAAGCTGATACATCGCTTTTCCAACGGCATCCCGAGGGTCATCAATGCCATCTGCGAGCGGGCGCTGTTGGCTATCTATGCATCGGGCAGGCAGCGCGCCGGTGCGCGACTGGTCTGGCGGGCCGCCCGGGAAGTGAAGGGAAAACGGTTCGGCCGTCAACCCTGGCTTTGGGCGGGTGTGGCGCTGCTGGTGTTGGCCTCAATGGTTTTCTGGTACAGCCAGAGCGGCATCGACGAAGGGGTGGTGCAGCCGCAGAGCGCACCCCTGGCAGAGCCTGCAATCCCCGAACTTCCCACCGCCATCGAACCCCCCCGAAGCGTCGAAATACCCACCCTGCCGGAGAAGTTTACCGGTCCGCCCGAAGCGGCATCGCCTCCCCAGGCGGATGAGGTTGCCGCCATCGAAATGGCCGAGCCCGATGCGGCGTCTCCCGAGGCGGTTGCCGAAGCGGGAGCCGTGGATGAGTTAAGGCTGGCGAATCTCTTCAACGAACCGCAGAGCCGCAGCGCCATGTACCAGGCGCTGCTCCATCTCTGGGATGATGACAGGCAGCTGCAAAATTCACCTCCCCCCTGCATGCAGATGAAGGCATTCGGATTGCGCTGCCTGGTCGCTGCCTCGGATTGGAGGAATCTGCTGCGTCTGAACAGGCCGCTTCTGTTGCAGCTCAAGCAGGATAAGCAGAGGCGTCTGCTGCTGTTGAAGCATGTGGATGACGAGTGGTTGCTGGTCGACGGCGGCCGGGGGCAGGGCGTGATAAGCAGAACCCAGCTGATGCGCTACTGGAATGGCAACTACATCATGCTGTGGCGGCCATTGACCGAGATTGCGCTGATCGGCGAAGGCTCCTCCGGCGATGCAGTCACCTGGCTGCGCAAACGCCTGCAGCAGGTGGATGGGGTCGTCTCGCCCGCGCGCAAGGGACTCGACCGGTTTGACGCCGGACTGGAGAGCCGTCTGCGGGCATTTCAAGAGCAGCGGGGATTGGCGGCGGATGGCGTGGCCGGGCAGCAGACCATGATCCATCTCAACAACCTGGCACTGCCGCCGGCGACACCGACCCTGGTCTCCACCCAGGACCTGGCTGGAGGTTGAGATGTCACTGATTCTCGAAGCGCTGAAAAAGGCCGAGCGCCAGCACAAGCTGGGAGAGGTCCCCAAGATCTCCCCCAATACCGAACAGCCGGCCACCAGGGGCCCTCACGGGACGGGTTGGGTGATGATGGCGCTGCTCGCCCTCATCCTGCTCGGTGTCGGCATCTACCTGGGGAGTAATAGCTGGTTCTCGCCACAGGCACAGGTCGAAGCCGAAGTCTCCCGTGCTGAAACCGGGCCCGGGAATGGCATGCCTAAGAACGATCAGCCGGAGGTGGCGCCGGTGCAAAGCGAGGCGGTTATCGACAAACCCGATCCTCCTCCCGCTGATGCCCTGGCCAAGGAGGGCGGCGAATCCCGGCAGGCGATCCCCACACCCCGGGAGATGGAGATCGAGCCGCCCCGGGAAATGGAAATCGAGGCGCCCCCGGTGGCGCTGTCCGAACCCACACCGCCCCCCCCGCCAGCAAAACCCCTGCATGAGATGCCCAGCGGTTTTGTCGCCCACCTGCCCGTGATGAACATCGATATCCACAGCTACGACACACGTCCGGCAAAGCGGTATGTGCTGATCAATATGGAGAAATATCGCGAGGGAGACTATCTTGCCGAGGGTCCGAGACTGGTCGAGATCCTGCCCCGGGGGGCGGTGATGGAGCATATGGGGGAGCGCTTCATTCTGCCCATCGGCAATCAGTGAACTGGCCTCTCAACGGGAATCCGATCGCTTCTGCCGGATCCGAAAAGCGCCAGCCGAGACCCTAGGAGATCGATGTGCGGGCGAGCGCCCAGACGTCGACCCGCTTCGCCCCCGCTTTTTTCAGCAGCCTGCCGAGCTCGGCTACCGTGGCCCCGGTGGTGACGACATCATCCACCACCACCAGGTGGGCTCCACCGAGATCCGCGCATAGCTGAAACGCCCGGTGCAGGTTCTTACGTCTTGCCTCCCGGTCCAATTCCGCCTGGGGCGGGGTATGCCGTATGCGTCGGCAGAGTCGCCAGTCGTAATCTAACCTGCAGCGTCTGGCCAGGACCCGCGCGATTTCGACGGATTGGTTGAATCCCCGCTGGCGCAGGCGCAGGGGGTGTAGCGGGACCGGAATCAATAGGTCCGGCCTGTCGTAATCCTCGCCAAGGCGCTCGATGAGCAGCCCGGCCAGGGGCTCCACCAGGTGGAGCCTGTTGTGGAATTTGAGCATGCCGATGAGCCTGTTCACCGGGGGTTGATAGGTCATGGCGGTGATGGTCCTGGTGATGTCCGCGGGACGCCTGATGCACCGGCCGCAGAGCTGGGACGAGGGTACCTGGGGCGGCAGCGGCAAGGCGCAGCAGGGACAGGCGTGGTGGTTGAAGGGCAGGCGCCGATGACAGGGAGGGCAGAGGTGGTGTTCGAAATCGCCCGCGGCGCCACAGAGCAGACAATCTCTCGGGTAGAGCAGATTTTGGATAAAATTAATACAGTTGTTGACCTTCATGACCATCCTTGGTTGACAGGTGTGGGGCAATCCTTACCATAGGCTCTCCGCTGTGCGCCGCACAACGCCTAGACGGAGGCTGATTCACCATGACCGATACGATTTTACGCCACGATTGGCGCCTGGACGAGATCGAGGCCCTCTTGGATCTGCCCTTCAACGATCTGCTGTTTCAGGCGCAATCCCTGCATCGGGCCAATT
This sequence comes from gamma proteobacterium symbiont of Ctena orbiculata, assembly GCA_003058495.1. Lineage (GTDB taxonomy): Bacteria > Pseudomonadota > Gammaproteobacteria > Chromatiales > Chromatiaceae > Thiodiazotropha. The sequence continues at coordinate 99,024 of QBVC01000016.1, read as the reverse complement.
TCGATCCCAACCGGGTGCAGATGAGCAGTCTGCTCAGTATCAAGACCGGCGCCTGTGCCGAGGATTGCGGCTACTGCTCCCAGAGCGCGAAACACGCCACCGGGCTGGAGGCGGAAAGGCTGATGCCCCTGGAGGATGTGGTGGCGGCAGCCGAGGCGGCCAGGGAGAAAGGCGCCAGCCGTTTCTGCATGGGTGCGGCCTGGCGCAATCCCACCGACAAGAACCTCGAACGGGTCATCGGGATGGTCGAGGCGGTGCACGCGCTGGGCATGGAGACATGCCTGACCCTGGGGATGCTGACCCAGGACCAGGCGGATCGCCTGCGCGGCGCCGGGCTCGATTACTACAATCACAATCTCGATACATCCCCCGAGTTCTACGGCAACGTCATCACCACCCGCACCTTCGACGACCGTCTGCAGACCCTCGCTCATGTCAGGGATGCGGGGATCAATGTCTGTTCAGGCGGCATTCTGGGGATGGGCGAATCCCGCCGGGATCGCGCCAGTATGCTGCGCGAGCTGTGCAATCTGCCCCGCCACCCGGAATCGGTACCGATCAATATGCTGGTGAAGATCGAGGGGACGCCCCTCTACGACACGGAGGATCTCGATCCCCTGGAGTTTGTGCGCACCATCGCGGTGGCGCGTCTGCTGATGCCGGGCTCCTATGTGCGCCTCTCCGCCGGACGCGGGGAGATGAGCGACGAGATGCAGGCGCTCTGTTTTCTCGCCGGGGCGAACTCGATCTTCTACGGTGAGCGCCTGCTGACCACGGAGAATCCGGAGGCGGATCGCGATATGCAGCTGTTGCATAGGCTGGGGATGAAGACCGAACGGCTGCAGGAGACCGAGGTCAAGGCGGCCAAGGTGCCCTGCGGCAAGGCCCGGGCCGGATAGCCCGCCTTCCGTCGCTGATCGAGTTGCCAAATCCCATGAACCGGCTGACCCAAGCGCTGCAGGCGCGCCGCAATCAGGGGCTCTATCGGAGCCGCCGCGTGGTGTCGACGCCGCAGCAGGCGGAGCTGGTGGTGGACGGTAAGCGGGTCATCGCGTTCTGCAGCAACGACTACCTCGGCCTGGCCAGCCACCCGGAGGTGGTGGAGGCGCTGCGGCAAGGTGCGGAGAGGTACGGCGTGGGAAGCGGCGCGGCGCACCTGATTACGGGCCACAACCGCGCCCATCATCGCCTGGAGGAGGCCTTGGCCGAGTTCACCGCACGGCCGCGGGCGTTGCTCTTTTCCACCGGTTACATGGCCAACCTGGGGGTGATCAGCGCCCTCCTCAAAAACGGTGACCGGCTCTTCGAGGATCGTCTCAATCATGCCTCCCTGGTGGATGCGGGACAGCTTACCCGGGCGAAGACGGTGCGTTACCGGCATCGGGATCCGCGGAGCCTGGAACAGCAGCTGGCACGCAGCGACGGGGGGCAGGCGTTGATCGCCACGGATGGGGTGTTCAGCATGGACGGCGACCTGGCGCCGATGCCGGAGCTGGTGGCACTCGCACGCAAACACCAGGCCTGGTTGATGGTGGATGACGCCCATGGACTCGGTGTGCTGGGCCAGGAGGGCGGCGGCATCCTCAGCCATTTCGGTCTCGGCGTCGACGATGTGGAGATATTGATGGGGACCCTGGGCAAGGGGTTCGGTACCTACGGCGCCTTTGTCGCCGGCAGCGAGGGCTTGATCGAGACCCTGATCCAGCAGGCCAGGAGCTATATCTACACCACGGCCCCGCCGGCGGCCCTGGCGGAGGCGACCCTGGTCAGCCTGCGCCTGGCCCGGCAGGAGAGCTGGCGGCGGGAACGGCTCAAGGGCCTGGTTGAGCGTTTTCGCCATGCCGCGGGACAGATCGGTCTGCCGCTGATGGAATCGGCGACCCCGATCCAGCCCATATTGGCGGGATCGTCCGAGCAGGCCGTGGCCTGGAGCATGGAGCTGGAGGAGCAGGGGGTGCTGGTGAGCGCGATTCGGCCGCCGACGGTGGCGGAGGGAAGCGCCAGACTCCGCGTCACCTTCAGTGCCAACCATACCGATCGTCAGCTGGAGCGGCTGTTGGATGCCCTCGCCAAGCTGCCGCAGGCGGCGGCATGAGACTGGCGGCCGAGCGGCAGGGAGAGGGAGCGAAGCTGGTCATGCTTCATGGCTGGGGCATGAACTCCTCTGTCTGGGCGGAATTCGCCGAGGGTCTGGCCGAAGGGTACCAGGTCACCCGGATCGACCTGCCCGGACACGGTCACAGCGCCTTCGGCGATCAGCTTGAGCTCAGGGCCTGGGCAACAGCCTGTCTCGATGTCGCGCCTGAACGCGCGGTCTGGGTCGGCTGGTCACTGGGTTCGATGGTCTCGCTGCAGTCGGCCCTGCTGGCGCCATCCCGTATCGAGGGGATTGTCGCCCTGGCGGGCATGCCGCGCTTCGTGAAGGCCTCGAATTGGCAACATGCCATGGCGGCAACAACCCTCGATCAATTTATCCGGAACCTGCGCAGGGACCACCGCCAGACCCTGGAACGCTTCCTTGCCCTGCAGATGATGAACAGTGATCATGCGACACGGACCTTGAGGCGGCTCAAGTCGCTGTTGCGGGAGCGCCCCGATCCGGCCCCGGAAGCGCTGCGGATCGGGCTCGAGCTGCTGAAATCGGTCGATCTGCGAGGGCAGCTGGCCGATCTGAGTTGTCCGACCTGCTGGATCTACGGCGGCCGGGATACCCTCGCACCGCCGCGGGCGGGCAGTGAGCTGCGCCGTTGGTTGCCACAGGCGGCAGTGCATATCGTCGAGGGTGCCGGGCATACCCCGTTTCTCTCCCACCCCGGGGAGACCAAGCAACTGATCAGGCGCAGCCTGGAGTCGATGCATGGATAGGGATCGAAGCGGCAGGATCGACAAGCGGCAGGCGCGCGCGGCCTTTTCGCGGGCGGCGTCCCACTATGATGAAGTGGCTGAACTGCAGCGCGAGATCGGCAGGCGGATGCTGCAGAGACTGAGCTATATCCGCCATCAACCGAAGGTCGTGCTCGATGTTGGCGCCGGCACCGGCGAGGCGACCCTGGCACTGAAAAAGCACTACGGAAAGGCGCGCACCATCGCCCTCGATTTTGCCCTGCCGATGCTGCATCAGGTGCGCAAACGGGGTGGATGGTTGAACAGGCCAAGCTGTGTCTGCGGCGATGCGGAGCAGTTGCCCCTTGCCGATCAGTCGGTGGATATGATCTTTTCCAATGCGGCATTGCAGTGGTGCAACGATCTGCAGGCCACCTTCAGTGAATTTCTTCGGGTATTGCGCCCCAACGGCATGCTGCTCTTCTCCACCTTCGGACCGGATACCCTACAGGAGCTGCGCGCCAGCTGGTCAAGGGTCGACGGGCATAGCCACGTCAGCCCCTTTCCCGATATGCACGACGTCGGGGATGCCATGGTGCGGGCCGGTTTGGCGGAGCCCGTGGTGGATGTGGACCGCCTGCGGCTCGACTATGATGAGGTCTCCTCGCTGATGCGTGATCTGAAGACCCTGGGTGCGCATAATGTCACCTGCAACCGGCCGCGGGGATTGACCGGAAAGGGCAGGTTGCGCGCGATGTGCGAGGCCTATGAGGCCTTTCGCACGGATGACAATAAATTGCCGGCCAGTTACGAGGTCGTGTATGGACATGCCTGGGCGCCCAAACAGCGGCAGGTCGACGGCGTGACCTGCATTCCCGTGGATCAGATCGGCAGGGAGAGGGCGTAATAGGCATGGCAGGCGGTCTGTTTGTCACCGGCACCGATACGGGGTGCGGCAAGACAGAGGTCACCCTGGGGATGATGGACAACCTGCAGCAGCAGGGTGAGACGGTGCTTGGGATGAAACCCATCGCCTCGGGCGCGGTGGTCACGGATGAAGGGCTGCGCAACGAGGATGCCCTGCGGATACAGGGGCAGGGCAGTCTCCATATCCCCTATGCGTCGGTGAATCCGCTGGCCTATCAACCCCCCATCGCCCCCCATCTTGCCGCCAAGGCATGCGGAGAGCCGATCAGGCTGGATGAGATTCTTCTGGGCTACGACCGCTTGCGGGAGATCGCCGACAGGGTGGTGGTGGAGGGCGTCGGCGGCTGGCACGTACCCCTCGGTGAAGGCGTCACCCTGGCCGATCTGGCGCGCGCCCTCGATCTGCCGGTGATCCTGGTGGTGGGAATCCGCCTCGGCTGCATCAATCACGCCCTGATGACTGCCGAGTGCATGCTCAACAGCGGGGTCCGCTTCGAAGGCTGGGTGGCGAACCTGATCGATCCCGATATGCTGGCCATGGATGACAATATCCTCACCCTGCAGGCCTGGCTGCCCGCGCCCTGTCTGGGCGAGATTCCCTACCTCGAGGCGCCCACCCCTGAACGGATAGCGGGCTATCTCGATGGGCCGCTGCTGGGTGCCATCCAGTAGATCCCGTTGCGATGCCCCATGATCCGGCCTTGACAGACCCTAGATGAGCATGTCGAGCTCATGGAGCAGACGCTCTCTCAACTCCTTGAGCTTCGTCAGTCCCTGCTGCTGGGTCTCTTCGTCGGGCGTCGGATTGGCATCGCAGAGCCTGGTCGCCAGATCGTGCACCTGGTTGTGCAGGATCCGGACCTGCTTGAAACCGGGCTTTCTCCCATACTGCATCTGGCCGAACTCGTTTAGCCATTTGCCGAATCGGCACTCCGCGGCATCCAGCTTGAGCTCCGATACGGTGTTGCCAAGCAGATAGTGTTCAACCTGCCTGACCCAGGCACGATGCTCGACCCCGGCAAACAGCAGGGGTATGTCCTCGCGCCGCACGGTCTCCTGCTGCACCCATTGGGGATCCGGCTGCCAGCTTTCCATCCAGCTGTGGAGCGCGCTGGCGGGCATCGGTTCCGCGATCACGAAGCCCTGGGCCTGGTCGCAGCCCAGCTGCAGCAGCAGCCGACCGTGTTCGATGGTCTCGACGCCCTCCGCGATGGCTACCCGCCTGAATGCGGTGGCGAGGCCCAGCACACCCTCCAGGATGGCCAGATCCTCCGGGTCGTCGAGCATATCGCGGACAAAGCTCTGGTCGATCTTGAGCAGGCCCGCGGGTAGCAGCTTGAGATAGGTGAGCGAGGAGTAGCCGGTGCCGAAGTCGTCGAGGGCGAAGACTATGCCCATCTCGCTGCAGGTCGTGATGACGTCGGAGACCTGGGCCAGGTCCTCGAGGGCGCTGGACTCGAGGACCTCGAGCACCAGATGCCTGGGGTCGATCCTGGGGTGGGCCTGGAGGTGTTCTCTGAGCTGGTTGACGAAATCGCTCTTTTGCAGGAAGCGGGCGCCGATGTTGATACTGATCGAGAGGTCGAGACCCTCGGCCTGCCACTGCTCCAACTGCTCGAGGGCCCTGTCCAAAACCCATTTGTCCAGGGTTACCGCAAGCTCTTCGTTTTCGATCAGCGGCAGAAATTCACGCGGCTGCAGCAGTCCGCGTCGTGGGTGCTGCCATCGAATCAGCGCTTCCACACCCAGGATCTCGCCGCTGCGCATGTTGACCTTGGGTTGGAACTGGAGCAGGAATTCATCATCGCGCAGGCCTTCCCGGATTCTCGTTACCGTCTCATGGTGACCACGCAAGCCGCGATATTTGTCCGCCTCGAAGAAGTGGTAGCGGCTCTTGCCGGTCACCTTCGCGTTGTACATCGCCTGGTCCGCCTGGCGCAGCAGCTGATCCGCATCCACATCCTCGGCTTGCGGATAGAAGGTGACGCCGATACTGGCCGAGACCTGGAGCGTCAGCTTGCCCAGGTGGACCGGTTGCGCCGCAGCGGAGAGCATGCGCTCCAGCAGTGGGATGCTGTCCTTGCTATCCTGCAGGTCCACCAATACCGCCACGAACTCATCGCCCCCCAAGCGGGCGATGGTATCGCCATCGCGTAAAATCCCCTTCACCCGGTGGGCGAGGGCGACGAGAAAGAGATCGCCGGTGTCGTGACCGTAGCTGTCGTTGATCTCCTTGAAACCGTCGAGATCGAGATAGGCCACCGCCAGTTGACCGCCCCGACGGGTGACCTGGGACATGGTCTGGTTCAGGCGGTCCGCCAGCAGGGTGCGGTTTGGCAGACTGGTGAGGCTGTCGTGGTAGGCGACATGTTCGAGGCGGGTCTTCTTCTCCTGCAGCTCCTGCTGGGTATGGATGTGGGCGGTGATATCCCGTGAGGCCTGTACCATGCCCGATATTTGCTGCCGCTCATCGAACAGCGGTGAGCCCACCACCTCGAACAGGCGTTCACTGCCGTCGGCTGTCTTGTGGCGATGGATCACGGTTACCGGCTTGCGGGTCCGCAGTACGATATCCAGCGGGCAGGCGTAGTCTTCGTTATCACAGGGTATGTCGCGCTCATGACTGACTTGGTAGCACTTGTACAGTGACTTGGTATCGCTGACCAGCGGCGTAGTTTCGGCAGCCTTGTTCATCAGCTTGATGTTGTAGTCCATGTCCACCACCATGATCGGATCAGCCACGCCATCGATGATGGACTGCAAAAACTGGTGTTCGGCCAGAATTCGCTGTTGCGCCATTACCCGCTCGGTGATATCGGTGGCGATCTCCATGCGTACCAGTCTGCCGTCGGGCCACTGAATCGCCTGATCGCGGCAGTCGAGCCATTCACTGCTCTCTTTTATATAGCGTTCCCAGGCGTGTATGCCGGTCGGTATCCCTTCATCGTCCAGCAAGTGGTGGGTGGTGCAGAAATCACAGGGTCTTTCGCGATCGTCCTGCATCATCTTCCAGCAGATGTCGCCAACCCGGTCGCCCCAGCGGGCGATGGCGTTTTGATTCATGAATAGCACTTCATGGCTGTCCATGTCCGACACATAGACCGACGCGTCTAGGGTGTCGAGAACGGCAGTGAACCGGTCATGGGATTCACGAAGCTGGTTCTCCGACTGCAGGCGCACGGCGATCTCTTTTTCCAGTTCGGCATTCATGTCGGTCAGCTGACGGGTACGCTCGTCAACGATCATCTCCAGGTCGCGCTTATGTACCTCGAGAAGATCCTGTGCCCGGTTACGGTCTGCGATTTCCACGTTCAGGTTTTTTATCAACGCCTGGTTGTCCCTTTGCAGGCTCAATGTCTGCAGCAGGATTCGGTTGGTATTGATGGCCGCATAGATCACCAGTATCGTGTAGACGGAGAGTCCGCTGAGGAGCAAGAAGGTGCCGCTGCTCTGCCACTGAGAGATGATCAGCAACAAGCTTATTACCGGTGGAAGACTGGCGGCGAAAAATGCCATCAACACAGCGGAAAGAACAGGCACCGTGGCCGCCATAATGCCTAGCACGATCATGACGATGACGATCCTGTAGGCGGGATCCTCCGTAATATCTGCAAACAGACTGATTCCCGCCCAGCCGATTCCGGCGAGGAAGGCGGAACCTATGATCAGGCTTGCCCAAACTCTTATCTGGTAGCGTTGGTAATGTTTTGAGTAATAGATATAGAGGGCGAAGCGCGTGGTGGCCACAAACAGCATGTAGCCGGCCCATAGATTGAGTAGTGAATTCGGTACAGCTTCATCAAGACCTATCCATGCAAGGATGGTGATGGTAAGGATCGCCAGGGTGGAGGGTAGCGCATTGGCATAGACCAGATTGATCTGTTCTGTGAAGAGTCCCGTCCCTGGATGGTCTGCTCTATCCCTCGCCACACCGGTTGTAATCAGGCTGCGTAGCATGTAGGCCGCTCCAGAAAGCGCCGCTGGACTTTATCACTAGTTTAATTGATAGATCCCGAACCCGCCTGTCGATTTAGAACTTGGAATCCTGAACCGGACTATAGCAACTTTTCCGAATTGTTCCTTGATGTCGAACAAGCAAGCGCTTTATTTTTATATTTTGGATAGTGTGATCGAGTCGCTCTTGATCAATAGCGGTGACTATCGTTTACGACTCAGACCCCTGACTGTTGTTGAGTAAAAGCAGGTTTTCATGCTGCTTGTGTGTCTCTATTCAGACCTGGCTCCAGCAGCGGATCAGTGTCGGGCTGGATCGATCGGTTGTCCATTATTAGGAATTTAATTCGATAATTATTAAGAGTCCATTAGTAACGGCACCACCGGGTGACGATGGGACAGTGGCGGCTGCAGTCAGGCTTTCTGCCCGATCAAAAGAATATTTTTACCGATCGGCGGAGGCAGCAGGCTTTCCAGCGGACGAGCCAGCGGCACGACCACCCGATCATAGAGCGATACGCTACCGCCGCCAATCGAATTCCCGAGCAAGACAAAATTGACATACCAGGGAAGTATGCCTGCGATATCAAAGTATCGAGCTTTGACGATCCTGAATCCTTGTTGCCGCGCGATTTTTACCAGTCCACGTTTTACATAGCGGCGAAAATGTCCAACCTGTCTGTCAAGTTCGCTGTACAACCAGGGCAGCGCCGGGACAAAGACCAGCAGGTGCCCGTTCTGTTTCAGCGCGGCATGGGCGTTGGCAAGTTCGGCCAGGTCATCTTCAATATGTTCGAGTACGTTTACATACAAGATCGAATCGAAACCTTCACCTCCGCCGTTTCCGTCAAAGAAGCCGTTTATGGCGACCCCCCTTCGGTCATCGCAGAGCGCCTCTTCGAGCAGCGGGTACATGTTCTGCGAGGGTTCAAAGGCACTTAGATGTCCGATCCGGGTCTCCAGCAACAGACGGGAGAAAGTCCCGGTGCCGGCACCTACCTCGGCGACTCTATCGCCGAGGTAGGGAGAGAATTCCGCTAAAATCCATTTGTGATAATTAACCGCAAAGGACATGGCTTCCAAGTCCTTGCCGAAGTACTCCGGCATCTTGCCTGTCGATGTGTTCATTAATCCTTTCCCAGATGTCTGCTGTCTTATGCTCAGGCTGATGAGGATTGGGTGTGCCGCTGCAGCATGCGCATATTAGCGACTATTTTCGAGCAAGTAGTGGAGGATGTCAGCCATCAGCCTGTTTATTGTTCGGTATCGCGCATGAGATGCGGACAGGATTTCTTTCTCGGTCTGAATATACTCGCCGTCAACCAGTTCGTCGCGGCAGTTTTCGACGATTGCGTTCGCGGAGCTCGCTGTCGTCTCCAGGTGGAACTGAAGCCCGATTACCTTGCGCCCAAATTGAAAGGCTTGGTTCTGACAGCCTTTGCTTTTCGCGGTGCAAACGGCCCCGCTCGGCAAGTCGAAAGTCTCACCGTGCCAGTGAAATACCGTTGTCTCCTCGGGAAACCGGAACAGCGAATCGGGTATTGACTTCACCGCGCTGATCGGAAACCAGCCGATCTCCTTTACCGAATTGGGGTAGATTTCACTACCGAGCGAAGCGGCGATGAGTTGTGCGCCCAGGCAGATGCCTAAAACAGGTTTTCCCGCATCAATCACGCTTCTTATAAAATTCTTCTCTTTCGCCAGCCAGGGGTAGGCATGTTCATCGTTGACGCTCATCGGCCCGCCCATGACGATCAGCAGATCGATCTCCTCGAGCCTGGGAAGGTCGGGGGATTCGAAAAACCGGGTGGCGGTGATTTCATACCCGGACAGCAGCAGCCAATCCTCAATACTGCCAAGACCCTCGAAGGGTACGTGCTGTAGATAGTGGGCTCGCATCTCGTCTCCTTGTCGAGTCAGGACGGCGTCAATCACCGAAGGCGATACAGGCGTTCGCCGGGAGGCAACGCAGGATTGTAGTCTACTAACACAAGTCTGATGAGTGCGAGTGGAAGTCTGCCCGGCACGGTTGTCGGGAGGGGCGAATCTCTGCGCCTCCCGATCACTGATCAGCGCTCCTTGGGGCGGTAGGGTGCGCCACCGACTGCTGCAGCGGCCCGCTAGGCGAGTTGCGCCTTGAGTCTGCTCATGGCGTTTTTCTCGATCTGGCGGATACGCTCCGCCGATACCTGGAAGTGCTCGGCGAGCTCGTGCAGGGTCGATTTCTTCTCGCCCAGCCAGCGGGCTTCGAGAATCTCCCGGCTGCGCTCATCGAGATCCTGCATGGCATTGATCAGGCGTCGTTTCATCTGCAGCTCGCTGTCGGAAGCCTCGAGCAGGGTTGCGGGTTCCATGCGCATGTCGCTGAGGTAGCCGGCGGGAGTCGCCGTCACCTGATCCTCGTCATCCTGGAGGGGGCCGTCGTAGGCGATGTCCTGCCCGGAGAGGCGCGACTCCATCTCCAGCACGGTCTCGGGTTTGACCCCAAGATCCTGGGCCACATCATTCACCTCCTCCGAGGAGAACCAGCCGAGGCGCTTCTTTGAACTGCGCAGGTTGAAGAAGAGCTTGCGTTGCGCCTTGGTGGTGGCGACCTTGACGATGCGCCAGTTTTTCAGGATGTACTCGTGGATCTCCGCCTTGATCCAGTGAACGGCGAAGGAGACCAGGCGTACCCCCATATCGGGATCGAAACGCTTCACCGCCTTCATCAGGCCGACGGTACCCTCCTGGATCAGGTCGGGCAGGGCGAGACCGTAGCCGCTGTAGTTGCGGGCGATACGCACCACGAAGCGGATATGGGAGGTGATCAATCGCTGCGCGGCCTGGAGATCCTTATGGTCGCGAAGCCTGATCGCCAGAGACCTCTCTTCCTCCGCACTCAGCATCGGCAGTTGGAAAGCGGCGCTGATATAGGCGTCCATACTGCCTGTAGGCAGGGCTGTCAGTGCGATATCTTTGCTCATTGAGTCTCCCCGTAAAAAACTGCTGGTTAGATATTAGCACTCTCCAATGAGGAGTGCCAATCGCTAGATATGACCCGGGAGCGGACCCAAAGTTCCCCCCGGGATACGGGACTAAATTCCTTGGATTACAAAGGGATATCTTATCCTCGCCCGTCGGCTGGCGGCGCGGGCCTCGGAATCTGTGGATCTGCTGCAGCTGTTTGAAAAATAGTGCATTTTCCGATCTGCCCAGGGACTGCCTGGGGTATTTATTGACAACGCCTGGAAATGGGCATCCCGGCCGGCCGGATCAGCCGGGTTCGATGGCGCTGAGATGCCTGCCGACGGCGAGCCAGGAACCCGCCAGACCCAGCAGGCTGCTGCCGAGCAGTAGGGAGGCTACGGTGGACAGGTTGAGGGATGAGAGACTGAAGCTGCTTTCGTAGAGATTGGCCAGGTTGGCGATGGGTCCGCTCAGCAGGGTGATGGCGATGGCCACCAGCAGCCAGGCGATGATGCCGCCGAAGAGGCCATACCAGAATCCGGTGTAGAGGAAAGGGCGCCGGATGAAGGCATTGGTGGCGCCGATCAGCTTGGTGATCTCGATCTCCGCGCGCCGGTTCTGGATCTCCAGGCGGATGGTGTTGCCGACAATCAGCAGCACCGCCATGCCGAGCAGCGCGGCGAGCACCACCACCGCCCGCTGGGCGATCACGGTGATCGCCTGCAGTCTGCGCACCCACTGCAGATCGAGCTGGACGATGTCGGCATCGGGCAGGAGCTTCAATTCCCGCACCAGCAGCTGGGCGGTCTCCGCGGTGGTGTAGTCGGCCTTGGGTTGGACGATCAACAGTGCGGGCAGGGGATTGCTGTCGAGGGCCTCCAGGGCGTCGGCATAACCGCTGAGTTGTTGAAACTCCTCCAGGGCCGACTCACGGGTTATCAGCTCCACCCCCTCGATGCGCTGATGCAGGCGCAGCTCCTTCGCCAACGAAGCGGCCTTTTCATCGGAAACGGTTTGCTTGAGGAAGACCGAGATACTGGCGCCGCTGTCCCATGCGCCGCTGATGCGCTGCAGGTTGCCGAGCATGACGTGCAGTCCCAGCGGCATGGCGAGGGCAATGCCGATCACCGCACAAGTCATCAGGGTGGCAAGTTGGTTGCCGGCCATCCGGCCGAGGCTGGACAGGGCCACCTGAGCATGGCGCTGGAGCCAGATCTGGGGTGCCTTCAGTAAGCGCTTACTCGCCGCCATCAGCAGGCCCCGGCTTGATATCATCCACCAGTTGTCCCTTGCTCAGGGTGAGGATGCGCTTCTGCATGCGGTTGAGCAGGTCGATGTCGTGGGAGGCGATGAGCAGGGTCACCCCGACCTGGTTGAACTGCTTGAAGAGTTCCATGATCTCTTCCGAGAGCGCGGGATCGAGGTTGCCCGTGGGTTCATCGGCAAGTACCAGCGGGGGTTTGCTGACCACCGCGCGGGCGATGCCTACCCGCTGCTGCTCACCCCCGGAGAGGGTGATCGGCGCACTCCGCTCCTTGTGCAGCAGGCCCACCTTGTCGAGGGCCGCCCGAACCCGGCGGCCGATCTCTTTGTGGCCGACCCCGGCGACCACCAGGGGAAGCGCCACATTGTCAAATACCGTACGGTCGTGCAGCAGCCGGTGGTCCTGGAAGATCATCCCCACATCACGGCGGTGATAGGGGATCTGGCGACGCTTCAAACGGCTCAGGTTGCGGTCATTGACATGCAGCTGTCCGGTGCTCGGGCGTTCCAGCAGGCCGATCAGTTTCAACAGTGTGCTCTTGCCCGCCCCGGAGTGTCCGGTGAGGAACACCATCTCCTCCGCCTCGATACGCAGACTGACATTGCTCAGGCCGGTGTGACCCCCGGGGTAACGCTTGCTGACATTGTCGAAGTGGATCAAGGCGCTGCTAACTTTGGGTTTGGGTTTCAAAAAGGGCGTTTATGAACTCGTCCGGATCAAACTCCCGCAGATCCTCTATGGCCTCGCCGACGCCGATAAAACGGATCGGGACCTTGACCTTGTCGGCAATGGCGAATACCACGCCGCCTTTCGCGGTGCCGTCGAGCTTGGTGATCACCAGTCCCGTCAAACCGACGGTCTGGTGAAACTCGATCGCCTGGTTGACCGCGTTCTGACCGGTGCCCGCATCGACCACCAATAGTACTTCATGGGGGGCATCCTGATCGATCTTCTTCAATACCCGGCTGATCTTGGCCAGCTCTTCCATCAGGTTGGATTTTGTATGCAGGCGTCCCGCGGTGTCGGCGATCAGCACATCGATGCTGCGCGCGCTGGCCGCCTGCAGGGCGTCGAACACCACCGAGGCCGCATCGGCCCCCGAATGCTGGGCGATCACCGGAATCTGGTTGCGCTCACCCCAGGTCTGCAGCTGTTCCACCGCGGCGGCGCGAAAGGTATCGCCGGCGGCGAGCATGACGCTCTCACCATCGAGCTGGAATTTCCTCGCCAGCTTGCCGATGGTGGTGGTCTTGCCTGCGCCGTTGATCCCCACCATCAACAGAACCAGGGGTTTGCCCTTGTCCCTTTCGCCAATGGGTCTATCGCATTCCTGAAGTATCTCTCTGAGATGCTGCTTCAGCAGCTGCATCAGCTTTTGCGGATCGCTGAGTTCCTTGCGCTTCACCCTTGCGGTCAGATCGTCAATGATGCGGCTGGTCGCTTCCACGCCCACATCGGCGGTGAGAAGGAGGGTTTCGAGCTCCTCCAGGAGATCGTCGTCGATGCTCTTGCGCCCCAGCAGCAGATTGGCCAGGCCATCGGTGAGGTTGTTTCGCGTGCGCGCGAGGCGCGCTTGGAGTCGAGAGAACAGGCCGCGCTTCTCCTCCTCGGGAGCGGGCGCCTCAGCTGTCTGTTGTTGCTGTTTGCTGCGTTTGCCAAATCCGAACATGCGGCGGTCTACCGGTGCTAAGGTTGGAACTCTGCGGTGATCACAGGTTCATAGTTGTTGTTTGGACAATCCAGTCAGCCTCTGGAAGAATGCCCCGGATTGTCGAGGACGCTATTCTACAGCGCCCTGGGACTATATATAAAGAGAGGATGTTGCTAATGCGAAGATTGATCGCGGGCCTGGCGCTGACGGCGCTCTGGATGGGCTCGGTCGAGGCGAATGTGGTCGAGCACAGGCTCGACAACGGCATGAAGGTGATAGTCAAACAGGACCGGCGCGCGCCGATCGCCGTCTCCCAGGTCTGGTACAAGGTCGGATCGAGTTACGAATCCGGCGGCATCACCGGTATCTCCCACGTCCTTGAGCACATGATGTTCAAGGGCACCAAGAACCATCCTCCCGGCGAGTTTTCACGCATCATCGCCGCCAACGGCGGCGATGAGAACGCCTTCACCGGACGCGACTATACCGCCTACTTTCAGACCATGGCGAGCGACCGTCTGGAGGTCTCCTTCGAACTCGAGGCCGATCGCATGCGCAATCTGCTGCTGCTCGACGCAGAGTTTGCAAAGGAGGTCGAGGTGGTCAAGGAGGAACGCCGCATGCGCACCGAGGACAAGCCGCAATCGCTGACCTATGAACGTTTTGTCGCCGGCGCCTATGAGAGCTCCCCCTACCGCACCCCGGTGATCGGCTGGATGGCGGATCTGGATGCGCTTGAGGTCGGCGACCTGAAGGTCTGGTATCGCAAGTGGTACGCACCGAACAACGCCACCCTGGTGGTGGTGGGGGATGTGGAGCCCGAGCGGGTGATCCAGTTGGCCGAACGCCATTTCGGCCCCCTCAAGCCCGAGCGGGTGGCGCAGCCGAAACCGCGCCTGGAGCCGGCGCAGCGCGGCATCATACGCATCACCGTCAAGGTCCCCGCGCGCCAGCCCTACCTGATCATGGGATTCAAGACCCCGGTGGTGGCCAAGGCGGATCAGCCCTGGGAGCCCTACGCCCTGGAGATGCTTGCCTATGTGCTGGATGGGGGCAGCAGCGCGCGCCTCAGCACCAACCTGATTCGCGGCAGCAAGCTGGCGGTGGCGGCGGATGCGAGCTACAGCGCCTTCACCCGGCTGCCGGGAATGCTGGTGATGGATGCGATACCGGCCCCGGACAGCACCATCGAGGCGGTTGAGAAGGCCCTGCTGAGCGAGATCGAGCGCTTCAAGGAGGAGTTGGTCAGCGAGGAGGAGATGGAACGGGTGCGCAACCAGATCATCGCCGCCAAGGTCTACGAGAAGGACTCGGTGTTCTATCAGGCGATGCTGATCGGCCGGCTGGAGACGGTGGGGCTCGATTGGCGCCTCGCCGACGAGTACGTGGACCACTTGAAGCGGGTCACCGCGGAGCAGATCAGGCAGGTCGCACGGAAGTATCTGGTCGGGGAGAATCTCAGCGTGGCGGTGCTGGAGCCGCTGCCGATGGAGCAGGCCATGACCAAACCGACCAACGGGGGTGTCGCCCATGCCTACTAGTCTCTGGATCAAACCGGCTATCCTCTGCGGCGCCCTGCTGCTGAGTGGATGGCTCTCGGCGGCGCCGCAGATTCAGACCTGGCAGACGCCGAACGGGGCCAGGGTGCTATTCGTCGAGGCACCCGAAATCGAGATGGTCGACGTGCGCCTGGTGTTCGATGCGGGAAGCGCCAGGGATGGTGACAGTGCCGGTGTCACCTCGTTCACCAACAGTCTGCTGAGCGAGGGGGCCGGGGCGTGGAACGCCTATCAGATCGCCGAGCGCCTGGAGGGCGTGGGTGCCCAGCTCGAAACCGGGTCGCTGAGGGATATGGCCTGGGTGTCGGTGCGTACCCTGACCCAACCCAAGGCGCTCGCCACCAGCCTCGAGACATTGGCCGCGGTGGTCGCCGAGCCCAGGTTCACCGAGGAGGATATCGAACGCCAGCGCCAAGCCATCCTCGCGGGGCTGGTGCAGGACCAACAGTCTCCCGGCAGCCTGGGTAAGAAGCGGCTCTATCGGCTTGTCTTCGGCGATCATCCCTACGCCGGTGATCCCGAGGGGAGCATCGAGTCGGTAAAGGCGATAACCCGGGACGAGCTGGTTGCCACCCACCAGCGCCTCTACGTGGCACGGAATGCCCTGGTAGCCATTGTCGGTGCGGTCTCCCGGGGCGAGGCCGAGGCGATCGCCGAGCAGGTGACCGCGGGGCTTGAACCCGGGAAAAGGATGCCGAATCTGCCGCCTGTGGCGCCATTGCGGGCGGCCGTCGATGAACAGATCGCCTTCCCCTCGACCCAGTCCCATCTCTATATCGGACAACCGGGGATGCGTCGCGGCGATGCGGACTATTTTCCCCTCTACGTGGGCAACCATATCCTCGGCGGAAGCGGTCTGGTCTCGATCCTCAGCAACGAGATCCGCGAAAAGCGCGGCTTGAGCTACAGTGTCTACAGCTTCTTCCTGCCGATGCGCCAGATCGGACTCTTTCAGATGGGATTGCAGACCAAGAACGATCAGGCCGGGGAGGCGCTGCAGGTGGTCAGGGATACCCTGCAGCGTTATATCAAGGAGGGACCGACGGCGGAGGAGCTCGAAGCGGCGAAACAGAATATTACCGGGGGGTTCCCACTGCGCATCGCTTCCAACGGCAAAATCGTCGAATACCTCGCTGTGATCGGCTTTTACGATCTGCCGCTCGACTATCTGGACAGCTTCACGGCCAAGGTGACTGCGGTGACCCGGGAGCAGATCAGGGATGCCTTCCAGCGCCGGATCGATCCGGGTCGTCTCGTCAGGGTGCAGGTCGGGCGCACCGCGCCGCTGGCTCAAGTCTCGAAGGAATCAGACGCTGATAGCAACGATAGGGATTGAAAAACAACAGCAAGCATCGAGATGGGGTTTTACGACCATGCATGGCCAGACAGCGTGTCAAGTAAGAATCATCGGTGGAAGACACCGCGGGCGTCGCCTCCACTTTCCCGAATTGCCGGGATTGAGACCCACCGGCGACCGCATCCGCGAGACCCTGTTCAACTGGCTGCAGCCCTATATCGAGGGTGCGCGCTGTCTTGATCTGTTCGCCGGCAGCGGTGCCTTGGGACTGGAAGCGGCCTCCCGCGGCGCCGCTCAGGTGGTGATGCTCGATACCGCGATGGCGGTGGTCAGGCAGTTGGCCGAACACAAGCGCCAACTCGATCTTGATCAGGTCCAGGTCGTGCGGGCGGACGCGCTGCAGTGGCTGGAGCAGGAGGCGACACCCTTCGATATCGTGTTTCTCGATCCGCCCTTCGTCGATAACCTGCTGCAGCCGCTCTGCCAACGCCTGAGCATGGGTTGGTTGGCGGACGGTGCCCATATCTACCTGGAAGATGCTGTATCGCGTAACATGCCCCCCCTGCCGGAAGGGTGGGAAATGCAGAAGCAGAAATCCGCGGGTCAGGTACACTACGGTCTGGCCTGCGCCCCGCTTCCCGGCTGATAATTATCATTCATCGGTCGGGTTTCTGGTACTATTATGCCTTTTACCGATTCCGTGAGCATATGATAATCGCCGTCTATCCCGGGACCTTTGATCCGATCACAAACGGCCACAGTGACCTGGTGAGAAGGGCCTCCAAGCTTTTCGATCACATCATACTGGCCATCGCCAAGAACAGCGGCAAAAATCCGGCATTTGACCTGGCGCAGCGCCAGAGGCTGGTGGAGAAGGTATTGAATGGTGTGAATAACGTTGAGATTCGCACCTTCGACAATCTATTGGTCGATTTCGTACAGGAGTGCAATGCAAACGTGATTTTGCGAGGATTGCGCGCGGTGTCCGACTTTGAGTATGAGTTTCAACTGGCGGGTATGAACCGCCGCTTGGCGCCTGAGATCGAGACCCTGTTTCTCACCCCGGCGGAGCAGTTTGCGTTCATATCCTCAGGGTTGGTGAGAGAGATCGCCTCCCTGGGCGGCGATGTCTCGGAGTTTGTCCATCCAGAGGTTCAGACGGCACTGAGCAAACGTTTCAGTTGATGTGCAATCCCTGGGTTGTACAGGGTTAAATGCATCAAAAATCGATGCCACACTCAGATTTAAACGACAGAATTCTAATCATGCGATTTTGTAGGAGAAAAAAACATGGCGCTTATTATCACTGACGAGTGCATCAATTGTGATGTCTGTGAGCCTGAATGCCCAAACGGTGCAATCACTCAGGGTGATGAGATCTATGAAATTGAGCCCGATCTCTGTACCGAGTGTGTCGGCCACTACGACACCTCACAGTGTGTGGAGGTATGTCCGGTGGACTGTATTCCCAAGGATCCCGATCACGAGGAGAGCTACGAAGACTTGTACACCAAATACCTCAAGATCACCGGCGAATCCGAATAGCGCGTCGATGCGGACAAGACTACTCGAAAAGGCTCCCTTGTGGAGCCTTATTTTTCTCTTTCTTTTCTCTTCTCAACCGGCGGCGGGCGAGAGGCCCGGCGCAGCCGCCATTGCCAGCGCCCACCCCCTGGCGACCGATGCGGGCCATCAACTGCTGAGCGCCGGAGGCAACGCCTTCGATGCGGCGGTGGCCGTGAGTGCGGTATTGGCTGTGGTCGAACCCTACAGTTCCGGTATCGGCGGCGGCGGTTTCTGGTTGCTGCATCGAGCCAGCGACGGCTACCAGACCATGCTCGACGGTCGTGAACGGGCCCCCCTCGCCGCCCATCGCGATCTCTATCTGGATCGGCAGGGGGAGGTTATCCCGGGGCGCTCCATCGACGGCGCGCTCGCCGCCGGCATACCCGGGGAGCCCGCGGCCCTGGTCCACCTGGCGCGCCACTACGGGCGCCTGCCGCTTGCCGAATCCCTGCAACCGGCGATCCGCCTGGCACGGCAAGGGTTTGAGGTCGACAGTCACTACCGCAGGATGGCGGGCTGGCGTCTGGCGGTGTTGCAGGCCCACCCGGAGTCGGCAGCGCAATTCCTCGACCGGGGAGAGGTCCCGGCGGAGGGCTTTCTGATCAAACAGCCGGCATTGGCGGAGACCCTGGAAAGGATCGCCCGGGACGGCGCGGACGGGTTTTACAAGGGGGAGGTTGCCCGGCGCCTGGTGGCGGGGGTGGAGGCGGCGGGGGGTATCTGGAGTCTCGAGGACCTGGCCGGCTACCGGGTGGTGGAACGGCAGCCCGTGGTCGGCCACTATCAGGGATTGAAGGTCACCAGCGCGGCACCCCCTTCATCCGGGGGGGTCGCGCTGATGACCATGTTGAACATCCTCCAGGGTTTCAACCTGCCGGCGCAGGATGAAACCCTGCAAACCCACCTCCTGGTGGAGGCGATGCGCCGCGCCTACCGGGACCGGGCCGACTACCTGGGTGATCCCGACTATGTTGACATCCCCGTCGAGGCGTTGACCCATCCCTGGTATGCGGCCGGCCTGGCGCGGGATATCCAGCTGCACCGCGCGAGCCCGAGCCAGGGCAATCTCACCCCCGCGGAGGAGGGGCGGGATACCACCCACTTCTCCATTCTCGATCGGGAGGGCAACCGGGTCGCGGCCACCCTGAGTATCAACTACCCTTTCGGCTCTGGTTTCGTGGTGCCGGGGACCGGCGTCCTGCTCAACGATGAGATGGATGACTTCTCGGCCAGTCCGGGGGTGCCCAATGTCTACGGTTTGATCGGCGGCGAGGCGAACGCCATCGCCGGGGGTAAGCGCATGTTGTCAAGCATGACCCCCACCTTTGTCGAGGACGATCGGCGGGTGGCGATCCTCGGCACACCCGGCGGCAGCAGAATCATAACCATGGTGTTGTTGGGTATTTTGCAGATGGCCGAGGGAAAGGAGCCGGCAAGCTGGGTGGAAAAGGCGCGCTTTCACCATCAATACCTGCCCGACGAAATCCAGTTCGAACCGGGTGCATTCAGTGACTCGCTGCAGCAGCAATTGCGGGCGATGGGACATCGGCTGAAGCCACTCGAACGCAGTTATGGAAATATGCAGGCGATTTTATGGGACAGGGAACAGGATCAAATCAAGGCCGCATCCGATCCACGGGGACTGGGTTCGGCAAGGGTGATCGAGGCAAGTTCCGCGCATCCGGAGAGAAGAGCCCGCAAACTTATGGATAAAAATTGAAAAAAGTTCTTAATTTTGGAAACTTGCCATTGAATTTGTTTGAATTTTGGCTCAAGCTTTCGTGCCAGATGCTGCTACTCCTGCAACCTGGTTTTTATGGATGCAGCTAGTAAGGGAGTAAACAGCTGCCGCTGTCATAACGGGGTTGGTGGTGAAGCTGCTCTGTTTGACAGGGAAAGGACTGTTTGTTACCAGGTCCTTGGGGAGGAGTATCCCAAATAGGCCGTGACATGCAGTGTATTTCTAGGGTCTATTTGGGAAGCTCTGTATCAGCACGACCAGGTAGAAGGGGTGTGTAGCGCAAGCCACACAATGTAATAATTAATTCGTAGAGAGATCGAGAGTAATTATGAAAACCACCATGATGAAAACTGCCGCAATGATTCTCACTGTTGGCCTGTTCGCAGGTTGTGCGACCAACAGCGGTCTGCAAGAGGATGTCGCTAACGCTCAGGCTGCCGCCGACGCCGCAATGAAAGCTGCCAAAGAGGCCCAGCTCGATGCCGCCACCGCTCAAGGTACCGCCGACGCAGCGCTGAAGGCCGCCAACTCGGCCAAGGACGCGGCTGAGGCCTGCAGCGAGCGCTGCGGTCGTATGTCTGAGAAGGCGATGGCCAAATAAGCCAGCCGTTTCCAGACACTAAAACCAGAAAACCCCGGCATGGATACCCCTGCCGGGGTTTCTTTTTGCGCAATCGCTTCCCGGGCTAATGGTTGCCGTCCGCCACGGCTTTCCCCTGCCAAAGGAACAGGGGCATGGGTATCCCGGTCTTCTGTTCGATGATGGTGTAGAGCTGATCCCAGTCTGGACGACGTTCGTCCTCCTCCAGTTTACCGATCACGGCATCCACCAACTCGGTATAGTTATGGCCCCGCTGCTCCACGTACTCAGCCAGCGGCGGGTGTACCTGTACATAGAGCTCCCCCTTGAGCCAGCCGGCCTTGAAGGGTTTGTCGACAATCCTCACCGGGACACCGATCTCGATCTCTTCGAAAAAGCGTTCCACATTTTCCGGATAGAGGCGGATGCAGCCGTGGCTGACCCGCATGCCCACTCCATAGGGTTTGTTGGTGCCGTGTAACAGATAGCCGTTCATCCCGAGGTAGATGGCGCGATTGCCCAGCGGATTCTCCGGACCGGGTGGGACCACGGGCGGCAGGGGATCGCCTTCCGCTTCGTGCTCTTCGAGGATCGACTCGGGAACCGTCCAACTCGGATCCTTTTTCTTGCCGACGACCCGAGTCTCTCCGGTGGGTGTGCTCCAGCCTTCACGGCCTATGCCGATCGGGTAGGTGATGACCACGGGACGGTCCTCGGGAAAGTAGTAGAGGCGAAGTTCGGCGAGGTTGATGACCAGGCCCTTGCGTGGTCCCGGGGGCAGGACATACTGTTGGGGGATGACCACCTCCGACCCCTCTCCGGGCAGCCAGGGGTCCACATCCGGATTGGCGGCGACCATCTGTCGATAGCCGATATCGTAGATGCGCGCGATATCGGAGAAGGTCTCCTCATAGCGGGTGGTCAGGGTGAAGATCTGCCCCACCACATCCTCACCCTCGGGTGGCAGATCGAAAGTGACCGCCCGGGCAGCGCCTATTGAACAGGCGACGAGTAGCAGTGTTGATAGAAAATTCAAAGGCATAACACTAATAGTGTACCTGAGGATCACCCATTGTGGATGAGAATTGAGGTGCAGATCCGGTTTCGAACTGTGATGGATTGTGATATTCCCTGCAGCGTACCCGAAATCCTCGCCGGATCACGCCTCTAAAGAAATGGTTTTGAGGGTCGATAGTCATATTGATTATTGTTTTTTTCTTTAAAGATCAAATACCTCTGTGAAATCGGCATAGGCTGACTGCACCTTTTCAAGCAGCGACGGACAGGATGGGCATGCGACGAATTGCATTGATCAATCAAAAAGGTGGCGTGGGAAAGACCACCATTACCACCAATTTGGGGCATGCACTGGCGCTGGCCGGTCACCGGGTCACGGTGATCGACCTCGATCCCCAGGGTCAGCTGGCATCCAGTTACGGGATATTCCGTTGCCCGGCCAAGGGGATGGACGAGGTGATGCTGAACGGCCTTGATCCGGGGGCGGTGAAGCAGGGGGTCAGGGATATGTTGACCCTGATTCCAGCGGGCAGCCGTCTCCAGGAGATCGAACAGCTGCATGATGGCGGCGCATCGAGAGCCCAGCTGTTGCGTCGTGCACTGGAGGGACGCTTGGATGACCAGGCGTTTGTCCTCTTCGATTGCCCTCCCTCCTCCGGGTTGCTGGTGGCGAATGCCATACTCGCCGCCGATGAGGCATTGATTCCTGTGGCCGGCGACCACATGTCATTGAATGGTTTGGCGAAGATGCTGATCACCATCAAAAAGTTCGAACCCTATCTGAAGCAGCCGCTGCGCCAATGGATTGCCCTGAATCGCTACTTTCCCCGCAGGCGTCTCTCCAAGGAGGTATCCGAGAAGCTGAAAAGGCATTTTCCCGGGCAACTGATCGATACCCGGATTCGGGAGGCGGCGGTGATTGCCGAATGTCCTGGCATAGGGCGTACCATTTTCGAATACAGACCCGGCAGCCAGTCGGCCAAGGAGTTCAATGCACTGGCGTCGGAGCTGCTGCAGCGCGACCCGGGGTAAAGCTTGGCTGGGTGGTGACGATATTTAGAACATGCGTACTCGTAACAAGGGGGCATCATGTCCATAGCCACAGAACTTTCTACCGATGAAAAGAGCGTCACCATCATGATAACCGGCCGCTTCGACTTCTCCATCCATCAGGAGTTCATGCAGGCCTATAAGGCCTTTCCCAAAGGTGATAAGCACTATGTGGTCGACCTGACTGACGCGGACTATCTTGACAGCTCTGCCATGGGCATGCTGCTGCAGCTTCGCGAACACAGTGCCAAGGACGCAGAGGGCGTGGTTCTTAAGAATGGCAACGAGGCGGTGCAGGACGTACTGCGGATCGCCAATTTCGGTAAATTATTCACCATTCAGTAGTACGGTCAGGCTGAATTGACCGGCGGCCCCCGCCCAGGCTCTGCAGTCGCAACAGCCCGCTCACACTCTGACCACATCACTTTTAGGACTGCACAACAGTCCCCCTTTCCGGTATGCTTGCCCCTTTTTTTCGGGGGTCGCGCCAGATGGGTTTCAAATGCGGTATCGTGGGTCTGCCGAATGTCGGTAAATCAACGCTGTTCAACGCCTTGACCAAGGCGACGATCGCTGCGGAAAACTACCCCTTTTGCACCATCGATCCCAACGTCGGCGTGGTGCCCCTGCCCGATCACCGTCTCGATGTGATCGCCGCGATCGTCAATCCCCGGGCGGTGATCCCCACCACCATGCAGTTCGTCGATATCGCCGGACTGGTCGCCGGCGCCTCCAAGGGGGAAGGATTGGGCAACAAGTTTCTCGCCAATATCCGCGAGACCGACGCCATCGCCCAGGTAGTCCGCTGTTTCGAGGATGACGATGTGGTCCATGTGGCCGGTCGCGTCGATCCGGTGGCTGACGTGGAGGTGATCAACACCGAGCTCAGCCTGGCGGACCTGGAATCGGTGGAGAAGGCGTTGGAGAAGAGCGTGCGCCAGGCCAAGACCGGCGACAAGAAGGTATTGGCCCGCAAGGCCTTGCTGGAGCGGGTGCGGGAGCATCTGGATGGCGCCAAGCCGGTTCGCAGCATGGGATTGAGCGAGGACGAGCGGGCGGAACTGCGCGACATCTTCCTCTTGACCGTCAAACCGGTGCTCTACATCGCCAATGTGGCGGAGGATGGCTTCGAGAACAATCCCCACCTGGATGCGCTCGCCGGTTTGGCGGCCGAGGAGGGGGCCGAGGTGGTCGCCGTTTGCGCCGCCATCGAGGCGGAGATCGTCGAGCTGGACGAGGATGAGCGGGGGGAGTTTCTCGCCGACATGGGATTGGATGAGCCGGGCTTGAACCGGGTCGTCAGGGCCGGTTACAAGCTGCTCGGCCTGGAGACCTATTTCACCGCGGGGGAGAAGGAGGTCAGGGCCTGGACCATTCCGGTGGATGCCACCGCACCCCAGGCGGCCGGTGTGATCCATACAGATTTCGAACGCGGCTTCATTCGCGCCGAGGTCGTCGCCTATGACGATTTTGTCAGCTTCAAGGGGGAGCAGGGGGCGCGGGAGGCGGGTAAGCTGCGCTCCGAGGGCAAGGAGTACGTGGTCAGGGACGGCGACGTCATCCACTTCAGATTTAACGTATGATATTGACAGGGTGGTATGGCAACAGTATATTCCACGCCCTTCATAACCGCTTCTGGCAAGGTAGCTCAGTTGGTTAGAGCACAGCACTCATAATGCTGGGGTCGGCAGTTCGAATCTGCCCCTTGCTACCATATTAAAAAAGGCCTGACCAGGGTCAGGCCTTTTCCCATTCGACGGCGTCAGCTATCTCGTCAACGCTGGGTGGATTCGTCCCAAACGAGCTGGATCTGGGTGTTGCGCCTGATCTCGGTAAGCCTTGTCCCGAACTCCTGGATATTGTCATCCAGCAGGGCGGTCAGATCGAGTTTGGCTTCGCGGGCGGTATCCAGCTCTCTGCGCTTCTCCCTCAGATCAGCGAGGGCCCGGCGTCTGCGGCCATCCTCGAGATAGTAGATGTTGCTGGCGAAGGAGTGAGCCTTGCCGCTGCTCAGTTGCCTGCAGAGCAGCAGGATCTCCCTGTCCGTCTGGTGGATCTCGTCACCGATGTTCTGCAGCACTTCCAACTGCTCTTCCCAGATCGAGAAGAGATTGTCGACACCCTCCTCAACCCAGCATTGGATCTCCTGCAGATGTTGCTCCTTGAGCAGCTGCAGGACATGGATGGAGTCGGGCATGGAGACAAGATGCTGGTAGATGTCGAACCAGCTCTCTTCCCTATTGCTGAACAGCTTGTCCATGTAGTGCAGCATCAGGGCAATGGATTGGCTGTAGTCATAGCCGGTGTAGTTGTGACTGATCGTATTCATGATGTCGGCATAGTTCGCCGCGGTCCCGGTGAACGCCCGGTCATCCTCAAGCTGAACGCCCTTTGCATAGATGTCGGTCAGGCGGTTGAGCATGCGCATATAGCCGTCAGCCTTCAGCTGGCTCTTGTCGGAGCCGATGAAACCGTTGATCTCGGTCAGCAGTTCGCGCAGTTGCTCGACATCGATATGGGCATTGTTTTGCGCAAGGGTCGACTCCAGGTGGTCGAAGTACCGTTTGATGACGCGGCAAGACTCTTCCTGGACCATTTCGGGAAGACGATCGACACTGCTGATCCTGAAGGGTATACCCTCACTGTCGAGTGGATCCATCTGATCATTTCCCTGGTATTGACTCTTCATCTATGGCCATGCCCAAATAGCTTCAATTTGCTAGTTAAATTATATTACCGTTTTCTAATATATCAAGTAAATTCATCACTAAAATACCATTAAATTTGTGGTATTTGAATCTTTATCGGCTTTTATATCAATAACTTGAGTTCGCCGATGCCTGATATTCAGACTCTAACTGCTTGAAAAAAATAAAATAAGTATTTTTTTGTAAATTAACTTAAAATGCGGGATTTGATCGGGGGCCCGCCGGTGGGCTCACCCAATAATAATATGAGGGGAAATCATGGTGTGCAGTAAATACAGAAGAAAGGCCGGGTTGACGGCCGCCTTGCTGATGTCGCCGGGTCTTTGTCTGGCCGAGGAAGCCACGCTGAACGGGGCCAACACCGGCTGGATCATGGCGTCCACCGCGCTGGTACTGTTCATGACCTTGCCGGGATTGGCGATGTTCTACGGCGGCCTGGTCAGGACCAAGAATGTCCTCTCCGTGCTGATGCAGTGCTTCTCCATCGCCGGAATCGTCTCCATCCTGTGGCTGATCGCCGGCTACAGCCTGGCCTTCGGCGAGGGCAATGCCTGGATAGGTGACTTCAGCAAGGTGTTGATGGCGGGTATCGGGCGGGAGACCCTCTCCGGCGATATTCCGGAGTCCCTCTTCATGCTGTTCCAGATGACCTTCGCGATCATCACCCCCGCCCTGATCGTGGGTGGATTCGCCGAGCGCATGCGTTTCTCCTCGATGCTGCTGTTCAGCGCCCTCTGGCTGTTTCTGGTCTATGTGCCGATAACCCATTGGGTCTGGGGCGGCGGCTGGTTGGGCAGCATGGGCCTCTACGATTTTGCCGGCGGTACGGTGGTGCACATCACCGCGGGCGTGGCGGCCCTGGTTGCGGCTGTGGTGATGGGTCCCCGTCGCGGCTTCGGCACCGCTTCCATGATGCCCCACAACATGACCATGACCATCGCCGGCGCCGGCATGCTCTGGGTCGGCTGGTTCGGTTTCAACGGCGGCAGTGCCCTGGCTTCCGACGGTAATGCCGCGATGGCGATGCTGGTGACCCACATCTCCGCGGCAACCGGCGCCATGACCTGGATGGTGCGTGAGTGGATCAAGTTCGGCAAGCCCAGCGCCCTGGGCGCGGTGACCGGTATGGTGGCGGGCCTGGGCACCATCACCCCCGCTTCCGGATTCGTCGGTCCTGCCGGGGCGCTGGTGATCGGTCTGCTCGCGGGGGCGATCTGCTTTTCCGCCACCAACTACCTGAAACAGGTGCTGAAGATCGACGACTCCCTCGATGTCTTCCCGGTCCACGGCGTCGGCGGCATGCTCGGTACCCTGCTCGCGGGGGTGTTTTCATCGACCTCCCTGGGCGTCTTCTCCGGATATGGATTTGCCGACGGCATCGAGAGCATGGGTGGCCAGGTCTATGTACAGGCGATTGGCGTCGTGGCGACGGTGCTCTTTACCGCGGTGGTTACCTTTGTGATCTTGAAGCTGGTTGATGCCCTGCTGGGCTTGAGGGTCACCAAGGATCAAGAGATCGAAGGTCTCGATATCGTATCGCACGAAGAGCGCGGTTATAACGAAATCGGCTGATCTTCCTGCTTCCTCCGGTTATTGACCGGCTCCCCCGGCAGAAGCCCTGTTTCTGCCTCCGGGGGGCGGGTCCATCGCCGAACAATAAGTTGATGCGGTCCAATGGCGCCGCCCTGTGAGTGTTTTGCCTGCGGGTAGCCGCTAAGGCGTCGCTGGCGGCTTGGGTCTGTAGCTGGCCAGCGCGCTCTCAGTCTCGAATATCGACACCTCGACAACCGGAAAACCTCCGGCCTCGACATACTCGAAGATCAGACGGGCGATATTCTCCGCGGTGGGATTGTTCTCCATGACGTAGACCGACTCGCCCGCCTGCCGCAACAGCGGAAGCACCGGGTCGTCGCTGTGCAGCAGCATATTGTGATCCAGGGTCTCGTCGACCCAGCGCTTCACATAGTCGCCGATAGCGGAAAAGTCGCACACCATACCCAGGGGATCGAGCTGTTCCGTCTCGAGGCGGATCACGGCCTTGGCATTATGACCGTGCAGATGGCGGCATTTCCCCTGATGGTTCAGCAATCTGTGGCCATAACAGAAATGGATCTCTTTGGTGACTGCGTACATGTCGTGAACTGTCTCTCGGGGCCTGTTAACAAAACCAATCCTTATGCCGGGACTGTATTTACTGGCGCTGCGGGGCGGCTGGGTTTCGAATTGACGGGCCCCGGCAGAAGGGGATCAGTATAAGGCCAGGTCTGGCAGGCTGCCAGTGGTTGTAAAGGAATCGAAATCGAGGCCGCTAAACTGACAGTGGCAATAGGGGTATAGATCGTTATGGGCGAAGAGTTAGAAAGTACAGCGGCCGAAGACGGAACTGTCTTTGCTGCGAGAGAGGCGGTAGGTCATCTTCGGCGCATCACCCGTGACTTCCCCCACCTCGCCACCCAGCCGGTTCGCGTGGCCCTGGATACCTGGGATGAAGAGATGTTCCGCAAAGGGGAGCTGATCCTTGTACAGAGACAACGCGCCAAGGCCGAGCACGACGCGATGGAGCAACGCGCCATAGAGATCATCGAATTCGGTCAGGTCGACGACGCCCTCGATATGATCAATAGGGAGTTCGAGAAGGAGATAGACTATTTGGAGCTGATCGATTTGGTCGGCAAGGATCGCTATATCGCGGCACTTGCCCGGGAGGCAATTGAGCTGAAACAAAACTCGATCTCCCCGGAACAGGCGGCCGAGCTCTGGAACAGCCTGGGCAAGCCCACCCTCGGCGACGAGCACTGGAACGCCACGGGTGTCTCCGTGTTGATGAAGGGTTAGTGCTGACCGGCCCTGGAAGACGATCTCAATCCGTCGCCGATGCCGCCGCGGTCAGAAAGCAGCCGGTATAGAGGTGACTCTCCCCCACCAGAAAGCGGCCGTGAAACTCCAGCGCTTGCGGAAACTCCACTTTGCATGCTTCCGTGGGTGTGAAATTAAACCGCCGGTTTGAAATATCGATATCCAAGCTAACCGAGTGAAAGCCGAAGAAGCGCCTGATCAGGGGATGGTAACATTTGTAGAGGCTCTCCTTGGCGCTGAAGATCAATCGTCGCGGCAGCTCTCCATGCCGCGCCATGAATGCGCTCTCCTCATCCGTGTCGATGTAACGCGCGATCCCGGTCGATAGCGGCTTGAGCGGTTCGACATCCACGCCGATGCTTACCAGCTCCCCCGCCGCGGCGCAGGCGGCGACACAGCTGTCGTTGCAGTGGCTGATGCTGCCGAGAAATCCCTGCGGCCAGACAGGCTGGCGGTTTTCATTCCGCAGCAGCGGGCCTGGCGGGGCATCGAGTCGTTCCAGGGCGGCATGGGCCGCATTGCGTCCGGCGCGAAACTCCCGTTGGCGCTTTGCAACGCTGCCTTCTATCAGCTTCTCCTCTTCGCTGCACAGGGGTGAGGTCCACATCTCATTCGTGGCGCTGACTATCGCTACTTGGGGGGGGAAGAGCGTGGAAAGATCCATATCAAGATAGTGGTGCTGGCTTTTTCGCCGGGTTTGGATTGTATCACTCTCGACGGCTGTCGATATCAACTTGCACTGTTTTAATCCCCGGGTCACATTCATCGTCTGAATTTTCCCTTGACCTCATCGCCGTGAGCATGCATTCTCATAGCCATGAATAACATCCGCCAGGCAATGATGACCAATAAGCGCCGCCGTCTACCCGTATGGGCAGTCGCCTGTTCATCTGCGCCCGGGAGTGTGATGCGAAGTTAGCAGAACCGCAACAGAATTTCTTACAAGGCCGCAGATGACAACAGCATCTGCGGCCTTTTTCGTTATAGGAGGTAACTAAAATGTCCGTGCCGGCCGCCTATCTGGGGATCGTGCTGATTTGGGGTACCACGCCGCTTGCCATCAAGTGGAGCGGCGAGGGTGTGGGCTATCTGTTTGGCGTCACCGGCCGCATGGTTATCGGCGTCACCCTGGCGCTGCTTGTACTGCGCCTGATCGGTCGACCCCTGGTATGGCACAAACGGGCGCGACACACCTATCTGGCGGCGGGCCTGGGGATCTTCATCGCCATGACCGCGGTCTATTGGGCATCCCAGTACATCCCCTCGGGATGGATCTCGGTGGTGTTCGGCCTCTCGCCCATCTTTACCGGCCTGATGGCGCGGATCTGGCTGCAGGAGACCGGGCTCGACCTGCAGCGCTTTCTGGCGGTGCTGATTGCGCTGCTGGGTTTGGGGACGATCTTTTCCGTGGGTATCGAACTCGGTGTCGGCTTTGTCCTGGGACTGACCGGCGTTCTGGTCTCGGTAATAACCCATTCCGCCAGCGCGGTTTGGATCAAGCGTATCGATGCCCAGCTGCATGGACTGGTGGTGACCGCGGGAGGCTTGCTGGTGGCGGTGCCGCTGTTTCTGCTGAGCTGGTTCCTGCAGGGAGAGAGTTGGCCCCTGGTGATTGAGCAACGGGCGCTGAGCTCGATCATCTATCTTGGCGTGGTCGGATCGGTGCTTGGATTTGCCCTCTATTTCTATGTCTTGCGGCATGTGGAGACCACCAAGGTTGCGCTGATTACCCTGATGACCCCGGTAATCGCGCTGTTGGCCGGGAATTGGCTGAATGCGGAACAGGTCGACGCGAAGGTCTGGGCGGGTACCGCATTGATCATGCTCGGCCTGGCCGGGTTTGAGCTGGGTGGCCGGATACGCGCTCAACTGCGCTCGAGCAAGGCCAGCGAGAGCGTCGGCCAGTAGGTGATGATCAATACCGCGCCGAAAAGGATGAAAAACCAGGGAAGGGTGGCGCGGTATATCTCGCCGATCGGTTTGTCGAAACGGTAACTGGCGATGAACAGATTCATACCCACCGGCGGGGTGAAATAGCCGATCTGCATATTTGCCAGAAAGATGATCCCGAGATGGACCGGATCGATACCGTACTGCACCGCCACCGGCAGCAGCAGCGGCACCATCAAGACCAGTGCGGAGAAGATATCGAGCA
This sequence comes from gamma proteobacterium symbiont of Ctena orbiculata, assembly GCA_003058495.1. GTDB lineage: Bacteria > Pseudomonadota > Gammaproteobacteria > Chromatiales > Chromatiaceae > Thiodiazotropha. The sequence goes on along the minus strand of QBVC01000016.1, from coordinate 68,927 downwards.
TGGTGCCGAGCGCGAGGAGAAAGATGTTGAGCAGGATCAGGAAGGTGAGGGGCTCTTCGACCCGCGCATGGAGCCAGTCGAAGAGCCGGCTTGGCACTTCTGCATCGATCAGGTAGTTGGTGGACGCCATCGAAAGGCCGAGAATGATCAGGATGCCGCCAACCAGCAACATCGCTTCACGCATCACTCCGGGAAGCTGCTTGATGGGTATCTCCCGGTAGACCAGGACTTCGACGATCAACACATAGACAGCGGTGACCGCTGCGGCCTCGGAGAGGGCGAAGTAGCCGCTGTAGATACCGCCCAGCAAAATGATCGGCAAGGGTATCTCCCAGGCGGCCTCGCGGATCGCAGCCTTGGCTTCGCTCAGGGTGAACGGCTTCAGCGGCAGATCCCTTCCGGACCAGAGTCCCCAGGCGACCAGTATCAGCAACATCAGCAGGCCGGGCAGGATGCCGGCGAGGAACATATCGTCGACGCTGATGGGACCGCCGATGCCGAGCTGTTGCGCCACCACCGCATAGAGAATCAGGGGCAGTGCCGGGGCGAACAGCAGTCCCAGGCTTCCGGAGGTGGTCACCAGCCCGAGACTGAAGTTCTTGCCGTAGCCCGCTTCGCGCAGCGCGGGGTAGAGCAGGGCGCCCAGGGCCACGATGGTGACCCCGGAGGCGCCGGTGAAGGCGGTAAACAGGGCGCAGGCGATCAAGGCGACAAAGGCCATGCCGCCGGGAACCCAGCCGAGCAGCGCCTCGGTGAGCCTCACCAGGCGGTGGGGCGCGCCGCTCTCGCTGAGCAGATAACCGGCAAAGGTGAAGAGCGGGATCGCCAGCAGCACCGGCATCTCCGCCAGGCGGAAGAACTCGATCACCACCACCGAGAGATCGATATCGGATTGGTGAAAACCCCAGAGCGCGCTGGCGCCGATAACAGCGAAAAGCGGAGCCCCGCAAAGCGCCAGCAGGATCAGCAGCAGCCCGATGATCATTCGCCCTCCCTTTGCAAAAGCTGCAGGGAGAGGTTGAAGAGAAAGCGCAGGGTCATCACCCCAAAGCCTATCGGTATGATGATCTCGCCCAACCAGGCGGGGAGCGCGGCAAACAGCATGACGCCGTCCAGCCATTCAGCATAGACGAAGCGTACCGCATGCCAGGTGATGATGGCGCAGACCACAGCGCTGAAAAGATTGTTGATCAGAGAGAGGATTGACTGGCTGCGTTTCGACAATCTGTGGGAGAAGAGGTCGATGCGGATATGGCGGTTCTCCCTGGTCGCGGCGATGGCCCCCAAAAGCGCGAGCCACAAGACCATGATGCGCAGGGTCGGGTCGGCCCAGATAAGGCCGCTGTCGAAAAAGTTGCGCAACAGGATCTGGCTCGCCGCAAGCAGGATCGTGGCGCTCAGGAGGAGCACCGTCAGGCCGTCCTCAAAGAGCAGGATCAACTGCTTGATACGCTTCAGCGTGATTAGCATGATGCTCGACAATCCTATATTTTACCGGTTGTTCGCTATTTGCTCTGCTATTGCATAAACAGCTTGTTAAAAAGTTTTGAGTTGATGTGTTCGCTCCGCTCACGGTCTTTTAGGTTCTCTCAACACAATTCTCTTGTGGTGGATGGTGCGACAACGACCATGGGAACAAGTGTGCCTTAGGCAACTCATAACTCAAAACTTAAAACTCAAAACTACTCAGCTGTTTCCATAATCCTCAGGACCTCCGGCATATGGCTGAGCATGATGGTTGATCAGGTGATTCCTGGTGTCCGCGATTTTAGCAGGCATGTGAGTGCAATGGGGCTCGGCATAGGGATTAGAGGATATGTATGGCGAGCCAGATACAGTGAGGTTGATGGCTCGTGGTCAAAACCCTGTGCGGCGTGTGGGAGGGTATCAGCACGCTGTCGCCCCGATAGAGCGTTATCTGCCGATCGTCCATCTCCAGCTTGGCGCTCCCCTGCAACACGCAGACCCATTCGTCATGGGGCTGCTGCGCCAGCTCCGTGATGGTGTCCGGAGGACTGAGGATGCGTTCAATGGTGATCTTCTCAGCATCCAATAAGGTTTCGAAGCTCTCCCTATCACCATCGGCCCTGTCGGGTTTAAAGAGGTTTATGCCGGACATGACGGTTGTGAAGGCGTCAGTTGCCTGAACCGCAACCCGGATCGATGGATTGGATAGTTCGGACTCTACCCGCCCGGGCCGCGCGATTGAAGAATGACTCTATTTGGATCATGGGTTGATACGTGTTCGGTCCTGGCTGGCCTCTAAGTTTAGATCATACAGCATCGCTATGTTCGCGCACCTAGTGCGCAGCGGCAACCTTCCTGTATTGTTGGACAAGGGTCTGCATGCGACTGAACATGGCTTTGCTGAACAGCTTCTCTTCGCTGAGTTTGTTGAGGGTGGTATTGGCATGCTGCTCCCACGCCTGCTGTTGATCGGCGCTGGGGCTGACGAATTCGATACCCTGCTTCTGCAGCGCGGCCAGGGCCTTTTCGTTATCCATGCGGTTCTGACGGTCGATCCTGTCAAAGGTGGCCCCCAATATCTCTCTGACGACGGAGCGGTCCGGTTTCTGCAGCTTGTTGAACGCCGTCTCCGTCAACACCAGGGTTGCATAGAGATAGGCAAGGGGTACCTGGGTCAGGTAGTTGACCCTGGTATGCCACTGCAGCGCAATGGCGCCGACCGGGGCGCTCGCGATGGTGTCGATGAGACCGGTCTGCAGGCCGGTAAGCACATCGGTAAGGGGCAGGGGGACTGGCGAGATGCCGAGGGCCTGAAACATGTTCGCATTGATTTCGTCACCCTCAGGGATCCAGATTTTCAACTCCCTCATGTTTTTTGTGGTTTTGACCGGCCTGTTTGAGAGCAGATAGGCAAAGCCGCCTTCGCTCAAGCCGAAGCTGACGTAACCCTCGTTTTTGAGTCCTGCGATGATCAGCGGGTCCATCACCTGGCGTACCGCATCGACCTCCTGCAGATTGCGAAACTGGAACGGCAGGGTGTAGAGTTGCGCATCCCTGTAGATGGCGCTCAGGCCGCCGCCGGTGATGGCCCCCCCGTGCAGCTGTCCGACACGGATCTTGCGCAGCACGCTGTTGTCATTCCCCATCACGCCGCCGGGATAGAATCTGATCCTGACCCTGCCCTCGGTCTGCTGCTGTATCTGTTTTGCCGCAGCGCGCATCTCCTTCATCCAGCTGGTGCCGTCGGGGGCCAGGGTGGCGATCTTCAGGGTGGTGCCCGCCTGGCTGAGCGGGCTCAGCAGAAGCAGTGACAGGAGTGTGATCATCATGCGGAACATGGTGGAGTCCTTAGTGCGAATGGGATGGCTTAGCCGAGTCCATCATTTAACATGCCGGTTTTACAAGGTTATTTATAGCCGGATACATTTTAATGTACCTAGTCTGACAACATCCGGACGCACAATACTGACCAATAGCCGCTCCAAGCAATGGAGTCAAAGGGGAGTCGGCAGCAGGATCGAGGCCGAAACCTAAAAATAGTCATCCTCGAGCAACGTTCTGGCCTGCTGTTGGGCCATGACGTTGCTGAGGGTGAGGCCGGGCTTGACCGGGTCGGCATCGATAACCTCATTGAGCAGCCTGTCGTGAAGGGTTTTATCAAAAACCAGGCGGGCATAGTGTCGAGCAAATTCCAGTTTTGCCATCAGGTCCTCTCCCGATGAGTAGCTGATGGCCTGTTCGAAGTGGTGGCGGCCGATCTCGGGTTTGCCCCCCAGGGTGGGGGGGATCTGACTCCTGATTACTCCCAGGTAGAGTTGAGCCCGGCCCCGCTCATACCCGGGATCCTGCAATACGACATGCTGCAGCATGGCCTCTGCCTTGGCGAGATCGGCCACGGCGTTCCAGTCGTCGCTGCGGGCCTCTATCCAGCCCGCCCAGCTGGTCGCGTAGAGATAGAGCCCCTCCATATCCTCACTATCCACCCTGTGCACCGCCTCGGTAAACTGCGCGTAGGGCCTTGAGGCCAATTCGCAGATAGCGGGGCGGCGTTGACAGAGTCCGCGGCCGGCATACGCCAGGGCCTTTTGGGTCAGCCCCTTCCTGCGTTCGCTATCTGTCACCAGCCCCCCCGCATAGGCGCTGTAGAGCCGGGCGCCGGCATACAACAGGGTCGGGTCATCGGGACTCTCTTCTATGAGGGAGTCAAGCAGCAGCAGGTAGGCGGGCGCCCCATGCCTGACTATTTCCGGATCCGTCTGGTTGAGCATGGCGCTGGAGAGATTGGCTGCCAGGCGGTCGGTGGCCATGGAGACGCAGCCGTTGTGGGTGGAGAGAATGATTGCGCAGAGGCAGCAGGCCAGGCCAAGACGACGAAAGGAGGAGGGCATCTAGGTCTCCGTGAAAGTGATTGTTTTCCGTAGCGGGAGTCTCTACCTACCCGGTGACGATTCGCCGGCTCCAGCTCGCGCGGGCATCGGGAATCCAAGCGGCCCGGGTAACCATCTTCGCGAGAACCGGTCGGCTCAGCGGTGCTTTTTGCCTACCTGCTCCATATGGTGCAGCCAGTTGCTGAACATGATACCTATGGAACCGCTGCCGCTGCGGCGCCCCTTGAAGGTATGGAAGCAGCTCTCATCCTCCTCCGAAAACCGTGCCGAGCCGATATTCAGTAACAGGTACATCAGGAAGATATCCAACAACAGCAGGGCGACTGCGATCGGCACATGAATGATGGCATCTCTCTTCAGCCAGCCGGCGATCGGTGTATGGTAGGCGAGAACGATATAGAGGGTACCGAATAAGAGCGCTACAGCAAGCAGAGAAAAGAGATCCGCCAGACGTTCATGTTTCCGGGTATACCCTTTGAGACTTTTGCAGACTGACATGGGTAGCATCCAAATACATGTTGGGTGGTGACATGATGAGGTTAACCGCCAACCCGCTTTATCTCAAGGGAATTTTTTTGCATGGGTCGGGTTTCCTTTTGAGTTCAGCTACCCGGGATGTGTATAGTGGGCCATCCATGGGAGGGTTTGCTGGTGTGCGGTGTTGTCAACGAGCGATTCGCTGATGCCTGCCGGTTGCCGATGGAGGCCAGCTAAACTTTTGAGGTTTAACCAAAAAAAGAGGGGTGCAAGGGGTGGATAGCGTCACTGAACTTATTGAATGGTTGAACGGTATCGTCTGGGGTCCGCTGATGCTGGTGCTGATTCTGGGCACTGGCCTGTTTCTTATGGTCGGGCTGAAGCTGATGCCCCTGGCCCGCCTCGGCTACGGTTTCCGCATGCTGTGGCGCGGGCGCGAGGGGCTGGGCGAGGGTGAAATCAGCCCCTTCAACGCCCTCATGACCTCGCTTTCCGCCACCATCGGCACCGGTAACATCGCCGGCGTGGCGACGGCGATCGCCATCGGCGGACCGGGGGCCATCTTCTGGATGTGGTGCACCGCCCTGGTGGGCATGGCCACCAAATATGCCGAGGCCGTGCTCGCCGTGCGCTATCGCGAGGTGGACGACAACGGCAATCATGTGGGCGGCCCCATGTACTACATCAAGAACGGCCTGGACGCCAAATGGGCCTGGTTGGGTACCCTCTTCGCCATCTTCGGTGCCCTCGCGGGCTTCGGCATCGGCAACACGGTGCAGGCCAACTCGGTGGCCAATGCCTTGTCGGCCAACGAGGGATTGCAGATCGCGCCCTGGGTGACGGGCCTGGTGATGGCGATTCTGGCCGCGCTGGTTTTGATCGGCGGTATCCGTCGCATCGCCGAGGTGGCCGGCAAGCTGGTGCCGTTCATGGCGGTGGCCTACCTGCTTTCCGGATTTGTGGTGCTGGTGCTCTATGCCGGTGCCATACCCAATGCCCTGGCGCTGATCGTCAGCGAGGCCTTCACCCCGACCGCCGCCACCGGCGGGTTTGCCGGCGCCGCCGTCTGGCTCACCATCCAGTTCGGTGTCGCCAGGGGGATCTTTTCCAACGAGGCGGGTCTGGGCAGTGCCCCCATCGCCCACGCCGCGGCGGCAACCGACAATCCGGTGCGCCAGGGTTCGGTGGCGATGCTCGGCACCTTCATCGACACCATCATCGTCTGCTCCATCACCGGCCTGGCCATCGTGGTGACCGGTGCCTGGACCAGTGGTGAGACCAGTTCCGCCCTCTCATCCCTGGCGTTTGAGACCGCCCTGCCCGGGATCGGCAGTTATGTGGTCTCCCTGGGACTGGCGGTGTTCGCCTTCACCACCATCCTGGGATGGAGCGTCTATGGGGAGCGCTGCGTCGAGTATCTGTTTGGGATCCGTTCGATCACCCCGTTCCGCGTGGCCTGGATCCTGATGATTCCACTGGGCGCGGTGGCGCAGGAGTTCCTCAACTTCGTCTGGCTGGTGGCGGACACCCTCAACGCCCTGATGGCGATTCCCAACCTGATCGCGCTGCTGCTTTTGAGCCCGGTGGTGTTTGCCCTCACCAGGGACTATTTCAGCCAGCGTGACTAGAGGGGTCGCGGGAAAGGGACGCGGTGCCCTGTCAGGCCCCGCAGCAGGCCGCTTCTGGCCGGGGTTGAGCGTTCACCATGGGTGATCCCTATCTGCGGCGGGTCAAGTTCATCGTCGGCGGCCTGCTGCTGCTTCTCCTGGCCTGGACCTTCCTGCCGCTGCTCGAGCGCTGGATCGTCAGCCTCACCACCGAGCCCCGGATCGTCACCCCCCGGGGCGATCTGGCGGCGGACGAGAAGGCGACCGTGGAGATCTTTCAGCAGTCGAGCCCATCGGTGGTCTACATCACGACGCTGCAGCGGGTGCGCAATCCCTGGACCCGGGACATCCTCAGCCTGCCCCAGGGCACGGGCTCGGGTTTCATCTGGGACGACCTGGGCCACCTGGTGACCAATCACCACGTCATCGCCGAGGCGTCGGAGGCCAATGTACGGCTCAACGACGGGCGCAGTTATCGCGCGGTGCTGATCGGCAGCAGTCCCGACCACGACCTGGCGGTGCTGCGCATCCGGGTTCCCTTCGACCGGCCGCCCCCGGTGCCCGTCGGCAGCAGCGACGATCTCAAGGTGGGGCAGAAGGTCTTTGCCATCGGCAATCCCTTCGGCCTCGACTACACCCTGACCACCGGGGTGGTCTCGGCCCTCGACCGCTCCCTCTCCGAGGGGCGTGACGGGGTTGCCATCGACCACCTGATCCAGATCGACGCCGCCATCAATCCGGGCAACTCCGGCGGTCCCCTGCTCGACAGCGCCGGCCGGCTGATCGGCATCAACACCGCGATATACAGCCCTTCCGGGGCCTATGCCGGGATCGGTTTCGCGGTGCCGGTGGACACGGTCAACCGGGTGGTGCCGGAGCTGATCGCCAAGGGGCGCTACGTGCGACCCTCCCTCGGTGTCTCGGTGGACGAGGAGGTCAACCGGGTTATCCTGGACAAGCTCGATTTGGAGGGGGTTCTGGTGTTGCAGGTCGAGGTCGGATCGGCCGCCGAGCAGGCCGGTCTGCAGGGCACCTTCATCGATGTCAACGGCGACGTGGTTCCGGGCGATGTGATTCAGCAGATCGACGGCCGCGCGGTAACCACGGTGAACGAACTGCTGGGGCGCCTTGACGATTTTCGTGTCGGTGATCAGGTCGAGGTCAAGGTCTGGCGCAATGGGGAAACGCTCGAACTCGACCTGGTACTGCAGCACAAGTGATGTTGTTACTGATTACCAGGAATGCTCAGCCATACGGTGGGTGGCTTGATGATTGTGTGTTGGGTCGTTAAGTCCGCAAATGAACGCGAATAAACGCAAATAGAACTGTTTATTGGATAACTCTTTGTTTCCGGAATCATTTCGAGCCAACAGCGTGTAAAAGCCTGCCCTATTCTATTTTTTTCAAGCCACCAACTATCGAGTGAGCCTGGGGTAATAACCGCAGGCCATTGTGCCAACCTGCCATTTAGGGCCCTAATAAATTCTTAATTTGCGTTTATTCGCTTTCATTTGCGGACTTACTCGAGATTTGGGTCGAGCGGCCACCTGCGAGATGCGCCTTTTCAGGCCTGTTTCGAGCCCCCCAGGCAGGGCGGGGAGTCGGCGGTCCTGCCCCCCTGATCGAACCAGTCTTCGGGGGTCAGGGTATGCAGCGCGATGGCATGAACGCCAGCTTGCAACTCCTCGGCCAGGAGCTTGTTCACCTGGCGATGGCGGTTGATCAATCGCTCGCCCTTGAAGGCGTCGCTGACGACCACGATCTTGAAATGGGACTCCGAGCCTTCCGGCACGTTGTGCATGTGGCTTTCGTTGATCACTTCCAGATGCAGGGGGGAGAATGCGGATTCGAGCTTCTGTTGTATCGTCTCCTGGATGGTTGTCATAGCAATACCTCCATTCTGTATGGCCCAAGTATATCCCTTTACAGATTCAGGATTTCACGCACAAATGGTATGGTCAGGCGCCGCTGTGCGGCAAGTGAGGCCCGGTCGAGCCGTTCGATGAGCAGGGTCAGATAGTGGATGTCCCTGGGGGTTCGCTGCAACAGGAAGTTGGCTATCTCCACACTCATGGTCATGCCCCTGCGCTCGGCGCTGCGAATCAGCAGTTCCAGGCGCTCCTCATCGTTCAATGGAAACAGCTGGTAACAGGGTCCCCAGGTCAGTCTCGAGGCGAGGTCGGCGAGCTTGAGCGGCAGCTGCGCGGGGGGACGGTCGCTGCTGACGATCAGCCGCGACCCCGCCTCCCTCAGCTGATTGAAGAGGCTGAAGATGGCCAATTCCCAATCCTCCCTGGCCGCCAAGACCTCCAGGTCGTCGAGACAGACCAGGGAGAAGCTCTCGAGCCCTTCCAGCATCGCCGGCTCCAGTCCGTGTTCGGATTTGAAGGGCAGGTAGGCGGGCTGGCCCTGCTCCAGCTGCTCCTGGTGACAACAGGCCTGGAGCAGGTGACTCTTGCCGCTGCCGGATACCCCCCATAGATAGATCAAGGGATCCGATTCGCCGCGCAGCCGGGAGACCGCCTCGCCATTGCGTCCGGCGATGAAGGCGGAGAAATCGACCCTGGGCCGGATGCTGAGACTGAGAGGCAACTGGACCGGCATTCGGGTAACAGGGTCAGCCGCCGAGGCGTTTCACGGTCTCGGCCATACGCCTGCCCTGGGTCTTGCAGATGCGCTTCTCCTCCTCGCTCAGGGGCAGCTTGCTCTCACCGCCCGCCAGATGGCTGGCGCCGTAGGGGGTGCCGCCGCTTTGGGTGTGGAGCAGGGCGGTCTCGCTGTAGGGAACGCCCAGGATCAGCATGCCATGGTGGAGCAGCGGCAGCATCATCGACAGCAGGGTGCTCTCCTGACCCCCGTGGAGGCTGGCTGTGGAGGTGAAGACGGCGGCGGGCTTATCGATCAGGGCGCCGCTCATCCAGAGTTGGCTGGTGGTGTCGAGGAAGTGTTTCATGGGCGCCGCCATGTTGCCGAAACGGGTCGGACTGCCCAGTATCAAACCGTCGCACTGGCGCAAATCGGCCTCACTGACATAGGGCGCGCCGCTCTCAGGGATGCTCTCTTCGGTGGCTTCGCAGAGGGGGGAGACCTCGGGTACCGTGCGCAGCCTTGCGTCTACCCCCGCCACCTCTTCAACACCCCGGGCAATAATCCGCGCCATCTCGGCGGTGGCGCCGTGGCGGCTGTAGTAGAGGATGAGCACTTCGGCCATGGAGATTACCTCTGGTGGCGTCGATCCGGTTTCATGCCGGTCGCTAGAGGATCTCGAGGACTTTTTCAGGCGGCCTGCCGATGGCGGCCTTGCCGTCCTGAACCACAATCGGGCGTTCGATCAGCTTCGGATTGGCGATCATCGCCTCAATCAGCTGGTCTCGGCTCAGCTGCGGATCGTCGAGTTGCAGCGCCTTGTACTCCTTCTCCTTCTTGCGCATCAGCTCTCTCGGTTCCAGCCCTAGCATTGCGAGGATCCGCTCGAGGGTCGCCTTGTCCGGCGGGGTTTTCAGATATTCGACCACATCGGCCTCGATGCCTTTGTCCTGCAACAGCTGCAGGGTCTGTCTCGATTTGCTGCAGCGCGGGTTGTGATAGATCTCGATACTCATGGCGGATTGCCTCAAATTTGATTTGGCGTCATTGTATCCGTACAGAGAGAATGGCTCCAGAATCGGTTGCCTCGATTCGATAGAGAAAAAACATGGATTTCAGTAATGAACCAGACAGCTGTCAACACAGGCGTTGTTTCGACGCTAGGGCATATCAAATCCTTTCTTTGGTTGTGGATGGACCATTTCGTCAACGGCGACGGGATTCGACATGTGGCCCCATTGACCTATACCACCCTGCTCTCACTGGTGCCGCTGATGACGGTCATGCTGGCACTGTTTTCCATTTTCCCCGTCTCTGAGCGGATCTCGGCGCAGATTGAAGACTTCCTGTTCCAGAACTTCGTCCCCGCGGCGGGTGAGGCCGTGCATCAGCATCTGAAGAACTTCAGCCAGAAGGCGGCGCAGCTCACCGGGGTGGGATTCCTGTTTCTGATCCTGGTGGCGCTGTTGCTGATGAGCAATATCGACAAGGCCTTCAATACCATATGGCATGTCAGGCGGAAGCGCCCGGCACTGGCCAAGTTCACGGTCTATTGGGCAATTCTCTCCCTCGGCCCGATATTGATAGTCATCAGCGTGGGCGTGACCTCCTACCTGGTTTCCATTCCCTTCTTCAGTGATGCGGAAACGGTGGCACTGCTCAGATCAAGGCTGCTTGGCATGATGCCGATCCTGATCTCGGCGCTTGCCTTCACCCTGCTCTACGCGCTGGTCCCCAACCGTTCGGTGATGTTGCGCCACGCGGTTGCGGGGGGCGTGGTCGCGGCGCTGCTGTTTGAGGCGAGCAAAAGGGGATTTGCCCTCTATGTCACCACCTTCCCGACCTATGAGGCCATCTACGGGGCCCTGGCGGTGGTTCCCATCTTTCTCATCTGGCTCTATCTCTCCTGGTTGGTAACCCTGCTCGGCGCAGAGTTTACCTACTGTCTCGGCATCTATCGGTACCATTGGCGCGAACGGCGCCAACAGAGGGGGGACAGGTTCCTGTTGGCCCTGGATATCATCCGGGTGCTGCGTGAAGCCCAGCACCAGGGTCGGTCGACCACGACGGATCAGTTCCAGGCGCGGCTCGACGATTGTTCCGAGAGCCAACTCGAATCACTGCTCGATTCGCTGCAGCGGGCACGCCTGGTGCTGCTCGCGGATGACAAGGGGTGGGTGCTGGCGCGGGACCTTCGGGAGGTCACACTGGCTGAGCTCTACAGCTCCGATGCCTATGTGCTGCCGGATGGGGACCGGTTGCCGGCGGTATCCGATGAATTTCGCACCCTGATCGAGCAGGCGAACCGCAGTTTGAAGGAGACCATGCAGCGCCCCCTCATCGAGCTGCTCTAGGGCCCCGGGTTTAACTGTTCTTGATCCGGTAACGCTCGAACTTTGCGGTTGTCTCGAGCAGCTGCAGCGGGGTGATGGTGGGGGCGGGAACCATCTCCTCGACCCGGTACTCCTGGCCGATTACGAAGAAGTTTTTCGGTACGATCAGGGAGCTGCGGTGGGTGTGCCCCTGGTCGATAAAGATAGCCGGCCGGTCCTTCACCTCCTCCGGGGCCTGTTGCTGATTTGCCAGGCGCAGGGTGATGGGTTCGATGCTGCCGAGAATGAACTGGATTCCGATATCCAGCAGCTCTTCATTACAGCTCAACGCCCGTTTCACAATGCCGAGTTTCCAGTCACTCTCCTTGCGTTGCTGGTGACTGGAAAAGAGTACCAGTTCGCCGACTAACGGTAGGCTGGTGCTGTTCTTGACAATCTTCAGGGCGACGCCGGAACGGCTTTGGTTGGTGCGCACGGCCGAGATTTGATGACTCTCTGCGGATCCACCATCAGCCTGGATGCCGCCATGCTGGGTCATATCGATCTCATCATCCGTTGCCTCTGTTGTTATGCTCTTACCGTTGAGGTAGGTATAGATCGAGTCGATACCAATCCACAGCGAAACCTCTCCGGAGGTGGAGTGGCGTTCGCTGTCGCGCTTCAGGCGGATGTGCCAGGACTTCAGCATTCTCGCCAGCAGATTGGTGGCCTCGTGCATCGTCAGTTTCGTGATGGCTTGGGGTTTTCCCTGTTCGGATCTCTCCATCTGTCTGAGCTGCTTATGCAGTCCCTTGCTGACCGGGCTGAGATCGAACAGGGCAAAACGTGGCTGCGGCAGCTTGTCCAGGCAATCGGGATGGAAAAGATAGGGAGATACCTCGCCCAGCCTGTCGATGACATATCGGCCCGTGGGGTCGGTCTCGGCGGTTGCCGGGGTGATATGGGCCTTTCCGGCCAGACCGACGAGAAAATCGAAGCACAACCGGGGTTCACCCTGCTGCAGATGGCAGGGGTCAAGGAGCAACAGCAGCAGAAAGCGGTTGTACTGATGATTTATGGTGGCGTGTTCGGGTTGGTGCTGATCGTTATCCTCGATCTGAATCTGTTGGATATTCTGCTCTTCGGCGTAGGTCATCAAGCGAGTGACATGGCGATAAACCTGGCCGCTCCTGCAGTCAAAATCCTCACAGGCCAGCAGGTACTCGAGTACGTAGTACTTGATTGCATGGTAGATTGCATGCGTGAGGCGCTGCAGGTTTTTTCGATTGGCTCTGGTGTTGGTGCATTCATTGGCGATATGGCTGTAGCCGTAGGCCATCTCCAGCATCACCCGGCGTATCAGCTGGAGCGGGGCTTCCGCCTTGCGCTGGGCGGTGCCGTGGTTAAGTCGTATACAGGGTGTCGCGTAGATCTCCATCAACTCCGAGCGTTTCTTTACCGGACCGGGATATCGGTTGAGCCGGCTCAGGCTGGTGATGACGGTCTCCGCCAGCTGGGTCTGATTGGCGAACGGCAGGGCTGTCGCCCACTGGCGAAGCTGTGCAGGGTCGATTTCCACCAAAGGATTTTTAAACGGATCCGGTTGCGGCACGTAAAAAAGCGCCTGGGCTGCCGATGTGCTCCTGTGGGAAAAAAAATCAAACATGTTGACCTGAAAGCCTGCTGATAGGGGCGACTGCTCAATATTCCACTATATCATCCAGCTTAAGAGGTGGAACAGTTTTGGTTACTCGAAGGCGGGGATAGCGCCCGGTGAGCCCCCTTGGCAAGCTGAAACATTGGCGTATGCATTGGTATTTAATATAATAAAATCAAATAGATAGACAGTTATAAATGGGTTGATATCCTGTGTATTGCTGTTCAATAACTGCGCCCGGAGCGGCGCATGGATGGCTCGAGGCAGGCTGCCGATAAGGCCTCGACATTATGGTTTCCATGAATTGCACTGACTGGAATTTACCTTGAGAATGCAGGTCAGAGAAGATTGCCTGCTCACGCGGATTCTTGGGACAGGGTTGATCGGCTGACAGATTTCCCAAGTAATTAACAGATTACCGATAGAAGTGGAGAGAAATATGTTCCATGCGAGACCGCTGCTGCGTCTGCCAGTGATCACATTGCTGTGGCTTTTTATGTTCTCGGCAGCGGCGGAAACGGTGGATTTCGAACTGCCCGGGCTGGACGGAAAACGCTATCGCCTCTCCGACTATCGCGGTAAATGGGTCTTGGTGAACTACTGGGCAACCTGGTGCCCCCCCTGCCGGGAGGAGCTGCCTGAATTAGAGGTTTTTCATAATAATCATAAGGATACTGATGCGGTGGTGCTGGGGGTTGCAATGGAACGCATCGAAATGCCGCGCCTGAAGGCGTTCGTCGACGAGCAGTTCCTCAGCTACCCCATTCTCATCGCCAAGCCGGCGGCGCGGACCGAGCTGGGCAGGGTACCCGGGCTCCCCACCTCCTTCCTGGTCAATCCCGAGGGTAAGCTGGTTGCCCGCCAGGTGGGGCCCCTGACCCTGGAAGATCTCGAGAGCTTTATCGATTCGACCAATGAGTAAGGAGAAGATCGATGCACCGATATCTCTTACTGTCCGTCTGCTTGATCCTGTTGCTTGGTGATGTCAATGCCGCCACCCGGGATCCGGGGGAATACTTTTTCGACCAGTCCCTGGGAAATTTCAGCGATGAGCTGGAGGTGGCGAGGGATGAGGGAAAGAAGGGAGTGCTGATCATGTTCGAAATGGATGAGTGCCCATTCTGCCATCGAATGAAGACCCGGGTGCTCAATCAGGTCGAGGTCCAGGACTATTTCAAACAACACTTTCTCATCTACACCGTGGACATCGAAGGTGATGTGGAGATTTCGGATTTTCAGGGCAACACGATGAAGGAGAAGGATTTTGCATTCAGGCACCACAAGGTCCGCGCTACCCCGGTGTTCGGATTTTTCGATCTCGACGGCAACATGATCACCCGGTTTACCGGTGCGACCAACGACGCACAGGAGTTTCTCTGGCTGGGCGAGTTCGTGGTCGATGATCACTACAAGACCACCAATTTTTCCCGTTACAAGCGGGACAAGAGAAGGGCGCTCAACAAGACCAACTAGGGTCTGTTAACAGAATGATGGGTAGGAAACCTCCTTCACTTGCCATGTTCCGGCTGTTCGCGCTGCTGCTGCCGTTGCTTATCCTCTCTCAGCCGCTGCTTGCTGTCGATCCGCTGCCCTCCCCCCTGACCCTTGAGTATGCCCTGGAGCTGGCGGATCAAGCCCATCCGGAGCGCAGCCTGGCGGAGGCCGACCTGGCCCAGGCCAGGGCGCTCAGCCAGCAGGTTGAGGCGGATGACGACATGCATGTCGCGCTGTCTGCCGAGTTGCGTCTCATCGAACCCTCTGATGCGGCAAATGACAGTTCCCGAAACGACAGCCTGGCCCGGCTCAGTCTGAGCAAGCAGCTCTACGATTTCGGGCGTACCGGTCATGCGGAAGAGGCGGCCGAGGCAGGATTGGCTTCCCGGCAGTGGCAGCTGCTCGAGGTCAGGCAGCAGCGCAGGCTGGAGGTGATGGCAAGGTTTTTCGATGTCCTGCTGGCCGACCTGGAGTTTGCCAGGGACAACGAAGCGCTCTCCATCGACTATATCCGCTTCGACCGGGCGCGGACAAAGAATGAGCTGGGTAAGGTATCCGATATCGACATGGTGGAACTCGAGTCGATCTACCAACAGGCCCTGCGCAAGATGCGGGCAAGTCGAAACAGGCAGCGGATCACCCGCTCCCAGTTGGCGATCAGCTTGAATCGACCGCTGGATCTTCCCGCCGATTTGGCGTCCCCGGTATTCGAGCCGCTGGGGGAGTTGCCGGAGATAGAGCAGTTGGTTGAGAAGGCGTTGCGGGAGAACCCGAAACTCAAGGGACTGCAGGCCGAACTTCAGGCGGCGACGAAGCAGCTGCAGGCCAGTGAAGCCGAAGACAATCCGGTATTGCGGGCTGAAGTGGAGGCCGCTGCCTATAAACGGGAACTTAGCGGCCGCAATCCGATGACCGCGGCGCTGGTCATTGAACTGCCCCTCTACCAGGGTAACCGGGTCGACTCGGAGATTGCCAAGCAGCGCGCCCTGGTGCAGCGGAAACAGGCCGAGTTGGCGCGCCACGAACTGGCGCTGCGGCAGCAGCTGCTGGATCACTGGATGGACCTCGACAGGCTGAAGGTCGATCGCGACGCGTTGCGGGTTACCGCGGATTTTCGCGATCTCTACCTCGATCGCAGTCGTACCCTGTACGATCTGGACATGGCGACGGATCTGGGAGACTCCATGTCGCAAATAGCCGATATTCAAATGCAACGGGCGAGAAATGATTTTCAGATCCAGCTGACCCATGCCAGGATCAAGGCGCTCACCGGTGAATTGATGACCGCCCCGGAGCAAGACAAAGAGTGATAAGGGAGAGAAGGATAATGAAGGTGCTATTGGTTTTCTGCCTGCTCTTCAGCGCAGAGCTCATCGCCCGGGACCTGGAGGCCGTAAGCGATTGGAACAACCGGGTGGAACTGACCACCCTGGTCAGTGGCATGGTGGCCAGGGTTAACGTAGAAGTCGGTTCCGCGGTGAAACGCGGCGAGGTGCTGGTGGAGCTCGATCAGCGCAGGTATCAGTCGAGGCTTGCCGCGGCGGAGGCGCGTCTCGAGGCGACATCGCAGCAGAACGAAGAGGCAAGGCGGGAGCTGGATCGCGCCCTGGAGCTCTATGACCGCACCCTGTTGTCCGATCATGAGCGCAAGCAGGCCGAAATCGCCGCCGCCACATCGGATGCAAGCTACCGGGAGGCGGAAGCGAAACTGATCTCGATTCGCCTGCATCGGGAATACAGCCGGATTGCGGCACCCTTCGACGGGGTTGTAGCGTCTATCCATGTACAACCGGGCCAGGCGGTGATCAATCGCCAATCCGCGGCACCGATCCTGACCCTGGTCGACAACAGCCGGATGAAGGCGGTTGCCGAAATCGATGCACAGACCGCGCTTGGTCTCAGGCCGGGCATGGCGGTCGATGTCGGCGTGCGTGGCGAATGGTTGGATGGCACAATCAACCTGCTGGGGCTGAACCCGGTGGCGCGCGACCCGGGGGGATCAAGATACCGGCTCGAAGTGCTCTTTACCCCCCCCATGGAAATGGCGGTTCGCGCCGGTGAAAAGCTGGTAGTGAGGCTGAATGATGAGTGAGCAGGCCGATAACGGCAAGAGAAAGATCTGTGTCCGCTGCCACGTGGCGGGACGGGTGCAGGGTGTATTCTACCGGGCGTCGGCGCGACACGAAGCCCAGCAGTTGGGCATCAAGGGCTATGCCAGGAACCTCCTCGATGGCCGCGTTGAAGTGGTGGCTTGCGGCAGTGTGGAGGCCATCGACGCCCTCCAGTCCTGGTTACGCAAGGGCCCGCAGAACGCCAGTGTCACCGGCGTCTCCTGCGAGAGCATCGACTACCGGGATTATCAAGAGTTCAGCATCGGCTGAGATCCCCTCTCCGCCGCGGGGATCATTCCGTATAACCCGGCTTGTCCAGGGGTCTGAACTTCATCTGGCTCTCCTGGGTCTGGCTCCCCCTGCTCGGCCCGTAGCCACCCTCCATGGCATGCCGGCTTTGGGGTGCGGCGGTCTGATCCATCGGTGGAGCTGGCGGGTAGCCCGATAGGGGGGCGGCTTCCCGGGGAGAGGGAGAGCCCCCCTTGTTCTCCGCTGCCGGCTCGGTGGCGTCCAGGGGTCGGAAACGGTATTTCTCGGCATATCCGGGTTGCGCCGAAGGGGCCTGGTTATAGGCGGCTGGCGGGGCGGGCTCCACATTGGCTGTCGGCGGCTGGGGCTGCTGTACCGGAGCGGGGGGTGTGGGATAGCCCCCTGTCTGGGGCAGGGACTGGTAACCGGGATAGACAGGCGGGTATCCATAGCTCGTGCCGGGATGGCCATAGGCCGGTGGATAGGCGGGGGGTGGGGCATGGCGATAGTTGTAGTGGTCATAGGGGTAGCGGTCGGAGCCACCGAAAAAGCTGTTCATGGGATTGAACATGCCATCCATCATATTGCCCGGATTGACAGTGAATTGCCTGTTGTCGTACCCGGGATCTCCCCCGTGAAGCTGGTTAGAGATCAATAATGTACCGCTAACTATCAGCCATGCCATGGTCTTCATTAGCTGTTCCCTCCACTGCATTGGTCGTTTGATTCGAAGTTCCGAGGCAAGGTATTAAAATTATCCGAGCAACACCCGACTCGTTCAGAACCTCTTTTTAATTAGGTATCCGGTTGCGCAGAAGACGCCGCAGCATCGACTGCCATAAAAGTGACATGATGAGATAATACACCAACCCCATGCAACTGCCACCGCTCACCAATGGACGAATTCTCAGGCGTTACAAGCGCTTTCTCGCCGACATAGAGTTGCCGGGGGGCGAGGTGGTGACCGCCCACTGTCCGAACACCGGCAGCATGCTCGGGTGCTGGCAACCCGGTGCGCCGGTACAGCTCAGTCACAGTGACAATCCGCGACGTAAATTGGCCTGGACCCTGGAAAGGGTGGACATGGGCCAAGGCTGGATTGGTGTGCATACAGGGCGGACCAATCCGGTTGTCGAGGAAGCGCTAAGAGAGGGCCGGATTGCGGAGTTGGTCGGCTACCGTTCCATCCGGCGAGAGGTGGTCTACAGCCATGATGGAGAGAGATCCCGGTTCGATCTCTTCCTGGCCGAAGGCAGCCGCGTCGATGCCTGGGTTGAGGTCAAGAATGTCACCCTGTGGCGGGGGGACGGATTGAGTTTCCCCGATGCGGTGACAGCCCGTGGCCGGAAACACCTGGAACTGCTCGCGGCCGCGTGCGGCCAGGGATACAGGGGGGTCATGGTCTATGCGCTGAATCGCCCTGAAGGGGATTATTTCCATCCGGCGGAGGAGATCGATCCCGCCTATGCGGAGACCCTGCGCCGGGTGGTCCGCGAGGCCGGCGTGGAGGCCATTGCGCTGCGAATTGCCCACGGCGAGGGCACCATGGAGGCGGAGGCGGCGGTTGAGGTCGTCCTGGATTGATCCCCGGTTCGTCCCGCAGGCTCAGTAACCCATCGATGCGAGATCGAGTCCCGAGGGAATCTCCGGCAGGGAACCGAGCCCCGTCTCGATAGTGCCGTCGGCCTGCAGGCTCAGCCAGCGGTAGCCCGGCGGTGTGGCGTCAATGGCGAAATCGTCCTCCTGCGGAACGAACTGCACGCAGGTGGAGGGTGAGCCGATGAGACGTATCCCCTTGTGCACGGAATCGAAGGTCTGGTGAATATGTCCGCAGAGGACCGCCTTGACCTGGGGGTGGGCCTCGACCAGCTGGAAGAATTCGTCCGGGTTGTCCAGCACCATGGTGTCCATCCAGCGGCTGCCCACGGGTACGGGGTGGTGGTGCATGCAGATCATGGTGTGTTTATCGCTGTGGGCCTCCAGCAACACCTCGAGCAGGTCGAGCTGGCCCCCGTCGATACGTCCGCCGTCACTATTGGGTATGGTGGAGTCGAGAAAAATCAGCGACCAGCCTTTGGCCTGCACGCTGGGGATGCAGTGCACATTGTCCTGATTGAGGATCTGTTTCATCTTCCCCGGCAGATCGTGATTGCCCGGCAGGCAGTAGGTGGGGATCTCGGTCAGTTGCAGTCTGCCGAGGAGGCGCTTGTAGCCGGTGTCGGAGGCGTCATGCACCAGGTCGCCGGTGGCCAGTACGAAATCGGGGTGGCCGGCCTCCTGCAGGGCCTGGGCAAGCACCTGATCGAACGTCTCCAGGGTGTTGATGCCCAGAAGGCAGCGAGAAGGGTCGGCATAGAGGTGACTGTCCGTCAGCTGCAGCAGGTTGAGGCTCTCTGCCGGGAGCCCCATGAAACTAGGTTGCCGATTGTCAGGACTGCTTCCCATAGAACGGTCCACTTTTCTGTTTTTTAGTCTGACGAGCAATTTGTCTCTCCACGCCCCATCAGGACCTTGTCATCTTGCCATAATATTAGAACAGGATTTGTCAAATCAAAATCCAATTTTTTACTTCTTTGCCCTATGGTTAGGGATTATTCCATATTCTGCTTCGATTTCTGCTGAGGCGTTAACAGTTTTTAAGCCAATTAGTTTTTTCTATCTTACCGGCTACACTATAGGTTATGACACTCAATGAACTCCGATATATTGTCGCGGTGGCTCAGAAGCGCCACTTCGGACATGCGGCAGAGGCCTGTTACGTGAGCCAGCCTACCCTCAGCGTAGCGGTGAAGAAGCTCGAGGAGGAGCTGGGTGTCGGTCTCTTCGAACGGGGTCAGGGGGAGGTGAGCCTGACCGCCGCGGGTGAGCGTATCGTGACCCAGGCCCAGCGCGTGCTGGAGGAGGCCGGCTTGATACGCCAGCTTGCCAGCCAGAGCGTGAACCAGTTGGCAGGGCCGTTGCGGGTGGGCGCCATCTACACGGTGGGCCCCTATCTCTTTCCCCACCTGGTGCCCCGACTCAAGCAGCAGGCGAGTGAAATGCCCCTGGTTATCAGGGAGAACTTCACCACCGTTTTGACAGAACAGCTGAAACAGGGGGATCTGGACGTCATCCTCATCTCCTATCCCTACGATGAACCCGGTATCGTCACCCGCCCACTCTACGACGAGTCGTTCTCCGTGCTGCTTCCCTCGAAGCACCCGTTGGCCGATCTCGAAGCGATCACGGTTCAGCAGCTGCAGGAGGAGAACCTTTTGCTGCTCGGCGAAGGTCACTGCTTTCGCGAACAGGTAAAGCGCATCTGCCCCGGTTGTCTGAATAAAATCAATGGCGATGCGAATCTGCAGAAGAACCTGGAAGGGAGCTCGCTGGAGACGATTCGCTGTATGGTGGCCAGCGGAATCGGCATATCGGTGCTTCCGGATACGGCGATCGGCGAAGAGTATCTGCGCTGGGATCTGCTCACCACCAGGCCCCTGGCGGTGGAATCGCCCAAGCGCCGCATCGGCCTGGCCTGGCGAAAAAGCTTTCCCCGCCCGCAGGCGATAGATCTGCTGTGGGAATCGATTCGCAGCTGCCATCTGCACGGGGCGAACCCGGTGGCGGAGCCGGCCCAGCTGGCTGTCGGTTAGCCGGGCACTCGATCCCCCGTCGCCGGGGCGTCGGGCGGCGAATCCAGATCGGACAATTCCCCCGGGACCTGCTTAAATCACCCGGTCATTGCCGCCGTCCACCGGTATTTGGGCGCCGGTTGTCTTGCTGAATCGTTGACCGCAAAGCTCTGCGGCCAGTTCCGCCACATCGCTGCTGTTGACTTCGCACCGCATCAGATTGCGTCTCTTGTACGCTTCGACGCTGATGCCATAGTGCTCTGCCCGCGCGGCCAGGACCTCTTCGGTCCAGATCCCGGTATCGAATACGGCGTCGGGATGGAGGGTGTTGATCCGGATGGCGTCCGCCGCCCACTCCAACGCCGCCACCCTGGCCAGCTGGGTCAGTGCCGCCTTGGAGGCGGAATAGGCGGCCGCTCCCTGGCCGGGTGCGGGAACGTTCTTTGATCCGATGACCACGACCCTGCCCGAGCGGGGTGCCTGTTTCAGATAGCCGTGGCATTCCCGCAGCAGGCTCAGGTTGGCGTCCAGGTTGACGCTCATGACCTGGCGCCAGCCGTCGTCGTCCAGTTGAGCTACCGGACAGCCTCCGGGAAAGACGCCGGCATTGAGGATCAGCATATCCACCCCCCCGAAGCGCAATAGCGCCTGTTCCAATGCGCCCCTGACCGCCTCGGTGTCGCTGATGTCGCACTGCAGGCCCAGCAAGCCGGCACCGGCGTGTTGCTCGACGATAGCCGGCGCTGTATCGAGGCCCACCACGGCGGCGCCCCTTTGCAGCATCGAATCGACGCAGGCCCTGCCTATTCCCGAGGCGGCGCCGGTGATCAGCGCGACCTCCCCCTGGAAAGGGGGCGACTGTCTCCCCTTGCGCAGCTTGGCCTGCTCCAATTCCCAATACTCCACGTCGAAAATGGCCTGGCTGGGGAGGGCCCGCCATCCTCCCAGCAGCTCCGCCCGTTGCATGATCGCCATCGAGTGGTGGTAGATATCGGCCACGATGGCCGCATCGCGGTGGTTTTTTCCCACGCTGAGCATGCCGAGCTCCGGATCGAGTACCACCCTTGGCGCCGGGTCGAGCATCTCCACAGGCGTCCTGGACGCGGGGGCGTGTCGCTCGAAATAGCGTTGATAATCTGCAACGTATTCGATCACATCCCGGCCCAGCATCGGCAGCTGCTTGGTGCGGATGACATGGTCGGGGGTGGCCGGTCCCCGCTGGGAGATCTTGACCGTATCCGGTCGCTGGCAGAAAGCCAGATCGGCGTCGCTGCGATGACTCTGCAGGATCACTGGAAACCCGGCGGCATCGGAGATCTCCCGGCGCAGTTCAGCCAGGAGTTTAGGCTGGGGCTCATGGGCCTTGGATTGCGCCGGCAGTTCCCAGGCCGCTGACTGCTGCAGATGCCTTTCGGCCTCGTCGACCAGCTGAATCATGCGTTCATAGGCGAGCTGTGCGCTGTCGCCAAAGGTAAACAGGCCGTGATTCATCAGCACCATGCCCTGGGTCTCCTCATGGGCGCTGCAGGGAAACAGCCTGGCCACCGATTTCGCCAGATCAAAGCCGGGCATGACGTAGGGAATGATCACCACCCGGTCGCCGTAGAGCTGGCGAATGATCTCCTCGCCCCGGGGCGTGTTGGTCAAGGTGACGATGGCGTCGGCATGGGTATGGTCCACATATTTATAGGGAAGAACCGCATGCAGGATCGCCTCAACAGAGGCCGTCGGCGCGGTGGCGCGGGTCTGATGGGTCTTCAGCTGATTCACCATCTCGCTGTCGCTGAGGGACTCCAGCTGGGCAAGCTTGAGCAGATGGTTCATGCGAACCGGGGTGAAGCCCGGCGCCTCAATGCTAGCCAGGTCCCATCCACTTCCCTTTACATAGAGGATCTCTTCTGTTTCGTCGAACAGGTTCTTCTCACTGATCTTGACCGAGGTATTGCCGCCGCCATGTAGCACCAGGGAAGGGTCTGAACCCAACAGGCGGGAGGTGTAGACACGTAGTGCCAGTTCGCTTTCACAGTCGGCGGCTTCGTTGTCGTTCCAAAGGCTCTTCATTGATAATACCTCACAACACGAGTCCGGCGACCGTCCCGGTGAGCAGTGTCGCCAGGGTGCCGGCGACGATCGATTTCATGCCCAGGGCAACGATCTCAACCCGTCGCTCGGGAACCATTGCGCCGAGTCCCCCCAGCATGATGCCCAGGCTGCCGAAATTGGCGAAGCCGCAGAGGGCATAGGTGAGAATCAGACGACTCCGCTCCCCCAGCGCCTCACCGGGCAGGCGGGCAAGCTCGAGATAGGCCAGGAGTTCGTTGAGAACCGTCTTGGTGCCCAGCAGGGAACCGGCGGTGACCGCCTCCGACCAGGGGATGCCCATGATCCATGCCAGCGGGGCCATCAGCCATCCCAGCAGACGCTGCAGGCTCAAGGGCTGCTCCTGGATAGTCGGCAACAGGCCGAGGAGTTGATTGAGCAGGCTCACCAGGGCCACCAGCACCAGCAGCAGGGCAACGATATTGGCCAGCAGTTTCAGCCCCTCTAGGGTGCCGTTGGTGATTGCCTCCATGCTGCTGTTTGCGCCCTGGATATCTGTCAACTCAGCGGCTGTGCCAGGCTGGGTCTCCGGTATCATCAGGCGGGAGATCATGATCGCGGCCGGCGCCGAGATCAGCGAAGCGGTCAACAGGTGGCCCACGGGATTGGCGACCACACCCTCGAGCAGGCTGGCGTAGAGTACCAGCACGGTGCCGGCGATGGTGGCCATGCCCAGGGTCATCAGGCTGAAGAGTTCGCTGCGGGTCAGCCTGTTCAGATAGGGTCGGATCAACAGCGGGGACTCCACCATGCCGACAAAGACATTGGCGGCGGCGCCAAGACCCAGGGCGCCGCTGATCCCCAGGCTCTTGCGCAGCAGCCAGGAGAAGAGTTCCACCACCCGCTGCAGTACCCGCCAGTGGAAGAGCAGGGCCGAGAGGGCGCTGATCACCAGTACCAGGGGAAGGGCGCGGAAGGCGAGGATGAAGCTGCTGCCGCTGTCGCTTTCCAGGAACGGCGACTCGGCGCCGCCCAGGTAACCGAAGACGAAACTGGTCCCGGCCTCGGTGGCCTGCTGAACTATCAGCAGTGCCTGGTTGAGCTGGATGAAGAGTGCCTGAAACAGGGAGAGCTTGAGCAGCAACAACGCGAGAATCAGCTGCAGGGCCAGCCCGGCAGCCGGCACCCGCCAGTTGAAGGCGCGCCGGTTCTCGCTGATCAGCCAGGCGAGCAGGGGAAGCAGAACCAGCCCCAACACCCCCTGCAAGCTCGCCATCGGCCGTTGGTATCAGAAGTTGTCGGTGGAGGTGAAGAGCCCGACCCGAAGATCCTTGGCGCTGTAGATCTCCCGCCCGTCGACCATCATCACCCCGTCGGCGACGCCCAATACCAGCTTGCGCGCGATCACCCGCTTGATGTTGATATGGTAGGTCACCTGTTTGGCGCTGGGGAGCACCTGGCCGGTGAACTTCACCTCGCCCACGCCGAGGGCGCGGCCGTGTCCCGGATTGCCGATCCAGGCGAGAAAGAATCCCACCATCTGCCACATGGCGTCGAGGCCGAGGCAGCCCGGCATCACCGGATCACCGGGAAAGTGGCAGTCGAAGAACCAGAGATCGGGATTGATATCGAGTTCGGCAAGGATCTCCCCCTTGTTGAACTCCCCGCCGTCGTCGCTGATCCTGACGATCCGGTCCATCATCAGCATGTTGGGGGTGGGCAGCTGTGCATTGCCGGGACCAAACATCTCGCCTTGGCCACAACTCAACAGTTGATCGCGGTTGTAAGCGTTCTGTCTGGTCATTCTATTCGCCTCTCAGTCAAACACCCGGTCCGGGTTAAAAGCGGCATAGTTTCCCCGCTTCAACAGTGGGCTGTCAAATCCCGGCCCCTGTAATTGAAGGCAATTCACTGGTTTAGTGCCGCCAGTGGAATCCATCCCCGGCTTGGCAAGCGTTCCGCCCACTACCGGTCACTGGAGCGGGCGGAGAGGAATCCGACGATCTCATCGAGGGGAATGAAGCTGTTTTCCGTCTCCCGGCGACCCCGGTACTCCACCTTGCCCTCGTCGAGGGACTTCTCACCCACCACGATGCGGTGGGGGATGCCGATCAGCTCCATGTCGGCGAACATGAAGCCGGGACGGACATTGCGGTCGTCCAGCAGCACGTCGATACTGGCGGCCTGGAGTTCGGCGTAGAGCCTCTCCACCGCTTCGCGCACCCGTTGGGACTTCTCCATCTTCATCGGGCAGAGGGCGACCTGGAAAGGGGCCAGGGCGGCCGGCCAGGTGATGCCCTTGTCGTCGTGGTGCTGCTCGATGGCGGCGGCCACCACCCGGGTGACGCCGATGCCGTAGCAACCCATGGTCATCACCACCGCCTTGCCGTTCTCGTCGAGCACGGTGGCGTTCAGCGCCTCGCTGTATTTCTGGCCCAGCTGGAAGATGTGGCCCACCTCGATGCCCCGGGCGATGGTCAGGCTACCCTGGCCGTCGGGGCTGGGATCGCCCTCGAGGACGTTGCGCAGATCGGCGACCTCGGCGGGCTCGGGCAGATCGCGGCCCCAGTTGATGCCGAAGTAGTGCTTGCCGTCCCGGTTGGCGCCGGCGCTGAAGTCGGCCAGCTTGGCCACGCTGTGGTCGACGATGCAGGGGATCGGCAGCGCCACCGGACCCAGGGAGCCGGGGCCGGCGCCGATGGCGGCGCGGATCTCCGCCTCCTCGGCGAACGTCAGGGGCGAGGCCACCTGGGGCAGCTTGTCGGCCTTGATCTCGTTGAGTTCCTGGTCGCCGCGTACCAGCAGGGCCACCAGCTCGGCATCCATCTCGTCTGAGGCCTTCACCACCAGGGTCTTTACCGTCCTCTCGATCGGCTGATCGAACTGCGCCACCAGCTCCTGGATGGTCTTGGCGTCAGGGGTATCGACCAGGGTCATCTCTGCGGCGGGGGCGGGGCGCTCCCCCGCAGGTGCCACCGCCTCGGCCAGCTCCACATTGGCAGCGTAGTCGCTCCCGGTGGAGAAGGCGATGGCGTCTTCGCCTGAAGCGGCGAGGACGTGAAATTCGTGGGAGCCGCTGCCGCCGATGCTGCCGGTATCCGCCGCCACCGGGCGGAAGTCGAGGCCGCAGCGGCTGAAGATGCGGGAGTAGGTCTCATGCATAACATCATAGGTCCGCTGCAGGGAGGCCTGGTCGAGATGGAAGGAGTAGGCGTCCTTCATCAGGAACTCCCGGGCGCGCATGACGCCGAAACGGGGGCGCACCTCGTCGCGGAATTTGGTCTGGATCTGGTAGTAGTTGACCGGTAGCTGCTTGTAGCTGCGCAGCTCGTTGCGCGCCAGATCGGTGATGATCTCCTCGTGGGTGGGACCGTAACAGAACTCCCGCTGGTGACGGTCGTGAAGGCGCAGCAGCTCGGCGCCGTACTGCTCCCAGCGGCCCGACTCCTGCCACAGCTCGGCGGGCTGGATGGTGGGCATCAGCAGCTCCAGGGCGCCGGCCCGGTCCATCTCCTCGCGCACGATGGTCTCCACCTTGCGCAATACCCGCAGCCCCAGGGGGAGCCAGGTGTAGAGTCCGGCGGCCAGCTTACGGATCAGGCCCGCCCGCAGCATCAGCTTGTGGCTGGCGATCTCGGCGTCGGCGGGGGTCTCCTTGACGGTGTGCAGGGGGAACTGGGAGGTACGCATTGGACTGAATCTACCTGATTGGAAAAAGCGTGATTCTATCCCGCTTCGGGAGGCGGGTCACGGGTGGATGGTATCCAGCTGCAGACAGGGGTCGTCCAGTGAAGCGGCTGCTATCCGCAGATTGCAGTCAGATGCAGTTCGCCATCTCCTGTTTGCCTTCGCAGGTCACGATACCGGCCAGGATATGGTCATCTTGGCGGGTTATGCTGATGGTTGTTGCCTCTTGGTTGATGCCGTACCCGCCAATGGAGAGCTGGAAGCTTTGCCCATCGGCAAGATAGAGGGACTGCCTGATCAGCTGTTCGTTCTTCGCCTCACCGGTTGGGAAAGCCAAGATCACTTTGTAGCTCTCTTCACCTTCCATGTAGAAGATGCTCGCGTAACGGTCCGCGAACTGTACAGTGGTGGCCGTCATCGGGGTATCGATCACAATCTCGTCCGAGATCGCAAGGAGAGTAGCTAAGTAAAGCGTGACGGCAAGAAGGAGTTGCAGGTACTTCATCATGAGATCTTCGCCTAGGTAGGGATAGGGCCGTAGATGACCATTGGCTTTTCAAGCAGGGCAGTTCAAAACCTATTCGACCACTATACGCAGGGTTATTTATTAGTCAATAAGAATATTCGGGTATTATTACCTTGTCTCCGGTGCCGGCGCTGTTGCAGAGGGGTTTCCGGGCGTTATAAAAAAACCATGGCTCAATCCTTGATCGAAACCGAGTGGGTCTCCTCGATATAGGCCTTCTCCGCCTCCGTCAATTCGATGTTGTCATAGCCTGTGATCATGGTCTTGATATAGTGGATCGGTGTCTTGCCGGTGGTGGTCATGTAGACATGGATGATCACGAAGGTGCCCATCAGGTAGGCCGCCGCGGTGTGGACGAAGGCGATCACCGTCAGTCCCCGACCCGACCAGCTGTACCCGCTCCACAGATCGTAGAGCAGATAGACGATGCCGGAGGACCAGAGCGCCGGGCCGATCAGCAGCATGAAACTCATGTAGGCCAGGGACTGCAGGGCGTTCTGTTTGCGTTGCAGGCCCTTTTTGTAGGGATGGGATTCGCCCACCAGGATGCCGTAGGCGTAGAAGCGGATCACCTTCATCACCCCCTCCTTGAACAGGTATTGGCGCCACTGGCCGGTGGTGAAGTTCCAGAAGGTGGTGAACATCCACAATACGATCAATGCCAATGCCCCATAGGTGTGAATGGTGACCGCCGACTGGAAGTCGAGCCAGTCATGCAAGCCGTGCAGCCCCAGACCGGTGTAGAAGAGGGTGAAGATCAGCAGCGCCTGGGACCAGTGCCAGAACCGCTCGTAACGGGTGTAGAGCATGACATAGTGCTTCTCGCCACGCTGTTTGAAACTGGCGCGCTCGCGATGGATTCTTTTATCGCTATTCATGATCCGCCCCCTGTCCGTTTCTCATACTGAAGAGCTTGCGCAACAGGCCGTGTAGCAACACCCCCAGCAACGCGCCTCCCAGCGCCAGGTAGCCCAGAATATCGAGCCAGCCGAAACTGTCCCGTCCCGGCATGTAGAGGCCTTCCAGCTGGTTCAGGCGGCCGTCCCGGCTATGGCATTCGGCACAGCCCAGGGCCTCCTCGCTGGGCGCCACCATATGGGTGATGGGCCAGAAGGAGTAGGTCTCCACGAAGCCGTAATCGCCGCTGTAGGGGATGTTGTTCTTCGCCATGCCCACCCTGATGGCGCGGCCGAAATCGTAGTTGCCCCAGTAGGAGTCGTCATCGTCGCCCCACAGGTGCATGTAGACCATGGTGTTGTTGCCCTTGTCGTAGGGCTGCACCGTATGCATGCGCTTGAACGGCCAGATGCGGGAGACGCCGTCGCCGCGGCTGCCCTTGAAGCCGTTGATCTCCACCGGACCCTGGTTCGGGTCGAACCGGGTGTCGATGGTGGTGTAGCGCATCTGACCGTCGAACCAGTCGTAGTGGGGGGTCAGATCCTCGCCATAGGTGAAATCGCCCTTGATCGATTTGTAGGTTGCCCGGTGGGCGCCGTTGCCCTGGGTATAGTTCTTCTCCTTGAAGCCCTCGCCGTTCCTGGTCTTGCCGGCGGTGCGCCAGTCCCAATCGACCATGGTCGCCACCCCGCCCCGGGCGATGCTGGGAATATGGCAGGTCTGACAGGCGATCTTGTCCACATGCCCATTCAGCTTGATCCCGGCAAGCTCGGTGTTGGCATGGGGCGAGGTGCTGTGACACGACTCGCAGGTGGCCACGTCCCGCCGCTCCCCGGGCAGCCCCAGCCCTTCGGTGTCGTGGGCCATGACGTTGTAGCGGCTGCCGGCCCACAAATGCTGCCGGGTGACATGGCAGGTGGTGCAGGCGAAGTTGAGACCCTCGGCGTCCATGTGGATATCGAGATGCCTGTCGGGAAACTTCAGCGAGGAGTCCAGGTCGCCGTGTTTGACCCCGTCGCCGCCGCCGCCGTAGAAGTGGCAGGTGCCGCAGTTCTCCCGTCCCGGTTTGCCCACGCTCTGCGCCACCTTGGCCCACTGAATCGGCTCCTTGTCCTGGAACATCACCGAGCAGGCCTTGTTGCCCATGCTGTTGGGGGTCTTGTAATAGCTGCCGGTGCGGTCGTGGCAGACCAGGCAGTCGATGTTGCTCTCGTCGTTGAAGTCGAAGCCTTCGTCCTTCCAGCCGTAGCCGGCGTGGCACTGGGCGCACATCCCCTCGTTGCCCCGGGCGTTGGTGCAGAAGGTGTTGATCAGGTGCTTCTTGCCCAGCGTCTGCCCGGTCTCCGGATTGTCGTACTCCCAGGTCCAGTGGATCGATTGCTTGAAATGACGTCCCGCCTCGGTATGGCAGGCGAGACAGGCCTTGGTCACTTGCCGACCGTTTTCGAAAGGGCCCTCGAGGCTCTCGAACTTGCCATGGTCGGCGGTGGACTCCCCATCGTCGCGGATGCTCGGTGCGTTATCCGTGACGATGCGGAAGTTCATGTCTTTATCATCACCCGCCTCGGAGTGGTGTTCGTCGCTGGCCGATGTTTGGTTTGAAATTCCCAGTGTCAGGGCTGTGAGGCAGATCAGGACACTGGATCGGATATCCAGTTTCACTTGTTTATGCATCTTCATTTC
Organism: gamma proteobacterium symbiont of Ctena orbiculata; assembly: GCA_003058495.1. GTDB lineage: Bacteria > Pseudomonadota > Gammaproteobacteria > Chromatiales > Chromatiaceae > Thiodiazotropha. The sequence continues at coordinate 39,635 of QBVC01000016.1, read as the reverse complement.
CGTGATGACGGTTAATGACCGCGACACATAAACAACATTGTCCGGTCTCTATCGCGTGAGTCGGCCGGCCCCTGTCCAGCATGACGGTGCCGGTCTCCAGATAAGGGACATTTCTCCCTGATAGTCGCGAGGGTACTCAGCCTGCTGCCAGATGACATTGATATTTCCCAATGCGCGTACCGGCAGAAGCGCCCACATCTCGATGAAATAGCGGTTAGTTCTGCGATTGAGGTAGGGTTGTCGTCAGCGGGCTGGAATAGACACCGGCTATCTGCCATGGGCCGGGAACCGAAGACGGCGGAGCTGAAAGCGCCTGACACTCAGCCGGAGTGGCCGCACGCCCCGTCCCGCGGAGATCAGTTAGAGGATACAGTCAGCGGGCACAGCAAGAGAGTCAAGAAGTGACGGCCGTTGACGCTCCGTAAACCATTGCGAAGCGCAAGTGATTGTCTCTACGGATAAAAAATCAATCAGAATGTAGTTGCGTTCCATCCCCACAGATGGCGCTCGGCACTGCTGAATTCGATATAGACCCGCTCTGCGGGGATCGCCAGTTGCTGTTCCATCAGCTGACACAGTGCCTGAGAGAGCTGTCGAGTCTGGTCGTCCGGCAGGCCGATGCTCTTCAGCTCCAGGTAGGCCAGGCTATCTCCGCTAGCCGCGAACAGCATCTGGGGATTGTGCTCGAAGCCTATCATCACGTACCGCTCCGGCTTGCCCAGGATTTCCGCGACGGTGGTTGAAGCCTGTTTCAGGAAGTCGCCTATGAGGCCTTGGTCGAGTTCCCTGTTGGTGGTGATCTTGAGTAGCGGCATTGGCGGTTACCGTTTGCAGTACTCTTTGATCTGATCCCTTGCCTCCTGCATCCTGCGTTGGCGATCCTCCTCGGTGAGGCGGAGATACTCATCGCCGACCTTGTAGAGGCGGTTGCCCAATGCGGTGAGCTGCTCCAGGTTTTTCCTCGCCACATTACAGTAGTGTTTGTTCTCTTTCGCGATCTCTTCCGCCTCTTGCTTCTGTGCCTTCTTCAGCGCCCTGTCCTCGGCGCTGTCGGCGAGCTTTTGACGCAGCTCCTTGAGCCGTTGCCTCGAATCGCCGCTGGAGCCGGCGGGTGCGGTTTTAATCTTGACCGTTTCGGCCTTGGCATCCGGCGGCGGGGTTTGCGAGTAGGTCACCACGCCATCTTCGTTGACCCATTTGTAGGTTTCAGCCGACGCCGCGGTCAAAAACAGCAGCAGAAATGCGAGGAATAAGGTCTGTTTCACGAATGGGATCCCTGTGTCATGCGTCTAAGGTCAGGCTCATTATGGAGCATGTCGGCCGAATCGCAAGTAGCTGAAGGACAAGAATGTACAAAATGAGGGGGATATCCGCTTGACCTCCAAAGAGAGGATTAGTATTTTGCACTGTTCCTATAAAGTTTAGTGTTCGATAAGACGATCGGCGCAATTGGAGGCCTCAAGTGGAACTCAGCGGTGGCGAGATCATCGTTCAATGTTTGAAAGATGAAGGTGTGGAGCATGTGTTCGGTTATCCGGGCGGTGCTGTACTGCATATCTACGATGCGATTTTCAAACAGAAGGATGTGAAGCATATTCTGGTACGCCACGAACAGGCGGCGGGTCATGCAGCCGACGGTTATGCCCGCGCCACCGGTAAACCGGGGGTGGTGCTGGTGACCTCCGGGCCGGGGGCGACCAACGTGGTGACCGGTATCGCCACCGCCTTCATGGACTCCATTCCGATGGTGGTTCTGACCGGCCAGGTGCCGACCCCGGTAATCGGCAGCGACGCCTTCCAGGAGGTCGATACGGTCGGCATCACCCGCCCCTGCGTGAAGCACAATTTCCTGGTCAAACGGCTGGAGGATCTGGCGGAGACGATCAAAAAGGCCTTCTACATCGCCACCAGCGGTCGGCCGGGACCGGTGGTGGTCGATATTCCCAAGGACGTGACCGATCCGGGGGTCAAGATTCCCTATAAATATCCAAGCAAGGTCAAGATGCGCTCCTACAACCCGGTGGTCAAAGGGCATCTCGGGCAGATCAAGAAAGCGGTCAAGATCATGATGGAGGCGGAACGGCCGGTCTTCTATACCGGTGGCGGCGTGGTGCTGGACGATGCCGCCAAACCGCTGACCGAACTGGTGGAAAAGCTGGGGTTTCCGATTACCCAGACCCTGATGGGCTTGGGCGCCTACCCGGGAAGCGGCAAGAATTTCCTCGGCATGCTCGGCATGCACGGCACCTACGAGGCGAATATGGCGATGCATGAGACCGACGTGCTGATCGCCGTGGGCGCCCGTTTCGATGACCGTGTCACCGGCCATGTGAAGCAGTTCTGCCCGGATGCGACCATCATCCACATCGATATCGATCCTTCCTCGATCTCCAAGAACGTCCGCGTCGACGTGCCCATCGTGGGACCGGTGAAGCAGGTGCTGAGGGACATGCTCAAGGTGGTGGGCGAAAGCGATGACCAACCCAAGAAGCAGGCCCTGAAGCAGTGGTGGGAGCAGATCGAGAAATGGCGCTCCATGGACTGCATGAAGTATGACCGCAAGAGCAAGCTGATCAAGCCGCAGCATGCGGTGGAGGTGCTGCACAAGGTGACCAAGGGCGAGGCCTATGTGACCTCCGATGTGGGCCAGCACCAGATGTTCGCGGCCCAGTTCTACCGTTTCGACAAGCCCCGGCGCTGGATCAATTCCGGTGGCCTCGGCACCATGGGATTCGGCCTGCCCGCCGCGATGGGGGTGCAGATGGCCTTTCCCAAGGCGGAAGTGGCGGTGGTCACCGGCGAGTCGAGCATCCAGATGTGCATCCAGGAGCTGGCGACCTGTCTGCAGTACGAGCTGCCGATAAAGATCATCCTGCTCAACAACGGCTATATGGGCATGGTGCGGCAGTGGCAGGAGTTCTTCTACGAGAGCCGCTACTCCCAGTCGGGGATGAGCGTCACCCCCGATTTCGTGAAACTGACCGAGTCCTTCGGTCATGTGGGCATGCGGGTCGATAAAACGAAGGATCTGGAGGGGGCCATGAAGGAGGCCTTCTCGCTCAAGGATCGGCTGGTCTTCCTGGATGTGGTGGTTGATCCCTCGGAGAACGTCTATCCGATGATTGCGGCAGGCAAAGGGCATCATGAGATGTATCTGTCACCCGGGAGTGAGTTGGTCTGATGAGACATATCATATCTATCCTGTTGGAGAATGAGTCCGGTGCGTTGGCCCGGGTTGCCAATCTGTTCACCGCGCGGGGCTACAATATCGAGTCGTTGACGGTGGCGCCGACCGAGGATTTGAGCCTCTCTCGCATGACCCTGGTCACCAGCGGCAGCGACGAGATCATCGAGCAGATCACCAAGCAGCTGAACAAGCTGATCGATACGGTAAAGCTGGTCGACCTCACCGAGGGCAGCCATATCGAACGCGAGATGATGATGATCAAGCTGCGGGCGGAACGCACCCAGCGCGAGGAGATCAAGCGTCTGGTCGATATCTTCCGCGGCAAGATCATCGATGTCACCGATACCAGCTACACCGTCGAACTGACGGGGGCGGCGAGCAAGCTGAACGCCTTCATCGAGGCGGTGGACGAGGATCTGATCATCGAGGTGGTGCGCACCGGCCCCTCGGGCATCGGCCGCGGCGCGAAGGGGCTCGGACTCTGACAACCCAATTATGAATTTTGAATTATTAATCTTGAATTGAGGTGTGCGCTTTGCGCACGCCGATTCATGGATAATTCAAAATTCAGCATTCATAATTCAAAATTTTTCCGAAGGAAACAACATGGCTATCAATGTTTATTACGACAAAGACTGCGACCTGAGCATTATCAAGGGGAAGACGGTCTCGATTATCGGCTATGGCTCGCAGGGTCATGCCCATGCCAACAACCTGCAGGACTCGGGGGTGAATGTCATCGTCGGCCTGCGTGAGGGTTCTCCTTCGGCAATCAAGGCGCAGAATGCCGGATTGACGGTGAAGTCGATCGAGGAGGCCGTGGCAGCCGCTGACATCGTCATGGTATTGGCCCCCGATGAGTTTCAGGCAAAGCTCTATCGCGAGCAGATCGAACCCAATATAAAGGAATCCGCGGCACTCGCCTTCGCCCATGGTTTTGCGATTCACTATAACCAGATTGTGCCGCGGGAAGATCTCGACGTCATCATGATCGCCCCCAAGGCGCCTGGCCACACGGTGCGCGACGAGTATGTCAAGGGCGGCGGCATTCCCGATCTGGTCGCGATCTATCAGGACGCCACCGGAACGGCCATGGATACCGCCCTCTCCTACGCCTCGGCAATCGGCGGCGGGCGCACCGGCATCATCGAAACCAGTTTCAAGGATGAGACCGAGACCGATCTCTTCGGTGAGCAGGCGGTGCTCTGTGGCGGCGCCGTGGAACTGGTGAAGGCCGGTTTCGAAACCCTGACCGAAGCGGGCTACGCCCCGGAAATGGCCTACTTCGAGTGTCTGCATGAGCTGAAGCTGATCGTCGACCTGATGTACGAAGGGGGTATCGCCAACATGAACTACTCCATCTCCAACAATGCGGAGTATGGCGAGTACGTGACCGGTCCCAAGGTGATCAACGAGGAGAGCCGCAAGGCGATGCGGGAGGCCCTGCACGACATCCAGACCGGCGAGTATGCGAAACGCTTCGTCTCCGAGGGCGCCCTGGGCTATCCATCGATGACCGCCTACCGCAGGCTCAATGAGGAGCACGCCATCGAGCAGGTGGGTGAACGTCTCAGGGCGATGATGCCCTGGATCAAGAAGATCGTCGACAAGTCGAAGAACTAGAGGATCCGGACCTGCAAACAAGGTGCGGCCATGCCGCACCCTGTGGTCTCTATCTCTCTTCGGCGATCCGGGTCGCTGGCGTTGACGGGCCTGGCGCGGTTAGACCCTAGGATTGATAGATCGGCTGGGCCCCCAGCTGCTGATGAATCAGGTTGCTGACCTCAGGTGAGATCCGGGTCGCCTGGGCCAGACTATGCAGATATTGGGCCTCGGCCTGGGTGTCGAGATCGATCGCCATCAGCGACATGGCATAGACCTGTTGCTCCAAACCCGCCGGTATTGAGCCTACGAAGCTCTCCAGATCGAGGGGCTTAGCAAGCTCGTCACGGACGAAATCGATCTCATCCTGGGTAACCTCGCCAAGCCTGCCGATAATCTTCTGCTGCTCCTCCCTGTCGACCTCGCCATCGGCCTTTGCGGCGTTGATCATGGCCCGGATCAGCAGGGTCGCCTGGTCGGTTGCCTGCTGATAGTCCATCCCCCGGGGCAGGTTGTCGCCGGAGTTGAGCCGGCTTGCAGGCTGGGCGCCGGACTGCCCCCCGTACTGGGACATGGCGGCGCCGATCAGACTCGCCAATCCCGTGCCGCTGCCGCCACCGCCGTTGAGGAGGCCGCCGAGAAGATCGGTGAGATTGCCCCCGCCCGATGGGCTGCCGCCTAGGGAGCGGCTCACCCCGCCTAAGAGGTCACCGAGTCCGCCGCCACCGGATTGAGCGCCCCCGCCACCCAGCATACCGCCGAGGATGCTGCCCAGCCCGCCGCCGCCGGATGAGGATCCACCTCCGGTCATGGCCCCAACGACCGAACCCAGGATATTGGCGCCGGATCCACGGGACAACACACCGCTGTTGAGTATGCTGCCGAGTAACTTCATCGCATCTATATTAGCCATTGTTAATCATCCCGATTGGTGGAGTCTGTGCTTAAAGGGTAGATACACGATACACCCAGAGTTGGACAGAATCCCGGAATACCATGAAAGTTAACAATTCAATCCGGTCTCCGAACGAGCCAGGATTCTCAACGCACAGTGGGCGTGTCCCTGTTTCCCGGCCGGGCTTTGACATCAGGCGGAATCAACGTAAGGTGAACGGCGCAATACCGAACAGGGAACCAAACGCCCGTCACCGGATCCGGGATGGTAGGGAGGCGTGATGGCTGCAGCCCGGATTTGCTAGGGCGCGATGGCCCCGGTCGGAAAGAGGGCTCGAATTTCAACGCCTTCCCCGATCGCGGCGTCGATTTCCAGCTTACCGTGAATCGATGCCGCCCTTTCGCGCATGCTGATCAGGCCGATCCCGAGACTCTCTCGGATACTTGCCAGGTCAAGCCCAATCCCGTTGTCGATAATACTCAGATGGATCAACTCATCCTGCAGGGAGAGGGACACCCCGATTTGACTGGCCTGGGCGTATTTCAAGGCGTTGTTCAAGGATTCCTGCACGATGCGATAGATGGCGCTTCGGTGACCTACGGGAATTTGCTCTTCCTCGATATCGAAGTTTGTCACCACCACCAGTTCAGGAGTGGCCCGTGAGATCTGTCTGCATTGCCATGAAATAGCCGCGATGACGCCTAGATCATCCAGGATGGCGGGACGGATGGATCTGCATATGGTTCTGACTTCGCCAATCGCCTCCCGAACCAAGAGTGAAAGCTGTTCCAATGAGACCTTGTGCTGTTGCAAGGATTGACTGCTGGTTTGGTCATAGCCATTGAGGCACTGTGTCACCTGTAGTCCAATCGTGGTCAATATCTGTCCTATACCATCATGAATTTCCTGCGACAGTCTCTTTCTTTCCTCTTCTTCAGTGATCGCGGCAGGAGAGGAGAGACGCTTATGCTCAAGCAGAAGCTTGATGTTGTCTTCCTGTTTCGGCAATGCCTTCGGCTTCTGCCTGTTGCCCAGAAGCGGGAGCAGGGAGTGTACGTCGAGTTCACGCTGGGGATTCTTTTTTTCTGACACCATATCGATTACCTGGTTGTGTTGAATGAGAGGAAAAAGTTTGGCTGTCTAACTGGACCGGCCTTCAACTTGAACCTGGCTCGTGAACAGGGTAAGGGTCATCAACAGGGTTTCGTGACTGGTATCTGTTTTGGTTTTTCATTTTTTCTTCTTGCATTGGTTGGTTATCGATATGAATAAAATTTCTATGGGGTTAATGGATTGGAAATCATGCTCTAAACCTGCATTTTGTGATCCGCTTTGCTTCTTTCACAGGTTATTGCGTTGTGCAATGGCACATCTTGAACAACCTAATAAGTAAATTCCCGAAGCTGGGATTGAGTGGGTGTGAAAGCATTATCTAGTGAAACAGCACTGCGCCAAGGGCGGGAGTAAGGGGGGCTGTAGTCATCTCGTTCTCAAGTAAATTGATCTGAATCAATTGAGTTTACAATTCAGATTCAGCTTGATCCCGATCAATCGATATAGGATGCAGGCGCTCAAACGAGTGGCCGAAATATATTCGAAAACTTGTTGTAACCAAAGGAGTGATGGCGCCTCATGGATGAACAGCAGCAACATCTCCGCTACCTGATCATCGACGACTTCGACCAGATGCGTGTCTCATTCAAGGGGATGCTGAGCTGTTATGGCGCCACCGATGTCACGACAGTCTCCTCCGGGGAGAAGGCGTTGAAGCTGCTCGCCAACAACAGCTACGATGTGGTGATATGCGACTACAACCTGGGTGAGGGAAAAGATGGCCAGCAGGTACTTGAAGAGTCGCGGCACCTAGGCTATCTGGGACATGCTGCGACATTCTTCATGATCACCGCGGAAAGCAATATGCCAATGGTGATGAGCGCATTGGAGCATCAGCCCGATGACTACATGGTGAAACCAATCAATCGGGATGTATTGCATCACCGCCTGACGGTGGCGTTAAAAAGAAAACGTCAATTGAAGGAAATTGACGATGCGCTTGTACGGGATGACAAACTGGCTGCGATTGAATTGTGTCGTGGACGTAGTGGAAAAGACCTCAAGCAGCGACTCTATTTGGCAAAGCTGCAAGCGGAACTATGTCTCGACATCAAGCGCTACAGCGAGGCGGAGAAAATCTTCAAGGAGATCCTGGAGATCCGGGATTTTCCCTGGGCCCGATTCGGATTGTGCAAAATCCGCTTTCTCTCCGCCGATTATGAGTCTGCGGAATCGGGTTTCAGAGAGTTGATCGAGCAAAACCACCTCTACCTCGAGGTCTATGATTGGCTGGTGAAACTGTTGCAGGCACGCGACGAGACGCTGGAGGCGCAACGACTGCTGCAGGATGCGGTGCAGCTCTCTCCCAAGGCCGTTGCCAGGCAGAGAAAGCTGGGCAAGTTGGCCGCGGTTAACGGCGACATCGATGGCGCGGAGAAGGCCTATCAGGCGGCCATCCGTTGGGGGCGGTACTCCTGCTTCGCCAAGGCAATCGAATATCGCCGCCTGGCGGAGATCTACCAGGAGCGCGGCAGCATAAGCAAGGTGGTCAGATTGCTGGTCGAGGGGCGCAAGAGGTTCAGTGCTCAACCGGTTGAACGTATCCAGATGCTGTGCGGCCAGGCTTTGTCTCAACGACGCCACCAGGGAACCGGTGCGGTTGTCGATGATTATCTCGAAGAGGTCATGCGCCTGATAGATACCCACAAAAAGGATATGACCGCAGAACATCTGTTCACAACCGCCGATGAGTGCTTTCAGCTTGCAAAACACGAAGAGGCAAAGCAGTTACTGCAGATATTGCTCAGTAACCATCACGATGACGACAAGTGGGTTGAACGAGTCACCGAATTGATGCTGCGTCACGGCAGAGAGAATGAGGTGGCGCAACTGATGACCATCGCCAGAGGTGAATTGGAAGAGATTCACGTCAAGTGTACCGAACTCTTGCGCAATGAAAGATTGCAGCAGGCGATCACCCTGTTGAACGAAGCCATAGATCAGTATCCGAGGAATCGAACCCTGATGCTGATGGCGGCGGGCGCGATGATCAACTACATGCACGACAACGGGATGGACCAGGGGTACCATTTCCGCTGCAGGTATTCCTTGAATCGATTGCTTGAAAGGGATCGCCAGGATCAGGATGCAGGGCGCTTCCTTAAAATGTTAAACAAGATTACACCGTCAAGGGTTGAGGAGAGCGTTGGTGGACAATATGGATAAGGCCGGGGATGCGATCAACCTTACATCGGCATTTGCGATGGTGTCCCATGATATAAAGAACTCGCTGGGGATCCTGCTCAAATTCATCGGGATGTTGTCCGAGAACTGTGAATTGGAGCAGTGCGGCATGACTCATCAATGTGCCGACATGGAATACGAAGTGCGGCGGATCAACAATAATCTGGTCAAGCTGCTGACCCTGTTCAAGGCCGATGAAGGCGTCTACCTGTTGAATGTGGATGCCCATTCGGTCAAGGACTTTCTCGATGAGGCATTGCTTGAGCATGGAGTCATATTGAGGCAAAAGGGGATCGAATACGAAGTTGAGTGTGACCATGAACTCTACTGGTACTTCGACAGGAACCTGATGATGGGTGTCATGGGCAATGCGATCAGCAATGCGCTGCGCTACACCAGTGACAGGATACGGCTGACGGCGGAGGCTTCACCCCGGGGGTTGGCGATCGGGGTCGAGGACAATGGCGACGGTTTTCCCGCCGGCATGCTGGAACGCCAGAGCGGAGTCATGAATCCGGAATCGGGGTTTCTCAACAACAACACCGGGCTTGGGCTCTACTTTACCCAGACAGTGCTTGATCTGCACCAGCATGATGGGATTCGCGGTCACGTGAAACTGGCGAACCATGCTGACCAGAGCGGTGGCATCTTCTCGATTCTGCTGCCCTGAATGCGGCGAACCGCTAGACCGGTTGTTCGGACGCCGCTGCCGTTTTCCTTGTTGGGGCCACCGTCTCGCCGCTCGGTTGCGGTCTGGATTTGGGATCGCATTCGATACGGTTGCGGCCGGACTGTTTACTGCGATAGAGGGCGTCGTCGGCACGCTTGATCAGATAGTCTTGGGATGGGTATTCATCGACATCGGCCGCCAAACCGAAGCTAAGGGTGATAAATTCGCCGATAGGGGAGTCGGGATGGGTTATGGCCAGTGCGGCTATTTCCTGCTGGATGCGCCTGGCAATCTTCTCTCCCCCCGCGAGGTCGGTGTTCGGCAGGATGACAATAAACTCCTCACCGCCGAAGCGGGCGCAGAGGTCGCCGCCGCGTTGCAGTGATGCATTGATGGTTTTGGCGACTCTCACGATGCAGTCATCCCCCTCCAGGTGGCCGAGGGAGTCGTTGTAGCGCTTGAAGAAATCGATATCGCAAATCATCAGTGTCAGCGGGGTCGAGTTGCGGCTTGAGCGCCGGTATTCCGCAATCAGGCGGTCTATGAAGTGACGCCGGTTGGGGATTCCGGTCAGGGCGTCGATGATGGACTGCCGGTGGACTCTTTCATAGCTTGCAGAGAGCCTTTGCGAGAGGGTGATGATGGCGATAAAGCCGATGGCACCAATGAGGCTATGGCCGATTACGATCCCCTGGATCGGTGCCGGGTGGACGTCGGGAATGGTGACGCTGATGCCGCCGCGCAGGTCACCCTCCACATAGCCCTGTTTTTCGTGGCAGCGCAGGCAGGCGCGGGTGGTCATCAGCGGCGCCATGTAGAAGAAACGATAACCGCTTTTTTTTGCCAACAGGCGACTGAACTCCTCACTCTCGCCGGATTCGAAGAAGAGCAGCGCCTCCCGTTCCAGCTCGCTTGGGCTGTTTTCCGGGCGTATCGGATCGAGGCTGGTGATATGCAGCTGGATGCCGTTGCTTCGGGTGGCGAGTTCGGCTACCTGCCGCGTCATATAGGCCGGATTGACCATGGTAAGCGTCAACCTGTCGTCGACGACGATCTCCCGATTCTCGACCTCGAGATATCTGTTTGGCGGGGTGGATTCGGATACCGGCACATAGACGCCGCCGTGATTGGCATTCCACTCTCTGACCAGGGCGATATGGTCGAAAACCAGGCGTGCGGTATCTTTCAGGAAATGCTGATGCTCGGCTTGGGTGTGATTGATATTCCACCCGAGCGAGGCCAGCACCACCAGGCACCATGCGGTCAATAGAAGAAAGGCAAGTTTTTTGTAGTTCAAGAGCCTATACCGTCAAACCGATTCAGTAGGTATTGCGCTCACAATGCAGTTATCTAACGAATTATAGCAGCTGATAAATCATCAATTATTCCAAAGCGGAATTCAAATCCCAGTATTACAGTCTGCATATATTGCCGGATTCATGGCATATCATCCAGCCCAAGATGGGTTATAATCGCCGGCTTTAAGGCTTCTTAGTTGGGGGATGGCAGATGTCCAAATATGACATAAAGAAGGTGGTCCTGGCCTACTCCGGTGGTCTCGACACCTCGATAATCGTCAAGTGGCTGCAGGATGAGTATCAGTGCGAAGTGGTGACATTCACCGCCGATATCGGACAGGGAGAGGAGGTCGAGCCGGTACGCGCCAAGGCGGAAGCGGCGGGCATCAGCGAGATCTACATTGAAGATCTGACCGAGGAGTTCGTGCTCAACTACGTCTTCCCCATGTTTCGCGCCAATGCGGTCTACGAGGGCGAATATCTTCTGGGGACCTCAATCGCGAGACCCCTAATCGCCAGGCGCCTGATCGAGATTGCCAACGAGACCGGCGCCGACGCAATCTCCCATGGGGCAACGGGAAAAGGCAACGACCAGGTCCGTTTTGAACTCAGTGCCTATGCGCTGCGACCCGATATCAGGATCATTGCTCCCTGGCGGGAGTGGGACCTGAACTCCCGCGAGAAGCTCCTCGCCTATGCCGAGACCAACGGCATCTCGATCGAGATGAAGCGGGAGGGCAAGAAGTCACCCTACTCGATGGATGCCAACCTGCTCCACATCTCCTATGAAGGCTATGACCTGGAGGATCCGTGGAATGAACCGGGCGACGATATGTGGCGTTGGACCGTCTCTCCCGAGGCGGCGCCGAATAAGGCAACCTATATCGAAATCGGCTTTGAAAACGGCGATCCGGTCTCCATCGATGGCGAAAAGCTCACCGCCGCGGCGCTGCTGCTGAAATTGAATCAGTTGGGCGGCGCCAACGGTATCGGACGTGCGGATATCGTCGAGAATCGCTATGTCGGCATGAAATCCCGGGGCTGTTACGAGACCCCCGGCGGCGCCATTCTGCTCAAGGCGCACCGTGCCATGGAGTCGTTGACCCTGGATCGGGAGGCCGCGCACATGAAGGATGAGTTGATGCCGCGCTATGCCAAGTTGATCTACAACGGCTACTGGTTTACCCCGGAACGGGAGATGTTGCAGGCGGCCATCGATCAGACCCAGGAGGTTGTCAACGGTGTGGTGAGAGTCAAACTCTATAAGGGCAATGTCTCCATCGTAGGGCGTCGCTCCAATACCGACAGCCTGTTCGACGAGTCGATTGCAACCTTCGAAGACGATGCCGGCGCCTACGATCAAAAGGATGCGGAGGGATTCATCAAGCTGAATGCGCTGCGCCTGCGGGTGGCGGCAAGCAAGGGGCGTTAGCTGAATTCAGTGCGCGAATGAGCGCGAATAAATGCAAATGGTATTTTGTTGATTCTGCCCGGTACCTCTATCGCATAGGGTGCGGCAAGCCGCACCCGACATTCGCCCCACCATGATTTACAGATAACTTCCGGTTGTTGGTGGGGCAGGGTCCCACACCCTGCGATCTGATGCGCTACCTATCGGTAGGGTAAACCTCGCCCAATAAAACTAACTTGCAGAGCGGAGGTGGCTGGTGTGCCTCTTTCGCAGCAGCGGCAGGGATGCCGCGAAAGCCCCGTCAGCACATGGACGTGCTGTTGGGGCGGCGGAGAAAGAGGCGCACCAGCCGCCGTAACTGTTTAACAATGCGACAAGCTTCATCCAACAATACATTTGCGTTTATTCGCGCTCATTTGCGGACTCTCACTCTCACGCGGCACGCCGTGTGTTCTGCGCCAGGTTGAGGGCGGAGATGAGCGATTTCAGCGAGGCGCTCAGGCTGTCGTGGTCGAAGGCGGCACCGCTGATGCGTCGGCCATCCACCTCAAGCTGCACATAGGCCACCGCCTCCGCATCCGTACCCTCGCCGATGGCGTGTTCACTGTAGTCGATGACCTTTGCGCTCATGCCATAGGCCTGAGTCCAGGCATCAATAAACGCGGAGATCGCCCCTTCACCCATGCCGCGGATAGTCATCGGCCGCTTGTTGTCGCTGATCTCCGCTTCGATGATATCCACCTCGTTCTGCCGGTCGAGCCGGTAGCCGTCGAGTCTTACCGGTGTGGTATCGGCTACAAACTGCTGCCGAAACATGGCATGGATGGTGGCGCTGTCGATCTCTCCCTGATGGGTCTCGCTGGCTTGCTGCACCATGGCAGCGAGCTCCTGCTGAATCCAGCGCGGCAGCACCAGGCCGTAGTCGCGCTCCAGCACATAGGCAACGCCCCCCTTTCCCGACTGGCTGTTGACCCGGACCACTGCCTGGTAGTCGCGTCCAATGTCCCTGGGATCTATCGGCAGGTAGGCGACCTGCCAGGGTTGATCCGGCTGCTGCTGATGCAGGCATTTGCGAATCGCATCCTGATGCGAGCCGGAAAAGGCGGTATAGACCAACTCGCCCACCCAGGGGTGGCGGGGATGCACCGGCAGGCCGGTGCACTGACCGTAGACCTGGATGATCTCATCGGGTCTGGAGAGATCGATTTCCGGGTCGACTCCCTGGCTGTAGAGATTCATCGCCAGGGTCACCAGGTCCATGTTGCCGGTTCGCTCGCCATTGCCCAGCAGCGTGCCTTCGACCCGGTCGGCGCCGGCAAGAATGGCGAGTTCCGCGGCGGCTACCGCGCAACCTCTATCGTTATGGGTGTGGACGGAGATGATCACCGACTCCCGCTGTCGCAGCTGCCTGCAGAAATACTCGATCTGGTCCGCGAACAGATTGGGGGTGGTGCTCTCCACCGTGGCAGGCAGGTTGATGATACAGCGCTGTTGCGGCGTGGGCCGCCAGACATCGATGACCGCCTCGCAGACCTCCACCGCGTAGTCCCATTCGGTGTTGGAAAAACTCTCCGGCGAGTATTGAAAGACCCACTCTGTTTGCGGGTGGTTGGCTGCCTCCCGCTGCAGCATCTGCGCGCCCTTGACGGCGATCGACTTTATCCCTTCACGGTCAGACTTGAATACCCGTTCACGCTGTACCCTGGAGGTCGAGTTGTAGACATGCACGATCGCCCGGTGTACGCCTTTCAGGGATTCGAATGTCTTGCGAATCAGCGCTTCGCGGGCCTGAACCAGGACCTGTATCGTGACATCCGGGGGTATTTGCTCCTCCTCGATCAACCAGCGCACAAAGTCATAGTCGGGTTGGCTGGCGGAGGGGAAACCGACCTCGATCTCCTTCAGCCCGAGTTTCACCAGCAGGGCCCACATTTCACGCTTCTGCTCCACATTCATCGGTTCCAGCAGCGCCTGATTGCCGTCGCGCAGGTCGACGCTGGCCCAGATGGGGGCCTTGGTGATCCTGTTGTTTGGCCAATGGCGGTCGTGCATCGGCACTACCGGCATCGGGTGATACTTGCGGTGGTCAAAGCGCTTCACGGTGAACCTCCTGCTGCCTTGTCGGTTGATCCTCTCGGACGCGCCCGGTAGCCGGCCGGGCCTGTTCCGCCATCACTATTGCCTTCGGCACGGTTAGGGCGGGGCGAATGCTCCGATATGCATACCCTTGTGGGGTGTTTGCATCGACCCGGAACTCGTGATTCCGGGTGGCGGATGCGCGGCTTGTGGCCGATGGTGAAATCCTAGTGCAGATCGGCAGGCAGGTGATTGCGAAATGTGCCTTGGTTTTCTAAGAAATAAGTAATAAATTACAAAAAATAATAAAAATGAGCAATAATATATCTAAATTATCGATATACAGGCAACGCAATGAAACTGGATCGATTTGATCGCCACATATTGGACCAACTGCAACGGGATGGACGCATCAGTAATCAGGAGCTGGCGGAGCGCATCGGGCTCTCACCATCACCCTGTCTGCGCCGGGTTCGTGCGCTGGAGGAGTCCGGCATCATCACCGGTTACCGTGCCCACCTGGATGCAGGCAAGTTGGATCTCAACATGACCGCCTTGATTCATATCGCCATGGATCGCCATACGCCGGAGCGCTTTGAAAACTTCGAACGCAAGATAAAGAGTCTGCCGGAGGTGATGGAATGCCTGCTGATTACCGGCCAGGACGCGGACTATCAGGTCAAGGTGGTGGTGAGGGACATGGAGGCCTACCAGGCCCTGCTACTGAACAAGATAACCCGTATCGAGGGGGTCACAGGCGTTCATTCCAGCTTCGTCATGCGCAAGGTGGTGGAGAAGTCCGCACTGCCCGTGTGACAGCCTCTGTCATCACACGGAGAATCGCATGCCGTCTATGCGCTGTGCTTCGCATCGGGTATCAGCGGCGTCTGGTAGAAATGCTTCGACAGCCAGCTGATCGCCTCGTCCTTGTCATAAAAGGATTTGACTGCGATATCCTTGAAATAAGTGTTGGCGGCGATGCGCGTCATGATGACATCCTTGTGGTCACGTTCGATGAAGGCAACGGCCTTCAAGCGCATTTTGGTCTGCTGCAGCATGGCAATCTGCACCGGGATCGCGATGGCGTAGCGGCCTTTTCTCTCGATAAGCGCAGGAAGCGGCACGGCGAACCTGTCCAGATAATCGGTGACAGGCTTGATGTCATCTTCAACCAGTTCGCCATTGGTATAGATGACGGCGTGAAGATAGTGACCCTCTTCGATACTGAGGGTGACCTTTCCGGTGTCCAGCGTTTCCATGGATTGAGTATAGCCGATCCGGGTGGACTATTGAGTGTGGTTCGGATTCAACCCTGAGGGCCGCGCGAACTCCCGCTAAATGCGATTCCTCTCACATTTCCAACGGTCTGGACATGGGCTCGGACAGAAGGGGGCACAGTCTGTTTGGATGTAATAAAAAGTCAATTAATCATTATGTTATGGATCTTTATCCGGCTATCCCCTTAAGCAAGCATTAATAAAAAACTTCTTGACCAATTCGGGATTGCTCATATACTTCCTTCGTAAATGGGAAAAATTTCCCAATATTAAAGGCACTCTTGGATGGCTATCCGGAGACCAGGAACTGGCATCTGAATAGCGGAGGTTGCGACAATGAATCAGGCGAAAACAGTACTGCTCATGACTGGCGTTATGGTTGGATTTCTCGGTGCCTGTGGCGGTGGTGGCGGCGACGCCGGCAGCGCTAGCGGTGACTTCACTACCGTCGGCAGGATAGACGGCTTCGGCAGCGTCTATGTCAATGGCACCAAGTTCGATACCTCCCATGCCCAGTACCATGTGGATGATGAACAGGGCTACGACGACTCCGTGCTGGCGGTGGGCATGAAAGTGCGGATCGAGGGAACGGTGAGTCAGGATGGGACCACAGGCATTGCCGACAGCATCACCTATGATGATGACCTGGAGGGCCCCATCGATAGCGGCTCCCTGGTGAAGGGCGATGGCACGGCGAGCTTTACGATTCTGAATATGGCTGTACTGGCTGAAGAGAATGGCACCAGATTTGACGATGGCGCTTCATTCGATGGACTGGTCGAGGGACAGGAGATCGAGGTCAGCGGTTTCTTCGATGGAAACCGGATCGTGGCGTCGCGGATTGAACTGCAGAGCGACAGTCATGACGATTACGAAATAAAGGGTACGGTTGCCAGCTATGACGGCAGTGAAATTGCGCTGCTACTGCAAAACGGTGCCGTTGCCGGACCCTATCCGATCAGCGCCAGTGCGGAGCTGGATATACCTGCGGATCCGACAGGGTTGTTTGTCGAGCTCGAATTGGTCAACAGCGGGGGATCCCCCGAGGTCATCCGTATCGAGAGCGAAGACAGCGATATGATCGATGACGATGACAGTGATGTCTCCCTACACGGAATACTCACCGCTGACGGTGACGGAAATTATGCGGTGGAAGGGGTCTCGCTAGAGCTGTCGTCAGATACCCGCTATGAACCCGCTTCTCTTGAGGGGAATCTCGACGCGGGAATGAAGGTTGAAGTCGAAGGCCATATGCAGGGCGATATCCTGATCGCGAAGAAGATTGAGGCGGAGGATAGCGAGATCGAGATCGAAGCGCGGGTCAGCCGAGTCCAGAGCAGCGATGCGAAGAACGGCACGGTTACCCTGGATCTGGGCAACAGCCAGACCCTGGACCTGGTGACAAACAACTCCACTCTGTTCGAGGATAGTTCGGATTATGACGGGGATGACGATGGCAGCTTCAAGCTGGACGAACTGATGGATGGAGATTTTGTCGAGGTCGAGATCAGACGCTCTGGAGATCAATATATTGCTCTCAGCATGGAGCGCGAGGATGAATCCTCCGAGACTAAAATCGAGGCCCCGATTGAGGCGTTCAGCGAGCATGTCTCGGTCACCCTGGTTGGTGCCCTGTTCGCCGTGCATGGGGGCACGTCGTACAAGCTGGATGACGACTACACGGATGCCGATACCTTTTTCAGCGAAATCCGGGTGGGCGACAGGGTCGAGGTCAAGGATCGTGACGCGGACGGTTCCATCGAAGAGATAGAGGTTGATTGATAGGGGGTAATAACCCACAAAATCACTTTACTATCAATACGTTTTGCCAGAGCTTGGCGGCAGATGCCTCATTTTTGAGGCATCTGCTGTCATTTTTTTTGGCCGGTTGTTGCCTATGGCATCGTAGTTGATATGCTTTTACCAGCGGCCTTTGTTACGGTTACAGCAGGCTGTCGATATTTGCACAACAACAAAATAGGGGTTATTCAGACCCCTATGGATCAACACAATGCCGGTTTTCAAGTCTTATATTGAGCATCTAGGAAAAAACTCCCACGTCTATTCGATGCAGGAGCTGGATGATCTCTTGGCCGCGGATGGGCATCCGGGATACATGCGCGATCATCGCGCTGAACTGCTGCTCGAGCGCATACGCTTCCTTGCTTCTCTGTTTGCCGTGCTGGTTCCGCTTTGGCTGGTCATCGACTATTGGTTGTTGCCGCTCGAGCTGTTCTGGCCGATTCTCGTCATCCGGCTGCTTTCCACTGCGCACTTTGTCTATCTCGCGCGCTATCAGGCCAAAGAGACCTCCCTTAAATCGAGCCTGCTGCTGCTGGCGGGCATGTTGATCAACCTCCCGCTGACCTTTTTCGCATCGGCTCACTATCTGGCCATGATACCCCCCGAGGCCGTTTATAGTCTGCCGGTACAGCTCTATACCCTGCTCCCCTACATCGCGGTAGCCATCCTGGGTCTGTTTCCCCTGACACTCCTGGAATGTTCTGCCATGGCTCTGCTGCTGGCGATGTTGACGCTGACGAGCTGGGGCTACTACTCCACGCTGCCCGCATTGGAGATGCTGCCGACGCTGTGGCTGCTGATCATCATTCTGGGCATCGTGTTGTTCACATCGACAATACAGCTGCAGTATATGATCACCATGATCACCCGGGTGGATCACGATCCGGTGACCGGGGCGCAGACTCGGAAGTCGGGCGTACAGAGTCTGTCAAAGGCGTTTCAACAGGCAAAACTGCACAACGAGTATCTCAGTGTTGCGCTTGTCGATCTCGATAATGTGCAGGAGATCATCGCTGAGTTCGACTATGGGACCTACGATCATGTCGTTCAGGAAGCAGCGGAGATACTCTTCGATGACCTGCGCCACAACGACATGCTGGTCCACTGGGGGGAGAAGGTGTTCCTGTTGATTCTGCCAGGCACCGATTGCGAGGGTGCGCGCATCATCGTGCAAAGGATTCTCAGCGAAGGCCTCGGCAACCTGCCGGATGGCCGCCCGGTGACCGCAAGCATCGGGGTTTGCGAAAGGTCGGCCGATAATATCGACGAACTGGCCACCATGCTGGAGTTGGTCGATAGCCGCCGGAATGCCGCTAAGGATCAGGGCAAGGACCGCTATGTCCTGTGCGAAGACGGGTCGGGCGCACTCAGTGGTTCGGGCAATCCCCAGGAAGTCGGCTGACGAGCCATAACCATGGCTCGCCGGTGCGCTATTGCAGCTTCAGGAACTCCGGGATGAGCCATGGATCACCGGCAACCACACTGATGTGGTTGATAAACAGCAATACGAAACCCATCAACATCAGGGCATAGCCCGACAGGCGCTGGATGTCCACTGCTGCCTCTGTCATGGTTTTCTCCTTGTCGTTTTTCGGATCATGGGATCAATTTATAGCAGCAGATCCTTGGGAATAACAGAGTGTTTTAGTGGGGAAATAGGCCGGCCCGGGTTTCGGCGCAAACAGGCCAGCCAGGATCGTTGAATCAGATCCTTTTTATAAAGACCTTGGCGTTTCGGCGGTAGTTGTAGAGCAGCCGCTTGCGCATCGGCAGATCCCTCAATTCTGCCTGCTGGAAGCCGCGCTCCCTAAACCAGTGAGCCGTTTGGGTGGTCAATATGAACAGCTGCTCGATGGCCTGCTGACGTGCCTCTGTCTCCATATGGGCAAGCAGCTGGTCGCCCCGGCTGCCGCCCCTGTAGTCGGGGTGGACCACGACGCATGCCAGTTCCGCCATCGACTCCTTCGGGTAGGGATAGAGTGCGGCACAGGCGATCACCATGCCGTCCCGTTCCATCAGGGTGAAGCCGCCGATCTCGGTCTCCAATGCCTCGCGGGATCGACGTACCAGTACCCCTGTCTCCTCGAGGGGTTCGAGCAGCTCGAGCAGGCCGCCCACATCGTCGATGCGGGCGGTGCGGGTCTCTTCGTAGGGTTCCGCGGTGATAAGGGTGCCTATGCCGTCCCGGGTAAACAGCTCCTTGAGCAGGGCCCCATCCTGCGTGCGGTCGATGATGTGGATCCTTTTCACGCCACTGCGACAGGCGAAAACGGCGGCCTTGAGATGCTGCCGCAGGTCCTGAGGCAGCTTCTTGCGCCGCTGAAGCAGTTCGTCAACCTGTTTCGGTACCATGTTGGTGATCAGCCTGTTGCGGGAGTCTGTCACCCCTTTGGCCTCCACCAGCGAGATCAGCTTCTCGGCGCCCAGGGCGGCGGCAACCGAGGCCGCGACATCGGCGGCACTGAGATTGAAAACCTCTCCCGTGGGCGAATACCCCAGTGGCGGTACGATGGCGATGGCGCCCGAGGCCAGACGCTGCTCCAGTCCCGCTGCGTCCACCCGCCGCACCTCACCGGTATGACAAAAGTCGAGGCCGTTTCTGACCCCTATCGGCCTTGCGGTGACAAAGTTGCCCGAGGCGGCACGGATGCGCACCCCCGCCATGGGGGAGTTCGCCAATCCCATCGACAGCAGGGCCTCTATCTCGACCCGCACCGAGCCGGCGGCCTCTTTTACACAGGTCAAAGCGGCATCGTCGGTGACGCGGAGGCCGTCGATATAGGCTGTCTTTACCCCCCTGGCCTTGAGGCGCTCCTCGATTTGCGGGCGGGCGCCGTGGACCAATACCAGGCGTATGCCGAGACCGTGCAGGAGGGCGATGTCATGCACCAGGTTGGCAAAGCCCGGGTCCTCCACCGCCTCTCCGCCGAAGGAGATGACGAACGTGCGTCCCCGATGGGCATGGATATAGGGGGATGAATCCCGAAACCAATCGACGAAGCCGTCTGTGGCGCTGTTTGCGGGTTTGGTCATACTGTTTAACCCATTGTCTATAAACAAAATTGCCTGACCAGAGACTGTATCAGGTTGATCGCGGGTTGGATATGCTTGAGCGGGAGATATTCATCCGGCTGATGGGCCTGGTCGATGCAGCCGGGTCCGCAGATAACCGTCTCCATGCCCATGCTGTTGAGATAGGGGCCTTCGGTGCCAAAGGCGACCGCGCCTGCCTCCGTCCCCGTGAGCCGTTCAACCGCCCTGACGATTGCCGCTTCACGGGGCGTCTCCATCGCCGGGATGCCGTCGAAGACCGGGGTCAGCTCCCAGTTCAGTTCCGAGTCGAGCAGGATTGCATTGAGCCTCTGTCTCAGCTCGTCACGCAGCTCCTCGAGGGCCATCCCGGGCAGTGGCCGTAGATCGAACTGCAGTTCGCACTGGCCGCATATCCGGTTTGGATTGTCGCCGCCGTGGATATGGCCGAGGTTGAGTGTGGGGAAGGCAACCGCGAAGGCCGGGTTCTGATAGCGCCTTTGCAGGTCGCTGCGCCAGCGGATCACTTCGCCGAGTACCCGATGCATGCCATCGAGGGCGTTCACCCCAAGGGCGGGATCGCTGGAGTGGCCTGAACGGCCGCTGAGGCGAATCGACTCCATGGAGATGCCCTTGTGCATGTGAACCGGCCTCATACCGGTGGGTTCGCCGATCATCGCATGTCGTCCCAGCCGGCGATGGAGGTCAGCGAGGGACTTTGCTCCACACATCGTGCTCTCTTCATCCGCGGTGGCGACGATCACCAGGGGTTGTTTCAGCTGCCTCAGCGGCAGTTCCCGCAGCGCTTCGATGACCACCGCGAAAAAACCCTTCATGTCGGCGCTGCCGATACCGTAGAAACGCTGGTCGCGCTGCCGCAGTTGCAGCGGATCGCTTTGCCACTTCTCTTCGTCAAAGGGCACGGTATCGGTATGGCCGGAGAGCACCAGACCTTGATCCCCTTGGCCGGCGCTGGCAATCAGATTGAACTTATCCGCGTGTCCGGGAATGGGCACGACCTCGGTCTTGAATCCCAGTTGATTGAGCCAGCCCTCGAGATGTTCGATGACATTCCCATTGCCCATGTCCCAGGCGGGATTCACGCTGCTTACCGAGGCCGCACCGATCAGGCGTTGCAGCATCTCTTCCAAGGAGAGTGTTTTCATGACCCCGATTCTGTGGTTATGGAGACGATCTTGCAACCGGGATAGGAAATGATTTTCTGGTCGACTTCGTTGCGTCCGGGCCGACGCTTGCCCGGCAGGGAAGCCATGAGGCGGCAGCAGAGAGGTAATACTGAACGTATCGTGACTTGCAAAAAGCGGTTTCCTTTGCTTTTGTTATAAAAAAAGGTACAGCTGGCAGGGTGGCCCCCAGCCGCTGGTCCAATAAGGTTTAGCCGCGGCCACGCGATTGTGGCGAGAAAACAATCGATATGCGCCTCTATATAAGACATCCCACCGACGTGCCGATAGATTTCCAGGTTGGCGGTCGAGCCACAACCAGTCGTGAGACATTGACCAACTACAGTGAAGGCGGTCTCTGCTTTGTCTCCGAAGCGAGGATAGAGCCCGGTACGGAGATACATATCGCGATCCCAATCACTCCTCCCCAGTTTCACGCCACGGGAGTCGTAGTGTGGTGCCACAGGGAGGATGACAGTTTTCTCATCGGGGTGAAGTTTACCGAGGAGGAGACGGCATACGCGGTGCGCATGGTCGAACAGCTCTGTTACATAGAGCACTACAAGCAGAGTATCAAGCAGACGGAGGGGCGCAATCTCACGGGCGAAGAGGCCGCCCTGGAGTGGATCGAAAAATATGCCGATGAATTCCCCGGGTGAAGGCGTCTCCAGATCAGATGATTAATCCACGTACATCTCTATTTGCCCTGCTTCTCATTTTGGGTTTGCCGCTGATCGCGGGGGATATAGTGAGCCACAAGGCGATCAGTCCCGATCTTGCCCTGGAGATGGTCAAGCATGCGCTGGAGGCATGCAGGAAAAGGGGCTACCAGGTGACCGCGGTGGTGGTCGCCGGAGATGGCGCCGAAGTGGCGCTGATGCGTGACGTGCATGCCAGCAGGTTCACCATCCAGATTGCCCGCGAGAAGGCGAATGCGGTGATCCTGTCGGGGATCGCATCCGGCGAGTTTCGCGATAACCGGCGTGACATCCAGCAGGAGATGAATCACGTGAACGGGGTCTTGCTGCTCCAGGGTGGGCTGCCGATTAGCGCGGGCGGCTATCAGCTGGGGGCGATTGGCGTCAGCGGTGCGCCGGGCGGGGAGAGGGATGAATTGTGCGCGAAAGATGCCATCGACAAGGTTCAGGATCGTCTTGAGTTCGCCGACTGAACTTCAATCCCGCACCTGCATCGCTGGTTTCATCCTATTTCATGAATACACCAGCCGCGAAAGCGGCGATGCTCAGGACAAAGAAGATCGCTGCCGAGGGTTTCCACATGGTGTAGTTCAATGTGTGGGCATTTTTGTTTTGCAGCGCGATCGCGAGGATGCCGGCGACGAGAAAGATGCCGCCGGTGACATAGGCGATGACCTGCAGGTATTCTATCTTGACCCGGGTCGAGCCTTGGACACCGCCACCGATGGTTTCAAATTTGTTGGCCAGGAGCGGCGCCGTGGTCATGAGCCAAAGGCTGAGGCCCATCCCCAGGGATTTTAGAGAGCGAATCTTTCCTGAATTCACGGTGATATCCCCCACTATCGGTCTGATTGATCCCTCGTCATTATCGGTTGTCGGCACCAGGCTGAATTTCTTCAGCCCTCCATTGGGTATCGCGGTGAGGCGAAAAGCCGGCTCGGGTTGCCGTCTCTGCGGCAGCCTGCCGGGAATACGTAGTAGCCGTGGGGCATCTCCTCTCTCTCGCGATGCTATCCTCTGGGTCAGCTGCGGTTGTAACCGCTCAACGACTCGACCTGATCCACATTTTTTCTACCGAGGTGTGCCATGTACAGTTTCAATACCCGTGTCGAAGGCGACGTCAAGCGTGTTGAGGGGCGGGTCGTGGAGGCATTGAAGAACGAAGGTTTCGGTGTGCTGACCGAGATCGATGTCCAGGCGACGATGAAAGCGAAGCTGGGTATCGACAAGCGTCCCTACAAGATCCTGGGTGCCTGCAACCCTCCGCTGGCAAACCAGGCAATCGATGCCGAGCCCGATATCGGCCTGCTGCTGCCCTGTAACGTCGTAGTGCGTGAAGAGGAGGATGGCGGCGTGACGGTCGCCTTCATGGATCCGGTGGCCGTGTTGCAGCTGGTGGAGGATGAGACGATTGCGCAGCTGGCCAGGGATGTCAGGGGGCGGCTGGAACGGGTGCGGGATGCGCTGTAAGCCGGGATCCGTTACCTGATCCCGGTCTTTTCTCTTCTTGCCGCGCCCGGCCCGTAGCAGTCCTGGCCATGCCGCTGTTTGCTATTCGATGATTTCCACGCCATGCCAGAAGGCGACATGATTCCTGATCTCCTCCGCGGCCGCTGAAGGCGAGGGGTAATACCAGGCGGCGTCCCGGTTCTCCCTGCCATCCACACTGATCGTGTAGTAGCTGGCGGTACCTTTCCAGGAACAGATGGATGTTGTGCTGCTGCTCCTGAAGTACTCGCGGTTTAGCGAGTCTGGAGGGAAATAGTGATTTCCCTCCACGATCAAGGTGTCGTCACTCTCGGCAACTATCCGTCCGTTCCAGATTGCCTTCATCTTTCCACCTCCCTGCCGGATCCAAATATGGGTAGGTCAAAGTGAACCGCCACTCCATAGGGTGGGTCTATTGCTTGGCCGGTTTCAGTCCAGTCCCATTATAGCTATCAGCTCACGGCTGGAAACGACCTGGCAATAGATCATATTGATGATTTCCAACTCTCGATGGTGCAGCTCATCCGTTCCGGCGGCACAGCAGTCCTCGACAACAACGACATTGAAGCTTTCATCCGCGAGACTTCTGACCGTGGAGGAGACGCACTGGTCGGTGAAGATACCGCAGACAACCAGGTTCTCGATGCCCATGTTGTGCAGTATCAAGCGCAGGTTGGTACCGGTAAGCGCGCTATCGGTGGTCTTGGTTAGGACGATCTCTCCCGCCGCCGGTTCAAGCTCGGGGACGATCTGCGCATCCTCCGTATTGAGTGGGAGCAACAGATAGTTCCATCCCGGCTTTTTTTGACTCAGCGATCGGTCGCGTCCATCCTCCAGCAGACAGGCTATGCGCGCATGAAGCAGATCCATACCCTTACGCCGGAAGCGGTCCTGCAGGTCGCGGGTGTTGGGAATGACCCTATCGTTCATGCGCTGCCGGAAGGGGGCCCAGCGTTCACGCTCGAGCGGGTCATCAGCCGGCTTCATATAGGTATTCTGGATGTCGATGGTCAGCAATGCGGTGCTCTGGTAGGGGAGCTCGAGGTCCATGGGGTCAGGAGCATCCTGGTAGTAGAAAGAACGATAGGCCTGTTTCCAGTTCATTTCTCCTCCGGTAGTTCTACAAGGTCAAACGGTGGGCGAAACAGCCGGTGAAATCGGACATGCCTGCTTCCTCTCCGCCGATTGTAGCGGATTGGATCCGGTTGTTGATATTGCTATTTTCGGTTGAAGATCCGTGCCACCGGTCTGATGTTCAGGGGAATGCAACAGGGTGCGGATGTCATATCCGGGGGCACAGGGAAGCTGGAAAAGAAAGGATGTTCGGTGATTTGATATACTCTGTTTGCGGCTGGAAACGGGATCAACGTATTGCCCTGTCCGGGTGATGTCAATATTTGCCGGGAGGGTTGTCAGGCCACCTCAGGACTATCTGTATGGGGAGCAAAGTCCACGGAAGCTGATCTGCATTGCTGACGATAGGGAATCGATCAATGGTATTTAACCTGCCTAAAATTCTTGTGGCTGCCGCTTCGTTGCTGTTTCTAAACTTCCTGATGGTTGGCTGCAACAAGCAGAACGGCGGGGATCTCCCAGCGGCCTCCACGGATTGGAGCCGGGATATATTGATGACTAACCTGATAGTCGATCTCGATAGAATGGGGGCAAGCGCGGACATTGTAGTAGCGGGGTCGCTCGCATCAACGAGCGCATCCTTCGAGATCGGCGACCTGGTTATCGAGAACGTAACCTCGAATGGGATTCAACTGAACTTTAGGGCAGAGCAGGGGCGACTCGATGTGGGGGTGCCGCAATCGGTCGAGGCCCAGACACTGACGATCGACTATCGCTTCGCCATCCAGGATGACTTCAATGGTCTGCTACGAAGTGGAGCCACCTTTATCTGGCCCTACTATTGCGGCAATCTCTTTCCCTGTAAATCCGAGCCGGCGGAGGGTGGCGGCTATAGCCTGATGCTAGAGGGTGTGCCGGATGGCGCGACAGGCCTCTTTCCGCGGTCGATAGCGATGGATGTGCCGGCGTATATGGTTGGATGGGCCGTTGCCGACTACAGCTATCTGGCGCTGGGCCAGACAACCAATGGAACAGAGGTGGGTGTCTACTACCGAACCGGCGAGGAGCAGGACGCACTGAGCGGCGCCCAATACCTGAGGGATGTCTTTGACTGGTACGAACAGACCTTTGGTGAGTATGGTTTCGGTCAACAGGTGGCCAGTGTCTCGGTGGACTGGGGAGGCGCGGCCTTCGGCGGTATCGAGCACCACCCCTATTGGCATATCGCCAGCGGATCGATGTCAGATCCTGTCATCCACGCCCACGAGGCGGCTCATGGCTGGTTCGGGAATGGGGTTCGTATCGGCTGCTGGGAGGATTTCGTGCTCTCCGAGGGGCTTGCATCCTATCTCGCTGCACGCGCCCTCGAAGAGGTCGCGGGAGAGGATATCGGCGATCAGGTGTGGAACTCCTACAGGAATCAGCTCGCTTCACTGCAAAGCAGCAGCGAGAACAAGATAGCCTGGCCGCCGGGCTGTAACGGGATCGATATTCTTGAGGATGGGCTCTTCGGTATCGCGCCCTATATGAAGGGCGCCTTCTTTTTCAAGCACCTGGAATCCGTACTCGGCAGTAACCGGTTCGACAGTCTGTTGCGGGATTTCTATCGCGCAAACAGGGGAGAAGCGGTGACGATGCAACTGCTGCTGACCCTTATCGAGGAAGAGAGCGACTATGATCCTGCCCAGTGCGCCCAGGCATGGCTAAGGAACGAAACGCTTCCGCAGCTTGAGCGCTGCGGCTATTGAAATAGCGCATGCGATTTTTCATAGCTCAAAATACCGTATCTTCAGCGCTAATTTAAAGTTAATCTTCAAGGCGCAGGAGAGACTATACTTTATCACTGCAGCTGGAACGAACCAGCACAGCAGACTAGCGTACGTTGATGCCATCTATGAGTGCCGAAGGTAGAACTTTCCCTGAGTTGGATGCGGATAACCGGATCCGTCTCATCGAGGGCGACCGGGATGAATATGTCAGGAACAACACGCCCGCTGACCAGTCGACCGGGTCCCTGATCAATAGCAGAGAGATCGGGAAGCGGCGTGAGACCTATACCCGTGATGATCATGCAGGCATGTTCCGCTCTACCCCGATCGCTGGGGTAAGACAGATAAAATCAATCAAAACAATAACATATCCATACGCTTCGCCAGGTATGCGACGCTTTGCGCGGATCGTGCATGGGCCGCGGGATCCAGGTTGCGTCAGGATGATCCACTTCCTATTGAAGTTACAAACTAACGAACCGGCCGCTAAAATCGTGCCGGCTAACAGCGACGCGGAAAAGATCGATCTGCGATGCCGTATCCTTAACCGCATCGCACTGAACCGGACTTGGCCTGAGCCTGATGAGGCTTCAGCGCAATCAGGCCGAACTGGCTACCATGTCAGCCATAGAGTCTGCCCAGTATGTAGGAATAGCGTATGAAGCGGCCTGCTGATCCTGTGCAATTTTTTGATTTTGTTGTCTTTAGTCAAGACAACTACTACTTTGTGGGTATAAACTTTCAAGGCGTTTAGCCTGGAGATCAAGGGTATCCTCCACCATGAATGATGAAACCATAACCGAGCCGGCATTTACCGAAGAAGCTGAAGGGCGGGAGGGACCTACCCATATCGTCGGCATCGGGGCCTCTGCCGGGGGATTGGAGGCCATCGAGGCCTTCTTCAAGGCGATGCCTCACGACAGCGGCGTTGCCTTCGTGGTGATCCAGCACCTCTCCCCCGACCATAAAAGCCTGATGGCGGAACTGCTCTCCAAGCGTACCCGCATGCCGGTCCACCGGGCCGAGGACGGCATGATCGTGGAGCACAACTCTGTCTACCTGATACCACCCAACAAGAATCTGAGGCTGTTTCACGGTCGCATCATCCTCTCGGAGCAGGACCGGGATGCGCGGGGTATCAATCTGCCGATTGACATCTTTTTCCGTTCCCTCGCCGAGGATCAGGGCGCCAAGGCGATTGCAATCGTGCTTTCGGGCACCGGCAGCGACGGCACCAGCGGTATTCGTGCGATTAAGGAGGAGTTGGGCATGGCTATGGTGCAGGTGGAGGAGACCGCCGCCTTCGACGGTATGCCGCGGAGCGCCATCGCCACGGGACTGGTGGACTATGTTTTGCCGCCTGAAGAGATGCCGGCCCAGCTGCTCTCCTATTTGAAGCACCCCTTCACCGCCAAGAACGAGTACGCCAGCACGATGCTGACCGACGAGGACGGGGTGACGCGTATCTTCGCGCTGCTGCGGGAAAACAACAAAATCGATTTTACCTACTATAAGCCCACCACCATCATCCGCCGTATCGAGCGCAGGATGGCCGTCAACCAGATACATGATCTGAAAGACTATGTGCGTTTTCTCGAGAGCTACCCGGTTGAACTCAACAGCCTTCATAAAGACCTGTTGATTGGGGTGACGAGCTTTTTTCGCGATCCGGAAGCGTTTGATGCGATCTCGGCGAAGCACCTGCCGATGCTGATAAGGGAAGCCGAGGATGACAAGTTGCGACTCTGGGTGAGCGGCTGCTCAACCGGCGAAGAGGCCTACAGCCTGGCCATCCTCTGCTGCGAGGTGATGGAAAAGGAGGGACTGCATACCGATATCAAGATATTCGCAACGGATGTGGATCGGGAGGCCATCGTGACAGCCAGTGCCGGGGTCTTCGCCGAGAGTGCGGTTGCGGATATCGAGTCGGCCATGCTGGGAAAATATTTTTATCATAAGGACGAGGGATTCTATATCAGCCGCCAGGTTCGGGAGATGGTGGTGTTTGCCCAGCACAATCTGGTCAAGGACCCGCCGTTCACGAACATCGATCTCATCAGTTGCCGCAACCTGCTCATCTACCTGCAGCCCGTACTGCAGAAACGGGTCCTGGAGTTGTTCAATTTCGCCCTCAATCCCAAGGGCTTGCTTTTTCTCGGCAGCAGCGAAACCACCGGTGAAATGGCCGAGTACTTCGATCCCCTGGATCATAAATGGCGTATCTACCAATCCAGGGGCCGCAAGCGCCACGCCGAATTATCGGAACCGGCAATCAACTTCGACGCCAAGCGATGGTCCAACAGCAACCGCATGACCGGAAAGGGGATGGCCGCGCGTATTCACGAAGAGGAGCGGCTTCTGGAGCGCCTGGTTGAAGGCATTGCGGGCGATTACCTGCCTTTCTGCATGGTGGTAAGCGAATCCCAGGAGCTGATGCATGTGGCGGGTGACTCGAAAGACTATCTTCAGTTTTCCACCGGCAAGGTAGTCAATGATGTCTCCAAACTGGTTATCAAGGATCTGGCGATACCGCTGAATACAGGCTTGCAGAAGGTGATCAAGAGCAAGGAGGAGCTGATCTATTCCAATATTCACCTCAACGGCAACAACATGCAGAAGGTCGTCAATATGCGCCTCAAGCCGCTGCCGACCAAAAAGCAGCAGGTGATGATGGTTGCCGTCTTTGTCGAAGAGGTGCGCAGCTCGGTCGAGTCCGACAAATCGTCACCTGAAACCTACAACGTGGGCAAGGAGGCGGAACAGCGAATCGTCGACCTCGAGAACGAGCTGCAGTTCACCCGGGAAAATCTGCAGGCGACGGTCGAGGAGCTGGAAACGTCGAATGAGGAGCTGCAGGCGACCAATGAAGAGCTGCTTGCAAGCAACGAGGAACTGCAAAGCACGAACGAGGAGCTGCAATCGGTCAACGAGGAGCTGTACACCGTCAATGCCGAGTATCAAGGCAAGATCACCGAGCTGACCGAAGTCAATAATGACCTCGACAATCTGCTCAGCAGCACCGGCGTGGCAACCCTTTTTCTCGATGAAAACCTTGAGATACGCCGCTTTACACCGGAGATATCCTATCTGTTCCGCATCATGGACCAGGATATCGGGCGGCCGCTCAGCCACCTTTCGCACAAGCTGAAGAACGTGGATGTCATATCGCTGGCCAAGCAGGTGAGGTCGAGTGAGAAAGGGCTGGTGCGTGAAAAGATATTGTCCAATGACGGCGAAGAATACCTGATGCGGGTGTTTCCCTATCAGATTGCACCGGATACCTATTCCGGCGTCGTCTTTACCTTTATCAATACGACAAGCCTGAGAGAGGCGCGCAAGGAACTGGTCGAGCGTGAGCTGCGCATGGAGACCCTGTTGCGGGTAACCGATGCCTATGTGTTGATAAATGAGGAGGGGATTATACAGGAGGTCAACGATGCGCTGCTCGATCTGGTCGGTTATGCCGAGGCGGAGCTATTGGGCACGAACGTTTCCATATTGATGCCGAGAGAAGTGGCTGATGACCATAATGTCTACATCGATCGCTATCTCAGAGAGGGGAAATCGGACATTATTGGAAGCACTCGAGAAGTCAATGTCAGGCACAAGAACGGAGAGTTGGTAACCCAGATGCTGTCAGTGGCGGAGATGATTATTGGCCAGAGGCATTGGTTTGTCGGCTTGATTAAGGCAGTTAAGTAACAGGTTTTTTGTGAGTGAATGATAAGAGAAAAGCAGTAACGAGTGATGGTGATCCGCAGTTCATGCGCGACAAGGCAGAAGAGATCGCGCGCAGCAGAGAGATAACGGAGTACGAAAGAAAGCTGGCGGACCGTGACAAGCTGTTGCAGGAGCTTCACGTCCATCAGGTTGAACTGGAGCTGCAGAATGAAGAGTTGCGGCAGGCCCAGGCTAAGCTTCAGTATACACATCAGCAGTACCTGGATCTCTATAACGAAGCCCCCATGGGTTATGCCAGCCTGGATGACAGCGGCATTATCGTCCGCGCCAACCAAATGCTCGCGACCATGCTGGGAGTGGAGAAGTACAGATTGACGGGCCGCGCCTTGGTGGAGTTCATGGAGCCGGATGAACAATCCATCTTCAGGAGCAGGTATACCGCTTTTGCCAATCATCCCGATGGCAAATTTATCGATATCAAATTCAGATGTTTGTCTAAGGGAAGCGTTAAAGACGGTTTTGCGGGAAGAATTCAGGGGAGGCGGCTTGACAGGAATAATTCTGTAGAAAGTGCTTTCCGCTGGGCCGAGTCCTTGTTGGTCGTGGTAAGCGATGTAACCGAACTGAAGAAGTCCGAGGAGAAAATTCACTTCCAGGCGCACCATGATGTTCTTACCGGCTTACCGAATCGTGCGACACTCTATGATCAGCTGGAAAGCTCACTCTCCCTTGCCAAGCGTCAGGATAGTTATGGCGCGTTGCTGTTCATGGATCTTGACAGGTTTAAAACCGTCAATGATTCACTCGGCCACCATACCGGTGATCAATTGCTTATCGGTTTTACCAGGCGTATGCGCACGCATATAAGAAGAGAGGATCTGCTGGCTCGTATGGGAGGCGATGAATTTGTCGTGCTGTTAGGCGAGCACCATCACAACAATCATGTCACCGCTGTAAACGCGCAACGTTTTGCGGAACATATTACGGAATCGCTGTCAGAACCGCTGATTATCAATAAGCAGCCATTTCAGGTGTCGTTGAGTATCGGTATCAGCGTCTTCCCGTTCCACGACGAGGATAATGTCAATGATGTCGTGCGCCAAGCCGATACGGCCATGTACCAGGCAAAAAATGATGGTCGGGGTCTGGTCAGGTTCTTCCATTCCAATATGCAGGAATCGGCCCGCCAACGCATGACCATGGAGGCAGAGCTGCGTGTCGCGCTGATTGAAGAGCAGTTTGAACTCTATTATCAGCCTCAATTTACAATAGAAGGAAGTTTATATGCTGTTGAGGCCCTGGTGCGCTGGAGGCACCCGTACCGAGGCGTTGTGTCGCCTGATAAGTTTATCAGCGTGGCTGAAGAGAGCGGGATGATAGTCGCCTTAGGGGAGTGGGTAACTGAGAATACGATTAAGCAATTCGTTGAGTGGCGGAAAGACGGACTTGTGGATCAGGATATACGCTTTTCCATTAATGTAAGTGCAAAACAGCTCGAGTCGACATCGTTCAGCGAGCGGGTGGAAGAGCTGCTCAATCGATATGAATTAAGCCCAAGTTGCCTGGTATTTGAAATTACAGAATCACTTTTGATGCCGAATGATCAGATTGCCGATGAAGTCGTTACGCGTTTATCGGAATTGGGATTGACTTTCTCGGTCGATGATTTCGGGACTGGATTTTCATCACTGGCGATTATTCAAAACAAACCTATAGGACAGTTGAAAATCGATAAGAGATTTGTCGAGGATCTGCGCTGGAGAGAGGATATGGAAGATGATGTCACCGAGGATAAACAGTACGCGATGGTCAATGCGATCTTATCGATGGGGAGGGCCTTGGGCCTTGAGGTGGTTGCTGAAGGCGTGGAGACCGAGGAACAAAATAGGGTGCTGAAGCGCCTGGGATGCCAATATGTCCAAGGGTATTACTACACAAAGCCGTTACCTGCCGGAGATTTCATTCGTTTTGTCAAACGCTGATACAGCATGCGCAATAACTGTCGTTCAACGGCAGGGGCTGTTGTATTCGCACTCTGACTCCCTTGCTGCGGCGGCTGAAATTCACAGCTTCCGCTGCATATAAACAGTCTGCACCGAATCTCCGGAATCCTATCTTTCATGTAGAAACATGGTTGGCTCGTTTGACACTAAGAATCCATTCATTTACCGGCAGGCTAACAAATAAAAGCTAAATTTGTCCTTGTTGCCGCTTGATCAGAATAATTTGGAAAAATAACAAATAGTAGAGATTTAGCCTGCTAAACGTTATAAGTGCTGGCAAATCCAAACCAAATTGTTACAAATTTGTAAAAAATAGAGTATATAGCATTTTATGATTAGCGGCCGGCCTGGTTATAGGGGTATATTTACCCTGATATCAGTGTTTTTAATGCGTTGTGGGTGGTCTGGCTGAGTCGAAAGACGTTGTCTACCGCCAGTGTTGTCATGATATCCCAGTCTTCATATAAAAAGTGCAATGTAATAGGCCGCTTTTTATTGTTCTTGGCAGGTAATTTGTGAAAGAGAAGATCATTGGTGGACTGATCTTGTTACCGGCGGCTACTTATTCGTAAGTACCAAACGATACCCATAATGAATCTACCGCTAACAAATAATATTATCTTATGGGAAGTGAGAACAAAAAGCGATGCAGAGTGATTATGTCACTTGTTGCGCCCCCTCCGGTCAGGGCTTGATGTTGTCGCAAGCCAACTTGTTGATTATCGATAGCAGTGAAGAAAACACAAAAATACTATATAGATTGCTCAGCAAAGACTGCGCCGTAATAACGGCAACGACATCTCAACAGGCCCTGCAGTCAATCGACAAAGGTGATCATCCAGATATTATTTTACTGGCTATTTCAGCGGAGTCTGGAAATGGCCTCGATCTTCTCCGCCTGCTCAACAAAAAAGCCAGGACAAAAGAGATCCCGGTAATATTGATGGCGAATCGATATGACGTGGACATTGAACTACAGGGCCTGTCTCTGGGGGCGGTTGACTATATCGTCAAACCATTTCATATCCCGGCAATCAAGGCCAGGATCAACAACCATTTAACTGCAAAGCGACGCGTTGACAGGTTACGGTATCTGGCAGACATCGATCCACTGACGCTTATCCCCAATCGTCGTAGGTTTGAAATGTCTCTGCAGCAGGAGTGGAAGAGAGCATGCAGGACAAGGTTGGAAATAGCGATACTGATGATTGACCTTGACGACTTCAAATCGTACAACGACAGATATGGTCATGACAAAGGCGATGATTTTTTGCGAGTCGTGGCCGGTGAGCTATCCAAACAGGTGAGGAGAACAGGAGATATGGTTGCCCGCTATGGTGGCGAGGAGTTTGTCGTGCTTATGCAAAAATGCAGTCTCGCAAACGCCTTGCATATTGCAGAGCTGATGCGGGCGGCAATCGAACGATTATCGTTACAACGTTTTAATTTGAATTCAGTAGAACTGATAACCGCAAGCATAGGTTGTGCGGTCTGTATCCCAACCCGAGATGGCGCAGCAAAGCATCTCCTTGTAGAAGCTGACAGGAATATGTACATGGCAAAATCGCTGGGCAAGAACCGAGCCTACTGCGATAAGACAGATTTGGTCGAGGCGAGACAGGATAATGCAGAATAAACTAGAGGGTTGGTCGGAAAAATATGAACTAGGCATAGAGGAAATCGATTTGCAGCATCACTATTTCCTGGATTTAATTGCAAGGCTGGCTAATGAGCTGCAGACCAGCAACGATCTCTTTTATCATAAGTCGCTATTCATCGAACTGGGCCTGTACACCCATTTTCATTTCATCAGTGAAGAGAATTTGATGTATCGGGCATCTTTCCCGGGGCTTAATGAGCACAAGAAATTCCATAATCAATTGATCGACGGATTGAATAGAAACAAACTGTTGTTTGAAGATGGGCATATTCAGGCAATACATGTTGTCGAATTTCTAGAGCAGTGGTTTTTGAATCACACAGTAGGCGAAGATCGAAAGTTCGCGGAATTTCTGAATAAATCAGCGGAGGATTAACGATATACCCTGTCTTGGGGCCGAGATGCCGCCTGTTGCCATTCAAGCAACAACGTTCATCTATATTGGCTGAGCTATCTACCTCGTTAATGGTCCGTTCGCAGGATACTGATCACAAGCGCTGCTGCTCTGCTCGAAATAGTGCATGTAGAACCATTTAAGCGCAAAGGGTGATAATAACGTTGTGAGGGTTATGACGATGATCATGCCCGCGTAAACTTCAATATCAAATATATTGGTCGACCTTCCCAGTTCAGCAAATATAAGACCAACCTCTCCCCGCGGAACCATGGCGAGTCCGATCGCGACTCTCTGTCTTATGCCGGCGTTGATAAGCATCGCTCCAAAGAATTTTGCAGCCACTGCAATGATAAAGAAACTGAGCGCAAATGACCAAATAAAGGGCGAAGACCAGTCGATCTCTCTTAGACTGAGCGAGAGTCCTACGGTAACGAAGAAGATCGGACTGAAGATATAGACGATCGGATTCATCTGCACCTCGATTCGACCTGCAAACTTTCTGTCATTGTGCAAGGCCATTCCGAAGGGGAGAAAGAATCGTCGCGACAGGGCGAGTCCCGCAGCAAACCCGCCCAACAGCTCAGGCGCACCGACCACATGGGCCAGCCATGCGAAGAACAGCACCAGGGATATGATCATAATGGGTATCAAGCCCGGTGTGGTGGAGTAGTCGTCGAAACGTCGGATCATGACCGAGATCAACTTTGCCGCAATCGGAGCGAAGAGGAAAAACAGCATTATGAACGTCAACACCTTGCCGACATTTGTCACACTTACTCCGCCACTGATCGAGAATTCGTACAGTATTGCAAGCAGGATGACACCCATGACGTCGTCGAGAACAGCTGCCCCCAAGACAACCTCCCCCTCTTTCTCATGTTGTCTTTTGAGGTCACTGAGCACTCGGATGGTGATACCGATACTGGTTGCGGTGAGCGTACCGCCTATGAACAGGGAGACCAACCCGCCAAGATTGAATATCCAATAGCTAAGGGCGAAACCGCTTAAGAGCGGCATGAAAAACCCTCCCATGGCAACAATCAGTGATTGTCTGCCTGCGTTGATAAGACGTCGAATATCAGTCTCAATACCGACCTTGAACAACAGCAGGATTATGCCGATCTCAGCCAACAGTTGAATGGTGGTGGTAGGCTCAATCCAGCCCAAAAGGCTTGGACCAAGGATCACACCGGCCGTCAACTCGCCGATTACCGCAGGTGCCTGAAATCGCACTGCCAACTCAGCAAGCAACCTTGAGACGATCAAAATAAGGAGGAGGTGAACGAAAAAAGTATGAGTATCCACAACAGCTAGACCTCTTTTTGTAGAAAAATCAGATCCTTATGGGGGATGCGTCAGGATCGTCATAATCCACACAGACTACTTGTTTCAATAATATGACAAAGGGCATAAAAAAGATTTGACCCTGGACAGCGTCTTGACCGATTTATCGGGAAGCGTCCAGTGGCGCTATTGAGGTTGGTTCTACTCTCCGGTATGCGGGTTACAGCTATAGGTTGACAATCTGATTTCGTGTTGTGGGAAACAGATTCCTTGGCGGATTGGCTATAGGATCGGGTTTTTTATGGAATCTGAGGGCGGGAAGCTGCCATCGCTCCCCGGTCTTGGCAGATGGAAGGGATGAATTAACAAGGACTAAACGAAAAAGGAGAACTTTAATGAGGTTGAAAAAAGCTTTGTACCCCTATTTACAAATGATGTTTCTTTGCTTCTGTATTGGCAGCGTTGAGGCAGTACAGTTTCAGAGCCAATGGATAGTTGATTCGATTGGTTTGAAGGAGCTGTTGAAGCATCAGGCAAAGGTCGTATATCTGGTCAAAAAGCCCAATCAGATGCCGAGGGATGTCATCCCCGGCACGGACCCACGTCGAGTGATTCCCTGGCAGCCGCGCAATGAGGATGATTCTTTTGCGATACGCGTTTTCAGCAAATCGCTGTCATATCCGATGGGGAGAAAATATCCCAAGGCAATGCCAAACAGGAAACAATGGACTGCCAGCATGCGCAAACTGGGCATTGATCAGGGTGACCTTATAATCGCTGTAGGCAACAAGGAGTTCGCCACTCGCTTTTCCAGAACGGTCGTAGAGTATGGGGGTCGTGCCGTTGTCTACAATGACGCCACCGCCGATAACTTGCTGATACCCTATTCCATGGTTGATGCTGTCCCCGGCAATATAGAGCCCGGTAACTTCAGCGCAAGGAATAGTAACCGGCAGAGGCTCTCCCTTAAGAATAGTGTCGGAAAACGGATTGATGCCAGGACTCGATTCTGGGATGTTCGTAACGAGGTCTATCCAACGGGTAAAAAAACCAAAAGCTACGTTTATGCGCAAGGTACGCTGTCAAATGCAAGCAATGCTTTGAAGTACATCGATCTGCTGGTTGATGATGGCGCTTGGTATCGACCCGCTGACGAAATATCAGCTGTCTTGACGAGCCATTTTGGTGATCCGCTTGAACAGGGCGATCTCCGGCATGTTATAGTTTGTGACAGTGAGGGCTTGTCGAATATCGTCATGTGGGCCGCCAGGTCGCTAGGCTTTGACAACGTCTTTGTGCTGGCGGGAGGATTGCACGAGTTCACCATGGATTCGAACAATCATCGCTACGTGAGCCTGATGGGTAAAGTCGGCTCGCCCTTGAAATAATTGATCCTGTCTGACGAGTGACCTTCGGCACAGAGCGGAATCAATCCTATACAACCAGCCTTCTTGTTTCCGCTCTGTGTGCCTGCTTACGCAGCTGCAACCGGTTCTTATGCTCTCGGTTTACAGGGCTGGATTTGAGTTACATGGTTGCCTATATTAACCAGATCACTCTATGCTGCGGCAAAGGTTAACGTAAGCCGGTGAAATGAGCGAACTGAAATCAAATTACAAGGCAATTATCTTCGATCTTTTCGGGACCCTGCTTAGCGTCGCCAAGGCTGCGCACGGTAAGGGGCGCTATACAGCCGATATACTGGGCCTGGATCGCAAGCTCTGGAACCAGGCCTGTTTTAGCCAACACCATGATATCGTGAATGAGACAGATCATACGGAAACCGTGAGGCGCATTGCCCATAGTCTCGATTCCACTATCCCGTCTGCCAGGATACGCGAGGCCGCTGACGCGCGTCAGATACGCTTCGACATGGCG
This sequence comes from gamma proteobacterium symbiont of Ctena orbiculata, assembly GCA_003058495.1. GTDB lineage: Bacteria > Pseudomonadota > Gammaproteobacteria > Chromatiales > Chromatiaceae > Thiodiazotropha. Next base: position 1,973 of record QBVC01000016.1, on the reverse strand, counting down.
TTGACCGAAATCGAACCCGGTATCTTCAATGTGCTGGAGATGCTGAAGATGGATGGTTTCAGCCTGGGACTGGTATCCAACGCCTCGACCGGCGAGGTCCGGGCATGGCGTGAGTCGCCGCTTGCACCCCTTTTCACTACGGTTCACTTCAGTTGGCAGCAGGGCGTGAAAAAGCCACAACCTGAAATATATCAAGCAGCGTTGGCGGGGTTGGGGGTAGATCCGCAGCAGGCGCTGTTCATCGGGGATGGCAGCAGTCAGGAACATCTGGGCGCCGAAGCGTGCGGTATCGACAGCCTGCTTGTAACCTATTTCCTCGATACCAGCGATCAGCAGGATATTGAGCGACGCGGAATGGGATCGAAGGGAACCATTACCCATATCAGCGAGTTGACGTCGCTGCTACTCCCTGACGGCTGAATCCGAGCGGATACCCTGAGTTTCAGTAGCGGTAACGTCGCTCAATCCGCTCCAGATAATCGCGATCCTCGTCTACCCTGTCCTGCAACTCGTAGAGATCTGTCTCCGCCTCTTCAAGCTCATTGCCAAGAACCTTGAGTTCGTCAAGGAGATATTTGCGCCGCTTGCTGCTGATGCCATCCTTCACCAAGTCGGCCTCTTTCTCTTCGATCTGCTGTTGCAGTGTTTCGATGAGATCTCTGTGTCTATCCAGCTTTTGCTTGCTTTTCTGCAGCTGCATCTTGGCGGCATAAATCTCAGCGCCTTTTGACCATGCCTCGCTGAATGCCTCTGCCAATGGCGCTCTGCAGACCGGATTGAGCTTATGTCCAGATCTGCCTAATTTAAAGCCATTCCGAGGCGTGCAGTACTCCTTCAGACCGGCCAGGCGACCCTCCTCGTAGCGCTCCATATCCGGTGTCACGCCGTGTTCGGCGCAGGCTTTTCGATGATTGCCAAGATAGGAGAGCGGACGTCCCTTGGCGCCGTCCTCGTAACCGATACTGCGCCAGTCGGCCAACCGGCACTCTTCTCGATCCATTGTGGCGCAGCCGGTTAAGATTAATCCCAGAGCAACAAAAGCAAGGTATCGTATCATTGAACCAATCCCATTCAGTCAGTTGGATTTCGAGGAGTAACGCGTACTGCATGGCAGTATACCCGGTTATGCATGACCTAATTGTATATCGAAGGAGGAGGCATGCCATAGCAAAACGATCGCTTATGTTCCGCTAAGGTTGAACGAAAAAACTACTCGCCTGCATGGGGTCAAAGGCGTAGTGATGGTACAGGTCACTCTCCGCTTCCGACCAGCCGCCGAAGTCGAGAGTCTCTCCCCTCGGAAGATAGTCCGCGAACTCCGGGATGAGAAATCGCAGTACCACATAGTCGTATCCGGGACCACCCTCCCCCAGTTCACCGTCGGCGTGTCCCAGGTGATGGTGTATATCGCCATCGGGGAAACCGTAGTTCGTATAGACGAAGGGTGGGATGCCATATTCGAGGGAGAAGGCAAAAAAGATATCGATTCCGTCTATCCCTTCACCGCCGGCACCGGTGCTGAGATCGTTATCAGAGTTGAAATTTACGCTGATGCCCTGGCCTGTGACCGTCTGGGCCTCAACTTCGCCGCTGGCGACGACAGGGTTCTCCGAGGCGGGGATAGTGCCGGCAAAATCGAAGCGAATGTATAGATAGTCTCCCTCTATTCCCATGGACAGCGCGACCAGATCCGCAGGCGGGTAGTCAATCGGGTCGGTGTAGGGGGGTGCGCCGCCCGGGGCGATTTCGGAGTCGCCGGAAGATTCAACATTGGTCAGGCTATAAACCGCATTGATATCATCGGGCCAAGGATCTGAAAAAACGACAGAATTGAGGTAGGAACCGGAGTCAGTACCGCCACCACTGCCTCCGCCTCCGCCGCAGCCGAAAAGCAAGCTAGTAGAGAGAATGATGGCTGGAAGTTTTGAGGCGGCATGCATGACGGTTCTCAGGGAATATCGGCTGAAGCTTCT